>NZ_JBITEB010000019.1:0-170021 GCF_044454765.1 Streptomyces sp. NPDC051452
AAACGCCCGGTTACATACCGAACCCGGAAGCTAAGCCTCACAGCGCCGATGGTACTGCAGGGGGGACCCTGTGGGAGAGTAGGACGCCGCCGAACTCCTTTTGTAGCTCCGGCTCTTGGGCATAAGCCCGAGAGCCGGAGCTTTTTTGCGTTGAGGTAGGGTCAGGGGGCATCGTTGGTTCGTTTCGCACAGGAGGCCCCCGGGTGGAGGTCCAGGAGACCCGCGTCCAGACAGACCGGGTCCTCACCATCCCCAACATTCTCAGCATGGCGCGGCTCGTTGGCGTACCCCTCTTCCTCTGGCTGATCCTCAGGCCGGAGTTCGGAGGCCCCAACAGCGACGGCTGGGCCCTCCTGGTGCTGGCGTTCAGCGGAGTCAGCGACTACCTCGACGGCAAGCTCGCCCGGCGCTGGAACCAGATCAGCAGCCTTGGCCGGCTCCTCGACCCCGCGGCCGACCGCCTCTACGTCCTCACCACGCTGCTCGGCCTCACCTGGCGGGAGATCCTCCCGCTGTGGCTCACCGGCCTGCTGCTGGCGAGGGAGCTGGTTCTGCTGGTGATGGTGGGAATCCTCCGCCGGCACGGGTACCCGCCACCGCAGGTGAACTTCCTGGGGAAGGCGGCCACCTTCAACCTGATGTACGCCTTCCCGCTCCTGCTCCTCAGCGACGGAACTGGTTGGATCGCGTCACTCGCCGCAATTTTCGGATGGGCGTTCGCCGGATGGGGTACAACTCTCTATTGGTGGGCAGGAGTGCTGTACGTGGTACAGGTCCGCCGTTTGGTTCGCGCGGACGCCATGGCCGATTGAGCCCGGCTCATGTCCTGACGTATCGATGGCCCCCGCTGGAAATGTGCGGGACAATCTGGACGGGTGAAGTCGGCTAGACCGTCGTCTCTTAAGGAGGACGCTTCCGACATGAAGGCCGTCGTGATGGCCGGAGGCGAAGGCACGCGCCTGCGCCCCATGACCTCAAGCATGCCCAAGCCGCTCCTGCCCGTGGTCAACCGCCCGATCATGGAGCATGTGCTACGGCTGCTCAAAAAGCATGGGCTCAACGAGACCGTGGTCACCGTGCAGTTCCTGGCATCCCTCGTCAAGAACTACTTCGGTGACGGCGAAGAGCTCGGAATGGAGCTCACCTATGCCAATGAGGAGAAGCCACTCGGTACCGCCGGAAGCGTCAAGAACGCCGAAGAGGCGCTGAAGGACGATGCCTTCCTCGTCATCTCCGGCGATGCCCTGACCGACTTCGACCTCACCGAGCTGATCAATTTCCACAAGGAGAAGGGCGCGATGGTCACGGTCTGCCTGACCCGCGTGCCCAATCCGCTGGAGTTCGGCATCACCATCGTCGACGAAGAGGGCAAGGTCGAGCGCTTCCTGGAGAAGCCGACCTGGGGGCAGGTCTTCTCCGACACGGTGAACACGGGCATCTACGTCATGGAGCCCGAGGTCTTCAACTACGTCGACCCCGATGTTCCGGTCGACTGGTCCGGCGATGTCTTTCCGCAGCTCATGAAGGAAGGCAAGCCGATCTACGGCTATGTCGCCGAGGGCTACTGGGAGGACGTCGGCACGCACGAGAGCTATGTGAAGGCCCAGGCCGACGTCCTCGAGGGCAAGGTCAACGTCGACATCGACGGCTTCGAGATCTCGCCGGGCGTGTGGGTGGCCGAGGGTGCCGAGGTGCACCCCGATGCCGAGCTGCGCGGGCCGCTGTACATCGGCGACTACGCGAAGGTCGAGGCCGGCGCGGAGATCCGCGAGCACACGGTCGTCGGCTCGAACGTCGTCGTCAAGAGCGGTGCCTTCCTGCACAGGGCCGTCGTGCACGACAACGTGTACGTCGGACAGCACAGCAATCTGCGCGGCTGCGTCGTCGGCAAGAACACCGACATCATGCGCGCCGCCCGCATCGAGGACGGCGCGGTCATCGGTGACGAGTGCCTGATCGGTGAAGAATCGATCGTCCAGGGCAACGTCCGGGTCTACCCGTTCAAGACCATCGAGGCCGGTGCCTTCGTCAACACCTCGGTCATCTGGGAGTCCCGGGGGCAGGCCCACCTGTTCGGTGCCCGTGGAGTGACCGGCATCCTGAACGTCGAGATCACCCCGGAGCTGGCGGTTCGGCTGGCCGGCGCGTACGCCACGACCCTGAAGAAGGGGTCGACCGTCACCACCGCCCGTGACCACTCCCGTGGTGCCCGGGCGCTCAAGCGGGCGGTCATCTCCGCGCTGCAGACCAGCGCCATCGACGTACGCGACCTGGAGAACGTGCCGCTGCCCGTGGCCCGCCAGCAGACCGCGCGCGGAAGTGCCGGCGGCATCATGATCCGGACGTCGCCCGGCGTGCCGGACTCGGTGGACATCATGTTCTTCGACGGCAACGGCGCGGACCTCTCGCAGGGCAGTCAGCGCAAGCTGGACCGGGTGTTCGCCCGCCAGGAGTACCGCCGGGCGTTCCCCGGTGAGATCGGCGACCTGTACTTCCCCGCCAGCGTCTTCGACTCCTACACGGGGTCGCTGCTGCGCAACGTCGACACGACGGGGATCGCGGAGGCGGGGCTCAAGGTCGTCGTCGACGCGTCCAACGGCAGCGCCGGGCTCGTGCTGCCCAGCCTGCTCGGCAAGCTCGGCGTGGACTCGCTGACCATCAACCCCGGTCTCGACGAGTCCCGGCCCACGGAGACCCCCGAGGTGCGGCGCAACGGGCTGGTGCGGCTCGGTGAGATCGTGGCGTCCTCGGGCGCCGCTTTCGGTGTGCGGTTCGACCCGGTCGGCGAGCGGCTGTCGCTCGTGGACGAGAAGGGCCGGATCATCGAGGACGACCGCGCCCTGCTGGTGATGCTGGACCTGGTGGCCGCGGAGCGGCGCAGCGGCCGGGTGGCCCTGCCGGTGACGACGACCCGGATCGCCGAGCAGGTGGCCGCCTACCACGGCACCCAGGTCGAATGGACGACCACCTCGCCGGACGACCTCACGCGCGTGGGTGGTGAGGAAGGCACCATCTTCGGCGGCGACGGCAAGGGCGGGTTCATCGTCCCCGAGTTCAGCAGCGTCTACGACGGCACGGCGGCCTTCGTACGGCTGATCGGGTTGGTGGCACGGACGCAGCTCACGCTGAGCCAGATCGACGCCCGGATTCCGCGGGCGCACGTGCTCAAGCGGGACCTGGCGACGCCGTGGGCCGTCAAGGGCCTGGTGATGCGACGAGTGGTCGAGGCCGCCGGAGATCGCTTTGTCGACACGACCGACGGTGTGCGGGTCGTGGAGACGGACGGGCGCTGGGTGATGGTGCTGCCCGACCCGGCCGAGGCCGTCACCCATCTGTGGGCCGAGGGCCCCGACGACGCCTCCGCGCAGGCCCTGCTGGACGAGTGGGCGGCCGTCGTGGACAGCGCCGGCCGATGAGGCCGGTCGAGGTGCGAAACAGCAGGCCCGCCGGGGTGGCCGGGTAACGCCGGACGGCGCCGGAAACGCCGCACGCGTGCGTGCCGGACACGTGTCCCGAAGGGGGCGTGTCCGGCACGCCGGTGGGGCCATTCGGAGGTACCGGTCGCGACATGCGACGATGTGCGGCATGCCGCAGCAACCCCCCGTTCGGAGCAGCCCCACGCGGTCGCGGCGCCCGGACGCCTCCATGTCGTTGATCACCAACGTCATGGATCACAGCCTCGACGACGGGTATGCCGAAGCCGCCGCCCGGAAGACGTCCGAGGGTGAGGGCGGCCTGCCGAAGACCCTGAGGGCGAAGCTGGGCCTCGCGGCCGGTCTCGTCCTGGCGGCACTGGTGGTGACCGTCGGGGCGGCGCAGGCGCGGGTGACGGCTCCGGCGGTGGCCAAGGAGCGCCAGGAGCTGATCGACCGCATCGACGGGGAGACCGCGGACGCGGACAAGCTCGAGGGCACCGTCGACAAGCTGCGCGACCAGGTCGGCGCGCGGCAGCGGGCGGCGCTGAAGTCCAGCGGTGGCAGCGCGGAGGCCGACCTGATGGGCATGTTGTCGGGAGCCACCGCGGTACACGGACCCGGCATCAAGCTCGTGGTGAACGACGCCAAAGAGGCCAGCAGCGGCGGTGACGGGAGCAACCCGCGGGAGACCTCGGGGTTCTCCGACACCGGCCGGGTGCGCGACCGGGACATGCAGCGGGTGGTCAACGGCCTGTGGGCCTCCGGCGCCGAGGCCGTCTCCATCAACGGCCGGCGGCTGACCGCCCTGTCCGCGATCAGGGCCGCGGGGGAAGCGATCCTCGTCGACAACAAGCCGCTGGTGCCGCCGTACACGGTCCTGGCGGTGGGGGACGGGGAGAGGCTGAGCACCAGGTTCCAGAACAGTGCCGATGGGCTGTATCTGCACGCCCTGGAGGAGAACTACGCCATCCGCGCCACCGTCTCAGCGCAGGGCGACGTCCGGTTGCCCGCCGCCCCCAGTGTGATCGTGCGTACCGCACAGCCGAACCCCGAGAAGACCGAGAAAACTGAGAAGGGCACATCGTGATCGCCGTACTGGGCCTCGTCGTGGGAGTCGTGGCCGGCCTGTTGGTCCGACCGGAGGTTCCGGCGGTCGTCGAACCGTATCTGCCGATCGCCGTCGTCGCGGCGCTGGACGCCGTCTTCGGCGGTCTGCGGGCGATGCTCGACGGCATCTTCGACGACAAGGTCTTCGTGGTGTCGTTCCTGTCCAACGTGGTCGTCGCCGCCCTGATCGTCTTCCTCGGCGACAAGTTGGGTGTGGGCGCGCAGCTCTCCACCGGCGTCGTCGTGGTGCTGGGCATCCGGATCTTCTCCAACGCCGCGGCGATCCGGCGACATGTCTTCCGGGCGTGAGGGACATGAGCGACCGTGACGAGCGGCCCGAGAACGGGCTGCGCAAGGAACTGCCGGACGAGGTGCGCGCGCCGGCCCCCGAGCCCGCGCCGGCCCCCGAGCTCGCGCCGGAGCAGAAGGCCCAGGGGCCGCTGACCGGCCGGCAGCGGCTGGTGAAGGGTCTGTGGCCGCCGCGGATCACCCGGGCCCAACTCATCGTCGCGATCCTGCTGTTCGGCCTCGGCTTCGGCCTGGCCGTGCAGGTGGCGTCGAACAGTGACAGTGACAGCGCGTTGCGCGGCGCACGCCAGGAAGATCTTGTGCGCATCCTCGATGAACTGGATTCGCGCACTCAGCGTCTTCAGGACGAGAAGCAGGGACTGGAGAAGCAGAGTCAGGAGTTGCAGAGCAGCTCCGACCAGGCCGCGGAGGCGCGCCGGCAGACTGCCGAGAAGGAGAGGCAACTCGGCATCCTGGCGGGCACCGTGGCGGCGAGGGGTCCCGGCATCACGATGACGATCGAGGACACGAAGGGAACGGTCCAGGCGGACATGCTGCTCGACGCGATTCAGGAGCTGCGCGCGGCCGGTGCGGAGGCGATCCAGGTCAACGGGGTACGGGTGGTCGCGAACACCTATTTCACCGACTCCGGCAAGTCGGTGAGCGTCGACGGGAACAAGATCAACGCTCCCTATCGTTTCCAGGTCATCGGCAAGCCGCAGGACCTGGAGCCGGCGCTGAACATTCCCGGAGGCGTGGTGCAGACTCTGGAGAAGGAGCAGGCCACGGTGACGGTCGAGCGGTCGGACAAGATCGTCGTGGACGCCTTGCGACAGGTGAAGCGGCCTGACTACGCTCGGTCGTCCTCCCAGTGAACCGCCGGTGCATGGGGGGCGTCGCGCAGGGGCATGAGGTTGCGGGGGGTCGGCGCACCGAAGGGGTGGTGCGTGGTGGAAACTGTCTGGTGGTTACGGACGTTGTGAGAATGTCCGGCTCGGCCGGTGTAGGCAATCAGGGTTCGTCCTGCCCCACGGGCGGGTCTGTTTCGGTCAAGGGGAATCGCCCGTGAAGTTGTTTGCGAAGTTGTTCGGCAAGAGCGCGCGAGAGGGTAGCGACAACGCGACCGCTCGCCATCGCGCACAGCCTGACGCGGAGGGTCGGCGCCCGCTGTTCCGGGACCAGGTCGCTGGTCCGGGCGGTGACATTTCGGGTGGTCAGGGCGCGGCGTCTGTTGACCCTGCCCAGTCCGGCGGCATAGGTTTCGGGCAACCGTCACCCTCAGGTGCGGGTGGAGGGTTCGCCTCCGGCCCGTACGCGTCCAACGCCCCGGCGGGGCAGCCGCGGCAGGAGGATCCGTCGATGTCGGTCCTGGTGTGTACGAGGTGCGGTAACCGCAACGCGGAGAACGCCCGCTTCTGTTCCAACTGCGGTGCGCCCCTGCGTCCCGGAGTGGCGCCCGAGCGTGCCTCCGAGACGACGTCCACGATCTCGATCTCGGGCCTCGAGGCCTACGACGCGGAGGTCACCGGCCAGACGCCGCTGCCGATGCTGTCGCCGGAGGCCCAGGCCGCGGTGGACGCGCTGCCGCTGGGCTCGGCACTGCTGGTGGTGCGCCGGGGGCCGAACTCGGGCAGCCGGTTCCTGCTGGACAGCGACCTGACCACGGCCGGCCGTCACCCGCAGAGCGACATCTTCCTGGACGACGTGACGGTCTCGCGTCGGCATGTGGAGTTCCGCCGCTCTCCGGACGGCTCCTTCACCGTGGCCGACGTGGGCAGCCTGAACGGCACCTACGTCAACCGCGAGCGGATCGACCAGGTCCCCCTGGCGAACGGTGACGAGGTGCAGATCGGCAAGTACCGACTGGTGTTCTACGCGAGCCGGCAGGGCATCTGACCACCCGCCCCCGGACCGGCGTCCGGGGGGCTCCCCAGGGAAGGTCCATGCTTCAAACACCGAGCGGCGGTGCCGGTGGCGGCACCGCCGCCAGGGACAGTGGGCTGATGAGCATCGGCGCGGTGCTGAACGCGCTGCGGGTCGAGTTCCCCGAGGTCACGATCTCCAAGATCCGGTTCCTGGAGTCCGAGGGGCTCATCGAGCCGCAGCGGACGCCCTCCGGGTACCGCAAGTTCAGCACCGGTGACGTCGAGCGGCTCGGACACGTCCTGCGGATGCAGCGGGACCATTACCTCCCGCTCAAGGTCATCCGTGAGCACCTGGACGCCATGGAGCGGGGCGAGGCCGCCCCGCTGCCCATGGTGGGCCGCCAGCGCACCGCGGACGACGTCGAGGGGCTCCCGGGGGGCCGTACGGTCGCCCGGGTCGGCAAGGCCGAGCTGCTGGCGGCCGCGGACATCGACGAGGACGCACTGCGGGAGTGGGAGTCCTACGGCCTCATCGCCCCCCTGGAGGACGGGGCGTACGACGCCGAAGCCGTCACGGTGGCCTCACTCGTCGCCCAACTGGGCCGTTTCGGTATCGAGCCGCGCCACCTTCGGGTGATGAAGGCCGCCGCCGACCGCGAGGCGGGGCTGGTGGACCAGGTGGTGACCCCGCTTCGGAGGCACCGCAATCCCCAGACCAGGGCGCTCGCCGAGGCCCGTGCGCGGGAGCTGGCGGCGCTCACCATGAAGCTGCACGCGGCGCTGGTGAAGACCGCTCTCGGCCTCCACCTGCCCTGACGGCGCGGTCGCGGAGCGGCCGGATCGGGCACCTGTTCCCGGCCCGACTACCCAAACGTCCCGGGCACGGCCTAGGGTTGCTGTGTGAACGAGCTCGATGTCGTAGGTGTCCGGGTCGAAATGCCCTCCAACCAGCCGATCGTGCTCCTGCGCGAAGTGGGAGGCGACCGTTACCTCCCCATCTGGATCGGGCCGGGGGAGGCCACGGCGATCGCCTTCGCCCAGCAGGGCATGGCCCCCGCGCGGCCGCTGACCCACGACCTGTTCAAGGACGTGCTGGAGGCCGTCGGCCAGGAGCTGACCGAAGTGCGCATCACCGATCTGCGGGAGGGCGTCTTCTACGCGGAGCTGGTCTTCGCCAGCGGGGTCGAGGTCAGTGCCCGTCCCTCGGATGCCATAGCGCTGGCCCTGCGCACCGGGACGCCGATCTACGGCAGTGACACGGTGCTGGACGACGCGGGCATCGCGATCCCGGACGAGCAGGAGGACGAGGTGGAGAAGTTCCGCGAGTTCCTCGACCAGATCTCGCCCGAGGACTTCGGCACGAGCAGCCAGTGAGCTGACGCACGCTGACGGGCCACACGGACCGGCGCGTTCACGGGAGCGTGCCGCCGTCTGTACGGCCCTCGCGCGGCCGCCGGGTGGCGCAAGCTCGCGGGCAATTGCCACCGGCCATTGAGAGCGTCCTACGGCCCTCGGCGAGCGCATTCGGCTAGCCTTTCCCCGCGGTGGGGCACGGAAAACCACTCCTAGGGTGATTATCACTCGGCGTGCCGAGTGTGGCGATCGTTGACGCACCCCTGGTGACTGCCTACCGTCGAGAAGGCAGGTCAAGGACGGAGGTCGGCGTGAGAACGAGCGGCGACGGTACGGCTGGGGGTGCCCCGGAACGCGGTTTCGGGGAGAGCGGTCCGTACCCTTCCCCGGGCTCTCAGCTGCGTGCCGGCGGGGGCCACCCTCAGCAGGGCGGCGCGGTCGATCACGCTCCGCACCGGCCGACGGCGGTGCCGAGCGGCGGAGGGGCGGCGTCCATGGCATCCGAGGAGCTCGGCTACCGGGGACCGACGGCCTGCGCGGCCGCCGGCATCACCTACCGCCAACTGGACTACTGGGCCCGTACGGGTCTCGTCGAGCCCAGTGTGCGGCCCGCGTACGGCTCGGGCACCCAGCGCCTGTACAGCTTCCGGGACGTCGTCGTCCTGAAGATCGTCAAGCGCTTTCTGGACACCGGTGTCTCACTGCAGAACATCCGCACGACCGTCCAGCACCTCAGGGAACGCGGTTTCCGCGATCTTGAGCGGATGACCCTGATGAGCGACGGCGCCACCGTCTACGAGTGCACCTCGCCCGACGAGGTCCACGCGCTGCTCCAGGGCGGTCAGGGCGTCTTCGGGATCGCCGTCGGCGTGGTGTGGCGCGATGTGGAAAGCGCACTCTCCCAGCTGCACGGAGAGCGCGTCGACACCGGTGAGACCCTCGTCGGACACAACCCCGCGGACGAGCTGGCCCGGCGCCGCAACCGGGCGGTCTGACCCGCTCCGGAGCCGTGCGCCCGCCTCGCGCCGCGACGGGCGATGGCGGGCCCCGCCGCGAGCCGGGGGCATGGGGCGGGTCCGTGCCCCCGCATTGTCAGTGCCGTGGTGCAGCATCGGACATGTGAGAAACGCGCCCACGATCCTGCATCTCGACATGGATGCCTTCTTCGCCTCGGTGGAGCAGGCGTCCAAGCCGAGCCTGCGCGGGAAGGCGGTCGTCGTGGGCGGCCTCGGACCACGCGGGGTGGTGGCCACCGCGTCGTACGAGGCCCGGGTCTTCGGGGTGCACTCGGCGATGCCGATGGCCCAGGCCCGCCGGCTGGCGCCCAACGCGGCGTACCTGGTGCCGCGCTTCGCTCTGTACCGGTCGGTCAGCGAGCAGGTGATGGCGCTGCTGCGGGAGCTGTCGCCGCTGGTCGAGCCGCTCAGCCTGGACGAGGCGTTCGTGGACCTGGAGGCCGGGGGAGCGGCCTGGGACGAGGAATCGGCTCGCTCGGCCGGGGCAAGGCTGCGCGCGGACATCAGATCGGTCACCGGGCTGACCGGATCGGTGGGGCTCGCCGCCTCCAAGATGCTCGCGAAGATCGCTTCCGAGCAGGCCAAGCCGGACGGTCTGGTGGTCATCGAGCCGGGTACCGAGCGGGCGCTGCTCGGGCCGATGTCGGTACGGACCCTGCCGGGGGTCGGGCCGGCGACCGGGGACCATCTGCGCAGGGCCGGCATCACCACGGTCGGGGAGCTGGCCGAGGCGGGTGAGGACGAACTCGTCCGGATGCTCGGCAAGGCGCACGGGCAGGCGCTGTTCGCGATGGCCCTGGCGCACGACGACCGGCCGGTGGTCGCCGAGCGCGAGGCCAAGTCGGTGTCGGTGGAGGACACCTACGACGTGGACATCCACGACCGGCTGCGGGTCGGCCTCGAGGTGCGGCGGCTCGCCGACCGCTGCGTACAGAGGCTGCGCGGGGCCGGGGTGTCGGGCCGGACCATCGTCTTGAAGGTACGGCGGTACGACTTCTCCACGCTCACCCGCTCCGAGACGCTCAGAGGCCCCACGGACGATCCCGCGGTGGTCAGGGAGGCGGCCGAGCGCCTGCTGGAATCCGTTGACACCACCGGCGGGGTACGGCTGCTCGGCGTGGGTGTCACCGGGCTCGCCGACTACACCCAGGAGGACCTGTTCGCGCAGGCGGCGGAGGGGGAGCGGGCCGCTCGTGAGCGGGCGGCGGCCGAGCGGGCGGCGGAAGGTGTCGCGGAGGACGTCGTACCCGAGGCGGTGACGGAGCAGCCGGAGCCCGCCGAGCGGCAGTGGCGGGCCGGCCAGGACGTACGGCACGCCGAGTGGGGCCACGGCTGGGTGCAGGGCAGCGGCCTGGGGCGGGTCACCGTGCGCTTCGAGACGCCCCAGTCGAAGCAGCGGGGGCGGGTGCGGACGTTCCGGGTCGACGACGCCGCGCTGGAGTCGGTGGATCCGTTGCCGTTGGTGGTGAGACCCGAGTCCGCCGAGTCCGCCGCCGAGCCAGGCGAGTCCGCGTCGAGCCGCGGTGGGGAGGGCTCTGCGGACGGCCGTGCGGAAGGTCCTGGGAAGGGGCCGACGGCCCTGCGCGACGACGGTACGGCCTCCTCGCCCGAAGGGCGGCTTCCGGCCGACGAGGCGGACGAGAGACGGGTACGGGAGGGGAAGGGGTCACCTGCCGGGAGTCAGGCCGCCGGCGGGCGTCGGGGGGTGGGAGCGGTAGGGCGTCCCGGCGGGGCGGGTCAGGTTTCCTCCGTGCCGGCCAGCCTGCCGAAGTCGTGGTCCGGAAGTGGGGGTGAGGGGGCCACGTCCAGGCCGTAGTGGTGGTAGAGCTGGAGTTCCTGCTCGGGGGAGAGATGGCGGCCCACGCCGAAGTCGGGGGCGTCCTTGATCAGGGCGCGCTCGAAGGGGACCTGGAGGGCGCCCCCGACCAGTTCGCTCGGCTCCAGGGGCACGAAGGCGTCACGGGAGAACAGGCCGGTGCGTATGGCCGCCCACTCGGGCACGCCGGTGGCGTCGTCGAGGTACACCTCGTCGATGGTGCCGATCTTGGTGCCGTTGCGGTCGAACGCCTTGCGGCCGATCAGGTTGCGCGGATCGATGTCGGTCTGCACGGTCCCTCTCCCTCCACGTGGTCGCAACTCATCCGTAAGCACTACGAAAGAGCACATTGGGGGAGGCGGCCACTCGAAGACCCGGCCGTTGACCCCGCTGGTAGGCTGAGAGCGGCTGCTGACCCCGTGCGGGAGAGTCCTCCGACCACCTCGGAGGCGCCGAAGGAGCAAATCCTCCCCGGAATCTCTCAGGCTCACGTACCGCACGGACGAGGTCACTCTGGAAAGCAGAGCGGTTGTCGATGGCTTCCGCTCTCACCGACGGGGAAAGCCGGGGCCCTCGGGCGCCCGGTGAAGCTCTCAGGTTGAGATGACAGAGGGGGAGGCCGTCGGGGCACCCGAGCCGTGGTGCCCCCCGAAGGTCGTGTCAGACCAGGAGGCCTCCGCAAATGACCGCCCATCGCATTCCGCTCTCCGAACTCGAGCAGGGTATTCCCTTCGAGCAGCGCCACATCGGGCCCGACCCGGAGGAGCGGGCCAAGATGCTCGCCCAGGTCGGTTACGGCTCCCTCGACGAGCTGACCGCGGCCGCGGTGCCGGACGTCATCAAGAACGCCGAGGCGCTGCGCCTGCCGGGTGCCCGCACCGAGGCCGAGGTGCTGGCCGAGCTGCGCTCGCTGGCCGACCGCAACCAGGTCCTCGGTTCCATGATCGGCCTCGGCTACCACGGCACCTTCACGCCGCCCGTCATCCTGCGCAACGTCATGGAGAACCCCGCCTGGTACACGGCGTACACGCCGTACCAGCCGGAGATCTCGCAGGGCCGTCTCGAGGCCCTGCTGAACTTCCAGACCATGGTCGCCGAGCTGACCGGTCTGCCCACCTCCGGCGCCTCCCTGCTGGACGAGGGCACGGCCGCCGCGGAGGCGGTGGCGCTGTCCCGGCGCATGGGCAAGAACAAGAAGGGCCTGTTCCTGGTCGACGCGGACGCACTGCCGCAGACCATCGCCGTCATCGAGACGCGCGCCGAGCCGACCGGTGTCGAGGTCGTCGTCGCCGACCTGGGCGACGGCATTCCGGCCGAGATCGCCGAGCGCGAGATCAACGGCGTGCTGATCCAGTACCCGGGCGCCTCCGGGGCCGTGCGGGACATCAAGCCGGTCATCGACCGGGCGCACGAGCTGGGCGCCGTCGTCACCGTCGCCGCCGACCTGCTCGCGCTGACCCTGCTGACCTCGCCCGGCGAGCTGGGCGCGGACATCGCCGTCGGCACCACCCAGCGCTTCGGCGTGCCGATGGGCTTCGGCGGGCCGCACGCGGGCTACATGGCGGTGCGGGAGCAGTTCGCGCGCAGCCTGCCCGGCCGGCTCGTGGGCGTCTCCGTCGACGCCGACGGCCACAGGGCCTACCGGCTCGCCCTGCAGACGCGTGAGCAGCACATCCGCCGCGAGAAGGCCACCAGCAACATCTGTACCGCACAGGTGCTGCTCGCCGTGATGGCGGGGATGTACGCGGTCTACCACGGGCCCGAAGGCCTGAAGACCATCGCGCGGCGCACCCACCGCTACGCCACGATCCTCGCCGAGGGCCTGCGGGCCGGCGGGGTCGAGATCGTCCACGGCGCCTACTTCGACACCCTCACCACCCGCGTGCCCGGCAAGGCCGCCGAGGTCGTCGAGGCAGCCCGCGCGGGCGGGGTCAACCTCCGCCTGGTCGACGCCGACCACGTCTCCCTGGCCTGCGACGAGACCACCAACCGGGCGCAGCTCGACGCCGTCTTCGCCGCCTTCGGTGTCGACGCCGACATCGAGGCGCTGGACGCCGCGGCCGGGGAGGCGCTGCCCGAGGCGCTGCTGCGCACGGACGACTACCTCACCCACCCGGTCTTCCACGACCACCGCTCCGAGACCGCGATGCTGCGCTATCTGCGCAGGCTCTCCGACCGCGACTACGCGCTCGACCGCGGCATGATCCCGCTGGGCTCCTGCACCATGAAGCTCAACGCGACCACGGAGATGGAGCCGGTCACCTGGCCCGAGTTCGGCCAGCTGCACCCCTTCGCTCCCGCCGAGCAGGCCGAGGGCTACCTCACGCTCATCCACGAGCTGGAGGACCGTCTCGCCGAGGTCACCGGCTACGACAAGGTCTCGCTCCAGCCGAACGCCGGTTCGCAGGGCGAGCTGGCCGGTCTGCTGGCCGTACGCGGCTACCACCGCGCCAACGGCGACGAGCAGCGCACCATCTGCCTGATTCCCTCCTCCGCGCACGGCACCAACGCGGCCAGCGCCGTGATGGCCGGCATGAAGGTCGTCGTCGTCAAGACGGCCGAGGACGGCGAGATCGACGTCGACGACCTGCGTGCCAAGATCGAGCAGTATCGCGACCAGCTCGCGGTGCTGATGATCACCTACCCGTCCACGCACGGTGTGTTCGAGGAGCACGTCGCGGACATCTGCGCCCAGGTGCACGAGGCGGGCGGCCAGGTGTACGTCGACGGCGCCAACCTCAACGCCCTCGTCGGCCTCGCCAAGCCGGGCCACTTCGGCGGCGACGTGTCCCACCTGAACCTGCAC
The DNA here is from genome assembly GCF_044454765.1 of Streptomyces sp. NPDC051452. Classification (NCBI taxonomy): domain Bacteria; kingdom Bacillati; phylum Actinomycetota; class Actinomycetes; order Kitasatosporales; family Streptomycetaceae; genus Streptomyces; species Streptomyces sp. NPDC051452. The sequence goes on from NZ_JBITEB010000019.1 coordinate 13,668, forward strand.
AAGACGTTCTGCATCCCGCACGGCGGCGGCGGCCCGGGCGTCGGCCCGGTCGCGGTCCGCGAGCACCTGGCGCCGTATCTGCCGAACCACCCGCTGCAGCCGGCGGCCGGCCCGGAGACGGGCGTGGGACCGATCTCGGCGGCGCCGTGGGGCTCCGCGGGCATCCTGCCGATCTCGTGGTCGTACGTCCGCCTCATGGGCGGCGAGGGCCTGAAGCGAGCGACGCAGGTCGCGGTGCTCTCCGCGAACTACATCGCCAAGCGCCTGGAGCCGCACTTCCCGGTGCTCTACACCGGTCCCGGCGGCCTGGTCGCGCACGAGTGCATCATCGATCTGCGTCCGCTGACCAAGGCGACCGGTGTCAGCGTGGACGACGTGGCCAAGCGCCTGATCGACTACGGCTTCCACGCGCCCACCATGTCCTTCCCGGTGGCCGGCACGCTGATGATCGAGCCGACCGAGTCGGAGGACCTCGGCGAGCTGGACCGTTTCTGCGATGCGATGATCGCCATCCGCGCGGAGATCGAGAAGGTCGGCTCCGGTGAGTGGCCCGCCGAGGACAACCCGCTGCGCGGGGCCCCGCACACCGCCGCCGCGCTCGGCGGCGAGTGGACGCACGCCTACAGCCGCGAGGAGGCCGTCTTCCCGGCCGGTGTGTCCGTCGCCGACAAGTACTGGCCGCCGGTGCGCCGCATCGACCAGGCCTTCGGCGACCGCAACCTGGTCTGCTCCTGCCCGCCGCTGGACGCCTACGAGGACTGACCGAGGCATCGCCGGCATCGACGAATGCCGGTCCGAGGGCCCCGTCCGCATCCGGACGGGGCCCTCGGCCTTGTCCTGCCTCGCGTGCCGTGCCGCTTCGCGCCGTTCCCGGGCGGATCGGCAGGGCCGCTCGGGACGGCTACGACGTCGCCAGCGATACCTCGGTCGACTTGATCAGGGCGATGACGTCGGAGCCCACGAAGAGGCCGAGGTCGCCGGCCGCGTCCTTCGTGATCGCGGCGGTGAGCTCGCCTTCGGCCACGGAGACTCCGACCGTGGCCATGGCCTCGCCGAGGACGAACCGCGTGACCGTGCCGGGGAGCTGGTTGCGGATGGACAGGCCCTCGACGCGGGCGGTGGACAGGGCAACCTCCGTCGACTTCACCAGGGCCTTCACCGAGGTCCCCGGTGCCAGACCGAGTTCCTCGACCGCCTCCCGGGTGATGGCGGCGGTGAGGTGCTGGCCACCGGTGAGCCGGACTGCGACGGTCGCCATGACATCGCCCGGGCGCACCTCGACGACGGTGCCGGGCAACTGGTTACGGATACTCAGGGTCATGGGCCCTCACCGTAGTGCTGGAGGGCGTTCAGTCGGGTTATGCGGGCGCCTGCGTCGTATGTGCCGTTGTGCCCGTGACGATCTTCGTCGTCTCGGGGCCGGCGGCGGCGCCCACGCCATGGCCGGTCACCTGAGCGTGTCTGTGGGGTGTGGCTGGGGGCGTGTCGGTCGTGGTGGGCCGAGTGGGTCAGACGCGGTCGATGTGCACGTTGGTGGACTTCACGCGCGCGGTGGCTTCCATGCCGACCTCCAGGCCCAGTTCCTCGACCGCTTCCCGGGTCAGCAGCGACACCAACCGGTGCGGGCCGGCCTGGATCTCCACCTGGGCGGCGACGTCGCCCAGCTTGATCGCGGTGACGATGCCGGGGAAGGCGTTGCGCACGGAGGTGTAGGACGCGTCCTCCTCACCGCCGCCCGACTTGGCCAGCTCGACCGAGAACGCGGCGAGGTCACGGCCGTCGACGAGACGCCGCCCGGCCTCGTCGCGATGGGTGGCCACCCGGCCCGCGTCCGCCCAGCGGCGGGCGGTGTCGGGGCTGACGCCGAGCAGCCGCGCGGCCTGGCCGATCGTGTAGGACTGCATGCCGGTCACCTTAGGGCCAGGCGCCGCGAACCATCGACGTGGGGTTGGCCGTCGGGCGTGACGCGATATGGCGCAGTGGGCGACGGGGAGCCCGTGGCACGAGGCGTGTGCCCCGAGGCCGGATTCTCAGCCCGCGTGCACGCGCGGCCGCCGCTCGCGGTCGGGCTCCGCTTCCCGCAGCACTTCACGGGTGACCGGGGCGACCTCGCCCTGACCGAAGAGGAAGAAACGCAGGAAGTTGGCGAACGGGTTGCCCTCGGTCCACTCGAAGTAGATGTGCGGGGTGCAGCCGGTGACATCACGGACGTGCAGGAGGAGCGCGGCGAGGGCGTTCGGGATGGAGGCGGATTCCAGGGTCAGCACCCGGTAGCGGCCGTGCAGCACCTCACCGCGGACGGTCAGCCCCGCCTCGAACTCGGAAGGGTCGGTGACGGTGACCTCGGCGAAGACGAAGTCCTCCTGCTCCGGCAAGTCGTTGTCGGCGCGGATCTGCTCGATCTTGTCGCGGTACTCGGCCTTGTCGCGGCTATCCGGCTCGTTGGCGATGAACCGCATCTTGCGACTGGCCATATCCCGGATGAATCGTTCCGCCAGTGGGTCGAGCGTCACGCTCGTCACCCGCAGCTCGAAGGCACGGGCCAGCCGGGACAGCAGCGACACCAGGATGATGCCCGCGATGAAGCAGGCGCCGATCTTCACACCGTCCGGGCGCTCGATGACGTTGACCACGGTCGTGTAGAGGAAGACCGTGGCGATCACCCCGAACGCGATGGTCCAGCCGCGCTGTCCCGCCTTGCGCGCGGCGATGGTCACCGCGATCGCCGCCGAGCTGATCAGCACCAGCACGCCGGTGGCGTAGGCGCTGCCCTGCTTGTCGACGTTGGCGTCGAAGATCCAGGTCACCAGGAACGCGACCAGCGTGAAGACGATGACCATCGGGCGCACCGCCCGCGCCCAGTGCGGGGCCATGCCGTAGCGGGGCAGATAGCGCGGCATCAGGTTGAGCAGCCCGGCCATGGCGGAGGCGCCGGCGAACCACAGGATGGCGATGGTCGAGACGTCGTAGACCGTGCCGAAGGCGCCACCGAGGTACTCGTGCGCGAGGAAGGCGAGGGCGCGGCCGTTGGCCTGGCCGCCCGGCTTGAACTCGTCCTCGGGGATCAGCAGCGTGGTGATGAAGCTGGTGGCGATCAGGAAGACGCTCATGATGATCGCGGCGGTGGTCAGCAGCTTCTTGGTGTCCCTGATCCGGCCGACCGGACGCTCCTCGGTGTCGCCCGGGTCGCCCTTGACGTGCGGCATGACGGCGACACCGGTCTCGAAGCCGGAGAGACCCAGGGCGAGCTTCGGGAAGACGATGAGGGCCACGCCGATCATCACGAAGACGTTGCCGTGCTCGGTGGTCAGGGCGCTGGTCCAGTCCGTGATCACGTGCCCGGCCGTGACGACGTGCCACAGCCCCACGATCACGACGACGACGTTGAGGGCGAGGTAGATGCCGACCAGGGCGACCGCGACTCCGATCGCCTCCAGGAAACCCTTGAGGAACACCGCGCCGAGCAGCGCCACGAGGCACAGCGTGATCACCAGCTGGTAGCCGTGCAGGGCGCTCGTGAGGTGCGGATTCTCCACCAGGTGGGTGGAAGCGTCGGCAGCCGACAGGGTGATGGTGATCAGGAAGTCGGTGGCCGCGAAGCCCAGCAGGGTGAGCACGAACAGCTTGCCCTGCCAGAAGGACAGCAGCCGCTCCAGCATCGCGATCGAGCCCTCGCCACGCGGGCTCTCCTCGGACACCCGGCGGTAGACCGGCAGGGCGCCGGCCAGGGTGACGATCACCAGCACGATGGTCGCCACCGGCGACAGCAGACCGGCCGCCAGCGCGGCGATGCCCGGCTGGTAGCCCAGGGTGGAGAAGTAGTCGACGCCGGTCAGGCACATCACCCGCCACCAGCGCTGTCCTTGGTGCGGGGGTTCCGGTGTGGCGTGCGGTCCGGTGTGGCCACCACCCTTGCCCATGTCGGACAGCCCCTCCAGCATCCAGGCGCGCAGGCGACTGGGAGGGTGCTCGGTCGTGGCCATCGGTGTGCTCCTGGGGTGCGGCTCCGCTGTTTCCGGCCATCACGCGGACGGAGGCACCAGCGTAAGCAGAGGGTGACGCCAGGGCCCACGGATCCCGGGCTCCGTGGGCGTCAATCTTCCGTTAAGAATGGCCCGGGAGAGCGGATGCCGCATCAAGAGGCCGAGGTCGGGGCCGGTTGGCGGGAGCGGAACCAGGTGGAGGGGGCGGCGCGACGTCGGTTGGGTCGGCAACCGAGCGTCATGTCCCGGGGTGTGCGGACCGGCCGTCCGGGACCGGCGGTTGTCCGCCGAGTGGAGCCGGGGTCGGCAGCCCGCGGCGGCGGGTCCGGGTCATCTCAGGCCCGCGGCCCCGGGACGCCCCCAAGCGGTCTCGCCGTCGACGTGGCGGGCGGAGCCACAGCCGGCCGCGGACTTCGAGGTCGGTGGCTGTCGCGGCAGGGACGGTGGCGTGTTCGGGTGGGGTGCGGCAGGCGGTGACCCGCGGCACTCGGCCGGCTGGTGGTGCCGTCCGATCCGCCGGTGACGTCGTCCGCGGAGATCGAGCAGCGCGTCCGGATGAAACCGTGACTGACCAGGGCGCCGCCGTGACTGGCCAGGGGCGCCGTTCTCGACCCGTTCGACGCGCCGGTCCGCACCCGCGGGGCGCGTCCCCGGGCCCGATCCCTCACAGCCCGATCCGTCACAGCTCCCGTATGTCCATCCGCAGGTGCCAGGTGTTGCGTCGGTGGACGGTGAGCAGCTCGGACTCCAGCGGGGACGGGGGTACCGCGAGGACCGGGCAGCCGGCGTGCGCCAGGCAGTGCCGGGAGACCCGGCCGGAGAAGGCGCGTTGGAGGCCGCGCCGTCCCGCGCCCACCACCAGCACGTCGTCCTCGCGGTCGGCGATCGCCACCAGAGCCGGGCCCGGAGTGCCGCGGACGATGACCGGGCGCATCGGTACGCCGGGTCCCGCCACACCGAAGATCTCCTCCAGCACCGCGGCCAGCCGCTGCTTGGCCAGTCGTTGCCACTCCTCCGTCGGCAGCCCGCAGGCGGGGGAGCGCCGGGCGGCCGGATCACCGCCCGGCGGTTCCCAGGCCAGCACCGGCCAGAGCGCGGACCCCAGGCGGCGGGCCAGTGCGGCGGCCCGCCGCAGTGCCGTGACGCTGCCCAGGGAACCACTCACTCCGACCACCACACGAGCGGTCGCCGAGACGTCGTGACCGGACATGACTTCCCCGTTCGTCAGACACGGGCACCGGCCGGGTGTCTCCCGCGGCCGCGCCCGCCACGAGGCTCCAGCTCTCCTTCCATCCCACTCCCGCACCGGCGATCCGACCAGCCGGGCGGGCGGCCCGAGGGGCCGGGATGTCCGTCGATTCCCGGGCTGCCGACGACGACTGCGGCACTGCGATGCCGTACGGACACGGACGGTGACCGGCCCCGGACATGCGTCGGGGCCGGTGCGCACCCAGTCGTGTGCGGCCGGCCCCTCAAGTCCTGTGTGCTCCGCTCAGGCGGCGGTCATCACGCGCTCCGCACCGAGCGGGCGGTGTGGAGCGATGATCCGGCCGTCGGGCAGCAGCTCGCCGGTGTCCTCGAAGAGCAGGACGCCGTTGCACAGCAGACTCCATCCCTGTTCCGGGTGGTGCGCCGCGAGACGGGCGGACTCCCGGTCGGCGGATTCTGCGGGCGGGCACGGTGGCTTGTGCTGGCACATGGGTGGGATCTTTCGCTGGGTCGTGGTCATCTTCGTCCCCCCGTGGTGATACGTCGGTCGGAACCCAGTGTTGTCCTCCGGGCGCCGTTCCGCAGGGATTTCGCGGCACCGCTTCTCACAGGTTCAGGACGCGTCACCCGCGCGGACGGTTCACTCCAACTGCACTGTCCCTTCGGGTGGTTCGCAGTGGCCGGAACGGGCTAGTCCAGGCGATGACGTCCGGCCGGGACGGACGTACCCCGCTTCCCTTCCGGGCAGCGGGGTACGCGAGTGTCGTTCAGGCGGGGGAACCGAGCAGCGGGACGGGAGTAGCCCGATGGGTCAGCACCGGAAGCAACTCGGCGACCCGGAAAGGCCGGTGCGTCGATATACCGGGCGGTGCCGGGGCCAGCGGGACGAGCAGATCGGTGGCGGCCGGGTGGCCGTCCGCGCCGTCGGCGACGCAGTCGCCGTGCAGCCACAGGGTGAGCATGTACAGACCGGGCACCGACAGCAGTCTCGGCTGATAAGGCTGTTGCAGTGCCTCGGCCTGCTGGAGGGCGCGCTCGGTGGAGGCGATGTAGGGGCCTTCGAAGAAGTGCGAGAAGGCCCAGCCGTCAGGGGTGAGCATCGTCTCCGCCGCGGCCACCGCCCGGTCGCCGCAGCGGATCAGGAAGCGCCAGCCGGCCAGCCGCGTCGCGGTCAGGCCTTGGGGGGTGATCCGGTCCAGCACATGGACGGGCAGTGGGAGTTCGGGTGTCGCCGGGCCCTGCGCGGCACGCAGGGAAGGGGTGCGGGCCTCGCGGACCGCGGTGGGAGAGCCGAGGGCGGTGAGGACGGAGCGCAGGGCGGGCGCGGGGGCAGGGGGCACGTGCAGCGGCATGTGGGTCGCCTCTCGTTCGACAGGCGCGGCGGCGCGAGGAGGGTGGGGCGGACGGCGCTGTCTGCTCACGGGAAAGGCCTGAGGGATGGGGGCCCGGGTCGGTGAACAAAGGTGCGTGCGGCTCGGCCTGCCGCCCGTCGTGGTGACGGCAGGAACACGGCAGGAACCAGGACCGAGGGCGCCAACCTTCTGCCTTGTGGACGAAGTTTATATGACGCGTGTTCGGCCGGTGTTTCGTCTATCCGTTTTCGGTAGGTCCCGCAAGGCGCTATTGAGCCGCCGATTCACGGAAATTATCCCGATTCTCGCGCCGACTCCTCCTCGCTGACCTGGCGGTACGTGCCGGTAGCGGTCGGCCGAATGTCGTCGGCGTTTTTCACGAGGCGTTCGGGGCACCCGAAGGTGCGAGTTGCGGCATGCCTCGTGAATGTGCCGCCGGGAACATTCGACAGACTAGCGGGTGCGAGGCCCGCGCGGGACGTTATCGATCGCTCTCGCTGGGCATCATCCATCCTGACCCGGGGCCTTCCCCCGGGAGCCCGGCGGCCGATCGTCGGCCCGCTTGTGCGAGGAGGGACACGTCGATGGGGGAGAAGGTCGTGGCAGGGCAGTTCGACCTGTCCGATCGCCAGCGCTACCGCGAAAAGCTCCAAAAGTGCCTGACGGGACTGGAGCGACTGCTGGTCGAGAAGCGCTTCGATCGCCCCAAGAATCTCATGGGCGTGGAGATCGAGCTGAATCTCGCGGGTGCGGACGGCCTGCCGAAAATGTTGAACGGGCAGGTACTGGAGCGCATCGCGAGCCGTGATTTCCAAACGGAGCTCGCGATGTTCAACCTGGAAGTGAACATCGCTCCCCACCGACTGGGGGGCCGGGTTTTCGACCGGCTCGCCGAGGAGCTGCGCACCTCGCTCGCCTACGCGGACCGCAAGGCCGGCGAGGTGGAGGCGGGCATCGTGATGATCGGCATCCTGCCCACGCTCGGCCGGGACGACCTGGTCTCCTCCAACCTTTCCGAGGTCGACCGCTACACGCTGCTGAACGACCAGATCGTCGCCGCGCGCGGGGAGGACTTCCGGCTCGACATCGACGGCGTGGAGCACCTGACGTGCACATCCAAGTCGATCGTCCCCGAGGCCGCCTGCACGTCCGTACAGCTGCACCTGCAGGTCACGCCGGCCCGGTTCGCGGACGTGTGGAACGCGGCACAGGTGGCGTCCGCCGCGCAGATCGCCGTAGGCGCCAATTCGCCGTTTCTCTTCGGTCACGAACTGTGGCGCGAGTCCCGGCCGCCGCTGTTCCTGCAGTCCACCGACACCCGGCCGCCCGAGCTCCAGACCCAGGGCGTCCGGCCGCGCACCTGGTTCGGGGAGCGCTGGATCTCCTCCGCCTACGACCTGTTCGAGGAGAACCTGCGCTACTTCCCGGCCCTGCTGCCGCTCTGCGACGACGAGGAACCGCTGGAGGTCCTGGACGCCGGCGGCACACCCAAGCTCGCCGAACTCGTCCTGCACAACGGCACGATCTACCGCTGGAACCGGCCGGTGTACGGCATCGCGGACGGTGTCCCGCACCTCAGGGTGGAGAACCGGGTGCTGCCGGCCGGACCCACCATCACCGACGTGATCGCCAACGCGGCCTTCTACTACGGCCTGGTGCGGGCGCTCGCCGAGGAGTCCCGGCCGGTGTGGACCCGGATGCCCTTCGCCGTCGCCGAGGCCAACTTCGACGCGGCGTGCCGGTACGGCATCGACGCCCGCTTCGTCTGGCCCAGGCGGGGCCGCTACGGTGGTACGAGCGAGGTCGACGCGGTCACCCTGGTCCGGGACGAACTGCTCCCGCTGGCCTCGGCCGGCCTGGACGCGTGGGGTGTCGAGGCAGCGGACCGTGACCTCTACCTGGGCGTCATCGAGGAGCGCTGCCGCCGCCGGGTCAACGGCGCGTCCTGGCAGACGGCCACCTTCCACCGGGCGCTGGAGAAGGGGCTGAGCCGCGAGGCCGCGCTGGCGGCGACGACCCGGCGCTACGCCGAGCTGATGCATGTCGGCGAACCGGTGCACACCTGGCCGGTGGGGCTGCCGGAGCCGGCACCGCTCGGCTGACCGCCGGTGTGCGGGCGGGCGGTGGCGGAGACTCCTCTCACGGGACAGTGCGTGGCTGGGCCGCGCGCACGTGGACATCGTCCGACGTGCGCTGTCCACGCCGCCCGCACTGGGCAGTGCCTGGCTGGAGCCGCCGGCGCTGCCTGCTCCGGGTAGCGCCGGAGCGGGCAGGTCCCGGGGCTGACGGGGCCTGACCGGGGCGGGCCTGGCCTGACCCGCGTGGGACTCGCGTCGGACCGGGCCGGACCGCGTCGGACCGCGGCGGACCCGCTCGTGACCGCACCCGTCCTGCGCTCGATCGCACCCGACGCGTGCCCGACCGCACTCGTCCTATGCCGAACGCATGCCGTGCCGGACTCCGCAGGCACGGGGCGGATACCCCCGGACCACGTCGGGTTCTCACCCACCCCGCCGCGCCCGGCGGGCGGGACCCGGGGGTCCTTCTGCGATCCTTGCCAGGCATAGGTGGGCCTGGGGCCCGTGAGCCGGCTGGAGGCAGGGGTGCAGGTGGAGGCTGACGCGGTGGGCGAATCGGTGGCGCGCGAGCGCGATCCGCGGCGGATCCTGCGGGACGAGACGCTGCTCGTCCTCGCGCTCTCGCTGGGCGCGAGCGGAGTCTCCGCGCTGATCAGCTTCATCGGCTCGGTCACCAAGCCGGGCGGCCTCAAGGACCAGGCGGCCACCCTCAACGCCTCGGCCGCGCCGGGCCGCCCCTGGCTCGACCTCGCCTGGCAGCTCTTCGGTATCGCATCCGCTCTGGTCCCCGTGGCCCTCGTCGCCCACCTCCTGATCCGCGAGGGGCGGGGGATGCGGACCCTGGGCTTCGACCGCACCCGCCCCTGGCCCGACCTTGGCCGGGGAGCCGGTGTCGCGGCCGTGATCGGCAGCACCGGCATCGCCTTCTACCTCGCCGCGCGCGGCCTCGGCTTCAACCTCACCGTCGTCCCCGAGGCGCTGCCGGACGTGTGGTGGAAATTCCCGGTGCTGATCCTCTCGGCCCTGCAGAACGCGGTCCTCGAAGAGGTCATCGTCGTCGGCTATCTGCTGCGCAGGCTCGGCCAGTTGGGCTGGACCCCGGGGACCGCGCTGGTGGCGAGCGCGGTCCTGCGCGGTTCGTACCACCTCTACCAGGGCGTCGGCGGCTTCCTCGGCAACCTGGTGATGGGCGTGGTGTTCGTCTGGCTGTACCGGCGCTGGGGCCGGATCGGTCCGCTGGTCGTGGCCCACTCCCTGCTCGACATCGGCGCCTTCGTCGGCTACGCCCTGCTCGCGGGCAAGGTGGGCTGGCTGCCGACGGCCTGAGTACGACGAGATGGCCTGCGGTGCCGTTCAGGCGTGCAGTTCGCCCTCGATGACCGTCACCGCGCGTCCGGTGAGCAGGGTGCGCGGGCCCCGGAGACCGGTGCGGACCAGGCCGGTGCGACGGGAGGCCTGCAGTCCGGTCAGGTCGTCGCGGCCGAGGCGGGCCGACCAGTGCGGGGCGAGCGCGGTGTGGGCGCTGCCGGTGACGGGGTCCTCGTCGATGCCGACGTTCGGGAAGAAGCAGCGGGAGACGAAGTCGTAGCCGAGGTCCGGGTTCTCGGCGCGGGCGGTGGCGATGACGCCGCGCGCGGAGTAGGCGCCGAGGGACCTGTGGTCGGGGGAGAGGCCGAGGACGGTCTTCTCGTCGGCCAGCTCCACCAGCAGGTCGCCGACGTTCGGCCCGGTGTCGAAGACGGCGGTCGGCCGCGCGCCCAGGGCCTCGGCCACCCCGGCCGGGATCCGGACCGGGGTGAGCGGGGCGGTGGGGAAGTCGAGAGTGATCGAGCCGTCCGCCGCGGGCGTGGCGACGAGGACACCGCTGCGGGTGGCGAACCGCACCGCACCCTCGTGGGCACCGGTGGTGTGCAGGACGTGTGCCGTGGCGAGCGTGGCGTGTCCGCACATCGCCACCTCGGCGACGGGTGTGAACCAGCGCAGCGCCCAGTCCGCCTCACCGCCCCCGGGCAGCCGGTGCGCGAACGCTGTCTCGGCGTGGTTGATCTCCATGGCGACGTTCTGGAGCCAGTCGTCGTCCGGGAAGACGTCGTCCAGGAGCAGGACTCCGGCCGGGTTGCCGGCGAAGGGGCGGTCGGTGAAGGCGTCCACGATTCGCATGCGCATGGCGCTGACGCTAGCGGCTGCGACCGTCCCCGGGCCAAGGCCAATTCACGAATCCCGGACCGTTTCTCGGACGTGGTCACAGTGTCGGGGGGCCGGTCGCGGGGACCGTGCAGGTGCTCCCCTCTCCGCCGTCACGTGCGTCGACCCGTCTCGACGACTCCGGGTCAGGACGGGGCGAGGACGCAGAACTCGTGTCCCTCAGGGTCGGCCAGGCATGTCCACGGGACGTCGCCCTGGCCGAGGTCGAGGTCGGTTGCCCCGAGGGCCCGCAGTCGTTCCACTTCCGCCGCCTGGTCGTCACCGGGATACGGCAGCAGGTCGAGATGGACGCGGTCCGGCACCGTCTCGCCGCCGGGTACGCGGAGGAACTCGAGATACGGGCCGCCGCCCTTGGCGGAGCGCAACACCGCTTGCCTGTCGCTCACTTCGTGCAGGGTCCAGTCGATCGCCTCGCCCCAGAACCGGGCCATGGCCCGCGGATCCGCGCAGTCGACCAGCACGGCGGCGATCGGCCCGGTGTCCCGGTAGACCTCCCGGGGCTCCAGCACGCAGAACTCGTTGCCCTCGGGGTCGGCGAGGACCGTCCACGGCACCTGGCCCTGGCCCACCTGGGCGGGCGTCGCGCCCAGAGCCTTCAGGCGCTCGACCAACTCCGCCTGATGGGTCGTGGAGGTGGTGGCGAGATCGAGGTGCACACGGTTCTTCGTCGCCGTCTTGGGTTCCGGGACGGGAACGACGTCGACGCAGACGGAGACCGGGTCCGGCCAGACGAGGCCGCCGCCGGGTCCGACGTAGGTGGTCACGCCGGCGCTGTAGGCACACCAGCCGAGCGCCTCCGCCCAGAACCGGCCGACCGCCGCGGCGTCAAGAGCCTTGATGTTCACCTGAACGGGTCGCAGTGCCATGCCGGCGATCCTAAAGGAGACCCCGTGATCTCGCGGCAGGAGTCGGCGGGTTGTACCGATGCGTGAGGTCGTCGGAGTCGCCGCGGATTGCGCCCGGTGGGCGGACGGCCGGCCGACCACACGCGGTTCCGGGCCCGGACGGCCGGTCTGCCGGCGTCAGTTGGGGAAGTTGGCGTCCGGGCGCGTGGGACCCGGAGGGGGGTATCTGTTCTCGGACGTCCGGGCCGGTCAGTCCGACAGGGCGGCCGTGAACGCCTTGCGATGGTCCACCAGCCAGGTCTGCATGCGGTCCCAGCGTTCCCATCCACCACGCTCGGCCAACGCCCGGAGATAGACGAGATCTCCGTCGGCCACGCGGCGGGCGACGAAGGCCCGGCAGACCTCCGTGGCCTGTTCGATGACACCGGGCAACTCGGCACGGTCCCCTGCCGAGAGGCCGTAGCCGTCGGCAAGGATCCGCAGCCGTGCGGCCGCATCGAGCCCGGGGGGATGGAGAGCGGCTGCGGACTCGGGATCGAGCATGGGCACCCAGTAGCGGGCGGTCATGGCGATGTCCCAGAGTGCACGGCCCGGGGCCGCCAGGTCGAAATCGATCAGGGCCGCGGCGCGACCGTCGCGGAAGACGACGTTCTCCGGGCACACGTCGTTGTGGCACAACATCGTTCCGCCCTCGGGGTCGGCGAGGTCCGAGGGCCACTCGGCTCGGGTGTCGACCGCGACGGTCGCGCTGGTCTCGTGCAGACGCCGCAGCAGGTTCCCCACCGATGCGAGGGCGGGATTTGTCATCGCCCAGTCCGGGAACGGCGGCAGAGCCACATCGCCGGGGATGAAAGTCAGCTGCTCATGGCCGTCCGAGGTGAGACCGACAGGCGTCGGCGCCGCGTCGAAGCCGTGCTGCTTCAGCGCAAGGAGATAGGCATGGAGGGCGCGCGCGTTGCGCGGTGCCGGTCGCTCCACCAACTCCCCTCGGCGGAAGACTGACCCCGCATTCGCCATGCCGCCGGTCAGCGCCTCGTCTTCAGCCGTCATGAGGATCACGCTATCGCCCGATCCGCCCCACGCGGGCCGGGCTGCAGGGCTCATCGAACCAACCACCGCCACGGAGCACCCGGTAGGCGCCAGAGACCTCGGCGTCGTAGACATCCCAGCACCAGTCCCAGACGTTGCCGAGCATGGCAATCGATCAACGTTCACCGGCACAGGTCAAGCAAGTATCGGATGCTTGTCACGCGATGGGTTCCGATATATCGTTGAGCCATCGCGAACAGTACGCGATGCATTCGTGACAGATCAACGATGGAATGGAGTGATCGCGATGCGCACCCACGGATTCGAGCGTGGACATCGGCACCAGGGCCCCGGTCGGCGGGGCATGGGCGGCGGGTTCGACGGTCGTCGCGCCGCGTTCGGCCCCTTCGGTCCGGGCGGTCCCGGTGGTCCGGGCTTCGGTCCGGGCGGGCCGGGCTTCGGCCCTGGGCCCTGGGGACCGCGAGGACGTGGCGGGCCTAGGGGGCGGGCGCGGCGCGGTGACGTGCGCGCCTCGATCCTCGCCCTGCTCAAGGACCGGCCCATGCACGGTTACGAGATGATCCAGGAGATCGCCGAACGCAGCGGCGGCGCGTGGAAGCCCAGCCCCGGCTCGGTCTACCCGACGCTCCAACTGCTGGAGGACGAGGGCCTGATCGCCAGTGAGAGCGAGGGCGGCAAGAAGCTCTTCGCGCTCACCGACAGCGGTCGCAGTGCCGCCGAGGAGGGGCCGGACGCTCCGTGGGAGGAGGCCTCTCGCGGCGTCGACTGGGAGGCCCTGCACGAGATCCGGCAGGCCGGCGTCGGACTGATGGAGGCCTTCGGTCAGGTCTGGAAGACCGGCACCAAGGAGCAGCGCGAGAAGGCGCTGACCGTCATCAACGACGCCCGCAAGAAGCTGTACCTCATCCTCGCCGACGAGGACTGAGACGTACGCCGGGACACCGGGACGCCTTCCAGTGTCCCGGTGTCCCCGTCTCCCGGTGTCCCCGTCTCCCGCCCGGGTCAGGTCACCAGGCCGCCCAGCTTGCGCAGCGACTCGTTGAGGGCCGCCGTCGCCGAGTCCTTCAGCCTGCCCGCCATCAGCGACACGGCGGCCCCGGTGAACTCGCCGTCGACGCGGACGGTGGTGGCCTCGCCGTCGGGGACGAGTGTGTAGCGGGTGGCGACGGTCACCGCCATCGGGCCCTTGCCGCGAATGGCGAACAACCGGGCCGGCTCCAGCTCCTCGATGGTCCAGTCGACCTCCGCCGGGAAGCCCATCAGCTTCATGTTCTCCCGGAACGTCCCGCCCACCGCCAGGGTTTCCGGGCCGCCCTGCGGAAAGCTGGTGTGGGTCGCGTTCCACTCCCCGTGGGACGGCCAGTCGGTGAGCTGGGCCCACACCTTCTCGGCCGGCGCCGGAATACGTGCCTCCGCGCTGACTTCGGCCATGCGACCACCCCTTCGGAATCGGGCGTAGCGGGCTACGGTGCGCGGAACGTATCCGCAGGCGCGCGAACATTCAATACACGCGTGGCGTGGGTTCGGGCGCCTGGCAAGGCGGCGCGCGAACCTCGCCGTGAATCGCCCTGATCTCCTCCCCAAGGATGAGATCCCGGCCGGTGACGTCCACTCTGTGTGGGACGCGAGAATGGTTCCGCTCGTGGATGCCCCGGCGCGCTGTGGCTGATGAGGTGGGGGTGTGCTTCCCCGTACAGCCCGCCCGACAGCCCACGACGAGATGGCCGCGCACATGGACGACGATGCCGGGCTCGGTGCCGAGTCGGCGGCGGTGGTCGAGGGTGCCCGGCGCAGGGCCGTCCGGGACGGGGACCGGCAGATCGACACCGCCCATTTGCTCCACTCCCTGCTGGAACACGACCCCCACGTCCGCGCGGCCGTCGGCGCTCCCGCGCAGCTCGCCCGGCTGCTCGGCTACCTCGTGCAGCGCAGCATCGGTTACGGGCTGCGCTGGCAGGGCGGCGTGGAGGGTTCCGGCGGCGGTTCCGGCGTGCTGACCGCCGTACCCGCTCCCGCCGCCCCGGGCATGGCGACCGTGCCCGCGGCTCGTCACCGTGAGGTGCGCGACGGTCGCGACGGTGGAGGATGTTCGCCCGTCGCCGCCGCCGCGTTGGCGGAGGCGCGCGAGCGTGCCCGGCGGCGGGGCGAGAGCGAGGCCACCGGCCTCGACCTGTTCGCCGCGCTCGTGGCGGACCCGCAGTCCCGTGCCGTCGAGGTCCTTCGGCGCGCCGGCATCCCGGCCGGCGACCTGGCCGCCCGGATCGAGGCCGCGGCCGGGGAGCGCGCCGGCGACGACCGCGCGACCTGCTGACGCACCCCGTGCGCGCACAGGTCCACATACCGCCCTTCCATGCGCCGGTCCACGCATAGGTCCGCACACCGTTCGACACACCGGGCCCCGCGCCGGGCGTCCATCAGCTGAGACAGGTGTCAAAGAGGGTGACGCTCCTGTCGTCGCCTGCCATCATGTGCCGGTGCGTACGTCAGAGAGCAGTCAGGGCGGCCGGGGCAGGGGTGTGGGACTGGGTCTCGCGCTCGTGTCGGCGCTGGCCTTCGGGGGGTCCGGAGTGGCCGCCAAGCCGTTGATCGAGGCGGGTCTGGACCCGCTGCACGTGGTGTGGCTACGGGTGACCGGTGCCGCGCTGGTCATGCTGCCGCTCGCCGTACGGCACCGGGCCCTGCCGCTGCGTCGTCCCGCACTGCTCGCCGGTTTCGGACTGCTCGCCGTCGCCGGTGTGCAGGCCTGCTACTTCGCCGCGCTCTCCCGCATCCCGGTGGGCGTGGCCCTGCTCATCGAGTACCTGGCCCCCGCCCTGGTGCTCGGCTGGGTGCGGTTCGTGCAGCGGCGGCCGGTGACCCGGGCCGCCGCGCTGGGCGTGGTGCTCGCGGCGGGCGGCCTGGCCTGCGTGGTGGAGGTCTGGTCGGGGCTGAGCTTCGACCTGCTCGGTCTGCTGTGCGCGCTCGGCGCCGCCTGCTGTCAGGTCGGCTACTTCGTCCTGTCCGACCAGGGCAGCGACGCGGGTGCCGAGGCCCCCGATCCGCTCGGGATCATCGCCCACGGACTGCTCGTCGGTGCCGCCGTACTGACGGTCGTCACGCGCCCGTGGACCATGGACTGGTCGGTGCTGGCCGGTTCCGCGCAACTGCGGGGCACCGCCGTACCGGCCGCCGTCCTGCTGGCCTGGGTCGTGCTCGTCGCCACGGTGGTCGCCTACATCACCGGCGTGTTGTCCGTGCGGCGGTTGTCCCCGCAGGTCGCGGGCGTGGTCGCCTGCCTGGAGGCGGTGATCGCGACGGTGCTGGCCTGGGTGCTGCTCGGCGAGCATCTGTCGGCGCCGCAGGTGGCCGGTGGCGCGATCGTGCTGGTCGGCGCGTTCATCGCCCAGTCCTCGGCGCCCGCCGGCGGTTCCCGGGAGCCGGTCGCCTCGGGCGGCGCGGAACGCGAGTTGTCGGCCCGTGGCACCGCCGCATAGGGTTTCGGCCATGCCGTCGAACGCACTCGTCCTTCCGCCTCCGGCCGCCTGAGGCGGGCCTTCCGGACCTTGGCCCCGCGCCTGCGCGTGGGGCCGGACGGTGCTGCCCGCAGATGAAGTCCGCGCGCCCCGCAGCAGCGGGTCGCCCTCGAACTTCCGCACCCTCGTGTGCGCTTCTGCGGAGAAACTCCCTTGTCGAACACTGCTTCCGGCCTGCCCACCGGGCGTGGCCTGCTCTACCTGATCATCACCGGCGCCGCCTGGGGCACGGCCGGTGCCGCCGCCTCACTGGTCTACCGGACCAGTGACATGGGCGCCTTCGGCCTGTCCTTCTGGCGCTGCGCGCTGGGGCTCCTCCTGCTGCTCGCCGGGCGCGGGATGCGTCCGCGCGTCCGGCCGGTCCGCACCGAACCCCGGCGCCGCGGGATCACCCGGGCGGTGTCCACCGGTCTCGGCCTCGCCGTGTTCCAGACCGCGTACTTCGCGGCCGTGCAGTCCACCGGCCTCGCCGTCGCCACCGTCGTCACTCTCGGCGCGGGTCCCGTCCTCATCGCGCTCGGTGCCCGAGTGCTGCTCGGCGAGCGGCTCGGCGCCGGCGGGCTCGTGGCGATCGTCGGCGCGCTCGCCGGGCTGGCCGTGCTGACCTTCGGCGGGTCGGCCGCGACCGTCCGGCCGACGGGTGTGCTCCTGGCACTGGCCTCGGCGGCGGGCTACTGCGTCATGACGCTGCTCACGCGCTGGTGGGGGCGGGACGGCGGCGCCGACGCCACGGACACGACCGTGTGGTCCTTCGCCGTGACCACCCTGTGCCTGCTGCCGTTCGCCGTACACGAAGGGCTGCTTCCGCACACCGCCCACCCCGAGCGGCTGCTGTGGCTGCTGCTGTACGTCGCCGCCGTGCCCACTGCCCTCGCCTACGCGCTCTACTTCGCCGGAGCGGCCGTCGTACGGTCGGCCACCGTCTCGGTGATCATGCTGCTGGAGCCGGTGACCGCGGCCGTGCTCGCCGTCGCCCTGCTCGGCGAGCGGCTGTCGGCGACCACCACGGCCGGCACCCTGCTGATGCTGGGCGCGGTCGTGGGTCTGGCCGTGAGCGAGGTCCGCGGCGCTGCCCGGCCGGGGCCGGCGTAGGGGCGGCCCCGGGGTGAGCGGCCGCCCGACGACCGCCCTGGGCCTACCGTCCCGCCAGGTAGTCCGGCAGCTCGATGCCGGGGGCCAGGTCGGCGTTGGGGACGGGCGTGTCGTACCCCTTGCGGAGCGGGACGACGCCGGCCCAGTGCGGCAGGGACAGGTCCGCCGGTTCGTCGACGGCGCCGCCGGTGCGCACCTTGGCCGACACCTCGTCCAGGTCCAGGCGGATCACGGCGGTGGCCGCAAGCTCCTTCTTGTCCGCGGGCCGTGAGTCGGCGGCCCGGCCCGGTACGACGTGGTCCACGAGCGCGTCCAGGGCCAGCCGCCGCTCCTCGGGCTCGGTGACCTCGTGCGCGACGCCGTGCACCACGACCGAGCGGTAGTTGATGGAGTGGTGGAAGGCCGAGCGGGCCAGCACCAGCCCGTCGACGTGGGTGACCGTCAGGCAGACCGGCAGTCCGGGGTCGGCCTGGCCGGTCATCCGCAGCGGGCGCGAACCGGTGGACCCGTGGACGTAGAGCCGCTCGCCGACCCGGCCGTACAGCGTCGGCAGCACCACCGGGGCGCCGTCGCGGACGAAGCCGAGGTGGCAGACGTACCCCTCGTCGAGTATCGCGTGCACCAGCTCCCGGTCGTACGACGCCCGGTCCGCGGAGCGCGTGGGTACGGTGCGGTCGGTCGGTGTGTAGGCCGCGGTCCGCGCTTCCTCGGTCGTGCCCTGCATGGGAGTCCTCCTGGCGATGTGGCGATGTGGCGATGCAGCGATGTCGTGATCCGGCGATCCGTGCGATCTGCTGCCTGGCGGTTTCGTTTGTACTAGTGCATAATACTGTTTGTGCTAGGAGAGTATCGGATTCAAGGGCGTGGCGCAGCCGAGATCGCGGCCGGTGTCGAGCGCGCGGTCGGTGCGGGTGAGCTGGAGCCGGGGCAACCCCTGCCCCCGATGCGGGAGTTGGCGGGCCGGCTGGGGGTGAACCCGAACACGGTCGCCGCCGCCTATCGCATCCTGCGGGACCGGGGAGTGATCGAGACCGCCGGCCGCCGGGGCAGCCGCGTCCGTCCCAGGCCGGCTACCACCGGCCGCGAGGAACTCCGGGTGGAGGCCCCCGCCGGCGGCCACGACCTGTCCACGGGCAACCCCGACCCGGCGCTGCTGCCCCGCCTGGCCCCGGCCCTCGCCGTCGCGGCCGAGGAGGGGGACCGGCGGCCCGTCCGCTACGGAGACGATCCCGTCGACGACGGCCTCGCCCGGGTGGCCCGAGCCGAACTCGACGAAGACGGCGTACCGCAGGGGCCGCTGACCGTCACGTCCGGCTCCCTGGACGCCATCGAACGCCTGCTCACCGCGCATCTGAAACCGGGTGACACGGTCGCCGTGGAGGACCCGGGCTGGGGCAGTCTCCTCGATCTCGTGCCTGCCCTGGGCCTGCGGGCCGTACCCGTCGCCGTGGACGACGACGGGCCGTGCCCCGGCGAACTGCGCCGCGCCCTGGAGGCCGGGGCCCGCGCCCTGATCGTCACCGACCGGGCGCAGAACCCGACGGGCGCCTCGGTGACCGCCACGCGCGCGCGTGCGCTGCGCGCGGTGCTCCGGGAGCATCCGCAGACCCTGCTCATCGAGGACGACCACGGCCACGGCATCGTCGACCTGCCGCTGCACCCCCTCGCGGGCGTCACCCGGCACTGGGCCTTCGTCCGCTCCGCCGCCAAGGCCTACGGCCCGGACCTGCGCCTCGCCGTGCTCGCCGGGGACCCCGTCACCGTCGACCTGCTGCGCGGCCGCCAGCGCCTGGGGCCGGGTTGGGTGAGCCGGCTGCTGCAGCGGACCGTCCTGCACCTGTGGACGGAGGGCGCGGTGGACCGGGCGGCGGTGGCGGCGTCGTACGGAACACGCCGGGACGCGCTGATCGACGCGCTGGCGGACCGCGGGGTCACCGCCCGCGGCCGCAGCGGGATGAACGTGTGGGTCCCGGTCCCCGACGAGACCGGGGCGGTGGCCCGCCTCCTGCAAGGGGGATGGGCGGTGGCTCCGGGGGCCCGCTTCCGGCTCGCGTCCCCACCCGGCGTCCGCATCACGATCTCCCCCCTCGCCATGGCGGACATCGGCCCCCTCGCCGACGCGGTGGCGAGAGCGGTACGACCGTCCCCGGCGCGCGTCTACGGCTGAGGGTTCCGCCGTTCCCGGGGCATGTCCACGACGGCTGAGGGTTCCGCCGTTCCCGGGGCATGTCCACGACGGCTGAGGGTTCCGCCGCCCACGTCAGCCAAGCCGGGTCTGCCGCCGGCTCCCCGTCCCGCCGTGAACCCGGGCGCGTCCGGGGGGAGGGCGGTGCTATGCGCCCTTGCGTCGCACCTGTGTCAGTGCGGCTCCGGCCAGCACGATCACCGCTCCCACCGGCGTGGTCCACCGAAGCGACTCCCCGAGGATCGCCACGCCCGCGGCCGTGGCGATGACCGGGATGAAGTACGTGACCATCTGCGCGGTGGTGGGACCGACCTCGGCGACCAGCCCGTACTGGATCAGCACGGCCAGCCCCGTCCCCAGGGCGCCCAGCGCGGCGATCGCCAGCAGCGGGACGACCGCGAGGTGATCGGGGACGCCGGTGAACAGGGGCGTCACCACTGCCAGCTGTACCGTCGCCAGCAGCAACTGCGCACCGGTCATGGACAGATGGGAGTGCCCGGTACCGGTCAGTGCGCGCCGGACGTAGATCCATCCCACCGGGTAGCTCAGCGACGCCAGCAACGCCATCGCCGTACCCGAGGCATCCAGGCCGTGGAACCCCTGCCAGGCGCCGAGCACCGTGAGTACGCCAACGAATCCGAGACCGAGCCCGGCCACGCGGACCCGGGTCGGCCGGTCCTCGGAGAGGGCGACCACGGACAGGGCCATGCCCCACAGGGGCGACGTGGCGTTGCAGATGCCGGCCAGGGTGGACGGGATCGTCAGCTCCGCGTAGGCGAAGAGGGAGAACGGCAGGGCGTTCAGGAAGAAGGCGGCGACCGTCATGTGCCCCCACAGCCGGGCCCCGCGCGGCAGCCGCTCCCGCTTCACGGCCATCGCGGCCACGAGGACGGCCGTACCGAACACGAGCCGGCCGAGGGTGACCTGGAAGGGGGCGTATCCTCCCGTGCCCACCTTGATCAGCAGAAAGCTGAAGCCCCAGATCAGGGAGAGGAGGCCGAAGCGGAGCCGCCAGCCGAGGCGGGCGCGGGCGGGGGTGTGGGTGCCCGATCGGATGGTGTCGGGGGCGGGGGACTGGGTCCCGGGTGGGGTGACCGTGCTCATGCCCTCCACGATGCGGGAAGCAACGTCTTAGGACAATGGAAATATCGCGCCCGGTACCTCTTAGAATCACTTACATGTTGAACCTGGAGCGCCTGCGCACCCTGGACGCCGTCGCCCGGCACGGCTCGGTCAGCGCCGCCGCCGACGCGCTGCACGTCACCACCTCCGCGGTCTCCCAGCAGCTGGGCAAGCTGGAGCGGGAGATCGGGCAGCAGATCCTCGCCAAGAACGGGCGGGGGGTCCGGCTCACGGACGCCGGCCGGCTGCTGTCCGAGCACGCCTCGCGCATCCTGTCCCAGGTCGAGCTCGCCGAGTCCGACCTGGAGGCACACCGCGGGCAGGTCATCGGCGAACTCCGGCTGTCGGCGTTCCCCACGGCCGCCCGGGGACTCTTCCCGGGCGCGCTCGGCATGCTGCGCGCGGGGCATCCGGGGCTGCGGGTGCGCTCCAGCGAGCTGGAGCCGGAGCAGGGCATCGCCGGAGTCGTGCGCGGTGACCTCGACCTCGCGGTGGTCCTGGACTGGTACAACAAGCCGATGCCCGTGCCCGACGGCCTGGTCAAGGCGCCGCTGCTGGACGACCCCGCCGAGGTCGCCATGCCTGCCGGGCACCGGCTCGCGGGCCGGGACGAGGTGGACCTCGCCGAATTCGCCGAGGACGAGTGGATCACCTGGGGCGAGGGGGAGTTCTGCCACGAATGGCTGATGTTCACGCTGCGGTCCAGGGGCATCGAGCCGATCGTCGGCCACCGGGCCGGCGAGACGCACACCCAACTCGGCCTGGTGAAGGCGGGGCTGGGTGTCTGCATCGCTCCCCTGCTGGGGCGTGATCCGGTGCCCGACGGTGTGGCCCTGGTGCCGCTCAAGCAGCGGGTCCGCCGGCACGTGTACGTCGTGTGGCGGGCGGACGCCGACCGCCGCCCCTCGATCCGCGCGGCGGTCGAGGCGTTGCGCACGGCGGCGCGCCGACTCGGCTGAAGCGTCCCGCGGCTCGGCCGGGCCCTTGCCGCAACCCGGCTCGGCCGGGCCCTTGCTCAACCCGGCTCGGCCGGGCCCTTGCCCAACCCGGCTCGGCCGGGCCCTTGCCCAACCCGGCTCGGCCGCAGCGCCGCGGCCCGCCCCGGCGCCTTGAGGGGGGCGTTTCGGATCTTGCCGTGGCCGTGGAGTCTGGCGCGCGACCCCGCTCGGGTAGGCCGTGCGACGCCCCCGATCCCGGCCGGCGCGATCCGAAAGCAGGGGTTCAGGCCCCGCCCAGCTTCCGGAAGTCCCAGGAGACGATCTTGTCCGGGGTGAGTCGGGCCCAGGCGTGGCGGCCGTCGTGCGGCATTTCGTCCAGGCCGAAGTTCTTGCGCGCGAACAGCGTCTCGGCCGTGTCCAGTTCGGCACACAGCTCCCCGGTGCGCGGCACCTCTCCCACGGATTCCACCCGGCCGGTCAGCTCGACCCCGCGCAACTGGTCGTACTCCTCGCCCGAGTCGACGACCACCGCCACCCGTGGATCGCGGCACAACTGGGCCCAGCGCCTGCTGCGCACCACCGAGTACAGCCACAGCGAGGTGCCGTCCCAGGCGAACCACAACGCGCTGACGTGCGGTGTGCCGTCCGCCGAGACGGTCGCGACCCGGCAGGTGCGCTGGACGGTGAGGAACGCGTCCAGCTCGCCGGGCGTCATCATGATCTTCCGGCCCCGGCGCTGCTGAGTGACGGACATACGGCCCCCTCTTCTCTCACGTCGTGCCAGAGAACTTCCGTTCGCCGGTGATCCTCTGACATTACGTCAGAAAAGGGAATGGCTCGTCTTCCACCCGTGCCCGGATGTGGCTACTCTCACCTGTCCCGGGCCTCGGCGAAAGGGTGCGTGATGCCGGTGAACGAGCGGCTGGGCGACCTTCTCGACCCCGTGGGCACCGTGCTGCTCACCGTGGAGTGCCAGCAGGGCGTGGTCGGCCCGGACAGCGCCCTGCCCGAACTCGCGCGCGAGGCCCGCTCCTCCGGTGCTCTGCACCATGTGGCCCGGTTGGTGGCCGCCGCGCACCGGACCGGGGTGCAGGTGATCCACGCGATCGCCGAGCGCCGCCCGGACGGCCGGGGCGCCAGTCGCAACGCCCGCCTCTTCCGTGCCGCCGAACGGCTTCCCGTGCGGCAACTGAGTGGCAGCACGGCGGTCCGGGTCGCGCCCCCGATCGAGGTCGCCGAGGAGGACTTCGTCGTACGGCGGCTGCACGGACTGTCGCCGATCCACGGCACCGACGTCGACGCCCTGCTGCGCAACCTCGGCTGCCGCACGCTGGTCGTCACGGGAGTCTCGGCCAACGTCGCGATACCCAACGCGGTGTTCGACGCGGTCAACCTCGGCTACACCGTCGTCGTCCCGGCCGACGCCATCGCGGGCGTGCCCGCCGACTACACCCCCGCGATGATCCGCAACACCCTCGCCCTCGTCGCGCGGATCACCACCACCGACGAGGTGCTCGGCTGCCTGGAAGGACCGCGTCGACGACCCTAGGCGGTTCAGTCGAGCGTGATCTCCTCGCCGGACACGGTGATCTTCGCCGGGGGCAGCGGCCGGGTCGCGGGCCCCTGCTTCACACTGCCGTCCTCGACGGAGAAGTGGCTGTTGTGGCAGGGGCAGACGATCGTACCGCCCGCCACGCTGCCCACCGCGCACCCCTGGTGGGTGCACTTGGACGAGAACGCCTTGTACGTGCCCGCCGTCGGCTGGGTGACCACGACACCCTGATCCTTGAAGATCTTTCCGCCGCCCTCGGGGATGTCCGATGTCCTGGCGAGCGCGGCGCCGCCACCCGCCGGAGAGCCGCTGCCCTGAGCGGAGCCGCCTGATCCGGGTTTGACGGTGTCGGACGAGCCGTCGCCCGCGCCGCAGGCGGTCAGCGCGGCGGCGAGCCCCGCCCCTCCGGCCGCCGCCATCAGGGTACGGCGGGCCGGTCCCGCCGGGGGCTGGAGCGAAGCGCTGGTCATGTGGGGTTCCTTCCGAGATGCGTCTCCTGGTCCGTCCAGGGGTACGGGCCGCGCGCACGCCCCGTTCAACCGCCCTGGTAACCGGCGGCCCCAGCCCCTGCTCCGGCCACGGCCGGCTCGGCGGGTGCCCTGAGTGCGGAAAGTAGGGCGCAGGCACGGCAGGTACGGCTAATACCGTGAGCGCTAACATTGGCGGCCTGGAGCGCACGCCTCTCTCTCCCCGCGAACCGCCCGGGCGTCGACGCGCCCGACGCGCGCCCGCTCGCATCCGGGGTGCACGGGCCCGTCCGTCGGGACGCGAACGGCGGCGCACTCGGCGCGGGAACTTCTTGTGTCATCGACCTTGACGCTCCGGTCTGTGAGCGCTAACAATACGGCCATCGAGACTCGGGAGGACCATGTCACACACCGCGGAGAGTGCGGCGCCGCGCCGGGCTCCCACCATGGCCGATGTCGCCCAGCGTGCCGGGGTGTCGCACCAGACCGTCTCCCGGGTGCTGAGCGACCATCCCAACGTACGCGAGTCGACCCGGGCCGAGGTGCTGCGCGCCATCGAGGAACTCGGCTACCGCCGCAACTCGTCGGCCAGGGCGCTGGTCACCCGGCGGACCCTCACGCTGGGAGTGGTCGCCTGCAACCCGACGCTGTTCGGTCCCGCGAGCACGCTGTTCGGTGTGGAGGAGGCTGCGCGGGACGAGGGATACATGGTCTCCGCCGTCACGCTGCGCCGCTACTCGGCCGGCGCCCTGAAGGAGGCCATCGACCACCTCAGCGGCTGGGGAGCCGAGGGCATCGTGGTGATAGTGCCCCACCGCGCCGCCGTCGAGGCGCTGGCCGAACTGCGGCTCCCGTTCCCCGTCGTCACGGTCGAGGGCGGTCACTCGCTGCCCCTGCCGAGCGTCTCCGTCGACCAGGAGCTGGGCGCCCGCCTGTTGACCGGCCACCTGCTGGCCGCCGGTCACAGCACCGTCTGGCACGTGGCGGGTCCGTCGGACTGGTTGGAGGCGGAGGCCCGCGTGCAGGGCTGGCGGGGCGCGTTGGAGGAGGCCGGCGCCCAGGTCCCGCCGCCACTGGTGGGGGACTGGACGCCGCTGTCGGGTTACCGGGCCGGGCAGGAGCTGGCCGGGCGGGTCGTGGCGTCCGGCACCGGACGCAGGACGCCTGAGGTCAGCGCCGTGTTCGTGGCGAACGACCAGATGGCGCTCGGAGTCCTGCGGGCGTTCCGCGAGGCCGGTCTTTCGGTACCCGGCCAGGTGGCGATCGCCGGGTTCGACGACATCCCCGAGGCGGAGTTCTTCACCCCGCCGCTGACGACCGTGCGGCAGGACTTCGTCGCGGTCGGCCAGGCCAGCATCCGCATGCTCGTCGGCCGCCTGGAGTCCGGGACGGCGCCGGAGCCCGAACGCCTCGTGATCGAGCCGCGGTTGATCGTGCGCGGCAGTACCACCCCGTCCTGAGCGAGCGCGTTCCCACACCTCGGGTCCCGGCCGCCGGCCGGGGCCCTCCCCTCGGGAGGAAAGCATGACGACCGACCTGCCCGCCGTCACGGTGGGCGTCGACTTCGGCACTCTGTCCGGCCGCGCGCTCGTCGTGAGCGTCGAGGACGGCCGGGAGCTGGGCAGCGCCGTCCACGAGTACGCGCACGGTGTGGTCGAGTCCACGCTGCCGGGCGGGCGGCCGCTTCCGCTGGACTGGGCGCTGCAGATTCCGCAGGACTGGCGGGACGTGCTGCGGTTCGCGATTCCCCGTGCCCTGCGGGCCGCGGGCGTGGGCCCCGAGCAGGTCGTCGGCATCGCCACGGACTTCACGGCCTGCACCGTGCTGCCCGCCACGGGGGACGGCACCCCGCTGTGCGAGGTCCCCTCGTTCGCCGAACGCCCGCATGCCTACCCCAAGTTGTGGCGGCATCACGCGGCACAGCCGGAGGCGGATCTGATCGTGGAGCGCGCGCGGGAGTCGGGCCAGTCCTGGCTGGCCCGGTACGGCGGCCGGATCTCCAGCGAGTGGCAGTACGCGAAGGCACTGCAGGTGCTGCGCGAGGACCCCGGGGTCTACGCGGCGGCGGACCGCTGGATCGAGGCGGCCGACTGGATCGTGTGGGAGCTGACCGGCCAGGAGAGCCGGAACCTGTGCACCGCCGGGTACAAGGGCATGCGTCAGGACGGGACCTATCCGGACGCCGCCTATCTGGCGTCGCTGCACCCGGACTTCGCGGACTTCACCGCCAAGCTGGACCATCCGCTCTCGCCGCTCGGCGCCCAGGCCGGCAAGCTGACCGAGGCGGCCGCGGAGCTGACCGGACTGCGCCCAGGCACGGTGGTGGCGGTCGGCAACGTCGACGCCCACGTCACCGCGGCCGCCGCCCAGGCCCTGGACCCCGGGCACATGCTGGCCATCATGGGTACCTCGACGTGCCACATCATGAACTCGGAGGTGCTGGCGGAGGTCCCCGGGATGTGCGGCGTGGTCCGCGACGGCGTGGTGCCCGGACTGTGGGGGTACGAGGCCGGCCAGTCCGGAGTGGGAGACGTCCTCGCGTGGGCCGTGCGGACGGCGACGCCGCACGAGTACGAGAGCGAGGCCCGGCGGCGTGGGATCTCCCCGCACGAACTGCTGACCGAGAAGGCGGCGGCCCAGCCCGTGGGCGCGCACGGCCTGGTGGCGCTCGACTGGCACAGCGGCAACCGGTCGGTACTCGTGAACCACCATCTCTCCGGTGTGCTCGTGGGACTGACCCTGGACACCCGGCCCGAGGACGTCTACCGGGCCCTGATCGAGGCGACCGCGTTCGGCACCCGCACCATCGTCGACACCTTCGAGCAGTCGGGTGTGGCGGTCACCGAGTTCACCGCGGCGGGCGGACTCCTCAGGAACCCGTTCCTGATGCAGACGTACAGCGACGTGCTGAACCGGCCCGTGAACGTGCTCGCCTCCGAGCAGGGGCCCGCGCTGGGATCGGCGATCCACGCCGCCGTGGCCGCCGGCGCCCACCCCGACATCCGCCGGGCCTCGGCGGCCATGGGGGGCAACCAGCGCGCCGCCTACACCCCCGACCCCGCGCGCGCGGCCGCCTACGACCGCCTCTACACCGAGTACCGCACCCTGCACGACTACTTCGGACGCGGTGCCAACGACGTCATGCTGCGCCTGCGCGCCCTGCGGGACCAGTCCTGAAGTCCTGACCCGTCGGCATGTGGTCGACGCTCTCCCCGGAATGTTAGCGCTCACTTCACGAGTAGCGAGGTCAATCGTCCATGAGGAGCATTTCACCCGCGGCCGCCTCGGCGGTCGCCTCCGCGCGGCGGAACGTCGCCGAACTCCACCAGGAGTTGGTCCGCTACGGACTGGTGGTGTGGACCGCGGGGAACGTCTCGGGCCGGGTGCCCGGGCACGACCTGTTCGTGATCAAACCGAGCGGCGTCGACTATGAACGCCTCACGCCCGACAGCATGATCGTGTGCGACCTGGCGGGCGAGGTCGTGGAAGGCGGCCTGTCACCGTCGTCGGACACCGCGGCGCACGCCTACGTCTACCGGAACATGCCCGAGGTCGGGGGAGTGGTGCACACCCACTCCACGTATGCCAGCGCGTGGGCCGCCCGCGGTGAGGCCGTGCCGTGCGTGCTGACCGCGATGGCCGACGAGTTCGGTGCCGAGATCCCGGTGGGGCCGTTCGCCGTCATCGGGGACGACTCGATAGGCCGGGGCATCGTCAAGACGCTCACCGGACACCGCTCACCGGCCGTACTGATGCGCAACCACGGGGTGTTCACCATCGGCGAGGACGCCCGAACGGCGGTCAAGGCCGCGGTGATGTGCGAGGACGTGGCACGGACCGTGCACATCTCCCGCCAGCTCGGCGACCCGCTGCCGATCGATCCGGCCGCCGTGGACCGGCTGTACGACCGCTACCAGAACGCCTACGGCCAGCCTGGCACGCCGGCCGGCGATTCCCGCGACCACTCCGCCGAACAGGGGGCCTGACGCCATGACGTCGTCCGACACATGTGAGGTGTGGTTCCTCACCGGCAGCCAGGGCCTGTACGGGGAGGACACCCTCCGGCAGGTCGCCGGGCAGTCCCGCCGGATCGCCGAGCGGTTGGCCGGTGAACCGGGGACCCCGGTGCGCGTGGTGTGGAAACCGGTGCTGACCGACGCGACCGCGATCGTGGACATCGTGCTGGAGGCGAACTCCTCCGCGTCGTGTGTCGGGCTGATCGCGTGGATGCACACCTTCTCCCCGGCCAAGATGTGGATCGCGGGGCTCGACCTGCTGCGCAAGCCGCTGCTGCACCTGCACACCCAGGCTGACGCCGAACTGCCGTGGTCCACCATCGACATGGACTTCATGAACCTCAACCAGGCCGCGCACGGCGACCGAGAGTTCGGCTATGTCCAGTCCAGGCTCGGTGTGGCCCGCAAGACGGTGGCCGGGCATGTGTCCGACCCCGCGGTGGTCCCGCGTGTCCACGCCTGGATGCGCGCCGCCCAGGGCCGGCACGCTCTGCGCACACTCAGACTGGCCCGCTTCGGCGACAACATGCGCGACGTCGCGGTGACCGAGGGGGACAAGGTCGAAGCGCAGCTCCGCTTCGGGGTGTCGGTGAACACCTACGGCGTCAACGACCTGGTCGAGGTGGTGGACGCGGTCGAGGACGCGGCCGTGAGCGAGCTGGTCAAGGAGTACGCGAGCGCCTATGTGCTCGCGCCGGAGCTGGCCGTCGGGGGCGAGCGGCACGAGTCCCTGCGGTACGCGGCCCGGATCGAACTGGGCCTGCGCACGTTCCTCACCGAGGGCAGGTTCGGCGCGTTCACGACGAACTTCGAGGATCTGGGCGGCCTCAGACAGCTGCCGGGGCTCGCGGTGCAGCGTCTGATGGCCGACGGTTTCGGCTTCGGCGGGGAAGGCGACTGGAAGACCTCCGCCCTGCTGCACACCCTCAAGGCGGCCGGCCGGGGCCTGCCCGGCGGCACCTCCTTCATGGAGGACTACACCTACCACCTGGCCCCGGGCAACGAACTGATCCTGGGCGCCCACATGCTGGAGGTGTGCCCCACCATCGCCGCCCACAGGCCGAGCTGCGAGATCCACCCCCTGGGCATCGGCGGACGGGAGGACCCCGTGCGCCTGGTCTTCGACGCCCGCCCGGGGCCGGGAGTCGTCGTGGGGCTGGTGGACATGGGTGACCGCTTCCGCCTGGTCGCCAACGCCATGGAGGTCGTCGCGCCCCTGGAACCCCTGCCCAGGCTGCCCGTGGCCCGGGCGGTGTGGAAGCCCGCACCCGACCTGAGGACCTCCACCGAGGCCTGGCTGAGCGCGGGCGGTCCCCACCACACGGTGCTGACCGGGCAGATCGGCGCCGAGGAGCTCGCCGACCTCGCCGACATGCTGGGTGTCGAACTCCTCCTCATCGACACCGCCACCACCGTCAGGCAGTTCATCAGGGAACTGCGGTGGAACCAGGCGTACTACCGTCTGGCGGGACGGTTGTGAACGGGCCGGGACGATCGCGTGCCGGCGCTCCCTGACACCGGTCGCGGGGCTGCCGTGGGGGTAGGCGTATGCGAGCGCGCACAATGGCCGTCGTACGGCCGGGGCGACGTAGCCGGGCCGTTGAGCGCCCCGTCCGCCGCTCGCGTCCGGCCCCCGCGACGCCCCGACTCGCGTCGTGTGTGGCCGCCGGACGCCCGGCGGCCCTCGTATCCCGCTGCCGCCTCGACCCCGGTCCGCACGGTCCTGACCAGGCGCCCTCGTGCCGCGTGGCGCAGGGCGGGCGGCGAGGCGCCGACGACGTTCGGCCCCGGGGAGACAGGAAGACCGGGTGGCTCTCTCGCGGAACGGCGGCGGGCGGCGGCGAATGGGCCGGGCCGCGCTGATTTTCTTCCGTGTGACACCTTGACGACAAACCAGTGAGCGCTAACACTCTCTGCCAAGCGGAGACACAAGGCGCAACGGAGTTCTCCTGCCCGGCAGTTCGCCTTCCATCGGGGCGTGAGGGTTCGGCAGGGACGTGGAACGAGGAGCGGGCGGCAGGAACGTGGGGGTGCGGGGTCGTCCCCGGGACTGCGCCCTGGTGGTGGTCGCCGACCTAGGAGTTACCCCACCCCCAGTGATGTGAGCGCTAACAGCAAGGGCCGGCAAGGCCCCTTCTGAAGAGGAAGTCGATCATGCTAGATGTGCTGTCCGGCAGGAGATTCGCGCGATGGGGCACCGCGGCCGTGGTGGCGGCCCTGGTCGTGGGCGCCGGTGCGTGCAGCAAGAGCGGGGCGGGCGGCGGTGGTTCGCCGGACGCCGGCAACGCCTCGAACTCCGGTGCCGTGGCGATCAAGGGGGACATCGCCTTCAACGACGCCAACCTCGCCAAGCTGGACGCGGCGCTGAAGAAGGCGCTGGCCGGCAAGGACCTGTCGAAGCTGCGCCAGGCGATGGTGGTCAACGTCTCCGTCGACTACTGGAACGCCGGCAAGGTCGGCTTCACCAAGGGGTTGGCGGACCTCAAGGTGAAGGGCACCTACCAGGCCCCGGCCAACGGCCGGCTCGACCAGCAGCTGTCGATCATCCAGACCCTGCTCGGCCAGGGCATCACCGGCCTCAGCGTGTCCGCCATCGACCCGACGGCCATCAAGTCGCCGATCGCGTCGGCCGACAAGGCCGGCATCCCGGTGCTGGCCATCGACTCGCCGCTGCCCAAGGAGGACGGTGCCGCGCTCTACCTCGGCACGCCGAACTACCAGGCGGGCCGGAAGGCCGGTGAGGCGATGAAGCAGGCGCTGGGCGGCAAGGGGCAGGTCGTCGTGCTCGTCGGCTCCCTGACCGCCTCGAACGCCGTCGAGCGGATCCAGGGCTTCGAGGACGCGCTGAAGGGCTCCGACGTCAAGGTGGTCCAGAAGCTCTCCGACAACATGGACGCGTCCAAGGCCCTGTCGAACGCCCAGACCGCGATCCAGACCAACGCGAACGTCAACGGCCTCTACGGGGTGTACTCCTACGACGGCCCCTCGGCCGGGCAGGCGGTGCAGACGGCGGGCAGGACCGGCAAGATCAAGATCATCTCCGACGACTCCGACCCGCAGACCCTGAAGTTCGTCAAGTCCGGCGTCATCCAGGCCACGGTGCTCCAGCAGCCCTACCAACAGGGCTACACCGGCGCGTATCTGCTGGCGGCGCTGAAGGTGCTCGGAAAGGACACGACGCTGAAGCTCGTCAAGCCCTACCTGGAGTCCGACGGCACCACCCTCTCCTCGGGCGTCGGCCTCGTGACCCAGGCGAACCTGGCCGACTACCAGGCCAAGCTCACCAGGATGGGCATCGGCTGATGCAGCGCGATGTCGCCGTCCGCCTGCGGGACGTCAGCAAGTCCTACGGGCCGGTGAAGGTCCTGGACGTCCCGAGCCTGGAACTGGCCCGTGGGGAGATCGTGGCCGTGGTGGGAGAGAACGGGGCCGGCAAGTCCACCCTCATGGGTGTGCTGTCGGGCACGGTCACCCCCACCACGGGAACCATCGAGATCGCGGGGAAGGGCCTCGCGGCCGGGCGCCCGGACCACTCGCGGGAACTCGGAGTGGCCCTGGTGGCTCAGGAGTTCCCGCTGGTCGGTCAGTTGAGCGTCGCGGAGAACCTGCTGCTGGGACGCCGCCCGCGGCAGACCGGCTCGGGACGGCTCGCGCGGGCCGTGTTCGACAAGGCCGGCACGCGGGCGGAGGCCAGGGAACTGCTGGCCGAGGTCGGGGTCACCACCGTGGACGTCGACCGGCCGGTCGAGCGGTATCCCGTACCCGTCCGCCAGATGATCGAGATCGCCAAGGCGTGGGGCCACCGCCCGGTGGTGCTCGTCCTCGACGAACCGACCTCCTCGCTCGGACCGGTCGAGGCCGGGCGAGTGCTGGACCTCGCGCGTCGGCACGCGGCGGCCGGGGGAGCGGTGCTGTTCATCGGCCACCGGCTCGACGAGGTCCGTGCCATCGCCGACCGGGTCATCGTGCTGCGCAGCGGCCGTCTGGTCGCGGACCTGACCCCGGACCAGGCCACCGAGGAGCGCATGATCCGGGAGATGGTCGGCGCGGAACTAGCCCGCGCCGACCTCGCACCGCCCTCCTCGGTCGAGCGCGCCACGACGCTGTCCGTCCGCGCGCTCACCGCGGACGGACTCGGGCCGGTGGACCTGGACGTGAGGGCCGGTGAGATCGTCGGCGTCGCCGGGCTGATGGGTTCGGGGCGGAGCCGCCTGCTGCACACGATCATGGGCGCGCAGCCGCGTACGGGCGGCACCGTCGTCTTCGACGGTGAGGACTTCCGTCCCCGCCACCCGGCCGACGCCGTCGAGGTGGGCATCGGCATGGTGCCCGAGGACCGCAAGGCCCAGTCACTGCTGCCGACGCACTCGGTGCGGTGGAACGTCACCCTGACGACACTGCGCCGGATCAGTCGCCGTGGCGTTCTGGGCCCGAAGACCGACAAGCGGCACGCCGCCCGGATCGTCCGGGATCTCGGCGTACGGCTGCGCACCCAGGAACAGCCGATCAGCGACCTGTCCGGCGGCAACCAGCAGAAGGCCGTCTTCGGCCGGTGGCTCGCGGCCGAACCGAAGCTGCTGCTGCTCGACGAACCCACCCGCGGTGTGGACGTCGGGGCCAAGGCCGAGATCTACAGCCTCATCGACGACGCGGCCGAGAAGGGCCTGGCGGTGCTGGTGGCATCGTCCGAGCTGGAAGAGCTGATGTGGATCTGCCACCGCATCGTCGTGATGGCGCGGGGCCGGGCCGTGGCCGACGTCTCGCGGGAGCGGTTCGCCAAGGAAGTCATCATGACCGCCGCGGCCGGGACACAGACCGGCCCGGACACCCGGAACCGGGGGAAGGCAAGCACATGAGAATCCGTGACTCCCTGCTTGGGGCCGACGCGAGTGCCGGCGCTCACGGGAAGGTGACCAGATGACAACCAGCACCGCAACGGCCAAAGCGGAGGGTGACGCCGGCGAGGGCGGGCGCACGTCGGTGCTCCGGCGCCTGGCCGAGACCCCGGAGGTCGGCGTGGTCGCCGCCTGCGTGGTGGTCTTCATGGCGCTCGCGCTGGACAAGTCGACGTTCGCCAGCGCGGTGAACCTCCAGGGCATGGGCTTCGACCTCGCCCAGTACGGCCTGATCGCCATCGGAGAGTCCCTGGTGATCCTGACCGGTGGCATCGATCTGTCCGTCGGTGCCCTGCTGGGCACCAGCGTCCTCGTGATGTCGTGGCTCAACGTCCGTGCCGGGCTGCCGCCCGTCGTGGCCATCCTGATCACCTTGGCCATCACCGGCCTGGTCGGGCTCGTCCACGGACTGGCCGTCACCCGACTGAGGATGGCGCCGTTCGTCGTCACCCTGGTCACGTACACCGTCGCCCAGGGCGTCACCCTGGCCATCACCTCCGGCACCTCCATCACCGGCATCGGCGGGACCTTCAGCGACCTCGGACAGACCTATGTGGCGCAGGTCCCGCTGCCGTTGATCATTTTCGTGGTCGTGGCCGTCGCCGCCTGGTTCTTCCTGGAACGCACCTACGCCGGCCGCCAGGTGTACGCGGTCGGCGGCAACCCGGAGGCCGCCCGGCTGGCCGGCATCCGCGGTGACCGGCGAGTGATCTCCATGTACGTCACCAGCTCCCTGCTGTCCGGCTTCGCGGGGATCCTGGTGCTGGGCCGGATGGGTGTCGGCTCGGCCAGTGGCGTCGGGGTCGGCTGGGAGCTCTCCGCGATCGCGGCCGCCGTCATCGGCGGGGTCAGCCTCGTCGGCGGTCAGGGCCGTCTCGTCGGCATCGTCGCGGGCACCGTCCTGCTGGAACTCATCAACAACGGCCTGACCACGCTGCAGATCAACTCCAACTACACCAACATCGTCCTCGGTTGCGTGCTGGCGGTCGCCATCACGGCGGACCGCCTGCGCGCCCGCGGCATCGCCCGGCGCGGCTGAACGGGGGTCCCGCGCGGCCGCGTCCCCCACCGCGTCCCTCCCCGCACAGGCGCGACGGCCCCGGTCTCTGCTGACCCGGGCCGTCGCGCCGGCACCGGGTCCCTGACTCCTCTCCCGTCTTGCGGAGGCCCGGCCTCAGGCCGTCTGGCGGCCTCGCCGCGGTGCCGGTACTCGCTCGCTCGGGGGTGTCGCACCCATCCCGTGGTGCTTCCCACGCGCGCCTTCGGTTCTTCGACCGGAGGCGCGCGGTCGTGTGCGGCCGCGAAGCCTCCGGCCGTGGGTCCGCTCACAGCCGGCCGCCGACTTACGGCGGCCGGCACGACCACCCTCACCGCGACCGTCGGTCCCCTGCGCCCACGGCCCGTTGGCGCCTCGGCCGGCCGCGGGCCCCGCAGACGGAACCGCGTCGGGGCAGCGCCCCGCTCATCGATCCGGAGCCGACGGTGGCGGGGGTTCCGCGCGGTGGACCTCAAGCAGCCGGGACGGGGCGGCGCACCGAACCCGCCGGCTGCCGCACCCCGTCGACACGGCGGACGGGGGGGGGGGGGGGGGGGGGGGGGGGGCGGCCCCCCGCCCGGGGGGGGGGCGGGGGCGGGGGGGGGGGGGGGGCCCCGCGGCGGGGGGGCGCCCCCCCCCCCCCCCCCCCCCCCCCCCCCCCCCCCCGGGGCCGGGGGGGGGGGGCCCCGGGCCCCCCCCCCCCCCCCCGCGCCGTTGGTGCCGGCCGGGCCTGCTCCGGTCAGGGAGTCCAGGGCCGGTCGACGGCCCAGCTCACGTCGTCGGCCCAGGAGGTCGCGCTGTCCCAGGCGTTGGAGCCGCCGTCACTCGCCAGGTAGAGCGTGTTGTCGTAGTGGCGCAGGTACTTGGACGGGTAGTTGGACGAGGCGAGGGAGGAGCCCTGGCCGTTCTTCCCGGTCTGAGGGCAGAAGGTGGCGTCGGCGCGGAAGCCGGCGCTGCCGTCCATCGGCTGGCGGTAGACCCTGAAGTTCTGGTGCCGCAGGAAGTCACCGGGGTAGTTGCGGGACTCGAAGGACACGCAGGAGGGGTTGGCCAGGCCGCGGCGGACGATCCAGGAGGCGTCGCCCTTGTCCAGGGCGGTGCTGCCGGAGTTGACGACCGAGGTCACGGCAACGTCGTACTGGTGGCGGACGTAGCGGTCGGTGTAGCCGGGGGTCGTGGCGCGCAGGGAGATGGTGGAGCCGGGGACGAGGCTGCCGGCCGCCACCGGACCCGCCGCCCCGTAGCCGACGGAGGTGATGTTGGCCTGGACGGCGTTGTCGGCGGCGTCGGTGGGCTGGCCCGCGGTCATGACGCCTTCGAAGAAGCTGCCGATGGAGCCGTTGCTGTTGTCGCCGCCGGTGCCCAGGACGATCGCGCCTTCCTGGTGCATGGGCGAGTAGCCGGATGCCGTCGTCGGTTCCGAGCCGGAGTACTCGGTGGTCAGGCCGCCGCTCTGGGCGTTGCCGTCCTTGAGGGCGAAATGGTTCTGGCCGTTGTTCTTCAACAGCGCGGTGACGAACGGGTTGCGGTTACCCGTGTCGGCACTGTTCTTGCTGTAGCCGGCCTCGGACTGGAACAGCCCGTTCTCCAGGTCGGCCTGCACCCACGGACCGGATCCGGCGCAGGGGGAGAACCAGCACTCGGTGCCGAAGTTGATGGCGTCCATGTGCCCGTTGCCGGTGTCCAGGTTGTTGGTCTCCGCGTTTCCGTAGTCGAAGCAGCAGCGGTTGTTGACGTGGGTGCCGGAGGTGACCATGTACATCCCCTCGGCCTGGCCGTCGACGGCGACGCCCGAGGTCGAGTTGTCCCGGTAGCCCATCTGCCCGGAGAACGACAGGCCGTAGACCGTGTGGCCGCCGGCGGTCACCGGCAGCGCGTCCGCCGGGACCCCGGTGTCCTGACCGCCGGCGCCGCCCGGCCCCTCCACGGTCAGGTCGTTGTGCCGGGGCGACTGGTCGTAGATCTTCGTGACGACGCAGGGGGTGGTGCAGAACGCGTCCTGGGCGGACGCGTTGGCGTATCCGCCGGCCGACAGCACACCGATGTTCGTGGTGGCTCCGTCCGAGGCGCGTTTCACCTGGTACAGCGGGCCGTTGTACGACGAGTAGAGCGCACGGGTCGAACTGTGCGCCGCCACGCACGGCGTGCCGGCCGAGGCGTAGATGTCACACGGCAGCGAGCCGGCGGCGTTCGACGGCTGGGCGGCCACCATGACGCCCGCCAGCGCCGCCACGGCCATCAGGAGGGCCGGCAGCGTGGCTCTGAGTCCGCGGATGGATGTGAGAGAGAACATGTGGGTTCTCCGTCCCGGATCGAAGGGGAGGTGGGAGGACATCTCATGTGTGTTAGCGCTAACATCCAGCGCCGATTTCCGTTGTCGATGGGTGGGTTGACTGGGATACCCGAGTGGAATCGCAGGCGAAGTTCGTGCCTCGTGATCTCGCCTGACGCGGTGATGTGCAACGAACAGCACTTGGTTCGCGCGGACTTGAGCGCTAACAGATCCCGGACGATTGTTGCCGCAGGATTGCGCGGCGGTCAACGGTCGTGCGCGGAACTCCTCCGTCGCGGACGGGTACCCGCGGGCTCCCACCCGCGAGCACGACCATCGCGGCGAGGGCCGGCGTCCAGGGGTGAGCACGGTCCGGAGCATCGTTCAAGACCCCGGCGGACGGCTCGTCGATTGCCAGGCGGGCAGGTCGGCTAGCCTGGCGAAATGCTGCGAGAAGTCACCGCGACCCGCTATATCACGCCACTGCGTGAGGGCGGCTCGCTGCCGGGCCTCGTCGAGGCCGACGACTTCGGGACATACGTCCTGAAGTTCACCGGTGCCGGACAGGGCCGCAAGACGCTGGTCGCCGAGGTGGTGTGCGGTGAACTCGCCCGGCGCCTCGGCTTCCGGATGCCCCGACTCGTCACCGTCCTGCTGGACCCCGTCCTCGGGCTGGGCGAGCCGGAACAGCAGGTGCAGGACCTGCTGCGGTCCAGCGGCGGCGCCAACCTCGGCATGGACTTCCTCTCCGGGGCCCTCGGCTACGACCCGCTCGCCTTCCCGGTGAGCCCCGAGGAGGCCGGCCGGATCGTCTGGTTCGACGCGCTGATCAACAACGTCGACCGGTCCTGGCGCAACCCCAACCTCCTGGTGCACCAGGGCGAGCTGTGGCTCATCGACCACGGCGCCACCATGATCTGGCACCACAACTGGCCCTCCGCCGACACCTCCGCGGCACGCCCCTACGACGCCTCCGATCACGCCCTCGCCCGTTTCGCGCCGGATGTCGCGGCCGCCGCGGCCGACCTGGCGCCCCGGGTCACCGAGGACCTCCTCGCCGAGGTCACCGCCGAGATCCCGGACGCCTGGCTGACCGGCGAGCCCGGCTTCGACACCCCGGACGACCTGCGCCGGGCCTACGCCCGGCCGCTGCTCGCGCGCGCGGCCGTCATCGCCGGTCGCGTCACCGGCACCGGCTCCGAGGAGGGCAAGTGAGCGAGCGCCACATCCACATGGCCGGCCATGTGACCGAACGGCACATCACCCGGGCGGGCCAAGGCGGTGACCGGGACGTGTTCGAGTACGCGCTGCTGCGGGTCGTGCCCCGGGCGGAGCGCGGCGAGTGCATCAACGCGGGGGTGATCGTCTACTCCCGCGCACAGGCATACGTCGGCGCCCGCACCCATCTGGACGAGGCCCGGCTGCTCGCGCTGGACCCGCTGGCCGACGTGGCCGGCATCCGGGCCGCGCTCGGGGCCGTGGAGAAGGTGTGCGCGGGCGGCGCCGGGGCCGGACAGGCCGGCGGGGACGATGCCGGGCGGCGCTTCCGCTGGCTGATCGCGCCCCGCTCCACCGTCGTGCGGCCCGGTCCGGTGCACACCGGTCTGACCTCCGACCCGGCGGCCGAGACGGAGCGGTTGCTGGACCTCCTGGTGAGGTAATGGATCACACCGGCCGGATGTGCCGTTGACACCGGGTGCCAGGGCTTCTAGCGTCACGGGTGCTGAAGGTACTAAGCGGTCGCTCACCGCACGCGGGGTTCGATCCGAGGGCCCCGCGGGTTCTCTCAAGGGCGAGGAGAAGCAGCATGTCCACCACTGAACAGCGGGTCGCGGTAGTCACCGGCGCGGCGCGCGGGATCGGCGCCGCCACCGCCGTACGACTGGCCGCCGAGGGCCGGGCCGTCGCCGTGGTCGACCTCGACGAGGCCGCCTGTAAGGACACCGTCGAGAAGATCACCGCGGCCGGCGGCAAGGCCATCGCGGTCGGCGCCGACGTGTCCGACGAGGCTCAGGTCGAGGCGGCCGTCGCCCGGATCGTGGAGGAGCTGGGCGCCCCGACGATCCTGGTCAACAACGCGGGCGTGCTGCGCGACAACCTGCTGTTCAAGATGAGTGTCTCCGACTGGGACACGGTCCTGAACGTGCATCTGCGCGGCTCCTTCCTGATGACCAAGGCGGTCCAGAAGCACATGGTGGACGCGGGCTTCGGCCGGGTCGTCAACCTCTCCTCCTCCTCGGCGCTCGGCAACCGCGGCCAGGCCAACTACTCGGCGGCCAAGGCCGGTCTTCAGGGCTTCACCAAGACCCTCGCCATCGAGCTGGGCAAGTTCGGCATCACCGCCAACGCCGTCGCCCCCGGCTTCATCGCCACCGAGATGACCAAGGCCACCGCCGACCGCGTCGGCATGGGCTTCGACGACTTCAAGAAGGCCGCCGCCACCCAGATCCCGGTGCAGCGCGTCGGCGAGCCCGAGGACATCGCCAACGCCATCGCCTTCTTCACCGGCGAGGCGGCCGGCTTCGTCTCCGGCCAGGTGCTGTACGTCGCCGGCGGACCGCTCGACTAGGGACTTCCGGAAACACAAAGGATCACGGACATGACTGAACTTCCGGAGCTCTCCGGCAAGGTCGCCCTCGTCACGGGCGCGAGCCGCGGCATCGGCTACGGCGTCGCCGAGGCGCTCGTCGCCCGCGGCGACCGCGTGTGCATCACCGGCCGCAACGAGGACGCCCTCAAGGAGGCCGTCGACAAGCTCGGCGCCGAGCGGGTCATCGGCGTCGCCGGAAAGGCGCACGACCTCGCCCACCAGAGCGAGGCCGTCGAGCGCACCGTGGAGGCCTTCGGCCGCCTCGACCACCTGGTCAACAACGCCGGCACCAACCCGGTGTTCGGCCCCATCGCGGACCTCGACCTGAACGTCGCCCGCAAGGTCTTCGAGACCAACGTGATCTCCGCGCTCGGCTTCGCCCAGAAGACCTGGCACGCCTGGCAGAAGGACAACGGCGGCTCGATCGTCAACATCGCCTCGATCGCGGGCCTCGCGCCCTCCCCGTTCATCGGCGCCTACGGAGTCAGCAAGGCCGCGCTGATCAACCTGACCGAGCAGCTGGCGCACGAGTTCGCGCCCGGTGTCCGGGTCAACTCGATCGCCCCGGCCGTGGTCAAGACGAAGTTCGCGCAGGCCCTGTACGAGGGCCGTGAGGCGGAGGCGGCCACCGTCTACCCGCTCGGCCGGCTCGGCGTGCCCTCCGACATCGGTGGCGCCGCCGCGTTCCTCACCTCGGAGCAGGCGGGCTGGATCACCGGCCAGACCCTCGTCGTCGACGGCGGCCTCTTCCTCAACGCCGGTGCGGGTGCCTGACCCGCTCGGCCCGGTCGTCTCTTTCGGGCGCCGTTTCACAGCGGAACGGCGCCCGGAACGGCGTACCCGATCCGGCACGGCGAGATGACAACGTCGTCATAGCTCAATCGATCAAGAAGTGCTGTTCCAGGGGAGGTTCGGCGGTCCGGACGCTGCGGTATGGTCTGCCGACCCTTGGCATGGCAGATCGAGGAGCGTGCGCGTGTTCAACCGGAACCGATTCCTGCGGAGAGTCGCGGCGATCGCGTCCATATCCCTGGTGGCCGGGTGCAGCCTGCTGTCCGACGACAACGCCGACGGCAAGGGGGCGATCGTGGTGGGGACCACCAGCGCGCCCAGCACCCTGGATCCGGCCGGCGCCTGGGACGGCTCCTGGGAGCTGTACCGGAACATCTTCCAGACGCTCCTCGCCTACCCGAACGGCGCCACCACCCCGCAGCCCGACGCCGCCCAGAGCTGCGCCTTCACGGACTCCTCCAGCCGTACCTACCGCTGCAAGCTGCGCGAGGGGCTGAAGTTCTCCGACGGCGACCCGCTGACCGCCGGGGCCGTCAAGCACTCCATCGACCGCATCCGCACGATCAACGCCCCCGGCGGACCCGCCGGCCTGCTCGGCAGCCTGGACCGGGTGCAGGTACTCGGCGACCGCGAGTTGGTCTTCCACCTCAACCAGCCCGACGCCACCTTCCCGTTCGTGCTGGCCACCCCCGCCATGTCGATCGTCGACCCGGACGACTACCCCGCCGGCTCCCTGCGCAAGGACGACGACGTGCGGGGCTCGGGACCCTACAAGCTCCAGTCGTACGAGGACGACAAACAGGCCGTCCTCGTCGCCAACGGGAACTACAAGGGCTTCGCCGAGCGGAACAACGACCAGGTCACCATCCGCTACTTCCAGGACTCCGCCAGCATGGTCGCGGCACTGCGCGCCAAGCGGATCGACGTCACCTACCGCGGTCTCGCCGCCGACGACATCGTCGCCCTCCAGCGGCAGGGCACCTCCGACCTGCAACTGGTCGACGGCGCCGGCACCGACATCAGCTACCTGGTGTTCAACCCCAAGGACCCCTGGGCCAAGCAGCCCGCCGTACGCAGGGCCGTCGCCCAGATCGTCGACCGGGGCGCGATCGCGCACAAGGTCTACAAGGACACCGTCGACCCGCTCTACTCCATGGTCCCCAAGGGCCTGACCGGCCACGCCACCGGCTTCTTCGACGACTACGGCGACCCGAGCGTGCCCAAGGCCCGCAAGATGCTCGGCGACGCCGGCATCCACCAGCCCGTGCCGCTCACCTTCTGGTACACCACCGACCGCTACGGCTCCGAGACGGCGCTGATGTTCCGCGAGCTGAAGCGGGAGCTGGACGACTCCGGTCTGTTCACCATCACCCTCAAGAGCCGCCCGTGGAAGTCCTACGTGGTCGGCTACCAGAAGGGCGAGTACCCGGTGTTCGGCCGCGGCTGGTTCCCGGACTTCCCCGACGCGGACAACTTCATCGCCCCGTTCGTCGGCGACCACAACGCCCTCGGCACGCCCTACCCGGTCAAGGAGATCACCGGCAAGCTGCTGCCCCACTCGCGCGCGGAGAGTGATCGCGCCCAGACCGTCAAGGACATGGAGCGGGCCCAGCAGATCATGGTGAACGACGCCCGGCTGATCCCGCTGTGGCAGGGCAGGCAGTACGTGGCGGCCAGCGACGACATCTCCGGCGGAGAACAGTCACTCGACCCGTCGACGATCATGATGATGTGGATGCTGCACCGCAAGACCAGCTGGTGAACACCCTCGGGGCACCGGTTGTCAGTGGTCGCCTGTAGGTTCTGAAGCCTGGAAGCGACCGTAGATCGTGAGGACGTTGACGTGACCGACATCGCCATGCTGCCCGAGTCCTGGCGTGGGGTTCTGGGTGACGAGCTGCAGCAGCCCTACTTCAAGGAGCTGACCGAGTTCGTCGAGGAGGAGCGGGCGAGGGGCCCCGTCTACCCGCCGCGCGAGGAGGTCTTCGCGGCACTGGACGCGACGCCCTACGACAAGGTCAAGGTCCTCGTCCTCGGCCAGGACCCGTACCACGGCGAGGGCCAGGGCCACGGTCTGTGCTTCTCCGTCCGCCCGGGCGTGAGGACCCCGCCCTCCCTGCGGAACATCTACAAGGAGATGCGGGAGGAACTGGGCCTGCCCATCCCGGACAACGGCTATCTGATGCCCTGGGCCGAGCAGGGGGTGCTGCTGCTCAACGCGGTGCTCACCGTGCGGGCCGGCGAGGCCAACTCGCACAAGGGCAAGGGCTGGGAGAGGTTCACGGACGCGGTGATCCGCGCGGTGGCCTCCCGGCCCGACCCGGCGGTCTTCGTCCTGTGGGGCAACTACGCGCAGAAGAAGCTGCCGCTCATCGACGAGACGCGGCATGTGGTGGTCAAGGGGGCGCACCCCTCGCCGCTGTCCGCGAAGAGGTTCTTCGGCTCCCGTCCCTTCACCCAGATCAACGAGGCGATCGCCGCGCAGGGCCACGAGCCGGTCGACTGGCGCATCCCGAACCTGGCCGACTAGGGCCTTTCATTCGGGTCAGGCCGGCCGGGATCGGGGGCGCCGCACGGCCTGCCGGACCCCGCGACTCCGGCGAGATCCGGAAGCAGGGCCCCAGTCGGTCGCGGCCCCCGCCGCCGGCGGTCTCGGCGCCGTGCCGTGCGGGGCCGCCTGACCGGGAATGGCGACGCCGCCGGTTAGCGTCGGAGCAGACAGCTGTCGCAGCGGACAGCTGACGACGGCCGGAGGACGCGGTGGCGGAGCGACGGGAACAGGCGGCGCCGGACGCCGTGCTGACGCGGATCGGTCAGGTCGTCATGCTGCACCACGCCGGCGACCGCGAGGAGGCCCGCAGCCGTCTGCTGGACCTGTGGGCGGAGATCGGCCAGGACGGCGACCCGCTGCACCGCTGCACCCTGGCCCACTACCTCGCCGACACCCAGGACGACCCGTCCGACGAACTGGCCTGGGACCTCAGGGCGTTGTCGGCGGCCGAGGAGCTGGCCGAGGGCCGCGGCGGGGATCCGCTCAGCGTCCGCGGCTTCTTCCCCTCGCTGCATCTGAACCTGGCCGCCGACTACGTCAAGCTGGGCCGCGTCACGGCCGCCCGCAGCCATCTGCGCCGGGCCCGCACCACGGCGAGCGACCTGTCCGACGACGGCTACGGCGACGGCGTCCGTGCCGCGATCGGCCGCCTGGAGTCGAGGCTGGACGGCGGCGGCACACCGGACGGCGACCCCCTCGGTCCGCCCCGGCCCCGACCGAGCTAGGGCCTGTCTGACAGTTCGCGTCGTCGCCCGAAGGGCGGCGCGGCGTCAGGTGCGTGCTCTGGGGGTCCCCCCGGCCGAAGGCTGGGGGAGCGTGCATGGCGTCGCGCGGCAGACGCGAATTGTCGGACAGGCCCTGGGGCCGGCGGGGCCGCCGGGTTCCGCGCGGACCGTCCGCGCGGTCGGTGTCCGGCCTGGGGGGTCAGTGTCCGTAGGTCCGGTCGCAGATGACCGACTCGGGGCTGTCGCCGCGCCAGCCGCCGTACGTCCTGCCGAGCGCGCACACATCGGGGGCCCCCGGGGCCGGCCGCGGCACATGGGGGACGCGGCCGTGCGGCCGGCGGCGGTGGTCCGGACGCGGCCGGGGGTGCGTGGGTGCGGCCGGGACCGCAGCGGCGGCAGGCGGCCGGTGCGCGGCCGGTGGCGCGGCGGGGGGCCGGGGCGGGGACGGCTGCCCGGGGTGCCGTGACGGTCCGACCATCTCCAGCGCCTCCCGGGCCGGTGCCTGCACCGCGCGGGGCCCGGCGCTGCCGTCCGGCCGGGCTGCGGCCCGCCGCGAGGGCGCCGAGTCCGACGCAGACCCGGGAATCGGCGGGCGCTCGACCGTCACACAGCCGGAGAGGGCCGAGACGGCCACGGCGACCAGGAGCGCTGCGATGGTGGTGGATCGATGCACCCGGGCAACTCTGCTGGGCCGGTCCCCGGGCGCGCAGCCGGGACCGGGGGATACGACCCCCGCACGGGTGATCTCGCGCCCCGTACGGGGGGTTCCGGGGAGCCGGGGTGACGTCGGCCGACGGGCGGGGACGCTGAAGCTCACGGCGTCCGAGCGGTAGCGGTCGTCGGACCACTCCACCGGGCGCCCCTCGCGTGTGGTGGTCACCCGGCTGACCCGCAGCAGGGGACTCGTCCGGCGGACCCCGAGCCGCTCGGCGTCCCGGGGACCCCGGGTCGGCCCGCCCGAGCGCGCGGACACGGGCTCTCGGTGGCCCAGCACGCCCGCCGGCAGTTCCCGCAGACCCTGAGGATCCGCGCAGGGCACCCGCGGGCTGAAGGACCGGCCATGGCCGAGCCCCCTCCCGCCTGCCACCGCCGCCGGGTCGCCCTGTTCGGTGACGCCGCCCACACCATGCCCCCGGCCCTGGGCCAAGGCGGTAACCAGGCCGGCTCCACGGCCGCCCGGCCGCCACGCACCGCGGCCATCGCCCGCAAGGCCGTCCGGGTCGCCCGTCCCGACATGGCACGCGGCCGCGCCGCCGTCGCCGCACGCGACAGCACCGCGATCGCGGTCCTGTCGAAGGCCGGGCCGGCGCTCCTCCCGCGAGGCTTCGACGACATCGCCGACCGAGGGCCCCCGTATGCTTCCGGACAGACGCGTACGGACAAGCGGTAAGCGGTAAGCGGTGGGAGAGCGCACGTGAAGGTCGGCTGCATCGGGCTCGGGGACATCGCGCGGAAGGCGTACCTACCGGTGCTGAGCACACAGCCGGGTCTCGAACTGCACCTGCAGACCCGTACGCCCGCGACACTCCACCAGGTAGCCGACACCCTGCGCCTGCCCGGCGAGCGACGGCACACGAGCCTGGACTCCCTGCTCGCCGCCGGCCTCGACGCGGCCTTCGTGCACGCGCCCACCACCGTCCACCCCGAGATCGTCACGAGGCTGCTGGAGGCGGGCGTACCGACGTACGTGGACAAGCCGCTCGCCTACGAACTCGCCGACTCCGCCCGCCTGGTGGACCTCGCCGAACAGCAAGGCGTCTGTCTGTTCACCGGCTTCAACCGCAGATACGCACCCGGGTACACGCAGTGCCTCGACCATCCGCGCGAGCTGATCCTCATGCAGAAGAACCGGAT
Source organism: Streptomyces sp. NPDC051452 (assembly GCF_044454765.1). NCBI lineage: Bacteria > Bacillati > Actinomycetota > Actinomycetes > Kitasatosporales > Streptomycetaceae > Streptomyces > Streptomyces sp. NPDC051452. The sequence continues at coordinate 57,989 of NZ_JBITEB010000019.1, forward strand.
CGGGCTGCCCGAGGAACCACGCTCGATGATCCTGGACGACTTCATCCATGTCGTCGACACCCTGCGGTTCCTGGCACCGGGTCCGGTCGACGACGTCACCGTGCGCGCCCGCGTTCGCGACGGGCTGCTCCACCACGTCGTGCTCCAGCTCGGCGGCGACGGCTTCACCGCGCTCGGTGTGATGAACCGGCTCAGCGGCTCGGCGGAGGAGATCCTGGAGGTGTCCGGGCAGGACAGCAAGCGGCAGGTGCTCAACCTCGCCGAGGTGATCGACCACAAGGGGCAGCCGACCGTGCGCCGGCGCGGCGACTGGGTGCCGGTGGCCCGGCAGCGCGGTATCGAGCAGGCGGTCCTCACCTTCCTCGACGCCGTCCGCGCCGGCCGGGTGCTCAGCGCCCGGGACGCGCTGGCGACTCACGAACTGTGCGAGCGGGTGGTGCGAGCGGTTCAGGACCGCTCCGACGCAGCCTGAGCGCCCGCACCCCCTCCGTGGCGCACAGCGCGGCCAGCACCAGCAGCGCCCCGTGCACCGGCCAGTCGCCGTAGCGGACGTAGGGCGTGGTGCCGTGCGCCAGCGGTACCTCGTACATGCGGGCGCCGCTCGTGTCGGTGCCGAGCCAGGGGCCGAGACGCTCGCCCTGCGGGCCGTACACCGCCGACACACCGGTGAGCGTCGCGTGCACCATCGGGCGGCCGGTCTCCGCGGCGCGCAGCGCGGCCAGCGAGGCGTGCTGCTCCGGGGCCCAGCTGTGCTGGAAGGAGGAGGTGGAGGACTGGCCGAGGAGGACGTCGGCGCCGTCCTCGGTGAGATGCCGGCTCATGTCCGGGAACGCGGTCTCGAAGCACACCAGTGGTCCGACCCGCAGCCCGTGCCCGACGTTCATCACGACCTGCTCGCTGCCGCGCCTGCGGTCCTCGCCGGCCGCCTTGCCCATCGAGGTGACCCAGCCCAGCAGGGAGCGGGCCGGGATGTACTCACCGAACGGGACCAGCCGCATCTTGTCGTACCGGTCACCGGTCGGGCCGTCGGGGCCGACCAGTACCGAACTCTTGTAGATACCGGGCCGGTCGGCGCGGCGGGCGTCCACGTTCACCAGCACGTCGGCGCCGGTCGCGCGGGACAGCGCGCCGATCCGCCGGGCCAGGTCGGGCCGGTCGTCCAGGTCGAAGCCGACACTGGACTCGCCCCACACGACGAGATCGGCGCCCTGCCCGGCGAGCTGCCGGGTCAGCCGCTCCTCACGCGCGAAGCGCTTCTCCGCGCTGTCCTGTCCGTCCACGATCCCCGGCTGGACGACGGCGATCCGCACCCGGCCGTCGACGTCCGGTCGCGGCGCCCACACCCACGCCGCCGAGGTGGCGGCCGCCGTGGCGACCAGCGCGGCCACGGCCGGTATCCGCGCCTCGCGGACGGACAGCAGGACGGCCGCCGCCACGTTGACGGCCACCACCAGGAAACTGAGCAGCCACACCCCGCCCACCGATGCCAGCCGCAGGGCCGGCCCCACCTGCCACTGGCTGGAGCCCAGCATGCCCCACGGACCGCCGAGGCCCTGCCAGGAACGCACCAGCTCCACCGCCAGCCAGGCCGACGGCAGCACCAGCAGCGCGGCGGTGCGCCGCACCGGTGACGACGGCCCGCCGAGGAACCGGCGCACCAGCCAGCCCCAGGGCGCCCAGAGCGCGCCCAGCGAGAGGGCTATCAGGAAGATGAACACGTGCAGGCTGGGCAGCAGCCAGTGGTGCACGGCCACCAGGTAGCCGAAGCCGCCGCACCAGCCGTCGTACGCCGCCCGCCGCCCGGTGGGCGCGGAGCGGGCCAGCAGCATCCACGGGACCAGGGCGACGTACGCGAACCACCACAGCGAGGGCGCCGGGAACGCGAACACGGGCAGGGCGCCCGCGAGAACGGCGGCGCCGGAGCGCCGCCAGGGGGAGGTGAGCCAGTGGTCGATCGTCGTCCTCATACGGACCCTCCCTACCCCGCTCTGCCCCAAGTGTGCGTGCCGGGAGCGATCTCCGACAGTGCGCGTGGGGCAGGGCGACCGGTGGCCCTCGAAGCGCTGCGGGAGCCGCGCGGCTTGGGGTGTGCGCTCAGCCGGCCGCGTCCGCCGGGCCGCGCCCGGGCAGACGGCGCCACTTCTCCTGGACGATCACCTCGCGCAGCCGCCAGCCGTCCCGGGTGCGCAGCAGCGAGAAGTCGTAGCGGCCGCCGCACACCAGGTCGGGGGCGGTGGGTTCGCCGTCGCCGGTGAACCGCATCGGGTTGAGGTAGTCGGCCCGCAAGCGCGCGGTGTCACCGGTGTCGTGGTCGAGGACGTCGAACCGCACGCGGCGGTTGACGATCAGATGCTGGCGCATCGCGAACGCCGCCAGGTTCTCGGCGAGCCATCCGGCGATCCGCGGCGCGTCGCCCTCGATTCCACCGGCCGAACGGTAGTCGGCCCGCCCGTCCGCCGTGAACAGCCCTTGGTACGCCGTCCAGTCCCCGTCGTCCACCGCCATGGCGTACTCGGTGATCAGTTCGTCCACGGCCAACCGGTCCATCACGGTCGCAAGCTCCACACGCTGCGTCATCGGCACAGTTTTGGGCACGCGGGCCCCGGAGCCAAGAGGCGCGCCCGATATTGACGGGTGCCCGGTGCCTTCTTCACCCCGAGCCGCCCGGTGAGCGAACACGTACGCGGGTCAGTCGACCTCGATGCCGAAGTCCCGGACCAGTTCCGCCAGACCCCCCGGGTAGCCCTTGCCGCCGAGCACGAACTCCCAGTCCCCGTTGGTTCTGCGGCGGAAGGAGCCGAGCACCAGGGCCGTCTCGCCCGGGCGGCCGTCGGACACCTCGAGGCGTCCCCGTTCGGCGAGCCCGGGATCGAGGAGGCGGACGCGGGCGTCGGTGAAGCCGGAGAGGTCGCCGTGCGGGTCGGCCTCCGGATCCACGGCGGCCACGAGGACGAGTCGGTCGGCCTCGGCCGGCAACGCGTCGAAGGAGACGCCGATCGCGGCCTTGTCGGGTGCGGTGGCGGGCAGGGCGCACACGGATCCGTCCGGTGTCCGTGGATTGTTGAAGAAGACGAAGTGACCGTCGCTGAGGACCTGGTTGCCACGGCAGACGAGAGCGCACACGTCCAGGGCGGCTGTTCCGGTCCACGACATGCCGAGGACGTTGTGGTCGGCGGGCAGTTGGAGGTCCGCAACCGTCGGCGTCCGCGTCGGAACGGGTGCCTGCGTCGGAACCGGTGTCCGGGGCGCCGCGGTTCGCGGGGCTCCCTCGCCCAGGCGGCCCCGCAGCCCGTGGCGACGCAGCAGGTCGACCAGTTCGGTTCCCGAGACGAGTTCCAGCGGCTTGCCGGCCGCGAAGGTGCGGGAGCCGGGCCCGAACCCCGACGTCGTGACGAGTACGCCCTTGTTGGCGCCGGCGTCCTGCACGGTCCCGTACAGATCACGCACCGCGGTGGGCGGCACCGTGTTGCGGTAGCGCTTCACCTGGACGACGATCTTGCCGCCCCGGATCGGTGTCGGATCCAGCGCGTCGACGTCCACGCCGCCGTCGTTCGAGCGCTGGGTGGTGACCGCCCGCATCCCCATGGCCCGGAAGAGGTCGGCCACGAGGTTCTCGAAGGCGATGGGGTCCATGTCGTACAGGTCGGGCTCGTCGTCGTACCGCGCGGGCCGGTCGTCGCCGCCGTGCGTGACCACGCGGTTTCCGACCTCCTGCGGCCGGCGGCCCGGCCGTACCGGAGTCAGCTGGTCGGGACGGGCCGAGAGCTGGCCGCGCAGCGCGTCGGCCAGACAGCTGCAGGCGTCCACCTGGGCCAGGCGCAGATCGCGGAACGTCGAGCGCGCGGCCATGACGGTGGCCAGGTGGATGTGGCCGGGCCGGCCCGTGGTGGGGTCGTGGCCGTCCACGAACCCGTTCAGGGCCACCGACTCGAGGGCGCCCGGCTCGTCCGCGGCGAAGAGTTCGTGCAGGACGAGCAGCATGCACTGCGCGAGGACCTCCCGGTACAGCGCCCTGCGCTGGCCCACCGGCCGGGGGGTCTCCTTGTCCTGGTCCACCCCGGCGAGGTAGCGCACGGACTTGACCTCGGGGACGACGTCGTAGCCGGGCAGCTCCCAGTCCAGCACCAACTGTCCCGCCGCGGAGTCGTACGCCGCGGCCACCTGACGAGGGAAGCCCTCCGGCCACGCGGTCGAGGCGTAGAGCGCGGCGGAGAAGTACTCGACCACGGAGTCGGGTTCGCGGCGCCCGACGCCTTCGGTCAGCCGGGTGACGCCGGTGTTGTGCCGTCGTATGTCGGACAGTCGGGCATCGGCCCAGCGCCGGTACTCGTGCTCGTACGACGCCAACCGCTGCCGCCGCTCCGCCTCCGCGGCCTGGGCCGCCTGCCAGTCGCGCTCGAAGCGGGCCCGGGCTTCGGCCTGCGCCTGCGCCCGGCGACCGGCGGTCCATCCGCTCTGCGGCTGGTACTGCTCGAAACTCGGCAGGGGCACGGGCCGCGCCAGTGGCCCGGGAGCGAAGGGCTCGATCTGTTCGGGGCGCAGGAGGGAGGAGGCCCGGAAGGCCGGAGCGTGACATCCCGAGGCGAGCAGGCCTTGCAACGAGGCGACCTGTGCGTCCAGTTCCTCGGTACGGCGCAGTGCCTCCGCCTGCCGGTACTCGCGGTGGCTCTGGGCGACTTGCCGCTGATAGGCGCGTGCCTGCTGGGCTTCCTGTCTGTGCCGTCTGGCCTCGGCTTCCGCCTGGCGCTGCTGCTGTCGCTGCGCCTCGGCCCAGACGCCGACCAAACCGTTAGAGCGACGACTCATGTGGTGCAGGCCCTCCCCAAGGCGCCCTGGCCGTCCCCACAACCAGGCGTAAGAGGACGACTGTATCCAGCAATGGCCGTCTCGCCTATCCACTGGGCGAAGAGTGACGCGGCCCGGCCGCCGCCGAGGCGTCCGGGTGTTCCGGGGTGCCGGGCCGCCCGATCCCGGCGCGCCCTTCGTGACGCGGAGGTGGCCTCGCTCTCAGGCGGCTTCGCTGATCTTCTCGCGCATCGCGGCGGCCCATTCGACGACCAGCAGTTCGTACTCCGTGCGCTCCTGGGCCGACAGGGTGCCGCCCGTGCGCAGCCACAGCGCCCGGATCTGCTCGTTCACCTGAGCGGCTGGCCGCACGGAACCAGGGGGCATGGAATCGGGGGACATGCGGACAAGCCTAGGGGCAAGTACTGACACTGCGCTACCAGGTCGCTACAGAGAAGGTATGCGGTTGGTCACCGGCGAACCCGCCTCCGTGCGGGATCAGTGGTTCAGTCCACCCAGCCCAGGACGCATATGCCATGCCGGGCCGCCTCGCGGAAGGAGGCGGTGACGAGGGTGAACTACCGGTCCGGGCAAGCCCGTACGTTCACGGTGAGCCGTCCGAACCCGCAGGTCGCGGCCGCCTCGCAGGGGCCGGCGGGGCCGGCGGCCAAAGTCGCGAGAGCCTCGCCCGGGCCGAAGGCGCGGGGCACGCGGGAGATGTCCGAAACGGGTGCGGGCCGGGGGCCGGCGCGGTCCGCCCGACGAAGGCGTCGGCGCGCCCGGCGCGGCCACATCCGTCAACCGGCCGACTCCGCCGCGTGAGGGCTCAGCACATCCGCGCCGACCAGGGCGATGATGGCGACGCCGAGGGCGATCCGGTACCAGACGAACGGCATGAAGCTCTTGTGGGAGATCCATTTCATGAACCAGGCGATCACCGCGTAGCCCGAGGCGAACGCGATCACCGTCGCGAACAGGGTCGGGCCCCAGGCCACATGGCCCTCGCTCACCGAGTCCTTCACCTCGAAGACGCCCGAGGCGAGCACCGCGGGGATGGCCAGCAGGAAGGAGTAACGGGCCGCGGCCTCGCGCCGGTAGCCCATGAACAGACCACCGCTGATCGTCGCGCCGGAGCGGGAGACTCCGGGAATGAGCGCGCAGGCCTGGCAGAGACCGAAGACCAGGCCGTCCTTGACGCCCAGGTTCTCCAGCGTCTTGCGCTGCTTGGGCGCCCGATGCCGGCCGCCGGTCTCGTCCCGGGCCGCCAGCCGGTCGGCGACGCCTATGACGACGCCGACGACGACGAGCATGGTGGCGGTGATCCGCAGATCGCGGAACGGCCCCTCGATCTGGTCCTTGAGCGTCACACCGAGCACCCCGATGGGTATCGAGCCGACGATCACCAACCAGCCCGTCCGCGCGTCGTGGTCGCGCCGCATCGCCTTGTCGAACAGCGAGCGGGACCAGGCCGAGACGATCCGGCCGATGTCCCTGCGGAAGTAGATCAGGACGGCGGTCTCCGTGCCGATCTGCGTGATCGCCGTGAATGCCGCCCCGGGGTCCTGCCAGCCCGAGAACGCCGCCGTCAGCCGCAGGTGCGCGCTGGAGGAGACGGGCAGGAACTCGGTCAGCCCCTGGACGAGTCCGAGGACGAGGGATTCAAACCAAGACATGGCGGCACGGCGTCCAAGTACTGAGGGGGAAAGGCTGATCATGTGATGAAGGCAGGGTAACGGGCCCGGATGCCTTGACGAGCACGGGGGTTGGCCGGTCACGGGACCTGGGCGCGCGCCCCGGGAGGGATGTCGTGTCAGGCCGCCGTCGGGCCCGCGACCGTCCAGCCCGGGGTCTGGGCGTGCGCCGTCAGGTCCTCGTGGCGCACGGGGTCGCCGCAGGCCTGGCAGGTGACCACCGGCACCAGTTCGTTGCCGCAGGCGTGCTCGACGGCCATGGGGAGGTCGGCGCCCTTGCGGACATGGCGGTCGCCCCACTCCTTGAGGGTCATCAGGACCGGCTCCAGCTCCAGACCCGCCTGGGTGGGCCGGTACTCGAACCGCTGCGGGCGCTCGCTGTAGACCCGCTTGGCGAGGATCCCACCGTCCACGAGCCGGCGCAGCCGGGTGGCCAGGACGTCACGCGGGGCGCCGATGTTGCGCACGAGCTGGTCGAAGCGGCCGTTGCCCAGGCAGACCTCGCGCAGCACGAGCAGGGAGTACTTCTCGCCGACCAGCGCGAGGGTGTCGGCGATCGAGCAGGGGCGCGGATCCTTCGTGGCGGCCATGCGGCCAGTCTACGGGAGGGTTTGATTTTCCAACCCACCGCGCTATGGTCAGTTTGGATTTCCTACTCGCTGACTCCGGGGCGGGTAGCCAAGCGGCCAAGGAGGCCCGCACCATGCGAGACGCCGTCATCGTCGAAGCCGTACGCACGCCCATCGGCAAGGGCAGGCCGAACGGCTCCCTCGCCCACGTCCACCCCGTACAGCTCCTCGCGCACACCCTGCGCGCCCTGGTCGAACGCTCGGGTGTGGACCCGGCGCTGATCGACGACGTCATCGGGGGCACCGTCGACCAGGTCGGCGAGCAGGCCATGAACACCACCCGGTACGCCGTCCTCGCCGCCGGTCTCCCCGAGACCGTCCCGGCGACCACCGTGGACCGCCAGTGCGGCTCGTCCCAGCAGGCGGTGCACTTCGCGGCGCAGGGTGTCATCGCGGGCGCCTACGACCTGGTCGTCGCCTGCGGTGTCGAGTCGATGAGCCGGGTGCCGATGTGGTCCAACGTGCCCCCGGACAAGGACCCCTTCGGACCGGGAGTCGCGGGCCGCTACCCGGAGGGCCTGGTCCCGCAGGGCATCAGCGCCGAACTGATCGCCGCCAAGTGGTCGCTCACGCGCGCGGGCATGGACGAGTTCGCGGTCTCCTCGCACCACAAGGCCGCCGCGGCCTGGGAGGCCGGCCTGTTCGACGCCGAGGTGGCACCGCTGGACGGCGTCTTCCGCGACGAGTGCGTACGGCCCGGCAGCACCCCGGAGATCCTCGCCGGCCTCAAGCCCGCCTACCACGACCCCGGTTTCGCCGAGCGCTTCCCGCAGATCGAGTGGAACGTCACCGCGGGCAACGCCAGCCCCCTCAACGACGGCGCCTCCGCCGTCCTGATCACCTCCGGCGAGACCGCGGCCCGTCTCGGCCTGCGCCCGCTGGCCCGCCTGCACAGCTTCGCCGTCACGGGCTCGGACCCGCTGCTGATGCTCACGGGCGTCGTACCGGCCACGGAGAAGGTGCTGCGCCGGGCGGGGCTGCGACTCGACGACATCGACCTGGTCGAGATCAACGAGGCCTTCTCCAGCGTGGTCCTCGCCTGGCAGCAGGAGACCGGCGCCGACCTGGCGAAGGTCAACGTGCACGGCGGCGCCATCGCCCTCGGCCACCCGCTCGGCGCCAGCGGCACCCGGCTGACCACCACCCTGGTCCACGCGATGCGCGAGCGCGGCGCCCGCTACGCCCTGCAGACCATGTGCGAGGCCGGCGGCCTGGCCAACGCGATGATCCTGGAAGCCGTCTGACGGCCCCGAAGGCGTCCGGACCGGTCGCGGCTCAGCGGCCGCGCAGGTGGTGGCGCTTGCGCCAGGCCACCACCGTGCCGAGCAGCGCCGGTACGGCGATACAGCCCATCGCGATGAGGAAGGCGGGGGAGGTCGGCGAGGAGGCGCGGGCGCCGGCGACCGCGTAGGCGGCCGTGTTCGGGATCGAACCGAGCGCCGTGGCCAGCAGGAACGGCAGCCAGCCCATGCGGGAGACGGCGGCGCAGTAGTTGGCCGCCCAGAACGGCACCCCCGGAAAGAGCCGGGCCGCCAGCATGGACCTCAAGCCGTGCCGGCTGAGCTGCCCGTCGGCCGCCTTCAGCCAGCGGCCCCGCAGAAGCGGGCGCAGCGCGTCCTGACCGAGGAGCCGCCCCAGCCCGAAGGCCACCCCGGCCCCGAGCACCGTGCCGGCCAGTGCCGTCCCCAGCCCCAGCTGAGACCCGAACAGCGCGCCCGCCGCCAGGTTCAGCAGGGGGCGTGGCACGAACGCCACCGTGCACAGCCCGTACGCCACCGCGAACACGACGGCCGCGGCGGCCCCGCCCAGTTCTGGCGGCCACCCCTCGGTCAGCAGCCGCTGCGGCTCGAACAGCAGCACGGCCGCCGCGGCGCCCGCGAGCAGGGCGAACAGCAGGGACAGCCGGGTGTACGGGGACAGCAGCACGCGCGTGCAGCGGGCGGCCGGCCCCGTGCGGCGCGGGGACGGTACGGATACGTCGAGCTCCGTGGCGCCGGCCAGGGCCGTGGCCGTGGCGGTGCCAGAGCGGTTGGCAGCGAGCATCAGGCGACAGTAACCGACAGATGTGTGGGATCGCCGTATGGTTCGTCGCATGACCGTCACAGGTGCGGCGCCGCCGGAGGTGCCGCGCAGCGCCCTCGCCGACGTCGTGCTCGAACGCCTGACGGCCGTGTACGGCGCCGCGGCCGACCCGGGGCGGGCCGCCCCCATGCGGGCCTATATGAAGGACGTCGCACCCTTCCTCGGCATCCCCACCCCGGCGCGCCGCGCCCTGTCGCGCACCGTGCTCGCCGGCACCGCCCGCCCCACCGAGGCCGACTGCACCGCGATCGCCCTGCGCTGCTGGGAGCTGCCCGAGCGCGAGTACCACTACTTCGCCGTCGACTACCTGCGCCGCAACGCGCCCCGCTGCTCCGCCGCCTTCCTCCCGGTCGCCAGGCACCTCGTCACCACCGTCCCCTGGTGGGACACCGTCGACCTGCTCGCCGCGCACGTCGTCGGAGCCCTGGTCGCCGCCGAGCCACACCTCGCCTCCGCCATGGATGCCTGGATCACCGACGGCGACCTGTGGGTAGCGCGTACGGCCCTGCTCCACCAGCTGGCCTACAAGGAACGCACCGACCACGAGCGCCTGTTCGCCTACTGTCTGCTCCAGTCCGGCCATCCCGGCTTCTTCATCCGCAAGGCGATCGGCTGGGCGCTGCGCGAGTACGCCAAGACCGACCCCGACGCCGTACGGACCTTCCTGGCGCGCGAGCGGGGCCGGTTCGCGCCGCTGACCGTCCGCGAGGCACTGAAGAACATCGGCGCCTGAACCCGGCCCGGGGAACCGCTCACCCCCCTGTCCCGGCCACCGCCGAAAACCATTCGACGCCGGACAAACCGTCGGCGATGATCGACGCCATGTTCCGGTACGCCTTCCTCCTCGCAGCATCCGCCGTCGCGGATGCCCCGAAGGCTGCCGTCCCGTTTCTCGTGGCCGCTGTCGACGGCGCCCGAAGCTGACCCTCTCCGGATCGTCCGGCGGACCCCGCAGGGGGAGGGTCGGCCAGTCCCCGGGGTCCCGCCATCCCGTACGACCCGAGAGACTCCGAGGTACCGCCATGTCCAAAACGGCCTACGTGCGCACCAAGCCGCACCTGAACATCGGCACCATGGGTCACGTCGACCACGGCAAGACCACCCTGACCGCCGCCATCACCAAGGTGCTCGCCGAGCGCGGCACCGGCACGTTCGTCCCCTTCGACCGCATCGACCGCGCCCCGGAGGAGGCGGCCCGCGGCATCACCATCAACATCGCGCACGTCGAGTACGAGACCGACACCCGCCACTACGCCCACGTCGACATGCCGGGGCACGCCGACTACGTCAAGAACATGGTCACCGGCGCCGCGCAGCTCGACGGGGCGATCCTCGTCGTCTCCGCGCTCGACGGGATCATGCCGCAGACCGCAGAACACGTCCTGCTCGCCCGGCAGGTGGGCGTCGACCACATCGTCGTCGCGCTCAACAAGGCCGACGGCGTGCGTGACGAGGAACTCGTCGACCTGGTCGAGCTGGAGGTCCGCGACCTGCTCACCGCGCAGGGCTACCCGGGTGACGCCGTGCCCGTGGTCCGCGTCTCCGGGCTGCGGGCGCTGGAGGGCGACCCGCGCTGGACGGCGTCCGTCGAGGCGCTGCTCGACGCGGTGGACACCTATGTTCCGATGCCCGAGCGGTATCTGGACGCGCCGTTCCTGCTGCCGGTGGAGAACGTGCTCACCATCACCGGCCGGGGCACGGTCGTCACGGGAGCCGTTGAGCGGGGCACCCTCCGCCCGGGGGACCGGGTGTCGGTGCTCGGCGCCGACGTGGAGAGCGTGGTCACCGGCCTGGAGACGTTCGGCAGGCCGATGCGGGAGGCGCAGGCCGGGGACAGCGTCGCCGTCCTGCTGCGCGGGGTCCCACGCGACGCCGTCCGGCGCGGGCATGTCCTGGCGGCGCCCGGGAGCGTGGTGCCGGCCCGGCGGTTCTCGGCGCGCGTCCATGTGCTGTCGGCGCGCGAAGGGGGCCGTACGACACCGGTCGCCACCGGTTACCGGCCCCAGTTCCACATCCGTACCGCGGACGTGGTGGGCGACGTCGACCTGGGCGAGGCCACCGTCGCCCGGCCCGGGGAGACGGTCACCATGACCGTCGAACTGGGCCGTGAGGTCCCGCTGGAGCCCGGACTCGGGTTCGCCATCCGCGAGGGCGGCCGGACCGTCGGGGCGGGGACCGTCGTCCAGGTGGGCGACCAGGGGTGAGGCGCGGGGGCGTGGGACGGCCGGGGCCGCATCTCGCGCCCCCGCACTCACGCGCACCCCACAATGGACGGGTGAACGAAGCGATACCCGTCACCAGGACCACCGACCACGGCACCGCCAAGTTGATGCCGGACGTCGACCGGGAGCGGGCCTGGCTGCTCACGGTCGACGGGGCGCCGCAGTCGTACGTCGACCTGGACGACCCCGCTCATCTGGAGTTCGAGTACGCGCGGCGGCTCGGGCACGCCCTGGATCTCGCGGGCGAGCCCGGGCGGGCGCTGGACGTGCTGCACCTGGGCGGCGGCGCGCTGACGCTGCCCAGGTACGTGGCGGCCACCCGGCCCGGTTCGCGGCAGGACGTCGTCGACGCCGACCGGGGGCTGCTGGACATGGTCGCCGAGTTCCTGCCGCTCCCGGCAGGCTCCGGGATCGCCGCCCACGGCGCGGACGCCCGGGCCTGGCTGGAGGCGGCCCCGGACGATCACGCCGACGTCGTGGTCGCCGACGTGTTCGGCGGGTCCCGGGTACCGGCGCACCTGACCACGCTCGCCTACGCCCGCGAGGCAGACCGGGTGCTGCGTCCGGGCGGGGTCTACTTGGCCAACCTCGCGGACGCGGCCCCCTTCGCCTTCCTGCGCTCCCAACTGGCCACCTTCGCGGCGGCCTTCGAGGAGGTCGCGCTGGTCGCCGAACCGGGGGTGCTGCGCGGCCGCCGGTTCGGCAACGCGATCCTCGTCGCCGCGCACCGGTCCCCCGACATCGCCGGGCTGGCCCGCCGGGTGGCGGCGGACGCCTTCCCGGCACGCGTCGAACACGGCGCGGGCGTACGGCGGTTCATCGGCGGGGCCCGACCGGTCGAGGACCCCGACGCCGTGCCGTCACCGGTGCCGCCGGACGGGGCGTTCGGCATCGGCTGAGGCCGGCGCCGGCGGGGCCGGCCTCACTGGGCCGTCGGTGTCCCGTGCAGCCGTACCGTGCCGAGCACCTTCAGGACGGTCGCCTTGGGGATCTCGCCCCGCACGCCCGTGGCCCCGAAGAAGTTGAACGACACGTAGTCGTGCGCCGAGTTCTGGAAGCCGAAGGTGAGCGCCTTGCCGTCGGTCACGCACTTGCCCCTGCGCGGCGTGTGGGACGACTGGGCCCAGGCGTAGCTGCCCTTCACCCCCGAAGCGGACGTGAAGGCAGTGGCCTTCTTGTCCCACGAGATGCTCTTCTTGTCCGGCATGGTGTAGCCGCCGTAGACCCACCAGGGCGGTGTGTTGAGCGCGATCTCGTTCGAGTTCTTCGCACCGCCGGCGCCCTTGGTGCCCACGACCGCGAGCGCGGTGTCCTCGGTGCGGCCGTCCTTGTCGTCGTCGGAGGTGCACCACTTGGACTTGTACTCGGCGATGCCCGACATGGTGATGCCCTTGTCCTTCTCGGACTTCGGGAAGTCGAAGTAGACCGCGAGGCCGGGCGTCTGCACCTCCCACTCAGGCGGCACGTCGAAGGCGACGCCCCACTTGGGGTTCACCACGACCTTCCAGCCCGCGATGGTCGGCTTCTCCGTCGAGTTGCCGCGCGGATCGTCCTGCGCGGTGGAGGAGGACGGGTCCGGTGTCGGTGCCGACGTGGGCGACTGGCTCGGATGCGGCCCGCCCTTGTCGTCCTTGGCCTCGTCGTCCTTGGAACCGCCGAGGACCAGGAAGCCGGTCACGGCGGCGGCGACCACGACCGCCATGGCCGCGACGACGGCGATCAGCTTCGTACGGCCGCCACCGCCCTGCGGGGGCCCGGGCGTCGGCACGGTGGGCTGCCCCCACTGCGGCTGCTGCCCGTACGGCGGCTGCCCGTACGGTCCGGCCGGCTGCTGCTGCCCGGGTGGCCCTGCCTGCGGGTGCTGCTGCGGCCCGGGCTGCTGATACGGATTCGGCTGCTGGTAACCCGGCTGCTGGTACGGGTTCTGCTGCGGGTTGTGCGCGCCCCCTGGCGGCTGCTGATCTGGCCACATGGCCAGTAACCCTAGTGCCGTGGGGGACCCGCTTCGGTATCCGGTCGCCGCCGGGGTGACGGGGAAGTGGGGTGACCGTCCGCACAGAGCCTGGTCAGCCAGGGCTACTCATGAGTAACATGATGGTCATGAGCGCAGACCAGATGTCGATCGGCGAGATGCTCGCCGCCACCGTGCCCATGGCCCGGACGTTGAACCTGGAGTTCCAGGAGACCTCCGCGGAGCGAGCCGTGGTGTCCCTGCCGGACCAGGGCGAGTACCACAACCACGTGGGCGGTCCGCACGCCGGCGCGATGTTCACGCTCGGGGAGTCGGCCAGCGGGGCCATCGTGCTGGCCGCCTTCGGTGAGCAGCTCTCGCGCGCGGTGCCGCTCGCCGTGCGGGCCGAGATCACCTACCGGAAGCTGGCGATGGGTGCCGTCACCGCGACCGCGACCCTGGGTCGTCCGGCCGCCGAGGTGGTGGCCGAGCTGGACGCGGGGCAGCGTCCCGAGTTCCCGGTCGCGATCGAGATCCGGCGTGCGGACGGAGCGGTGACGGGTGAGATGACCGTCGTGTGGACCTTGCGTCCCAACGGCTAGACCGTCCCGGTATCGGCGGAGAGGGGCCCATGTGGGCCCCTCTTTCGTTTGCCGCCTTCCGGGGGGAGAGGGGGGAACCGAGAAGTCGGAGATTATGTGTGCCACCCCCCTTTCGGTGCGCACAAGGTGGCCTTCATGCGGCCTCGGGGGCGCCGCGATCCAGGGGATACCCCCGGTAACCTCCATACGGTTTAACGATGTTGAGGGCGAGTCATTCGAACTTCTTGTTTCCGGTGAGGCGCGTGTGCGAAGGTGAGCCTCCCCGCGGGAGGGTGCCGACTAAAGGTACGCACCAATCAGGTACTGCTTTCCGACAGGGTGCGGTTTCGTCTGCCGCCCTGCGGCTGGAAAGGAAATGGTCCCGTGCAGTCCCCTTACCCCCCACGCCCCCCGTACCCGCCGCTGCCCGGCCCCTCCGGGGAGTCCGACGGCGATCTGATCACCCAGCTCGCCGGTCCGTACGTCGCCCGGCACCATGCCGTCGCCGTGTTGCTGGCCCGGCACTGGCGCGCCGCCCGCGACTACGCGGCGGTCTGTCTGACCTCCGCCGGGCCGACGGCCCACCTGGTGGCCACCGCGGCCTTCCACCAGGTCTTCGACCGCGTCTCCGGCGCGGCGGTCGGCTGCGCCCTGCGACCGCGACTGCTGGTGGCCGTCCGTGACACCGTCCGAGCCTGGGCGACGGACGAGGGAACCTGTGCCGCCCTGCCGGAATTGCGCAAGACCGCCGGTGGCCGCGGGCTCAGTGCGACAAAACCCGGAACACCGGAAAGGCGTCAGCTGGCCGAAAGCGCATTCCAGGCTCTTCCGGGGGGTTCGCAATGCCTTCTCTGGCACACCGAGGTCGAAGCGGAACCCATAAACATACCCGCTGGTCTGCTGGGCATCGACACGGCCACCGCGACGGCCGCTCTGGAACGGGCGCGGGAGCAATTCCGGTCCGGCTGCGTACGTGCCCACCAGGAACTCGCGCCTTCCACTGAATGCCGTCTCTACAACCGGCTCCTCGACGTGGCCATGCGTCGCGGTGGCGGGAACGCGTTGCCGCCGGAGGTGCGTCGGCATCTGGCGGTGTGCCGGTTCTGCCGGTACGCGGCCGAACAACTCGCCCCGTTCACCGACGGTCTGGAGCTCCTCCTCGCCGAGACCGTGCTCGGCTGGGGCGCCCGCCGCTATCTCGACATACGTCCCGGCCGTGGCGCCGTCGAGGAGCGGCCGTCCGCGAGCGTGGCGGGTGCGGGGGCTCCGGGGGCTTTGGGGCTCGCCGGCCGGCATCGCGTCGTGGGGGAGGGCCGCCGTCGTCACCGTACGGTGGTCGCCCTGGGAGTCGCGCTGACCTCGCTGCTGCTGCTCACCACCGCGCTCGCGGTCAGGAGCTGGTCTGTTGACAACGGTGTCCCCGCGCGGCCCGTGCCCGGTGCCGGCTGGGTCTCCCCGGCCGGCCGCGCGGGCCGCCCGAACGACAGCGGCCCCGGGGTGACCGATTCGCCCTCTGCCGCTTCGCCGTCCACGGGTTCGCCGTCCGGTGAGTCGTCGTCTGCCGCGTCGCCCTCGGCCGCTTCGGCGCCCGTGGGCACGTCCCGTACGTCCTGCGGGCCGTCGTCCTTCGTCGCCTCGGCCGGTGGGCCGGTCGGGGCCGTCCGCGGCCGGCTGCGCGGTCCCGCCCGCGGACTCGGCCGGGATGCCCGGGCCGTGCACGCCGACAGGGTCGCGCCGGCTGCGGGCGCGGGCGTGGGTGCGGGCGTGCGGCTCGCGGGGTGCTCGTCGGCCGCCGCACGGCAGTGGTCGCACCGGGCCAACGGAAGACGCGGTGCCGCCGTCCCCACCTCGGGATTCCCGGGCCCGACGCCGGGACGGTAACCGCTTCGGTGGTGCGCGCGAGGGCGGTCTGAGGAGCCGTCAGGGGGCGGAAGGGGCGCGCCGGGCGCGGTTTTCGCCATGGCGCGAAGGTCATGTGAAGTTTACAGACGACGCCTCACTGTCATGGCGTGTGACGACCGGATGAGTGGAGGGTGAACCGGGCGCACGCTTGGGTGGACTTGTGGCGTTGTGGCGCAGGGCGGACGCATCGGCAGGCGTCGACCAATGAAGGTGATTGATCGGGTTTCCGGTCTCTTGCGGGGAATTCGGTGGGCTGGCCGAATCGGAGCCACCGGGCGGGGAAAGGCCGCGTCGTTATTGACCCGTGAGTAGGCCCTCGCTAGGTTCCGGAGCCCTCGCACCAGAGCGTCCCGCCGCACAAACCCCCCACCGTGCTGTCTCGCCGAATGTGCCGGAGCCTCATGACCTCCCCTGTGCGCGCCCATGACCTGATCCTGTGCATCACACCCTTCGGTGAGCCCGACGCGGGCTTGGCCGCCGCCGCCTCGGCCGCGGGCGGGCTGGGTGTGCTCGACCTGGACACCGGAGACCGAAGATCCCGCGAAGAGCTGTCCCGGCTCAGACGGGCCGCGCCCGGGCCCTTCGGGGTACGGGTGACGGGCCGCTGCACGCTGGCCCCGGACGACCTCGAAGACGCCCCCGACACCGTGGTCCTCGCCGCCGACGCACCCTGGCGGGTGGACCGACTCGTCGCTCGCTTCCGTGTGTTGGCCGAGGTGACCGACCTCGGCCAGGCACGTGAGGCGGCCCGCGCGGGCGCCCACGGGCTCATCGCCCGGGGATCGGAGGGCGGTGGCCGGGTTGGTGCGCTGAGCACCTACGTGCTACTGCAACAACTGCTCGGCGACCCGGAGTTGAGCCGCCTGCCCGTCTGGGCCCGTGGTGGCGTGGGGCCGCGTACGGCTGTCGCCGCCGTGGCGGGCGGGGCGGCCGGAGTGGTGCTCGACTCCCAACTGGCCCTGCTGGCCGAGTCCTCGCTTCCCGAGACGGTCCGGGCCGCGCTGCGGTCCCTCGACGGCTCGGAGACTGTGGTGCTGGGCGGTCACCGGGTGCTGCGCCGACGCGGCCCCGCGGCCCTGCGGCCACCTGCCGACGATCCCGGCACGGTCGCCTCCCTGTTGGGCGCCCGCGACCTCCCCGGCCGACTGCTTCCCGTGGGCCAGGACGGATTCCTCGCCGCCCGGTTCGCCGAGCGGTGGGGGAACGTGCGGGGAGTGGTGCGCGCGTTGTCGGCGGCGATGCGGGAGGTCACCGATCCGGTGATCCCCGAAACGCCGGCAAGGCCCGCAGGGGCGCCGGGGATGGACGCACGAGATGTCCCCGAGGCTGCTGACAGCGCCGATGCCGGGGTGGCCGTTCGGGCGCTGCGTCCCGGGTCCGCCATGAGCCGGGCGCTCGGCACGCGACTGCCGGTCGCCCAGGGGCCGATGACCCGCGTCAGCGATCAGGCCGGCTTCGCCGCCGCCGTCGCCGAGGGCGGGGCGCTGCCCTTCCTCGCGCTGGCCCTCGCCGACGGCGAACGGACCCGGGCGATGCTCACCGAGGCCCGTGCCGTCCTGGACGGGCGGCCCTGGGGCGTCGGCGTGCTCGGCTTCGCGCCCGAGGACATCAGGAACGCCCAGCTCGAGGCCGTACGGGAGCTGCGGCCCACGCACGCCGTCATCGCGGGCGGGCGGCCGGCCCAGGCCGAGGCGCTGGAACGGGCCGGGATCCACACCTTTCTCCACGTGCCCTCGCCCGGGCTGCTGCGGCAGTTCCTGGAGGCCGGGGCGCGCCGGTTCGTCTTCGAGGGGTCGGAGTGCGGCGGGCATGTCGGGCCCCGAGCCTCCTTCCCGCTGTGGGAGGCCCAACTAGGCGTACTGGAGGACTTCCTGGCGGACACCGAGGCGACTGCGGACGCCGGCACCGCCGACGAGACGGCCCGCCGGCTGGAGATCCTCTTCGCGGGCGGCATCCACGACGAGCGGTCGGCGGCGATGGTGGCCGCCCTGGCCGCGCCGCTCACCGCCCGGGGCTCCGCCGTCGGCGTCCTCATGGGCACCGCCTACCTGTTCACGGAGGAGGCCGTCACCCAGGGGGCCATCCAGCCCCTCTTCCAGCGCCAGGTGCTCGCCGCCACCGCTACCGCCCTGCTGGAGACCGCACCCGGCCACGCCACCCGCTGCGTGCCCAGCCCCTTCACGGAGGACTACCGCGAGCGGGAAGCCGCCTTGCGGGGAAGGGACGTGCCCGACCGGGAGGTCTGGGAATCGCTGGAGCGCCTCAACGTGGGCCGGTTGCGCATCGCCAGCAAGGGACTGGAACGCACCGCCGACGGCGAGTTGCGGACCGTCGAGGAAGAACGGCAGTTGAACGACGGGATGTTCATGGCCGGCGACGTCGCCGTCCTGCGCGCGGCGACCACCACCGTGGCGGCCCTGCACCGGTCGGTGACCGACGGCGCCGCCGACTTCCTGACCGCGCGGGCCGGGCAGGCCGCACATGCCGCGCTCTTCCTACCCCGGTCCACCGGCGAACCGGAGCCGCCCGCACCGCTCGACATCGCGATCGTCGGCATGGCCTGTATGTTCCCGCAGGCCCCCGACCTCGCCTCCTTCTGGGCGAACGTCGTCCTCGGACGCGACGCCGTCACCGAGGTACCGTCCGACCGCTGGGACCCCGCCGTGCACCACACCACCGGCGCCACGGCCTCGAAATGGGGCGGCTTCCTGCCCCGCATCCCCTTCGACCCGCTGCGCTACGGCATCCCGCCCACCTCCCTCGGCAGCATCGAACCGGTACAGCTGCTGTCCCTGGAAGCGGCCCGCAGAGCGCTGGACGACGCCGGATACGGGTCCGGGGGAAGGGACTTCGACCGCTCGCGCACCTCCGTGGTCTTCGGCGCGGAAGCGGGCAGCGACCTGTCGAACGCGGTCACCCTGCGCGCCGTACTCCCGTCGTACTACGGCCGGGTCCCGTCGGGACTGGAGGAGCAGTTACCCCGGCTGACCGAGGACTCCTTCCCCGGGATGCTCGCCAACGTCATCTCCGGCCGGATCGCCAACCGGCTGGATCTCGGCGGCGCCAACTACACCGTCGACGCCGCCTGCGCCTCCTCCCTCGCCGCCCTCGACGTGGCCTGCAAGGAACTCGTCTCAGGCGCCAGTGACGTGGTGTTGTGCGGGGGCGCCGACCTGCACAACGGCATCAACGACTATGTGCTCTTCTCCTCCGTCCACGCGCTCTCCCCGACCGGCCGCTCCCGCGCCTTCGACGCCTCCGCCGACGGGATCGCCCTCGGCGAGGGGGTGGCCTGCGTGGTCCTTAAACGGCTCGCCGACGCCGAACGCGACGGCGACCGCGTCTACGGGGTGGTCAAGGGCCTCGGCGCCGCCAGCGACGGCCGCTCACTCGGCCTGACCGCGCCCCGCCCCGAAGGCCAGCGGGCCGCGCTGGAGCGGGCGTACCGCAACGCCGGTGTCTCACCCGCCGCGGTCGGGCTGGTGGAGGCGCACGGCACCGGCACGGTCGTCGGAGACCGCACCGAACTCGCCGTGCTCGAAGCCGTGTTCACCGAGGCGGGCGCGGAGCGGGGGGAGTGCGCGCTCGGTTCCGTCAAGTCGCAGATCGGGCACACCAAGTGCGCCGCCGGACTCGCCGGTCTGATCAAGACCACCCTCGCCCTGCACACCGGCGTCAAGCCGCCCACCCTGCATCTGGAGCGGCCCAACCCCGCCTGGGCGGAAGGCGCCAGCCCCTTCGCCTTCCACACCCGGGCCCAGCCCTGGGCGGCCCCCGCCGCCGAACGCCTCGCGGGGGTCAGCGCGTTCGGCTTCGGCGGTACCAACTTCCACGTGGTGCTGGCCGCGCACGAGACCGCCGTGCCGCCCCGGCAGACCCTGGACGCGTGGCCCGCCGAGCTGCTCCTGTTCCGGGGACGGGACACGGCGGCGGCGCACCGCGAGGTCGCGGAGCTGCTCCGGGTCGCCGAGGCCGACGGCCGTCCCTGGCGCCTGCGCGACCTCGCCCTGGCCGCGGCCCGCCGCGCCGACACCTCGGACGAACCGGTCCGGGCCGCGCTCGTCGCCCGGGACCCGGACGAACTGGCCACACAACTGCGGCGCGTCCTCGCCGGCGAGCACGATCCGACCGCCGGTATCCATCTCGCGGACCCGCTGGACGGCGACAGGGACCGGGACCGGGACCGAGGGGACGGCGGGTGCCCGGTGGGTGCCCGGGGCCCGGCGACGGCCGGCCAGGACTCCGTGGACGCCGCCTGCCCGGTGGACGCACCGGACTCGTCGGGGGCCCGGCGCCCCAAGGGCGGCCGCATCGCCTTCCTCTTTCCCGGCCAGGGCAGTCAACGGCCCGGCATGCTCGCCGATCTGCTGGTCGCCCTGCCGGAGCTGCGGCACTATCTGCACCTCGGCCGGGCCCACGCGGCCCCGCTGTATCCGCCCGCCGCCTTCGAGGACTCCACCCGCGAGCGGCACCGGGCCGCCCTCACCGACACCCGGACGGCGCAGCCGGCACTCGGCATCACCGGTCTCGCCGCCCACGCCTTCCTCACCTCAGCGGGCGTCCGCCCCGATCTGGCCGCCGGGCACAGCTACGGCGAGCTGGCCGCGCTCGCCGCGGCCGGCGCACTGGATCCGGAGGACCTGCTGGAGCTGAGCACCGAACGCGCCGAGGCGATCCTGGCGGCGGCGGGCGACGAACCCGGCGCCATGGCCGCCGTCGCGGGCCCCGCTGAGGACGTCTCCCGCGTCCTGAGCGCGGCCGGGGCACCCGAGTCGGTCGTCGTCGCCAACCTCAACTCGCCCGAGCAGACGGTGATCTCGGGACCGACCGAGGACCTCGACACCGCCGTACGACTGCTGCGCGCGGCCGGCCTCGGAGCCCGGCGCATCCCCGTGGCCTGCGCCTTCCACAGTCCGGTCGTGGCCCCGGCGGCGAAACGGTTCGCCAAGGTCCTCGCGGGCAAGACCGTCAGGGCCCCGGAGTTCCCGGTGTGGGCCAACCGGACCGCCGCGCCGTATCCGTCGGACCCTGACGGGGTGCGTGCCGAACTCGCCGCGCAGATCGGCGCCCCGGTCGCCTTCGCGACGCAGATCGAGGAGATGTACGCGGCGGGCGCGCGGATCTTCGTCGAGGCGGGCCCCGGCACCGTCCTCACCCGGCTCGTCGGGCAGATCCTCCGGGGCCGCCCGCATCGTACGGTCGCCTGTGAGCCCCGCGCCGACAGCGGCCTGCCCGGCTGGCTCGACGCGCTCGCCGCCCTCGCCGTCGTGGGGGCGCCGGTGCGCGCCGCGTGGCTGTTCCGCGGCCGCGACGCCGTGGACGCGCTGCGCGGCCCGGCGCCCGAGCGGCCCGGCTGGACGGTCGACGGACACCTCGTCCGCACCGCCGACGGAGCGACCCTTCCCGGTGCCCTCGCACCGGCCCGACGAGCCCTGGAGCCGACTGTGACGAGCGACCAGCCGTACGGCGCGCCCGCCGACCGGGACGCCCTGATCTCCGAGTTCCTGCGCACCAGCCGGGAGATGATCGCCGCCCAACGCGACGTCCTGCTCACCTACTTCGGTGCGACGGGATCGGTGCCCGCCGCACCGGCCGTACCGATCCCAGCCGCCGTGCCTCGACAGGCCGAGACGCCGACACGACCTGCCCTGCCCGCGCCACCGCCGGGCGAGCCGGATGAGCAGGGGAGTCCGGAAGCATCGGAAGGGCCGGTCGGCGACGTGGCGCGGGTCGTGCTGGAGATCATCAGTGAACGCACCGGGTATCCCGTCGAGATGATCGAGCCCGACCTCGATCTGGAGGCGGACCTGAGCATCGACTCGATCAAGCGGGCCGAGATAGCGGGCGAACTCGCCAAGCGTCTGGGCATCGCGGGCGGAGCCGAGCTGCTGGACGACGCGGAGCTGGAGGAACTGGCCAAGGCCCGCACGGCGGCCGCGGTGACGAACTGGCTCACGGCGCGAATCGGCGCGGACGCCGCCGCAGACGAGGAACCGGCCCGCGAGCAGGACGCGGGTCCGGCCGAGCTGTTCGACACCGCCGCTCCCCAGCGCTACGAGGTGCGCCCCGTCCCGTTGCCACACCCGCGACCCGCCGCCGACCCCGCCGGGGCCCTGGCCGGTCTGCGCTTCGTCATCCTCGGCGACGGTCCTCACGACAGCGACCGCGACAGCGGTCACGACGGTGACCGGGACAGCGCTCACGACGGCGATCGCGACGACGGCACGGGCGTCGCACATGGCACGGACGCCGGCCGGGTCGCGGCCGAGGTCGCCGCACGGCTCGCCGCGCACGGTGCCGACGCCGTGGTGCTCGGCCCGAACCACCTCCTCGGTGCCGCCGACGGCGCCGTGGACGGTGTGGTGTACCTGGGCGCGCTGGCGGGGGCCGATCTCCCGGTGCTGCCGGCCGCCTTCCCCGTGCTGCGCGCGGCGCTGGTCGGTGGGCCCCGCCGTCTGCTGGCCGTCCGAGCCGCCGAGGGGCCCGGGGTGGCGCGCGCGGCGGGTCTGGACGGCCTGTTCCGTACCGTCGTCCGGGAGTACCCCGACGTCCTCGCCCGTGTCGTGGCCGTCGGGGACACCTCCCCGGCGGTCGTCGCCGAGGCCGTGTGCGCCGAGTTGCTCGCCCCGGAACCGGCCCCCGTCGTCCTGCGTACGGCGGCCGGTTCCCGGCAGGGGCTCGAACCGACGCCCGCGCCCCTGGGCCTGCTGGGCAGCACCGGTGCCGGCCCCGCCGGGGAGGGCGCCGCGGAGGCCGCCGCGCTCGGACTCGACCGGGACTCCGTGGTGCTGCTGGCCGGCGGTGCCCGGGGCATCACGGCGAGGTTCGCGGCCACCCTCGCCGGCGCTTCCGGGTGCCGGATCGAGCTGCTCGGCCGTACCTCCGCGCCCGATGGCCCCGAGGACCCCCGGACCGCCGGTGCCCGCACCCTCGCCGAACTGCGCGCGGCGCTCGCGACCGGCCCCGGTGCGCCGAGGCCCGCCGAGATCAACCGGGCCGCCGAACGGATCCTCGCCCGGCGCGAGATCGCCACCACCCTCGCCGAACTCGCCTCCCTCGGCAGCGCGGCCCGCTACCGCTCGGTGGACTTCCGCGAACGCGACGCCGTCCTGCGGGCGGTCAAGGAGATCCACGCCGAACACGGCCGCCTCGACGGGGTCGTCTTCGCCGCCGGGGTGATCGAGGACCGGCTCATCGCCGAGAAGACCCCCGAGTCCTTCCAGCGTGTCTACGGCACGAAGACGACCGGGGCCGCCGCGCTGTTCGCCGCCCTGGACGACCTGCCCGCCGCACCCGCCTTCACCGTCCTGTTCGGCAGCATCGCCGCCGTCCTCGGCAACCGTGGACAGGCCGACTACGCGGCCGCTAACGACGCCATGGCGCAACTCGGCGCCGACTGGGCCACCCGCACCGGCGGGCGCGCGCTCACCGTCCACTGGGGACCCTGGGCGCCCTCCGGTACCCACACCGGCATGGTCGGCGCGGAACTCGGCCGCGAGTACGCCCGACGCGGGGTGCGGCTGATCGAGCCCGACGAGGGCACGGCGGCCCTGCTCCGGGAACTCGCCTGGGGCGACCCGGCGGCCCGCGCCGTCGTCTACACCGCGTCGGGCTGGTGACATGACACAGCGACCGGCACGATCGTCCCTGCCACGGACCGCGCGGCAGACCCCCGTCGCCATCGTCGGGATGGCGGTACTGCTGCCCGGCGCCGCCGGGCTCGACGCCTACTGGCGCAATCTGCGGGACGGTGTCGACGCGATCGGTGACGTCCCACCGGGACGCTGGGACGCCGACTACTACCACCCCGGCACGGCCGACGGTCCCGCCGCGCCGGATCGGGTGTACTGCCGGCGGGGCGGATTCGTGGACGGCCTCGCCCAGGTGGACGTCACCCGCTACGGCATCATGCCCGCCTCCGTCCCGGGCGCCGAACCCGACCAGCTGATCGCCCTGGACGTGGCCGCCGCCGCCATCGCCGACGCGGGCGGCGAGGAACGGCTGCCCGAGCGGGACCGGATCGGCGTGGCCCTGGGCCGCGGCGGCTACCTCGGCCCCGGGCTGGCGCGGCTCGACCAGCGGGTGCGCACGGCCGGACAACTGGTGCACACGCTCAACGAGTTGTTACCCGGACTCACGCCCGACCAACTGGGGCGCGTGCGAGCGGCGTTCACCGAGCGGCTCGGACCGGACAGTCCCGACTCCGCGATCGGCCTGGTCCCCAACCTCGCCGCCTCCCGCATCGCCAACCGGCTCGACCTGCGCGGCCCCGCCTACACCCTGGACGCGGCCTGCGCCTCTTCCCTGGTCGCCGTCGACCAGGCGGTCACCGAACTCGCCACCGAACGCTGCGACATGATGCTGGCCGGGGGTGTGCACCACTGCCACGACATCACCCTCTGGAGCGTCTTCTCCCAACTGCGCGCCCTGTCCCCGAGCGAGCGCGTCCGCCCCTTCCACCGCGACGCCGACGGCATCCTCATCGGCGAGGGCACGGGCGTCGTCGTCCTCAAACGCCTCGCGGACGCCGAACGCGACGGTGACCGCGTCTACGCCGTGATCCGTGGCACGGGCGTGGCAGGTGACGGGCGTACGGCCGGCCTCGTCACCCCCGACCCGGGTGGACAGGCCCGCGCCGTGCGCCTGGCCTGGCGGGCTGCCGGACTCGACCCGGCCGCACCCGACTCGATCGGCCTGCTGGAAGCCCACGGCACCGCCACACCCGCCGGTGACGCGGCCGAACTGGCCACACTCGCCGACGTGTTCGGACCGGCCGAGGCGCTCGGGCCGGGTACGGCATCCGGCGCCGACGACCGGCCCGTCCTCGGCTCGGTGAAGTCGATGATCGGGCACACCATGCCGGCCGCCGGAGTGGCGGGCCTGGTCAAGGCGGCCCTCGCGCTGCACCACGGCACCCTGCTGCCCACCCTGCACTGCGAAGACCCCCACCCCGCCCTCGCCGCCACCCGCTTCCGTACCCTCCGGCAGGCCCGTCCTTGGCGGACCGACGCGCGGCAGCCGGTCCGCCGGGCCGCCGTGAACGCCTTCGGCTTCGGCGGGATCAACGCCCATGTGGTGCTGGAGGAGGCCCCGAGCGCCCGCGCCACACCCGCGCCCGCCGCACCCACCGATCCGGACGTTTCGGCCGCCGCGGACCCGCCGTCGGCACACCCTCCCCGCGCGCCCGTCCCCGTGTCCGCCGCAAACCCCACCTCCGCCTCCGCGCGGGTCGTCGAGCCCGAACGCGTCCTCTTGCTCGCCGCCGCCCGCCCGGAGGATCTCGCGGCCCTCCTCGACGCCGACGACTCCGCCGTACTCGCCGCCGGCCGCGACCCCGACGACCCCCATCCGGACGCCGGTCCCGTACGCCTCGGTGTCGTGGACCCCACCGCCAAGCGGCTCGCCCTGGCCCGCCGCGCCGTCGCCAAGGGCCGCGCCTGGCAGGGCCGCAACGACGTGTGGTTCCGGCCGGGCCCCCTGCTGGGCCGGGCCGGCGGCAGGCTGGCGTTCGTCTTCCCCGGCCTCGAGGGCGACTTCGCGCCCCGCACCGACGACATCGCCGCCCACTTCGGTCTGCCTCCGGTGCCCGGCATGGACGTCAGGGTGGGAGACGTCGGACGACACGGCTTCGGGGTCGTCGGGGTGGGCCGGCTGCTGGACCAGGCGCTGCGCCGTATCGGCGTCGTACCGGACGCGGTGGCCGGACACAGCGTCGGCGAGTGGACGGCGATGGTGGCCGCCGGACTGTACTCCGCCACCCAAGTCGACGCCTTCATGGGCGACTTCGATCCGGACGCGCTCACCGTACCCGGACTGGTCTTCGCCGCCGTCGGCAGCTCCGCCACGGACGTGCGCGCCGCGCTCGCCGAGAGCCGGACGGACTCCGGCATCGTCCTCTCCCACGACAACGCGCCGCGCCAGACCATGGTCTGCGGACCGGAAGCGGCGATCGAGGAGTTCGTACGGTCCTTCCGTGCGCGGGGCGTGCTCTGCCAGGTGCTGCCGTTCCGCTCCGGCTTCCACACCCCGATGCTCGCGCCCTACCTCGCCCCCATCAGGGAGGCCGCGGAACGCTTCCGGATTAACCAGCCGACGGTGCCGGTCTGGTCCGGGACGACCGCGGCGCCCTTCCCGCGCACGGAGTCGGCGGTACGCGAGCTGTTCGTACGGCATCTGCTGGAACCCGTCCGCTTCCGGGAACTCACCGAGGCCCTGTACGCCGACGGACACCGTGTCCTCGTCCAGACCGGCCCCGGCCGGCTCACCTCCCTCATCGATGACACCCTCGGCGACCGCGACCACCTGGCCGTCGCCGCCAACTCGCCCCACCACAGCGGTATGGACCAACTACGGCGCGTGGCAACGGCCTTGTGGGCGGCGGGGGCGGCCGTGGCACCGGCGCTGCCGGCCCGCGCCACGGCGGGGACCGGGGTGCGCGCGGCCGCCGGGCGCCCGCCGGTCCGCCTCGACCTCGGCGGCGCCCTGGTGTCTCTGGACGGTCCCGTCCTGGACGCGCTGCGCGCGGAGCTGCGGCCCGCCGCGCCCGCCCCTGGCGCCCCCGGTCCGCTGGACGGCCTCGCCGCGCGCTTCCCGGCCGCCGGCGAACTGACCGCGCTGCTCCGGGAGACGGCGGACACCGCGGCCGAGCTGATCACGGCGGGCCGGCCTTCGGCCCCCACCCCCGATCCGCATCCCGGCCAGCCCACCAAGCCGACCGGGCTCCCTCATCCCACCGCCCCCGCCGCTCCCGCCACGACACCCGCCCGGCCCACCGAGCCCGCCATACCCGCCACCCGCGGCCGGCCCCCGACGACCCCGACGCCCCCGGCGGCCCCCAAGTCGACCACGACCACCCTGCGCGTCTCCCCGCACACCATGCCCCACCTCCTGGACCACTGCTTCTTCCCGCAGCGACCCGGCTGGCCGGAGGTGGAGGACCGCTGGCCGGTGATGCCGGCCACGACGATCGTCCGGCACATGATGGACGCGGCGGAGCGCGCGGTCCCCGGCCTGCGGGCGGTCGAGGTGCACGCAGCCCGTTTCGATCGGTGGCTCACCGCGACACCCCCCGTCGACGTCCAGGTGACAGTCACCGCCGACTCCGACGGCGCATCCGACCCCCGGCACCGCGGCCGCGTCACCGTCACCTTCGGCCCCACCGCCCGCGCCGTGATCGAACTCGCCCCGCACCACCCCGCGCCACCGCCGCCCAGCCCGATCCCGGTCGGCCCCGAGCGGACCCCCGAGCACACCGCCGCCCAGCTCTACCGCGACCGCTGGATGTTCCACGGCCCGGCGTTCCAGGGCCTCACCGAGCTGACCGCGATCGGCGACCGGCACATCCGGGGTGTGATCACGGCACCCGCCGCACCCGGGGCGCTGCTGGACAACGTGGGCCAGCTGCTCGGCTACTGGATCATGGCGACCCGTACCGAGCGGACCGTCGTCTTCCCCGTGCAGACCGGACGGATGCGCTTCCACGGGCCGCACCCGGCTCCCGGCACCGAGGTTGGATGCCTGGTCAGGATCACCTCGCTCACGGACACGGTCCTGGAAGCGGACGCGGAGCTGACCGTCGGCGGCCGGGTGTGGGCGGTGATCGGCGGCTGGCAGGACCGCCGCTTCGACAACGACCCGACGACCCGGCCCGTCGAACGCTTTCCCGAGCGCCACACCCTCTCCGCGGCCCGGCCCGGCGGCTGGACGCTGGTCCACGAACGCTGGCCGGACCTGGCCTCCCGCGAACTCATCATGCGCAACTCGCTGGGCGGTGCGGAACGCGCCGAGTACGCCGGACACCCGCCGCGCGGGCGCAGGCAGTGGCTGCTGGGCCGGATCGCGGTCAAGGACGCGGTACGGCAGTGGCTCTGGCAGCACGGTGAAGGCCCCGTCTTCCCGGCCGAGATCCAAGTCCGCAACGACGAACTCGGCCGCCCGTACGTCACCGGTGTGCACGGACGCTCGCTGCCGCCGCTGCGTGTCTCGCTCGCCCACCGGGCCGAGGCGGCGGTGGCGATCGTCCGGCCGCACACCCCCGGGCCGGGCCCCGGCATCGACGTCGAGGAGGTCACCGAACGCGACCCGGCGACCCTCGCCACCGCGCTCGGCCCCGCCGAACTGCGGCTCCTGCGGGACCGGACGGCACCCGGGCCGGATACGCGAGCATTGTGGTTCACCCGCTTCTGGGCCGCGAAGGAAGCGGTCGCGAAGGCCGAAGGGACCGGATTCGGCGGTCGGCCCCGGGACTTCGCCGTGCGGGAGGCCGCCCCCGACGGCAGCCGGCTGCTGGTCTCCGGCCGTCGGGCACACACCTACGCCGTGCACTGCGTGCCGGTGGCCAACCCGCCGTCACTGCCGGCGCGCTCCTATGTGGTGGCCTGGACGACCGGGCCCGGCGCCGACGACGCACCACACGCCCCAGCAGCCGAGGAGAACACCCGATGAACCCCACCTGGCCGGCCCCGGCGCAGCCCACCGCGGACACCGTGCTCGCCGACGTCACCGGCATGCTCCGCACGGTGCTGGCGGAGTACGGCGACGACGACGTGGTGATCGGCATGTCCACCACCTTCAACCGCGACCTGGAACTGGAGAGCATCGACCTCGTCACCCTGTCGGGACTGATGGAGGAGCGGTACGCGGGACGGGTCAACCTCGCCGAGTTCCTGGCCGGTATGGAGTTCGACGAGATCATCGAGCTGACCGTCGGCCGGCTCGTGGAGTACGTGGTGTGGAGCCTGCAGACCCCGCAGGCGGGCTGAGCCATGGCCATGGTCGACGCCGACGGCATCCGGCTGCACGTCCAGCGCATGGGCCCCACCGGCGGCCGCACACCGCACGCCACCGTCGTCCTGGTCCACGGACTGCTCACCGACAGCCTGGCCAGCTACTACTTCACCGTCGCCCCCCGCTTCGCGGCCGCCGGACTCGACGTCGTCATGTACGACCTGCGCGGCCACGGCCGCAGCGAGCGCCCGCCGGACGGCTACACCCTCGACCACAACATCGACGACCTCACGGCCCTCCTGGACCGCCTGGGCGCCACCGGGCCCCTGCACCTGGTCGGCAACTCCTACGGCGGCACCGTCGCCTTCGGCTTCGCGGCCCGCCACCCCGGTCGCGCGGCCAGTCTGACGCTGATCGAGTCCGAGCCCGCGACCAGGGCCTGGGCGGCCAAACTGGGCGGCATCCTGCGCCGGGTGACGAGCGAACTCGCCCACAACGAGGCCGCCGCGATCGCCTGGATCACCGCCCACCGGGGCCACAACACCGCCCGTCTCGCCAAAGGGGCGGCCCGGCTGGCGCGCGAGACCACCCTCGGGCGTGACATCCCCGCCAGCCGGGTGCTGACCGAGGCCGAGATCAGCGCCGTCCGCTGCCCGGTGCTCGGCGTCTACGGCGGCGACTCGGACCTGGTGGACCTGGTACCGCTCAAGCGGGGGCTGCTGCCCGACTTCCGGGCCGTCGTGCTGCCCGGGCATGAGCACTCGGTACTCGTGGAGGCGCCCGGCGCCGTCGGCGCTCACATCCTGGGCCTGATCCGCCCGGAGGTGAGCGTCCGGTGAGCGCCTTCCTCTTCGTCGTCCCGCCGCTGACCGGTCACATCAACCCCGCGGTCGGCGTCGCCGCCCGACTCGCGGCGCGCGGGCACCGGGTGGCCTGGGTGTGTGCCGATCCGGTGCTGGTGCGTGGGCTCGCCGGCGCGGACGCCGAGGTGTTCGGGTGCGCGGGACCGGTGCCGGGCGTCGGGGGCGTCGTACGACCGCCCGACCTGCGGGGCGCTCAGGCGCTGAAGTTCCTCTGGGAGTGGTATCTGCTCCCGCTCGCCGACGCGATGGCCCCCGGCGTCCGCGCGGCCGTCGCCGCGTTCCGCCCCGATGTGCTGGTCTGCGACCAACAGGCCTTCGCCGGGCCCCTGGTGGCCGAGGACCTCGGACTGCCGTGGGCCACCTCGGCGACCACCTCGGCGGAGTTCACCGGCGCCTACGACGGTCTGCCCAAGGTCGCCGCATGGCTGCGCCTGCGCCTGGCCGAGCTGCGGACCCGGATCGGTGACCCGGCCGGGCACACCGACCCGCGCTCCTCGCCCCACCTGTTGCTGGTGTTCAGCACACCCGAACTCATCGGCCCACAAGCACCCTTGGCGCCGCACATCCACTACGTGGGCCCCTCGCTCGCCGGCCGCCCGGCCACGCCCGGCTTCCCCTGGCAGTGGCTGGACCACGGCCGGGCCAAGGTCCTGGTGACCCTGGGCACGGCGAACGCCGACGCCGGTGGACGCTTCCTCGCCGTATGCCTCGCCGCCCTGCGCGAACGCGCCGACCGGGTCCAGGCCGTGCTCGCCGACCCCGGCGGCGCACTCCCGGCCACGGCGGGCGACAAGGACGTCCTGATCATGCCGTCCGTACCCCAACTCCCGCTGCTGGAGCGGATGGACGCCGTCATCTGCCACGCCGGGCACAACACCGTGTGCGAGGCACTGTGGCACGGTGTCCCGCTCGTGGTCGCGCCCATCAGGGACGACCAGCCGGTGGTGGCCGGACAGGTCGTGGACTGCGGCGCCGGTGTCCGGGTCAGGTTCGGCCGGGTCACCGCGCCCCGGCTCGGTGAGGCCCTCGACACGGTCCTGCACGACCCCGCCGCCCGGGCGGCCGCCGCCCGGGTCCGCACCGCGTTCCGCGCGGCGGGCGGCGCCCGGGGCGCGGCGACCCACCTCGAACGACTCGCAGGGGAGAGCCGATGAGCGACCGCGACCAGGCGAAGACCGACCGTATCGCCGCCCTGCGCCCCGCCTACCAGGCCGCTCTGGCGGACGGAACGGACCGCTTCCTGGCACCTCGGCGCACCACCTGCCCCTGGTGCTCCTCCGGCCGGCTCACCCCGCGTCTGCACACCACCGACCTGCTCCAGCACAAGCCCGGCCGGTTCGCCCTCGACCGCTGCGCCGACTGCGGGCACCTCTTCCAGAACCCGCAACTGACCGAGGAGGGGCTGGGGTTCTACTACCGGGACTTCTACGACGGTCTCGGCGAGCAGCGGATGAGCGGTACCTTCGGCGGTCGTACCGCGATGTACCGAAGCCGTGCGGAGGCGTTGCTGCCACACGACCCCACCCCGAAGACGTGGCTGGACGTCGGCACCGGCCACGGCCACTTCTGCGAGGCCGCCCGTACCGTCCTGCCCGGCACCGCCTTCGACGGGCTCGACTTCACCGAAGGGGTGGAACTCGCCGCCCGCGCGGGCCGCGTGGACCACGCCTATCGCGGGGCCTTCCCCGACCTGGCGCCCGAACTGACCGCCCGCTACGACGTCGTGAGCATGTTCCACTACCTGGAGCACAGCACCGACCCCGACCGCGAACTCCGTGCCGCCCATGCGGCCGTCCGTCCCGGCGGGCATCTGGTGATCGAGGTCCCCGACCCGGAGAGCCGGTACGCCCGGCTCCTCGGCCGCTGGTGGCTGCCCTGGCTCCAGCCGCAGCACCTGCACTTCATGCCGGTCGCCAACCTGCGCCGGCGGCTGACCGAGCTGGGCTTCACGGTCGTCGCGGAGCAGCACGCCGAACCGCACGATCCGGTCGACCTGCTCGCCGCCGTCTGGCTGGCCCTCGATCACACCGCCCCGCGCGAGGACGCCCCCTGGCTGCCCGAGCGGCCCGGCGGGGTCCGGCGCGGCGTACGCACCGCACTGCTCCTCGCGGGCGTCCCCGCCCTGATCACGGCGACCCTCCTCGACCGCTTCGCGATCCGCCCCCTGTCCCACCGCCTCGGCCTGTCGAACGCCTACCGCCTGGTGGCCCGCCGCGGGTGACCGGTGGGGCGTGGTCGCCCCACCGCCCCGGGCCCGTCACGGACACCCCGTTCCCAAGGTCTTCCCGCGGATCAGGGCCGACGGGCTCAGCTCGCCGGGGAGCAGGGGCGGCGCCGCGGGGCGCGACGGGCCGGTTGGTGACGGCCCAGCCGGTGGCGAACAGCGGGGGCGCCAGGCACAGGGCCGGCCGTACGGGACGGCCCGCCGGCGGGGTCGTCGCCCGGACCGGCGCGGCGGGCCGGTCCCGGCAAGCCTGGGCGGGGGGCGTCTCCCGCCCGGGGAGCGCGGCGGAGATCTCGGGGTGAGCGGGGACGGTGAGGCCACGGGGACGTCTTCCTTCCGCGGCGGGCCCCACGGTGAGGACCGGGGGAGGCGGGTCGGGCGAGACCAGGGGGAGCCCGCCCCTTCCGCGCGCGTCACCGGGATGTCCGGAAACCGAAGGAGCGAGGGCGGGACGGTCCGCCCGGCGGGTGCGCGCGAACCGTCGTTCACCGCCGACCAGGTAGCCTTCCCGTGGGGCTCCCTCCGCATGCGCGCCGCACGCGGAGGGCGAGCGAGGCCCCGGAACCAAGGTCAGCCACAGGGGAGGAACCGGCGGTGCACGTCCAGGAATGGCTCGACTCGGTGCCCGCGGTCGCCGTCTACGCCCTGGTGGGCCTGGTGATCGGCCTGGAGAGCCTGGGCATCCCGCTGCCGGGGGAGATCGTCCTCGTCTCGGCGGCCCTGATGTCCTCACAGCACTCGGGCATCAACCCCATCGTGCTCGGCGCGTGCGCCACCGCCGGGGCGGTGATCGGCGACTCCATCGGCTACGCGATCGGCCGCAAGGGCGGACGCCCCCTGCTGGCCTGGCTGGCGAACAAGTTCCCGAGACACTTCAGCGAGGGCCATGTGGCCACGGCCGAGCGGTCCTTCGAGAAGTGGGGCATGTGGGCCGTCTTCTTCGGCCGCTTCGTCGCGCTGCTGCGGATCTTCGCCGGGCCGCTCGCGGGCGTTCTGCACATGCCGTACTGGAAGTTCCTGATCGCCAACGTCCTCGGCGGCATCTGCTGGGCGGGCGGCACGACGGCCGTCGTCTACTACGTCGGCATGGTCGCCGAGGACTGGCTGAAGCGGTTCTCCTACCTCGGTCTGGCGGTGGCGGTGCTGATCGGCGTGGCCTCCATGCTGGTCGTCAGGCGCAAGGCGAGGAAGGCCCAGCCGGCCGAGCAGGCGGCGGAACCCGTGAACGCCGGGGAGTGAGCCCGCCCGCGAGACGCCCCTACTCGTGTACGGCGCGATGAGCCTTCGCCAGGTCCGCGTACAAGGTGCCGTTGAGCGTCACTCCCTGCCGCTCCTCGTCGGAGAGGGGCCGGCGCACCTTCGCCGGTACCCCCGCCACCAGGGACCCCGGTGGCACCACCATCCCCTGGGGCACCAGTGCCTGCGCCGCGACGAGCGACCCCGCCCCGATCACGGCCCCGTTGAGCACGGTCGCCCCCATCCCGATCAGGCAGTCGTCCTCCACGGTCGCCCCGTGCACGACGGCGTTGTGCCCGATGGAGACCCGCTCCCCGACACGGACCGGGAACCCGGGGTCGGCGTGGAGGGTGACGTTGTCCTGGACGTTCGCGTCCGCGCCCACGGTGATCGTCTCGACGTCGCCGCGCACGACGGCCCCGTACCAGACACTCGCCCCCGCGTGCAGCGTCACGTCACCGATCACCGAGGCCGTGGGGGCGACGAACGCCTCCGCGTCGACCCGGGGCTCCCTGCCGCCGATGCCCACGATCAGGGCCCGCTGTGTCATCACCGTTCTCCTCGCGTCGCTGGTACCCCGCACGGTACGACACGGGGTAGGGCAAAGATCACAGCAACCCGTCTCCTCGACCGGGGGGCCCGCTGAGTACCGTAAGGCCCGTGCCAAAGCGCAAGAACACGTTCTCATCCCGGTGTCGCAGCCTGGCCCAGCGTGCCGTCC
The DNA here is from genome assembly GCF_044454765.1 of Streptomyces sp. NPDC051452. NCBI lineage: Bacteria > Bacillati > Actinomycetota > Actinomycetes > Kitasatosporales > Streptomycetaceae > Streptomyces > Streptomyces sp. NPDC051452. The sequence continues at coordinate 91,602 of NZ_JBITEB010000019.1, forward strand.
ACGCGATCTGGGCCACGGCCCAGCGCCTGGGCTCCGTCACGGCCGAACACCCGGCGGGCTTCCGCTTCGGCGCGATGGGAACAGGTACCAGACTGGCCTTCCCCCTGGGCACGGTCTTCGGCGAACCCTGGATCCACCTCGGCTCCCACTGCATCATCGGCGAGCAGGTCACCCTCACCGCCGGGCTGATGCCGGACCTGGACCTCGGCCCGGACCCGATCCTGCGCATCGGGGACGGAGTGGTCCTCGGCCGCGGCAGCCACGTCATCGCGGACACGACGGTCACCATCGGCAGCGACTGCTACTTCGGGCCGTACGTCTACGTCACCTCCACCAACCACTCCTACGACGACCCGCACGAGCCCATCGGCCGGCAGTGGCCCCGGATGGAGCCGGTGGAGATCGGCTCGGGCTGCTGGATCGGCACCGGCGCGGTGGTACTGCCCGGCGCGCGGATCGGCCGGAACGTGGTCGTCGCGGCCGGCGCCGTCGTACGGGGCACGGTGCCCGACCACGCCGTGGTGGCCGGAGCGCCGGCCCGGGTCGTTCGGCGCTGGACGGCCGAGGACGGCTGGCAGCCGCCCCTCAGGACCCCGGCCCCGGTGCCGATCCCCGCCGGTACGACGCCGGAGCAGCTGCGGGCGCTGGCCGAACTGGACGAGGGCGCGGTGGCGCGGCTGGCCGAACTGGAGCCGGAGGCCTGACGCCGCACACGACCCGATGCCGCCCAGCACCGTCCACTAGACTGCGGCATCAAAAATAATGAACCACTCTCGGGCATTGGACGGAATGTGTCGGACCTGGAACTGCTGACCCAGTCCCTGGCGCGCAACGTGAAGCACTGGCGATCGGTGCGCGGCTTCACCCTCGACGTGCTCGCCGCCCGGGCCGGGGTCAGCCGCGGGATGCTCATCCAGATCGAGCAGGCGCGCACCAACCCGAGCATCGGCACGGTCGTCAAGATCGGCGACGCGCTCGGCGTCAGCGTCACCACGCTGCTCGACTACGAGCGGGGTCCCAGGGTCCGTGTCGTCCCGGCCGAACGGGCGGTACGGCTGTGGCACACCGACGCCGGCAGCTACAACCGTCTGCTGGCGGGCACGGAGGCGCCCGGCCCGCTGGAGATGTGGGACTGGCGGCTGATGCCGGGCGAGAACAGCCCCTCCGAGCCCCATCCGGCCGGCACCGTCGAACTGGTCCACGTCACCGCGGGCGAGCTGACGATCACCGTGGACGGCGAGGACCATCGCGTACCGGCCGGTGCGAGCGCCAGCTTCGAGGCCCACGTGCCGCACGTCTACGGCAACCGCGGCGAGGTCCCGATGGAGATGGTGATGGCCGTCTCCGTACCGCCCGTGCACTGAGACACCGGTACGCCGGGCGGCCGCGGCTTGTTAGGTTTGCGGCCATGCGCGCACCCATCGGAGACTTCGACACCGCCACCCCCGCCCCGGAGTGCCTGGAGGAGCTGACCGCCCCGGTCGCGGACGCCCTGCGCCAGTGGCAGGGCGGCGTCACCGCCGACCGGATCCTCTACGTCGACACCGACCCGCGCTGGGCCGACACCGCCGTCTTCGTCGAGCACTACGGCCGCGAGCTGCTGGAGCGGTCGGCGAACTGCGTGGTGGTCGCGGGCAAGCGGGGCGCCGCGACCACGCTCGCCGCGTGTGTGGTGCTCTCCACCACCCGGGTCGACGTCAACGGCGTGGTCCGTCGCCAACTCGGCGCCCGCAAGGCCTCGTTCGCCTCGATGGAGACGGCGACCGGGGAGAGCGGCATGGAGTACGGCGGCATCACCCCGATCGGGCTGCCCACCGGCTGGCCGCTGCTGGTGGACTCGGCCGTCGTCGGCCTCGATTACGTCCTGGTCGGCAGCGGCCGCCGGCGCGGCAAGCTGCTGGTGCCGGGCAAGGCCTTCGCGGAATTGCCCGGCGTGACGGTGCTCGACGGGCTCGGGGTCGCCTGACGCCCTCGGCTCAGAACGCGCCGGCGGCGCCGAGGTACTGCTCGGCGAACGCGGCGGACGCGGTGGGCGAGGTGAACAGGCGGCGGAGCCGGGCCAGTGTGGTCCCGGCCCGGTAGGAGTCGCCGTGGGAGATGCCGTGGTAGATCTCCGAGAGCCACTCGGAGAACTCCTCGTAGTCCCACACACGTCGCAGACACTCCCGCGAATAGCCGTCCAGGCCCGCGGCGTCGTCCTTGGTCAGCTGTCCGACGAGCGCGTCGCCGAGCAGGAAGGCGTCGTTCAGGGCCAGGTTCATGCCCTTCGCGGCGATCGGCGCGACCAGGTGCGCGGCGTCCCCGGCCAGGAAGAGACGGCCGAACACCATCGGCTCGACCACGTAGTTGTGCATGTCCAGCACGCGCTTCTCCAGCAGGCGTCCCTCGGTCAGCGGCGGGCGGTCCGCCGCGCCCAGACGCCGCTGGAGTGCGCTCCAGACCCTGTCGTGCGACCAGGCGTCGGGGTCGTCGCCGGGTGGGCACTGCAGGTAGTACCGGGTCAGCTCGGGACCGCGCGGCATGTGCCCGGCGAACCCGTCGGGATGCATGCCGAACAGCACGCGGTCGCAGGACGGCGGGGCCTCGGCGAGCAGCGCCAGCCAGCCGATGCCGTAGTCGTGCCGGGATATCCGCGCCCGTGGCGGCAGCGCGGCCCGGCTCGCCCCGCGGGCCCCGTCGCAGCCGGCGACGAAGTCACAGCGCACCAGGTGCCGTTCACCACTGTCCGGGTCGGTGTACGACACGGCGGGCCGGTCCGAGTCGAGGTCGTGCAGGCGCACGTCCCGCACGCCGAAGCGGATCTCGCCGCCGCGCACATCGGCGTACTCGCGCACGAGATCCGTCACGAGCAGCGGCTGCGGATAGACCCAGTGGTGAAGGCCCGTCAGTTCGGTGTAGCGGAAGCGGTATCCCTGCCCGTCGAAACGGAACTCGCACTCGGAGTGCCGCTCCGCCCGCTCCAGCAGAGGGCCGCCCAGGCCGCGTTGTGCGAGGCCGCGCACGGCCCATTCCTCGATGACTCCGGCGCGCGGCCGCCGCTCGATGAACTCTCTGCTCTCCGCTTCCAGGACCAGGCAGTCGACGCCGGCGGCGCGCAGGATGTTGCCGACGGTCAGTCCGGCCGGACCGGCGCCCACGACGACGACCGGAACACGCCGCGGGGAAGGGGAGTTGAAGTGGGGGGAAGGAGACGTCACGCGAGCATTATGACGGTGTCCCGTCAGCACGACGGTGTCCCGTCGGCCGGGCCGACGGGACACCGTGAGCGAAGCGGTGCGGGTCAGTGCGCGGGAGCGTCCGTGACCACGACCTCCTCGATGCTGCGCTCGATCGCCTCGGTCTTGGAGGCGGTGGCCTTGGCCCAGTAGTAGATGCCCACGGAGAAGGCCGCCACGATCAGCATGTCCCACCACAGGGCGAGGTTGCCCCGGCCGCCGCCGAAGCCGCCCTGCCAGGAGATCAGGCCCATGCCGAGCAGGTAGACGGGCAGCCACTGCGCGGCCTTGAAGTCCAGGCGCGGGGCGTCCGGCAGCCCCTTGCGGATCGCGTACCAGGCGTAGGAGCCCAGCAGCACGTACCCGATCACGATGGCGCAGCCCAGCCGCCAAAGGGTGCCCCAGCCGGCCCAGTAGATGATGAGGTCGGCGACCACGAAGGACAGCGGCGAGATGAGCTTGCCGGCGGGCAGCCGGTACGGCCGCTCGTGGTGCGGCAGCCGGTCGGCGAACACGCCGTACGCCAGCGGCGCGCCGGCGTACATCAGCACGCTCGCCGAGGTGATGAAGCTGACCAGCGTCTGCCAGCTCGGGAACGGCAGGAAGCAGATCACACCGGTGATGAACGAGATCAGCAGACCGAACCACGGCACACCGCGCTTGTCCGTCTTGCTGAAGAGCTTCGGCGCGTAGCCGTTCTTCGCCAGGCCGTAGGAGACGCGCGAGGTGGCGGTGGTGTAGATCAGACCGGTGCCTCCGGGCGAGATCACCGCGTCGAGGTAGAGCACCACGCTCAGCCAGCCCAGGCCCACCAGGGTGGCCAGGCCCGCCCAGGGGCCGCTGATGCCGGGGAAGTCGAGCTTGGCCCAGCCGTGCGCGAAGCTGGTGTGCGGCAGCGCGCCGATGAACACGACCTGGAGCAGCATGTAGATCACGGCGCCGATGGCGACGGAGCCGAGGGTCGCGCGCGGCAGGTCCCGCTTCGGGTTGCGGCTCTCACCGGCCAGCTGGATGGCCTGCTCGAAGCCGAGCAGCGCGAAGATGATGCCGCTGTCGCTGATCGCGCTGAGCACACCCTTGGCGCCGAACGGCGCGAAGCCCTCGGAGGTGAAGTTGCCGGGGTGGAAGTTGCCGATGGCGATGATGAAGATCGCCGCGAGCGGGACGGCGATCTTCCACCAGGTGGCGGCGCTGTTGGTGTGGGCGAGGGCACGGACACCGAAGAAGTTGACGCCGACGAACACGGCCATGAGGACCACAGCGATCGCGAGACCGCTGGCGCTCAGCGTCTGGTCGGGGTGCTGCAGCCCCTCGGCCCACTTCCAGTGCTGGGCGTAGCCGAGCATGGCCTCGACCTCGATCGGGGCCACGGTCGCCGCCTGCAGCCAGGAGAACCAGCCGAACGACATACCGGCCAGACCGCCGAAGGCGTAGTGCGGATACCGGGCGGTTCCGCCCGCCACCGGGAACATGCCGCCGAGCTCCGCGTGCACCAGGGCGAGCAGCACGATGGCCACCGTGCCGATCATCCACGAGATGATCGCCGCGGGGCCCGCCGCCACAACCGCCTTCTCGGCGCCGAAGAGCCAGCCGGACCCGATGATCGATCCCACCGAGGCCCACATCAGACCGATCAGTCCGACGTCGCGGCGCAGGCCTCCGGAGTCGCTCGGGACTATCGGAACAGCCTGGTCGACTTTCGACATGTCAAGTGGCCTCTCAGATCGTATACGCGGGATTAACGAGCAAGGAGGCCACACCTTAGGGACGAGATCTACCTCTACAGAAGACTATTAACCAAGTTTTGACCCGGGATCTTGTCTGTCTTGGGTACAGCCTTCGTACAGGTCAGGCCCCATCTCCGAATGTCAATATTCAGCGACCAATTGTGAGAAGAAAGTGAGACGGGCTAGCGCAGCCGGGGAATTTCGATCGCCGGGCAGCGGTCCATGACCATCTCCAGGCCCGCCGCCAGGGTCCGCTCCCGGGCAGCCTCGTCCACGACACCCAGCTGGAACCACACGGCCCGGGCGCCCTTCGCCACGGCCTCGTCGGCCACCGCTCCGGCCAGCTCGCTGTTGACGAAGACGTCCACCACGTCCACGTCGAAGGGGATGTCCGCGAGCGTGGCGTAGCCCGGCTCGCCGTGCACGGTCCCGGCCTTGGGGTGCACCGGCACGATCCGCTTGCCGAACCGCTGCAGCACCTGGGCGACCCCGTATGCCGCCCGGTTCCGGTTCTCGGACAGGCCGACGACCGCCCAGGTGTCGCCCAGCTCGGTCAGGATCCTGCGGATCGTCGCTTCGTCGCCGTACACGGGCGCCTCCTCGGACAGGACTGCGGGGGATCTCCGCGCGCAGACGGTTGCGGCAACAGCACCCCGGGGGCACTGATTCCCGCCCCCGTACCCCGCCACGGTGTCCGGAACCGGCACATCTGCCCACGCGGCGCCGCTCGCCCGCCTACGCTCGCTCCGTGCTGCGCATCCTCGACGCCCGAACCGGTGAGTCCGTCGCCGCCGCGCCCGCCCGGCGCGGCCTGACCCGCATCGAAGCCCACGCCTCCCGCCTCGATCCGACGGCCCTGCGCGTGCTGCTCACCGCCGATCTGCTCGTCCGCGCCCTGGAACTGGGCGGCACCCCGGTGTGGACGACCCTCATCGCGCCCGGCGGTCACGCACGGTTCCGCGCCGCCGCGTCCGCCCTGGCTCTCCACCCCTTCGAGGACGGCGACGACATCGCGTCCGGGCCGGGCGAGGCGCAGCTGATCCGGGTGCGGGAGGCCGGGACGGGCGACCCGTCCGGCGAGGCCCGTGTGACTGCCGAGGCGCAGGTGTCCGCCGAGGCGCCGACGGCGGCCGACGTGCCGGCGACCGCCCAGCAGGGAAGCAAGCAGGGAACCCAGCAGGGAACAGGGGCCGCGGCGGCGCCGGTGGTGGCCGTGGCGCCGGTGGTGTGGACGGACCCGGGCCCCTCCTTCACCTCCCTTCTCGCCGATCCCACCGCCCTGCGCCTCGCCCTGCTCTCCGTCCCCCGCACCGAACCCGCACGACTGGACGGCGCACGGCTGGAGCGGGGCGCCGAGGAGCTGGCCCACTGGCGGCGGGCCGTGGCCGAATGGGCGCGCACGCCCTCACGACCCGTGCCCGAGGAGCTGCGGACGCGGCTGCGGACGGCCTGGGACGACGATCTCGACCTGCCCGCGGTGCTCGCGGTACTGCGGGACGTGGCCGCCGCCCCGGACCTGCCCGACGGCGCCCGTTTCGAGACGTACGCCTACGCCGACCGGCTGCTCGCCCTCGACCTCTCCCGTGACATCGGGAGCCTCGCGTGATCGAGCGGGCGGGGGCCGGCCCGCTGCGCCGTCTGGTACTGCTGCGGCACGCGAAGTCCGACTGGCCCGCGGGGGTCGAGGACCACGACAGGCCGCTCGCACCACGCGGTCTGAGGGACGCCCCGGCCGCCGGCCGCGCCCTCGCCGAGGCGGGCGGGCTGCCCGACCTCGCCGTGTGCTGCACCGCCGTACGCGCCCGCCGCACCTGGGAGCTGGCCGCCGCCGAGTGGGGCACCCCGCCCCCGGCCCGCTACGACCGGCGGTTGTACGCGGCCGGCGTGCCGGACCTGCTGGAGGTCGTGCGCGAGGTGCCGCCCGGGGTGGAGACGCTGCTGCTGGTCGGGCACAACCCGGGGCTGGAGGACCTGGCCCTTCGGCTGGCCGGGGACGGGATGGACGACGCGCTGGAGCGGTTGCGGGAGAAGTTCCCGACCTCCGCGCTCGCCGTGCTGGCCTGGCGCGGCACCGGCTGGCCGGCCCTCGCTCCGGGCACCGCCCTGCTCACCGCGTTCACCGTGCCCCGGGGACGGAAGGGCGACCAGCGGAAGTAGTCCGCTCCCGCTCGCATAGGCTGACGGGATGCAGGACGAGTACCGCACAGTGGCCCGCGCGGGCGTGCACGAGACCGAGATCAACCGCTCCCGCTTCCTGTGCGCTCTCGCCCCGGCCGCCACCGAGCGGGAGGCGCAGGAGTTCATCGCCGCCGTCCGCAAGGAGCACGCCGACGCCACCCACAACTGCTGGGCGTACGTCGTCGGCGCCGACGCCTCCGTGCAGAAGGCGAGCGACGACGGCGAGCCCGGCGGCACCGCCGGCCTCCCCATGCTGCAGATGCTCCTGCGCCGCGACATGCGGTACGTCGTCGCCGTCGTCACCCGCTACTACGGCGGCGTCAAGCTCGGCGCCGGCGGCCTCATCCGCGCCTACGGCGGCGCGGTCGGCGAGGCTCTCGACGCCCTCGGCACGCTCACCCGGCGCCGCTTCCGGCTGGCCACGGTGACCGTCGACCACCAGCGTGCGGGCCGGATCCAGAACGATCTGCGGGCCACCGGCCGCGAGGTGCGGGACGTCCACTACGGGGAGGCCGTCACCATCGAGATCGCACTGCCGGACACCGACGTGGACGCCTTCCGCGCCTGGCTCGCCGACGCGACGGCCGGCACGGCCGGGTTCGAACCGGGCGGGGAGGCGTACGGCGACGCGTGAGTCCGGGGGCGCCGCCCGTGTCAGGAGGGCGAGGGCTCCGGGGTCAGGTCCTCCTGGCCGATCCGGCTGCCCGACCGGTACACCGTCACGACACCGCCGTGCACGACGTACCGGTACTCGCCGTTGCGGGCCTCGTACCCCTCGCTCGTCGCCTCCGCCTTCATGGCGATGCCCTTCTCCCGGCCGTCGCTGAACTCGCCGTAGTAGTACAGCGTTCCGGATCCGGTACGGCACAGGGTGATCCGCTTGTTCGTCGTGTGGAACGCCTGGACCAGCTCGGCGCCGTCGCCGTCGGGCAGCCGGGCGGCGATCCGGTCCGGGCACGCGGGCGCGGTGGACGTGGGTGCCGAGCCACCGGAGTCCGAGGAATTGTCGCAGCCCTGCGCCAGCATGCCGATCACGAAGAACACCGCGACGGCACCCAGGCAGCCCCCCACACAGCCGCCGCCCCTGGAAGGCTTGGGCGGGGGGACGTACCGCGGCCGGGGGGAGGGGGTGTAGACCGGCTCCGGGCGGCGGGGCGGAGCGGCGGGCGGCGCGCTCGGCCGGTAGCCCGTGGTGCCGGACGACGGGAAGAAGACACCCTCCTCGATGCCCGTCCGCCGTGTCCCCGGAGCGGCACCGCTTCGTCCTCCCGCCGTACCGGACGGGCCCGGGCGGGCGGCGCGCGGCGCGGTCCGGGGCGAGGACGTGCTCCGATCGGAGGAGGGCGTGCTCCGGGGCGTGGTCGTGCGGGGCGTCGAGGACGACGCGGGGGTGCTTCGGGGCGTGGTCGTGCGAGGCGGCGACTTGCGGGGCGCGGGCTTCTTCGCGGTCGGGTCGCCCGGGGACGGCGGTTTCGGGGTCGTCCGCCGCGCCGCCTTCCAGGAGGTTCCGCACGCGATGCAGGACACATCGGTGCGCGCGTTGTTCGTGTCGCACTCCGAGCAGCGCCAGGGCGCGGTCGGGCGACCGGCGCCGCCGGGCCGCTTGGCCGCGGGCCGGGCGGCGGACCCACCGGAACCGCCCGCCTTCGTCCCCGCGCCCGGCGCGGGCCTCGACCCGGACTTGCCCGCCGCCGACCCCGGCTTGCCCTTCGTCGTCCCCGGCTTCGCGGATGCCTTCGGCGCGGGCCGGGGCGGCAGCGGTGCGGTGCCGCGCCGGGTGCCGCCGCAGACCGCGCATGACGTCTCCGCCGGCTCGTTGTACGTATCGCAGTCCACGCAACGCCAGTTGGCCGATGCCGCCACCTCGTGCCGCCCTCCCTCTTCCGTCGACGCCGTCGCGCGCTCAGCCCGTGTCGCCGTCGACGCGGGCCGTGACCGCGGCGAACAGCTCCTCCGAGGCGTCGGAGGCGGGTGCGGTCACCCACTCCCGCTCGTCGAGCGGAACCCGCCGCCATCCGGACTCCTCGGCGTCGTCCTGCGGGTCCTCCGGGATCTCGAAGCGCCGCCGCAGCAGATCGCCGTACTGCATCGCCTCACCCTGCCGGTCCGCCGGTACGTCCACCCGCACCACGAGGAGCCCGGGGGTGGGACCCGCCGGGTAGCGCAGGTGGAAGACCCACTGGGACAGCCCGTCCGCGCCCTGCGGCAGCAGCCGCAGCCGGGAGCAGTGACGCACATGCGACTTGACGAGGCCGTAGCGGGGCCAGCGGAACGTCAGATAGCCCGCGTGATCGCACTCCAGCTCGAACTCCGGCCAGTCCAGCTTCACAGGCTGTTCGCGATCGTCTCGATGATCTCGTCCATCTCGAACTCCTCCAGACCCTCACCGGCCTTGGAGGCGAAGTGCAGCGTGAGGTCCCACTCCTCGGCGATCGGATCGGACCAGGGCGCCTGGTCCGGCGCGAACAGCACCAGCCGCTTCGCCGACTGCTCCATCACCGCCGTCTGGCTGCGGGCGTATCCCCACCGCTCGAACAACTCGTCCAGGCTGTGCGGGATGCCCGCCGGGTACGACGGTACGGAGGCGTGCGCGCCCAGTGGGTGGGCCGGTGCGTCGGTGAACATCACGATGACGTGCCGTCGCCGGTCGAGCCCCTGCTCCCAGGGCGAGTCGATGGCCAGCGCGAGCGCCTCCAGACCCGACTCGGGAATGTCGCCGCCACCGGAGGCGTCGATGCCCCGCACGAACTCCTCGAAGTCCTTGGACTGTTGGGGAAGCCGGAGGAATCCGGTCTGCTCGATGGCGGTCGAGGCGTCGTCGCCGAAGTCACGGAAGGCGATGACCTTCAGCCGCAGCTGGCTGATCGCCTTGCCCTTCTTCGCCATCTCGTCGTGGAGCCGGTCGTGGAACTGCAGCGCGCTCGACTTCACGTTGTCGAGGACGGGGAACATGCTCCCGGTGGCGTCGACACACAGGACGATGTCGACGGCGTACTGCAGATTCCCCTGGTACTGCTCGATGTTGCTCATACGGAGTCTCCTGGATGGAACGGGCGGGGTGCTTCGGTTCGCCGACGGACCCGGGTCAGGACGAGCCGGGGCGTGAGCGGCGGTCACCGAGGTTGATGCGGACGCGGGAGGTGCGCTCGGCCGGAGGGTCGGCGACCGGCGGCGTCGCCGGGGTGGTGGGCGTCGCGGGGGCAGCCGGAGGCGCGGGCTTCTCGGCCCTCTCGGCCCTCTCGCCCCTGCCGGTTTCCGTGGCGGGACGCGGCGTCGACGTGAGGTTCTTGGCCTTGATCCGGCTGGCGCGCCGACCGGGACCGGACGCGTCCGCGGGCGCCGCGGGGGACCCGGCGGAGGTGGCCGAAGTGGGCTTCTTGGCAGTGGACTTGGCCTTGGCCGTCCCCGGGCGTCGGTGCTGCAGGGCGCACACCTTCGGGTCGGACAGCGTCTTCAGGAACGTCCCGACCCGCGGTCGACCGCCCGGGGCGCGGGCGGTCATGGCGCGCAGCAGACCGAGCATGTCGTCCGACAGCCGCGTGTCCAGGTCGAGGTTCTCGCCCGCGTTCACGGCGTCGGCCGGTGAGCCGTAGCGCCCGTCGTGGTGCGGGAGTTCGCCCGTCAGATACAGATGGGTCATCAGCCCGAGGGCGAAGACGTCCACCGCGCAGGTCAGGTGCCGCGGTCCGACGGAGTCGTCGCGCTGCATGTAGCGGCGCCACTCCGGGGCGCCGTACACGGAGTCGCCCGCGATGTCGTCGGGCTCCGGCGGCTTGCCCGAGACGTAGGAGTCGTCGAAGTCGATGAGCTTCGCCGTGTGGAACGCGGCACCGTCCCGCTTCTGCACCAGGACGTTCAACGGCTTGAGGTCGCCGTGCACGACGTCGATGTCGTGCAGCTGCTTCAGGCTGTTGCCCAGGGTCTTGAGCAGCACCATCTTGTTGCGCGGTTCCAGGGACTGCGGTTTCTCCAGGCTGGAGGTGTCGATCCGCTCGGTGACCTTGTAGTACGTGCTGCCCTCGTGGAAGAAGTCGGTGGCCAGCACCAGGTTGCCGCCACCTCGCGCGTCCGGACGCAGCCGCTCCATGATGGTGCGGTGGCGGTCCTCGAACTCACGGGCCAGCTGGCGCCGGATCCGCACGCTCGGCGAGTCCGCCGCGTCGTCGCGCGGCCGCTTGGGTTCCAGGAACCGCTTGACGAAGTACTGGGTGTCGCCCTTCTCGGCGAACGCCCACATGCACTTGCCGCCACCGGCGTTGGTGGGCTCGCTGACGATGCGGTAGCCCCCGACGTCGTCACCCTTCTTCATGCGTGCTCCTCCAGTGCCGGGGGCAGATGGGTCTCGTAACCGGCGCGGTAGGCGTGCCAGGTGCTGTCCTGCCAGGCGCGGACCCGGGCCGGCAGGTCACCGGGATCGGCCGGCCCGGGTGCCGGACCGGCTCCCGCGTCGCCGCCCGCGCGGGGGGCGGGGTCCAGGCCTCGCGGCCGGGTGTGCACATAGCGCTCGGTCAGCTCGTCCAGCCGTTCGGCGAACTGCTCGCGCAGATCCTTGAAGCCCCGGTAGCCGAGCGCCACCACGGCGAGCGAGGCGTCGTCCGCGGTGTAGGACTGCACCTCCCGGCGGATGAGGTCGGCCCACTCGCCGACGGTGCCGGCCTGGCGCAGGGTGCGCAGCAGCAGGGTCTCGAAGTCGGCCGGGGTGTGCACGTAACCGAAGAAACCGTCGGTCGCGGTCACCAGGACACAGGGGAGCGGATGCTTCAGCAGCCGGCCGTCGATCTGGAACTCCCGGTCCGCGCACACCAGGTTGGTCATCGGCGGGTCCGTGCGCAGCAGTTCCAGGGCGTCGCTCTCCCGGGTGTGGTCACGGGTGAGCACCTGCAGCCCGTGCCGGGAACGCAGCACATAGGCGCGCGAGTCACCGGCCCACAGCGGTCGCAGCTCAAGCTCGGGCTGGTCCCGGGTGCCCACCAGGCGGTAGTGCACCGAGGCGAGGGTGGTGGGCAGTTGGCGGCGCATGGTGCCGCTGATCTTGCTGCGCCGCTGCGGCGCGTAGCCGAGGAAGAAGCGGAGGTATTCGCGCAGGGTCTCCGGTGTGGGCGGTTCCCCCTCCGCCGCGACGTCGTGGAACCAGACGTCCGTGGCCAGCCGGGCCACCCGGGCGCCCACCCAGGCGCCGGTGCGGCTCTCCCCGTCGGACGCCTGCCACACGGGGGCGGCGCCGGCGCCGCCCGATCCGTCGAAGACGGCGAGCATGCCCTGGTCGCTGCCCAGGTGATAGGCGACGAACGGTTCCGCGTCCTCGCCGCGCCCCGCCACCCGCTCGGTCCACACGGTCATCGCCAGCAACCCCATCCGGTCGTGGTCGACACACCAGATCCGCTGGGGAACCGGCCGGCCGGACGAACCCGGGTCCGACGACGCCGGAGGCGCACCCGACGCGACGGCGGCGGTCGCGGACGGGGCACCGGCCCGCGCCGGCGGCGGCTGGACGGCCGCCCGGTCCCACGGAGCCGGCGGGCCGGCCGGATACGCCTCCGGCGTGCGGACCGGGGCGGCGGGATATCCCGCCGGCGTGCCGGTCCGGGCCGTGGGCGCCGCCGTCTGGTCGTCGTGGCCCGTCATCGCCGCTCCCCGCTTTTGCCGTCGGTGTCCGGACGGTGCCTCTTGGCGGTCCCGCGCACCCGGCTCACCTTCGGCGCCGTGCCGTCCGCACGGCGTTCGGTGCCGCCGTCGTCGGCACGGGCGCCGGCCCGGCCGCCCGCACCGTACGGGGTACGGGCGTCGTCGGCGGCCCCGCGCTCCGTTCGGTGCTCCTCGCGGCGGCCGTGATCCGTGCCGTGGTGCTCCTCGCGTCGGCCGCGGCCCGCGCCACGCCCGTCGGCCCGTCCGCCCGGCGCGCCGGGCAGCGGTTCGTCCTCGGGCGGCCCGCTGGACCCGGCGGCCCCGGCGGGTCCGGCGGAGCTTGTGGGCACGGCGGGTCCGGGCGGCCCGGCGCGACGACTCCCGGTGCCCGACAGCCGCGACCGGGGCGTACCGTCGTCGTCCCGCGCACGGGAGTCCGGGGCGCGGCCGGTCCCGCCTCCGTAACGGCCCTCCAGCACCTCTCCCTTGAGCGGTTCGCGTGCGCCGCCGCGCCCTTCCGCGTCCTCGTCGCGGTCGCCGGCGCCGGGCTCCAGCGCGGGGGCGAGACTGCCGCGCAGCCGTCCACGCCCGGTGGCCGTCTCGAACAGACCGGCGCCGTCGCCGTCGCGGAGCACCTCATCCAGCACGGCGCGCTCCAACTCCGCCTGCTCGAAGGGCTCCCGGTCCCCGTCGCCGCGCTCCAGGACCATGCGCATCACCTCGCGCCGGACCTCCCGCTTCTCCGCCTCGCCCCTCTCGATCCAGGCGAGTGCCGCGCGGGGACCCTCCTTCTCCATGATCTCGGCGATGAGACCGTCGACGCCCTCCTCGCGGATCATGTCCAGGTGCCGCCGACGGCGCATGCCCGTCAGCCGGGTCTCGCGCACGACGTCCCGGTACTCGCGCCCGCTGCCGGCGATCTCGTCCTCGTCGACGAGGAGTTCGACCTGGATGTTGCGCAGCCGGATCGCGTCGTCGCCGCTGAACCCGGTCAGGGCCGCGTTGAGCGCCATCTCCGTCTCGTGGAACTCGGCGATGTCGTAGTCGCGGGCGACCGACTGCAGTGTCTTGCGCAGATATCCGTAGAGCGCGCCGCTCATGTCCCGGATGCCGCGCGCGACCACCGCGGCGGGGTCGGCGACCCGGCACACGAGGTCGACCCGGCTGCGGAAGGAGAACGTGGCATCGCGGCTGAGCAGCGGGATGTCCAGGATCAGCCGGTGCTCGGTCATGTCGACCGTGAACACACCGCGGTACGCCCCGAACCGCGACGACGGGATCTCCTCGCCGCTGCGGACCGTCAACGACGGCCCGCCGTCCCGTACGAGGACCAGGGCGCGGCCGGGAGCCGGTGGCCGCAGCGGGTTCACCAGCCGCCACTTGGGCACGTCGTCGCTGCTCAGGACCGGATCGTAGGTCTGTTCCTCCATGTCTCCCCCTCTCCTTCCAGTGCTGTCGGGGGTACGGCCGGCGCGGTGCGCCTCACCGGGCGTGTTCGAGGGTGGTCAGCAGGCGGGCGGCGGCCGCCGAGGGCTTCGCACGGTCGCGGGCCCACTTCTCCAGCCACCACAGGAGCCGCTCGCGGTGCCGCCCGGGCCGCCGGGCCACTGACACCAGCAGCGCTTCGACGGCGTCGAGTGAACCGGGGCTCTTGTCGGCGTAGGTGTCGATCCATGTGCGCAGGGCTTCCAGCGCGGAGTCCTGCACCGGCCGGCGGGCCAGGGCGCGCGCCCACAGCTCGGCGAGCCGGTCCTGGTGCCGGGGCAGCTCGGCGAGCAGCACGGGCACGCCCGGCACGCGCGCGTCGCCGCGGTCGCCGCCGGTGCCGATGACCGGCTCCTGGTAGGGCTGGGACACCGCGAAAACGAAGGCCGACAGCGACTTGACGACCATGGGGGACAGGTCCTGCGGCTCGGACCAGTCCAGATAGGCTTGCAGGACCGCCGCGATCTGCCCCTGGTGGAGGAGGTGGACGCCGCCCCAGGCCACCGGTGCGAGCGTGCCCCAGTCGTCCTCCCGGTCCAGGGCGCTGCGCAGGACGGCCACGGCCCGGTCCGGCGCGGCCCGGCCGAGCTGCCCGCCCACCGCGTTCGCCGCGGTGCCGGCGAGGCGGCGCTGCTGGGCGGACGCGTCGCCGCGCGCCCACTGGTGCAGCAGTTCCCACACCGCGTCGGCCGTCTCCGGCCGGCTGCCCGCCACGCCGAGGGCCGTCGCGGCGGCCTGCCGCAGCGGCCAGGAGGTGCTGCCCGCCCAGGCCGTCAGGAAGCGGTGCACCGCGTAGTGCGGATCGGCGAGCGCCAGCACGCCCGCCGCGACCGAGGCGCGGGCGCGCACCTCCAGATCACGGTGGTACAGCAGGCCGCGCAGCCAGTCCAGTACGGTCTCGCGGCGGCCGTCCAGCAGATTCCAGGCGTAGGAGAGGATGACCTGTCCCAGCAGCGCGTTGCGGAACCGCACGCGGGGCGGGGCGAAGCCGCCGCCCTCGGGCATGTCGAGCCGGATCCACTGCTGCTCGTGTCCGAGCCGGTCCCCGAACCGCAGGTCCGCCGGGGCGGGTTCGGGCGCGACGAGTGCCGTGCGCAGCCGCACCGCCGTGTCGGCGACGGTGAGATAGCCGCACTCCTCCAGCACCGCCGCCGCCAGGGCGAAGGCCACCGCCTCCGGCGCCCGGTACCGGTTGAACCAGGCGCGCACCTGTTCGCTCGGATCGCGCAGCTGGGCCACCGTGCCGCTCACATCGCCGTCCGCGCGGATCACACAGGCCAGCCGGGCGGCGTTGCGGGCCGTCGGCTGCTCCCGCAGCGCCGCGGCGGCGCCGGTGCGTTCCAGCAGCGCGCGCAGGTCGGCCTGGGCGTCCGCACTGCCGCCGTGGCCGAGCACCCGCCGTTCCACGATGGCCGACGGGTCGACCGGGAGGAGCGGATGCCGGGCCAGCTGGTCGCCGCCCGGGCCGGCCGCGAGCACGTCCAGGTCGTGGCCGCCGGTCAGGACCAGGAAGCAGCCGGAGGCGCGCAGCGTGGCGACGACCGCGGGCCACCTGGCCGTGCCGTGGCCGCGCCCGCCGAGGAAGGCGGACGTGAACGTCTCGTCGACGGCCGGCCCGTCGTCGAGCGCGACCAGGTATCCCGAGTTCTCCACGGGGGGCTTCCAGCCGGCGTCGAGCACGGCGGCGGGCGTGAGCAGCCGGTGGCAGCCCGCTCCGCCGCCGTCCATGGCGAGCGCCTCCCCGAGCAGGTTCACGGCGACGGCCTCCCGGCCGCTGCCCGGCGCGGCGGTGAGCACCAGCACCCGCCGCTCGCACAGGGCGTCCAGCGCGTCGCCGTAGCCCTCCGGCGCGACGAACAGCTCGGTGTGGTCGGCGATCTCGGTCGGGTCCAGCGCGAGGACGGACACCCCGCCCGGTCGTGGGCCGCCGCTGCCGGCGCCGCCGGAGTGGAAACCGCCGCCGAAGCTCACGTCCGCGTTGAACAGTGCCAGGGTGCCGATGCGGGTCCCGGAGGCGTCGGCGCTCAGCCGCCGGGCGATCTCGTCGGCGAGGGCTCCGGCGCGCCGCGCCTCGGACCGCTCGGCGTCGTCGCGGCCGCTGCCCCCGGTGAGGGAGCGCAGCGCGTCCTGCTCGCTGACCGGCCCATCGTGTTCCTCGGCGTCCGCGCGCGGGGGCTCGGTCTCCCGTCCCGGACCGTCCTTCCCGGCCTCCGCCGCGTCCTTGTCGACGCCGGGTTCCCCCTTGGCGGGTCCTGTGGTCCTGTCCCTGTCCCTGTCCTTGCGCCGGGGCGGATCATCCGCGCGGTCCGTCACACCGGCCGAGGACCGGGGGCTGTCCAACGAGCTGTCCTCGTTCATGCTCTTTCTTCGGCCTTCGAATCAGCGGTGTCCGTCTGTCGCGCACCGGCCCGCGGTGCGGACCCGCGCGATGCGTGGGGAGGGGGAGAGGGCGCGTGCCACCGGGCGGCGGGCCGGCGGGCCGAGCCGCCAGGCGTCCGTCATTCCCTCAAGAGGTCGTCCAGTTCCCCTGGACCTCGACCTTGCCGTTGAACACCTGGGCGTTCTTGACGAGCGCGGCGCTGATCTGGGCGCCGGACCGGCCCTGTGCGGCGACGGCCTCGTCGACCAGCCGCCGGACCTCCGACTCGAAGTCGGGGTCGAGCAGCATGTGTGCGGCGAGCCGTCGTTCCAGGGCCTGCCGGGCTTGCTCGTCGTCCGGGGAACCGGTGACCCGGTCCAGCGCGCTCTCCGCGTCCGCGTCCCCCCGGAATCGCGCGCGGATCCGTTCGACCAGGCGGGCACCACCGGCCCAGCCCGAGCGGCCGGCCTCCTGGCCCGCCGTCTCCAGCGCTCCCTTGACCACGAGCGCCACTCCCGCCGCGGCTACAGCCGTCACCGGATCCATGCTGTTCCCCCCGAGCCACTGCCTGAACAGGGCAGTCAATCTAGGGGACGGACACGACACCCGGAGTGCTTCTTCTCATATTGGCCGAAAGTCGCTGCACCGAATCGGCGTTGCCGGATTGCTCCCGCAGCGTACGGGTTTGACCTGTTGGCGGAGGTGAGAGGAGGGAGGCGGGGGAGGTGCGAAAGCGGGAGTAACCGCCCGTGATGTCAGACCCGGCCGTTAGTCTCGGGGATCATGAGACTCCTGCACACGTCCGACTGGCATCTCGGCCGGGCCTTCCACCGGGTGAACATGCTCGGGGCCCAGGCCGGGTTCATCGGGCACCTGATCACCGTCGCGCGCGAGCGCGAGGTGGACGCGGTGGTCGTGTCCGGGGACGTGTACGACCGCGCGGTCCCGCCGCTCGCCGCGGTCGAGCTGTTCGACGACGCCCTGCACCGGCTCGCGGACCTCGGCGTGCCCACGGTGATGATCTCGGGCAACCACGACTCGGCCCGCCGCCTCGGCGTCGGCGCCGGACTCATCGACCGCGCGGGCATCCACCTGCGCACCGAAGCCTCCGCCGTCGGCACCCCGGTGATCCTGTCGGACACCCACGGGGACGTCGCCTTCTACGGACTGCCGTACCTCGAACCCGCCCTGGTCAAGGACGAGTTCGCGGTCGACCGGGCCGGTCACGAGGCGGTGCTCGGTGCCGCCATGGACCGCGTCCGCGCCGATCTGGCCACGCGCGCGCCGGGCACCCGCTCCGTCGTCCTCGCCCACGCCTTCGTCACCGGCGGCCGGGCCAGTGACAGCGAGCGCGACATCACCGTCGGGGGAGTGGCCGCCGTCCCGGCCGGCGTCTTCGACGGCGTCGACTACACGGCGCTCGGGCATCTGCACGGCTGCCAGACGATCACCGAGCGGGTGCGCTATTCCGGCTCCCCGCTCGCCTACTCCTTCTCCGAGGCCGACCATCGCAAGAGCATGTGGCTGATCGACCTCGGCGCCGACGGCTCCGTCACCGCCGAACGTGTCGACTGCCCGGTGCCCCGCCCGCTCGCCCGGATCCGTGGCACCCTGGACGGCCTTCTCGCCGACCCCGGGCTCGCCCGGCACGAGGACTCCTGGATCGAGGCCACGCTCACCGACCCGGTCCGCCCGGCCGACCCGATGGCCCGCCTCGCCGAGCGGTTCCCGCACACGCTCAGCCTGCTCTTCGCCCCCGAGCGGGCCCCCGACGAGCCCGGAGTGTCGTACGCCCGGCGCCTCGCGGGCCGCGACGACCAGCAGATCGCCCAGGACTTCGTCGCCCATGTGCGCGGCGCCGGACCGGACGAACGGGAGACGGCCGTGCTGCGGGACGCCTTCGACGCCGTGCGCGCCGACGACGCCGTGCGGGAGGTGGCCCGGTGAGGCTGCACCGGCTGGACATCACCGCCTTCGGGCCCTTCGGCGAGGCCCAGCGCGTCGACTTCGACGCGCTGTCCGCCGCCGGGCTCTTCCTACTGCAGGGACCGACCGGCGCGGGCAAGACCTCCGTCCTCGACGCCGTCTGCTACGCCCTGTACGGCGCCGTCCCCGGCGCCCGGCAGAGCGGCCAGGGCATGAACCTGCGCAGCGACCACGCCGAGGTCCGCACCCGCACCGAGGTCCGCCTCGAACTGACCGTCGCCGGACGGCGGCTGGAGATCACCCGGCAGCCGCCCTGGGAGCGGCCCAAGCTGCGCGGCACGGGCACGACCGTCGACAAGGCCCAGACCTGGCTGCGCGAGTACGACAGCGCGGCCGGCGGCTGGAAGGACCGCAGCCGCTCCCACCAGGAGATCGGCGAGGAGATCACCCAACTGCTCGGCATGAGCCGGGAGCAGTTCTGCCAGGTCGTCCTGTTGCCGCAAGGAGACTTCGCGCGTTTCCTTCGCTCCGACGCCGAGGCCCGTGGCCGACTCCTCGGCCGGCTCTTCGACACCCGGCGTTTCGCCGACGTCGAAAAGCGCCTCGCCGAACGCCGGCGCGCCGCCGAGGCCCGGGTGCGGGAAGGGGACGCGGCACTGCTCGCCGACGCCCACCGCATGCAGCAGGAGGCCGGCGACGCCATGGAGCTGCCCGAACTGGCCCCCGGCGAACCGGGCCTGGCCGAGGCCGTCCTGGGCGCCGCCGCCGTCGCCCGCAGCACCGCCCGCGAGCGCCTCACCGTCGCCCGCTGCCGCCTCGACGCCGCCGAATCCGCGCACGAGGCCGCTCACCACGCCCTGCGGGAGATACGCGAACTCGCCCGGCTGCAGGCCCGGTTCACCGAGGCCCGGCAGCGCGCCGAGCGCCTGGCGGAACGGTCGGACGCCCATCGTGAGGCGCGGGACCGCATGGAGCGCGCCCGCAAGGCGGAGGCCGTCGCGCCCGCACTGGAGCTACGAGAGTCCGCCGAGGCGGAACACCGCCGGGCCGGCCGGGCGGAGACACGCGCGCGTGCGGCCCTGCCCGACACCCACGCCGACACCGGGGCGGCCTCGCTCGCCGCCGCCGCCCGCCGGGCCGCCGAGGAGCTGGGCGCCCTGGACGCCGCCCGGCGCGCCGAGCGGCGGCTCGCCGCGCTGGCCGAGGAACGCGCCGGCCTCGACCGGGAGGAACGCGCCGACGAGGACGTCCTGCGCGAGGCCGACGCCTGGCTCGCCGACTGGGACACCACCCGCGAGGCGCTCAGGACCCGCATCGAGACGGCCCAGGAGGCCGCCACCCGCGCCGAACAGCTCGCTGTCCAGCGGGAAACGATGCGCGGGCGCCTCACCGCCGCCCGCACCCGGGACGCGCTGGCCGCGGAGCTGGAGGAGACCCGGCAGCAGGCCCTCGCCGCCGAACAGCACGTCCTCGACACCCGTGCCCACTGGCTCGACCTCAAGGAACAGCGCCTCGAAGGCATCGCCGCCGAACTCGCCGCCCACCTCACCGACGGCACACCCTGCGCGGTCTGCGGAGCCACCGAGCACCCAGCACCGGCCCGCAAGGACGCCGGACACGTCGACCGCGCCGGCGAGGACCGCGCCCTCGCCGCCCACCAGCGTGCCGAGGAGCAGCACGCCGAGCACGCGCGACGCCTCGGCGTCGTCCGCGAGGCCTTGGCCGCCGCCACCGCCGAGGCCGGCGACACGCCCACCGCGCGGCTCGCCGCCGAGGCCGAGGAACTCCACCAGCGGCACGCCCACGCCCACCGCGACGCCTCGGCCCTGCACGCCGCCCACGAGGAGCTGCGGCGCACCGAGCACGAGCGGGAACAGCGCCTCGCCGACCGCCAGCAGGCCGCCGTACGCGCCGCCTCCAGGCTCACCCGGCGTGAAAGCCTGGAACGCGAACAGGGTGCCCTGGAAGAGGAGTTGAGCAAGGCGCGCGGTGCCGCCGGCAGTGTGGCCGCGCGGGCCGCCCAACTGGAGCGGAAGGCAGCCCTGTTCACCGAGGCCGCCGACGCCGTGCGCGCCGCCGAGGACACCGCCCGGCGACTGAAGACCGCCGACGCCCGGCTCGCCGACGCCGCCTACCGGGCCGGCTTCGACACCCCACAGGCCGCGGCCGCCGCCCTCCTGGACGCCGCCGCCCACCGCGAACTCCAGCACCGGCTGGACGCCTGGCAGACGGAGGAGGCCGCCGTACGCGCCGTCCTGGCCGAGCCCGACACCGCGGCCGCCGCCCGGCAGCCCCCCGCCGATCCGGGCACGGCCGAACGGACCGCGGCCGCGGCCGAACGCCGACTGCGCGAGGCCGCCTCCGCGCGGGACGCGGCCGACCGCTGCCGCGCCGAGCTGGACCGCCTCTCCGCACGGGCCACCGAGGCCGTACGACGCCTCGCCCCGCTGCGCGACGAGTACGACCGGGTCGCCCGGCTCGCCGCCCTCACCTCCGGCACAGCCGCCGACAACGAACGCAAGATGCGCCTGGAGTCGTACGTACTGGCGGCCCGGCTGGAACAGGTGGCCGCCGCCGCGACCGCCCGGCTGTGGCGCATGTCCTCGGGCCGCTACACCCTCGTCCACTCCGACGACCGCACCGGACGCGGCCGCAGCGGTCTCGGGCTGCACGTGGTCGACGCCTGGACCGGACGGGAACGGGACACCGCCACCCTCTCCGGTGGCGAGACCTTCTTCGCCTCCCTCGCCCTCGCCCTCGGCCTCGCCGACGTCGTCACCGACGAGGCGGGAGGCGTCCGCCTGGACACCCTCTTCATCGACGAGGGCTTCGGCAGCCTCGACGACCAGACCCTGGACGAGGTCCTGGACGTCCTCGACTCCCTGCGCGAACGCGACCGCAGCGTCGGGATCGTCAGCCACGTCCCCGACCTGCGCCGCCGTATCCACGCCCAACTGGAGGTCGTCAAGGGCAGATCCGGTTCGGCGCTGCGGCAGCGGGGCGTCTGACGCGCGGGGGCGGCGGCCGTGGTGGCGGCGCCCCGCTAGCGCCCCAGAGGCCGCCGGGGCAGTGGGGAGGAGTACACGACGCTGGTGGTCACCGAACCCAGCGTGCCGATCTTGCCCGCTATCCCCTCCAGGTGGGACATCGAGCGTGCGGCGACCTTGACGACGAAGCAGTCGTCACCCGTGACGTGGTGTGCCTCCAGGATCTCGGGGGTGGCCGCGACCAGGTCGTGGAACGGCTTGTAGTTGCCGTTGGGGTACCGCAGCCGCACGAACGCCAGGATCGGCAGCCCGATCCGCTCGGGGTCGACGACCGCCGCGTATCCCTGGATCACACCCGCCTCCTCCAGGCGCCGCACCCGCTCGGTGACGGCGCTCGGCGACATGGAGACCTCGCGGGCCAGTTCGGCGTAACTGGCCCGTCCGGCGCGCTGGAGGACCTCTAGGATGCGCCAGTCGACGGCGTCCGGGGAATACACGGTCATCCCGGATGGATAGCAGGGAAATCCCCGGCCGGGCAAGGGGAACCCCGGGGATCGTCACTTCAGCGAGCGGGCGGCGGCCCCTAGATTTTTTGCCATGACCACCACCTCCGAGAACCCCGTCCTGCGTGTGGCCCCCGCCGCTCCCGCCGAGGCCGCCGCCTACTTCCGGGCGTCCCTGGCCTTCCACGCCGACGTCTCCGACGTGGCCACCGCGCTCGCGGCCGGCGGCGACCCCGGCCTCACCGTCGTCGACACCCGCTCCACCGAGTCCTGGGACCAGGGACACGTGCCCGGGGCGATCCATCTGCCGACCGCGCTCATCCCCGGCCAGGCCGAAGGGCTCCTCGACAGGTCGGTGCCCGTCGTGACGTACTGCTGGGGCCCCGGCTGCAACGGCGCCACCCGCGCCGCCCTCGCGCTCGCCGAACTCGGCTACCAGGTCAAGGAGATGCTCGGCGGTTTCGAGTACTGGGTCCGCGAGGGATTCGCCTACGCCACCTGGCGGGGCCCCGCCCGCCGGGACGCCGACCCGCTGACGGCACCCGTGGTGGGCGAGTGCGGCTGCTGAGATCCGCCCGTGTAGGTTCTGGGGCCATGGCTCGATACGCGGACCCTGGCGTGCTGGAGTGGGTGGAGTCGGGCGGTGGCCCGCTGATAGCAGTCCCGGAGACGGTCCTGCCGTTCTGGGCGGGCGCCGACACCGAGGAACTCGACACCGACTACGACCGGGCGTGCGAGGTCGCCGGATACGCCGGCCTGCTCCCGGTCGGCGACGGCGCGGCCCTCGTCCTCGGCGACGAACCGGCCGCCACCTCCTACCTGCCCGCGCACGACACCTTCGTGCGCTGGTCCGCCGCGGACTGCGAGGACGAACTGCTCGCCGCCGTCCCCCAAGCGCTCCAAGAGGCCGAATGGCAGCAGGAGTTCCACTGGACCGTCCCCGGCCCGGTCGTCCTCTTCGACTCCGCCAGGCCGGGCGGGGACCTCGCCGCCGTCGAGCATCTGCGGGTTCCGCTCGCGCCGGGGCGGTACGCGGTGCGCGCCGCCCAGGCCACACCACGCCCCGAGACCTGGGTCGGCCTGGTACGGCTCAGGCGACTCCCGCACTGACCCGGCGCGCATCCTCCCGCGGGCTCAACGCACCGCTTCGAAGGCGATGTTCAGATGCCGGGGCCCGCGCAGGACGGCGTTCTGCCGGTACGGTGGCGGGTCCTCGACCAGACGCGGATCGTCCAGCCGCCGGGCCAGCGCGGACAGGGCGATCTGCGTCTCCAGCCGGGCCAGCGGCGCGCCGAAGCAGCTGTGGATGCCACTGCCGAACCCGAGGTGCTGGATGTCCTCGCGGTCGGGGTCGAAGCGCTGCGGGTGCTTGAACCGCTCCGGGTCACGGTTGCCGGCGGCCAGCACGAGCCAGAGCCGCGAACCCTTGGGAATGGTGACCCCGCGCACGTCGATGTCGGCGATGGTGGCGCGCTGCGGCACGATCTGCACCGGCGGCTCGTAGCGCAGCAGTTCCTCCACGATGTTCACCGACAGGCCCGGGTCCTCCCGCAGCCGCCGCAGGATCTCGGGGTGGCGCAACAGCGTGAGCATGCCGTTGGTGATCAGGTTGACCGTCGTCTCGTGACCGGCGATCAGCAGCAGCACCGAGGTGCTGAGCACCTCCATCATCGTCATGGCGCCGTCCGGCCCATGGCTGTTGACCAGGTCGGACAGCATGTCGTCGCGCGGCTGCTTGGTACGTTCCTCGACCAGCCCGGCCAGATACATCCCGAGCTGCATCCGCGCCTCCGTCGCCGACTTCGCGAAGTCCGGGTCCGCCGTCATGCGGGTCGCGGGGTCCAGGGTGGCGACGAGCGGATCGACCCAGGCACGGAAACGCGGCTCGTCCTCGCGGGGCACGCCCAGCAGCCGGCAGATCACCGTCACCGGGAAGGGATAGGCGAACTGGTCGACGAGGTCGATCTGCCGGGCGTCCCCGAACCCGTCGATCAGCTCGGCGACGATGTCCGCCATCTCGCCGCGCATGTTCTCGACCCGGCGCGGCCGGTGCGGCGGCCCGAAGGCGCTGTTGGCGATGCGCCGCAGACGGTCGTGCTCGGGCGGGTCGAGCCGCAGGAAGGACGGCGGCAGCCCGGTGTTCTCCCCCTGGCCGATGTCGTCGTCCCCGGCGGCGACGAGGGTGGCGGCGTCGGAGCTGATCCGGGGATCGTGCAGCAGACCCTTGATGTCGTAGTACGAGCTGATGACGTAGGGGCCGCCCTCCTCCTCGTGCAGCACCGGCGTCTTGCGGAGCTCCTCGTACAGCGGGTACGGGTCGGCGCGGTTGGCGAAGTCGGTGATCTGGCGGAACAGCGAGGTTTGCGTCATCACGGGTCCTTGGAGCGGCGGTGAGGGGCGGGGCGGCGGTCAGTGACGGGCGGGGTGGAAGACCAGCTGCTGGTCGGCCGGCGAGTAGCCACTGAGGGTCACGGTGGCGCCGTGGGTCGGCAGCGACGGGTCGGGGAACTCGGCCGCGACCGGATTACGGCCCTCGGGACGCCGGTCCATCGTCGGATACTCGACCGGGAACGGCGCGCCCCGTTCGATCTGCCGGGCGTAGAACTCCAGCCACCGGGTGTTGTCGAAGCTCACGGCCGCGATGACGCGGCCCTTGTAGCCGTAGACGCCCACGAACCGGCGCTCCGCCAGCGAGCCCTGCGTGATCATGAGCTGCTCGCCCATCGGCGGTACGCCGACCGACTTGATGTTCACGCCGAACATCGAGGACCAGAAGGCGGGCATCCACAGATGCGGACGCCGTTCGGTGCCGTGGCAGATCATGTTGTGTGCGGCCGTCTCCGCCTGGGCGACGGCGTTGCCCCAGTGCTCCAGCGAGAGGAACTGGTAGCCGAACAGCGCGTGCGGGGAGCGCGCCACGTCACCGGCCACGAAGACGTCGTCGGTGACGATGCCGCGGAAGTCGAAGGCACGGCAGCCCGCGTCGCAGGCGATGCCCCGCGGCCCGGCGCCCAGCCCCGAACCGGTCAGCCACTCCGTGTTCCGCAGCGAACCCAGCGAGACCACGACCACGTCCGCCTCGACGACGCTCTCGTCGGACAGATGGACCGCCCGCACCCTGCCGACCGCGTCGCCTTCCAGCGAGGTCACCGTGACATGGGTGCGCAGGTCCACGCCGTTCTCGACCTGCAGGTCGGCGGCGACCGATCCGACCACTCCGCCGAGGGCGCCGACCAGCGGCGCGCCCGCCCGCTCGGCCACCGTGACCGCGATGCCCATCTCCCGGCAGGCCGACGCGACCTCCGAACCGGCGAACCCGGCGCCGATGACGAACACCCGTCGCGGCCCCGCCTTCAGCCGCTGGTAGAGGTCCGCCGCGTCGTCGCGGGTCCGTAGCAGGCAGACACCGTCCAGCCGGGCCTCCTCCTCCTTCGGCCAGGGTCGGGCCCGCACCCCGGTGGTGATCAGGAGGCGGTCGTACTCCACCTCGTCGCCGTCGGCCAGCCGCACCCGCTTCGCCCGCAGATCCAGACCGCTCGCCGCGACTCCCAGCCGCCACTTGGCGTCGATCTCCGCGCGGCGCGGCAGGTCGGTGTGGCGCGGGGACGCCATGCCCAGCAGGACGGACTTCGACAGCGGCGGCCGGTCGTATGGCTCGTACGGCTCGTCACCGATCAGGGTGAGTTCCCCCGTGAAGCCCTCGGCCCGCAGGGTCTCCGCGGCCCGCAGGCCCGCCAGCGAGGCACCCACGATGACGATCCGGCCCTCACGCCTGAGCCATTCCACGGAGTCAGCGGCCATCGGAGGCCTCCAGCGGAGTCCCGGCCGCCGCCGGGCCGGCACCGGCCACGCCGTCCAGCCCGTCGGCCGTGATCGCCCGCACCGGGCAGGCGGCGACGGCGCGCGCCACCTGCTCCCGTTGTTCCTCCAGCGCGCGCGGGTTGTACATCAGCGACTCCTCGCCGTGCATGGCGAAGACGTCGGGCGCGAGGAACGCGCACTGCGCGTAGCCCTGACACTTGTTGAGATCGACGACGAGCCTCATCGGCGCTCCGCCCCTTCCGGTCGCCAGGTCCGGTGCGCGCCACTGCCGGCGTGCGGTCCTCTCCGGACGGCGGTCATGTCCCGCACGCCAGCATGGGAGCCCGACGGGAGGCGCGCGCGCCGGGCGGGGCCGTCCGGGTGAGCGGCGCCGAAGCCGCCCGGGTCACGCGGAAGCGGCCGCTCGGGTCCGCGCACGGCGGCCGGCCACGAGGATGTGCAGGCTCAGCACCAGCGACCAGGCGGGGAAGACCAGTTCCGCCCAGGGGACGTTCGAGGAGACGAAGAGCAGGATCAGGGCGGTCAGGAAACCCACCAGCGACAGCCAGCGCGGCAGGACGCCGAGATGGTGCCCGATCATCGACATCGAGCACACGAAGACGGCCGCCATCCGCATGGCGTACCCCGTCATCAACGTGTACGCGAGATGCCGGCCGAAGTCCCAGGCGATGGGGTCGGGCGTCGCGCCGGCCTGGTGCCTGACCGCGAGTACCGCGCTCGCCGCCGCGGCGGCGGCGAACAGGCTGGCGACGAAGACCAGCCCGCTGCCGAGCAGGACGGTGGCGAGGAACTTGTCCTCGGCCGCGCCGACATGCGCGCGGACCGCGCCGACGAACCACAGGAAGAAGATGCCGGTGAACGGCACGAGCGCGAGGGCCGCGCGCAGGGCGTCGCGCCGCCCGGAATCGGTGAATGCCTGGACGGTGACCGCGTCGGCCCCCTCGGGGATCCCCATGCGGATCAGGACGATCGCCGCCGCCAGCAGCAGCGCGAAGACCACTCCGGCCAGCCCGGCGGCCCGCGGGGTCTCCAGCGCCTCCTGACCCGGCGCCTTCTGCTCCATACCCGGCCCGCCTCCTTCGCATCGGCCCCGGGCACCAGCTAGCGGCCTCGCCACCCGCCCGCGCCACCCGAAGACGGCCGTACGGCCGAGCGAACCGCCCGGCCGTACGCCACCGCCTCCCGCTGCCCCTGCCGCGCGCCCTCAGAGCCGGGAGAGTTCGTCCACCAGGTCGTCCAGGCCCAGCGCGCCCTGGGACAGCGCCGCCATGTGCCAGGCCTTGAGGTCGAAGGCGTCTCCGTGCCGCTCGCGAGCCTTCTCCCGGCCCAGCAGCCACGCCCGCTCGCCGAGCTTGTAGCCGATCGCCTGCCCCGGAATCGTCAGATACCGGGTCAGCTCGCTCTCCACGAACTCCGCCGGCCTGCTGCTGTGCGCGCCGAAGAACTCCTGCGCCAGCTCCGGGGTCCACCGCTCACCGGGGTGGAACGGCGAGTCCGCCGGGATCTCCAGCTCCAGGTGCATACCGATGTCGACGATCACCCGGGCCGCCCGCATCATCTGCGCGTCCAGGTAACCGAGCCGCTCCTCGGGGTCACCCAGATAGCCCAGCTCGTCCATCAGCCGCTCCGCGTACAGCGCCCAGCCCTCGGCGTTGGCGCTGACCCCGCCGACCGTCGCCTGGTAGCGGGAGAGGTTTTCGGCCACGTGTGCCCACTGGGCGAGCTGGAGGTGATGGCCGGGCACGCCCTCGTGGTACCAGGTCGACACCAGGTCGTAGACCGGGAAGCGGGTCTGGCCCATCGTCGGCAGCCAGGTGCGGCCGGGCCGGGAGAAGTCCTCCGAGGGAGCCGTGTAGTACGGCGCCGCCGCACTGCCGGGCGGCGCGATCCGCGACTCCACCCTGCGCACCCGCTCGGCGAGTTCGAAGTGCGTGCCGTCCAGGTCCTCGATCGCCTTGTCCATCAGGCCCTGCAACCAGGTGCGGACCTCTTCCACGCCCTCGATGTGCCGGCCGTGCTCGTCGAGGTGCGCGAGCACCACCCAGGGCGTCGCGGCGCCGGGCAGGATCTTCTCCCCCTCCTGCCGCATCTCACCGAGGATCCGGTGGAACTCCGACCAGCCGTAGGCGTACGCCTCGTCCAGGTCGAGGTCGGTGCCGTTGAAGTAGCGGGACCAGCGGGCGTACCGCTCACGCCCCACCGTGTTCGGGGCGTCCTCGACGGCCGGCGCGTACACGTCGCGCAGCCAGTCCCGCAGCTCCACCAGGGCCCCGGTCGCCGTCCGGGCCGCCTCGTCCAGATCCGCGCGCAGCGCCTGCGGGCCGCCGGCGGCGAAGTCCTCGAACCAGCCGCGCCCCGAACCGTCCGTGTCGGCCCACTCGGTGAGCTGCTCGATGAAGGTGGCGGTCGGCCGGGGCGCCGCGAACAGTTTGCGGTCCAGGCCGAGTTGAAGGGATTCGCGGTAGCCCGCGAGCGCGCCCGGCACGGCGCGCAGCCGCTCGGTGATCGCCGCCCAGTCCTCGTCCGTCTGCGCCGGCATGATGGTGAAGATGTCGCGCACCGAGTGGCCGGGGGTGTGCATGTTGCCGACCGCCCGCAGATGCTCGTCCGCCTCGTGGACGGCGAGTTCGGCGGTCAGCCGCTCGCGCAGCAGCCGCCCGCAGCGCCGCTCCGCGTCACTGTCCGCGCCGGGCCGCCGCTCCGCCTCGTCCAGCTTCAGGAGGGTGGACCGGGCCAGCTCGGCGAGCGCTTCCTGGCCCGCGGGCGAATAGTCGGGCAGCCTGCTCGCACTCTCCTTCACCCCCAGATAGGTACCGGTGACCGGGTCCAGGGCGATGAGGTCGTCCACATACGCGTCGGCGACCTGACGGGGCAGCGGGCTCTTGGTCTCAGACATGCGGTCCATCCTCGTACGACGAGGATCACCGCGTCACCCACGTATGGGGGTATTCAGCTCTCGGCGTGGCCGGGAGGCAGCAGGGGTCCGCACTCCCACTGCTGGAAGATCAACCGGGTCTCCACCCGGGCCACCTCCCGCCGTGACGTGAACTCGTCGAGCACCAGCCGCTGCAGATCGGCCATGTCCGCCACGGCCACATGCACCAGGTAGTCGTCCGGCCCGGTCAGATGGAACACCGTCCGTGCCTCCGGCATGGCCCGGATCCGCTCCACGAACGGTCCCACCAGCTCCCGCCGGTGCGGCCGAACCTGCACCGACAGCAGCGCCTGGAGCCCGCGTCCGAGTTTGGCCGGATCGAGCCGCAGCCGATGGCCGAGGATCACCCCCGACCGGCGCAGCCGGGTCACCCGGTCCAGACAGGTCGACGGCGCCACGCCCACCTGCGCCGCGAGCTCCCGGTACGTGGTCCGGGCGTCGTTCTGCAACAGCCGCAACAGATGGAGGTCCACCGAATCCAGTACGACAGATTCCGCCATATGCCGAACGTAGCACGGAGACCGAGCCCCGAAAACCGTTCGATGTTCACTCTTCCGCCCATGGACACAGCGAGCATCGGTGCCTACGACGACGTACGCACCGCATCGAGAGCCCTGGCCACCGAGGCCGTGCACGCCGGTCGCGACGACCTCGCCCGCCAGGGCCTGCACGCCCCGCCGATCGATCTGTCCACCACCTACCCCTCCTACGACAGCCGCACCGAGGCCGCCCGCATCGACGCCTTCGCCACCGACGGCGCCGACCCGATCGGGCCGCCCGTCTACGGCCGCCTCGGCAACCCGACCGTCGCTCGCTTCGAGACCGCCCTGGCCCGCCTGGAGGGCACCGAGGCCGCGGTCGCCTTCGCCAGCGGCATGGCGGCGCTCAGCGCGGTCCTCCTCGCCCTCCCCCTCCCCGGGGGCCTGCGCCACGTCGTCGCCGTACGACCGCTGTACGGCTGCAGCGACCATCTGCTGACCGCCGGGCTCCTCGGCACCGAGGTCACCTGGACCGACCCGGCCGGCATCGCCGACGCGCTGCGCCCCGACACCGGCCTGGTGATGGTGGAGACCCCCGCCAACCCGACCCTCGCCGAGGTCGACCTGCGTTCCGTCGCCCGCGCCTGCGGTTCCGTGCCGCTGCTCGCCGACAACACCTTCGCCACACCCGTGCTGCAACGCCCGGCCGAGCAGGGCGCCCGGCTGGTGCTGCACAGTGCCACCAAGTACCTCGGCGGACACGGCGACGTGCTGGGCGGAGTCGTCGCCTGTGACGAGGAGTTCGCCGGCCGGCTGCGCCGGATACGGTTCGCCACCGGTGGTGTGCTGCATCCGCTGGCGGGCTATCTGCTGCTGCGCGGCCTGTCCACGCTGCCGGTACGGGTCCGGGCCGCGTCCGAGAACGCCGCCGAGCTGGTCCGCCGGCTCGCCGCCGACCCCCGGGTGTCCCGTGTGCACTATCCGCGGATCGGCGGCGCGATGATCGCCTTCGAGGTGCACGGCGACCCGCACGAGGTCATCTCCCGGGTCCGGCTCGTCACCCCGGCGGTGAGCCTGGGCAGCGTCGACAGCCTCATCCAGCACCCCGCGTCCATCAGCCACCGCATCGTCGACGCCGATGACCGGCGCGAAGCCGGGGTGAGCGACCGGTTGCTTCGGCTCTCCGTGGGCCTGGAGGACGTGGAGGACATCTGGGCGGACCTGAACCAGGCACTGGGCACCTCACCGAACCGGCCGACGGCGACGACGAACCACGCGGTGGCGGGCGCGGGCCGGTAGGGGCGGTGTGCGGTCGTGGCGACGGGCAGGCGGCTGGTCGCGGATGCGGCGGCACGGCGGCCTGCTGTGCGCGGTCACCGCGCGGCGGCACGGCGGCGGAGCACTCCGTGGCGAGGCCGGCGGCCAAGCGCCGTCGCCGTCGCCGCGGACCGGCCGGGGCGGTGGACGCCTCACGTGGACGGTCTGGCGCATCGGCGGTGGGCTGGTGTGCGGTGGCCGTCCGGTCGGTCGGTGTGGTGGGTCAGTCGCGGCGGGCCGGAGCGTGATGGTTCGCCGGGTCCGTCGGCTGTGCGCGTTCGGGAGCCGGCCGGGGCGGTGGACGAGTGCGCCAAGCGCGTGCCCTGTTGCCGCGGCGGTGGGCCGCCGGGTGACGGCGGTCGTGGCCGGTCGGTGTCGATGGTCGGCCGCGTCGGACCGCCGGGGCGGCGGTGCGCCGTCGCGGCGGTCCGGTAGGCGAGTGGACGCTCCACCAGGGCGGTGGACGCTCCACGCGAACGGCCCGGCGTAACGGTGCCGGGCCGTCGTGGCGGGGCGTGTGGGTCAGCCGCGGTGGGCCGGGTCGCCGAGGTGTGCTCGCGCGATGTCGAGGGACGGGCGGGACGCGTCCGGGGCCGAGTCCAGCCGGGCCGTGATGACCAGGGTGCCCTCCTCGACCTGGTAGTCCAGGGGCAGCCCGAGGCCCCGCATCGCGGCGACCATGCCCGTGTTCGAGGCCCGCGTCACCGCGTACACGCTCGCGCAACCGGCCTCCACCGCCATCGCCACCAGTCGGCCGAGCAGTTCGGCGCCGATGCCGCGCCGCTGCCACTCGTCCTCGATCAGCAGCGCCACCTCCGTCTCGTCCCCGTCCCACAGCAGATGCCCGAGGCCGACGATCTGTCCCGCGGGCGTCTGCGCCGCGAGCGTCCGCCCGAAACGTGGGCTGAGCAGGTGGTTGAGATAGCGGCCCGCATCGCCGACGGGACCGTGGTAGCGCATAGCGAGGGTGCGTGTCGAGCACCGGTCGTGCATCGCCTTCGCCTCCGCCACATCCCCGGTGTCGACCCGGCGCACGGCGATGTCGTTGCCCTCGGGCAGGGTCAGCACGTCCTGGCCGCGCGGAATCCGCGGTCCGAGCCGGCCGTCCAGCTCCACCAAAGCCCGGGCCCGGGCGAACTCCGTCGGCGTGAACGGCAGATACGCCCGCTCCACGGTGAGCACCCCACCCTCCGGGGCCCGCAACCGCATGACCGTGTCTTCCAGCACGCCCTCGGCCGGCACCGGCTCGGGCCCGCGGCCCCCGCCGACCGGCGTACCGGGCAGCGAGCGGATCGTGCACCGGCCCAGCAACTGACGCAAGGCCAACGGCAGTTCGGCGGCGTCCAGCGCGGTGCGGGCCGCCAGGCCGAGCACCCGGGTGGGCACGTCGACCAGGTCGTGCGCGTCCGCCCGCTCGATCCAGGTGCCCGTGCCGCCGGCCAGGGCGACCGCCCGGGTGATCTCGGCCGCCGACAGCGGGCCCGGCGCCCGCAGCAGGAACTCGTCCACCGTGCCGTCGGCCAGCGGATGGGTCTGCAGACTGAGGATGTCGACCCGCCGCTCGGCCAGCGCGGCGCACAGCGCGGCCAGTGAACCCGGCTCGTCCTTCACGGTCGTCCGCATCCGCCACAGCGCGCCGGGGCCGGTCACGTCCGCCGTGCCGGCCGACTGCTCCGGAAGCCCGGCCGACCGCGACGCGGACGACCGGGTGCCGGTATCACCGGCCGGGGGTGCGTGCCCGGGGCGCCTCGCCCACCAGGCGTGGAATCCCGCCGTAGCCACCAGCACGACCGCCGAGGTCACCAGCAGCACCGGACCGTCGGGCCCATGACCGATCAAGTTCGCCACCGCGTCCGCCACGGCGACGGCCGTGAAGAGCGCGGCCAGCTCGACGACGTCCCGCCGCCAGTGGTGCACGGGGCGCGCGTGCCTCGTGCGGGTCACATCAGACATGTCTGGAGTCATACAGCCACTGTGAAGGAACGGTGTTGCGTGATCACGAACTGATTGTGACCGATGGGTAAAGCATGCTCCGCCCCTTTTGTTGCCCTTTCCACAGCCGGCCCGCCGTCGGTCCGCCGTCGGCCCGCTGTCGGCCCACGCTCGACCCGCTGTCGGCGCCCCGGGCCGTCGGCGCGACCGGGGCTGCGCTCAGGCCGCCGCAGTCTCCGGGGCCAACGCGGCTCGCAGTCGCCGCGCCTCGCTCACCATGCGGGAGTTGCCCTTGCGTGCGGCGGTGTGGGCGAGGTGCGGCATCTCGGCACGGACACCCGACCGCTCGGCGCAGTCCGCCGCGACGGCCAGCAGATCCCCGAGCCCCCGGGCCGACACCGCGCCCGCCTCCGGCCGGGCGGTCGCGAGGTCGGCGAGCAGTACGGGCAGAGTGTGCCGGAGCATGCCCCAGATGGTCGCGTTGGCGCCGGTGGCCGCCGCCGTCCGCGCCGCGTCGGCCAGCCGCTGTGGCTTGACCGCACCACGCCGCACCAACTGGCCGAGGTCCGCGCCGAGTCGGGCGGCGTCCAGCTGACCCCGCGCGGCGAGCACCAGCAGGGCGTCCACGGCGGCCAGCCGGTCCTCCGCGTGCCGTGCGCCGAGCCCGTAGGCGACGCACAGATGCACCGCTTCACCCGCCTCCCCGCCGGACTCGGCGAGCAGGGGCAGCACTCCGGTGTCGCGCTCGTCGTCCACGGCCGTGGCGGCGATGTCGCGCAGCAGCCGGACCGCGACCAGCTCCCGACGCTCCGGAAGAACGGCGAGCCAGTGCGGGCGTATCGCGTCGTCCCAGTGGTTGCAGCGGTGGCGGCCGGTGAAGACGGACACCGGCCGGCCGAGGTGATGGAACTCCGTCGGGAAGCCCTCCGGGAACCCCGGCAGTTCCCCCTGCTCCAGCAGGATGCGCACGCCGCCGGTGCGCCGCCGGGTCGCGGGCCGGCCCGGGTTCGGCGCGGTCAGATGCCGGGCGAGCCGGCTGCCCTCCCGGGTGCCGAGCGCCCGCGCACGCCGCGCCGCCTCCGCGACGGCCGTGGGGTCGTCCCGGCGCAGCCGCAGCAGAGCCTGGGCGAAGTCGGTTGCGGCGACCCGGGCGTCCAGCCTCCGGTACTCCGCGAGGCGGGCCACCAGGTCCTCCGGCTCCAGCGCACCGGTGCTCCAGGTGGGTGTGGCGAGCAGCAGCGGCAGCGGTTCGGTGCGGACCCGGTACGCCACCTCGCGCAGCCGGGCGTCGAACACCCGACTGAGGCCGGAGTGCGCGCACTCCTGCTCCCGGGGGCCCTGCCGCACGGCGTCGCAGAGTGTGGCCGTACCCACTTTCTCGTGCAGGGTGGCGAGGAGCAGGTCGATTCCGTCGCGGGCGCCGATCGTGCCGTAGCGGTCGTTGCCGAAGTAGGTGTCCCGGTGCGGCCACTGCGAGTCGTCCGAGATCGCCCACCAGCGGTTCGCGACCACCGGTGCGAGCGCCTCGCGTAGTGCGTTCGGATCCCGGTAGGCGTGACGCACCAAGCCGTCCAGCGCCCGCTCGAACCCGGCGACATCGTCTCCGGGGGATGCCAGCAGCGCCCCGACCTCCTCGGCCAGTTCCACCGCCGACTCCGGCACCGACGCCAGCCGCACCGGCTCGGGAGCGGGCGGCAGCACCTCCTCGTACACCTCCCGGGGAGCCACGGTGACACCCGGCAGCGCGGACGCGCGGGCGCGCAGCACCGGGGACAACCGGCCGACCGCGTGACCGAGTTCCCCGGCCGGGTCCAGTTGCCCGGCGTACCGCTCGACCAGCTTGAGCGCCCGCTCCTGCACCCGCACGTCCTCGTGTCCGAACGCCTGGATCACGACCGGCAGCAGCTCCGCCGCGGCGCCCCGATCACGCGCCAGTACCTTCCCCAGCAGCACGAGTTGGGCTCGGACCAGCTTCTTCTCGGTGCGGAACAGCAGTCCCCCGGAAGCCTCGGTCAGCTGCGCCGGAGTCAGGTCCCCGGCCAGGGCCAGGGCCGCGAGCACCGTCTGGGCATGGGTGGCGACGGGCGACACCGCGTCCCGGGCGAGCGCCGTCCAGTCTGCGATCCGCGCCCGCTGCTCCTCCCGGGTCGGGGAAAGCCTGGTCAGCAGGGGCAGGAAGACCCGGTGGTCGGTGGGGCCGCCGCCGCGCAGCAACCGGGCCACGCACGCGTCGACGAGGAACGCGCGGTCCAGGAGGCCTTCCCGGGTCAGGTCCGTGAGGGCGCTCTGCCAGGACCGGGATCCGTCGCCGAGCAGCCACCGGACCTCGCGAAGATCAGTGAGGGTGAACAGACCGGAGACCAGCGTGGCCAGATGGGGCTCGCCGCGCAGGGCGTCGAGGACGCCGGAGTGGTTCGAGGCGTGGCTGATGTGCTGGATCCAGCCGGTGACGTAGGCGTCTGTCACCGGCACGTCGCAGCCGGCGCGGTGCACCAGCCCGGCCATGAGCGGGTACGGCACACCCGCGGACACCGGTCGCCGGGCCAGCCGGTGCGCGACATCGGCCAGCCAGCCGGTGTCCCGGTGTTCCAGCACCCGCAGGAGGCTGTCGGTGGGTGCGTGGCTCCAGCGCAAGTCGGTGGCGCCGAGCCAGTCGGCGGCGGCCGCCGCGCCCGTGTGACAGGCGGCCCCGGCCAGATGCAGCGCCGGCAGTACCTGCCCTGACCGTGCCTCCCACACCCGGGTGCGCCGCAATTCCCTGCGCAGCTCCTTCAACTCCGGCAGGTGGGAACGTCGTTCGCTCTCCGTCAGGCTCCTCAGCAGCCGCAGGGTCTCCGCCATGCGCCCCGCCCGCACCGCTTCCAGCAGTTCACTCATCGCACGCCCCCGTCGATTCCCGCCAGCTCACGCGCCGTCGCGTCCGCCCCGGCCACGGCCTCCGCCGCGGCACCCCGCCGTACCAACCGCACCGCCAGCGCGTGCTTGCACGGCCCGCGTCCGCCGCGGTACTTCGCCCACCACAGGCAGCTGCACGTCAGTACCCCCGCCTCCTCGCGCACCCGGTGCACATGGCCGTCCCCTGCCGTCACCGTGGCGAGGGCGCCGTCCAGCGTGACCGCCCCCGCGGCCACCAGCGCCCGTGCCGAGAGCAGCCGCGGATTGTGCCGCTCGGCGCGCCCGGCGTCGTACGGCAGCTCGCGGTGGAAGTACGCCGCCTCCGCCGTGTCGTACCCGACCTGGCCCGAGGTGCCGAGGCGGACCAGGGCGGCGCGGACCCGCTCCGGGGTGAGACCGGAGGCGGCCGCGAGATCGGCCACGTCGACGCGGGGTTCCCAGGCCAGCAGTACCGAGATCAACTCCGCGTCCGCGCCTGCCTCCTCCGCGGCCAGCGCCTCCAGGACGCCGCCCTCGCCGGAGAAGCCGCGCGAGGCGTCCGGCGACAGCGTCAGGGTGAGCCGCATACCGGGCAGGACGACCTCCCAGGCGGCGGCCGCCGCGGCCGTGCCCGTGGCCGCGGGGCCGTACACCCGCAGGGCCGTGGCGTGCCGCAGCACCCGCCGGAGTGCCGCCAGCCGCTCCGGGCCCGGCAGACATACCGCGCCGGGCACCGCGCGGGTCGTCGGCCGCAAGCCGCGGCCCACCGGCACGACCCAGCGCGGACCGCCCGGGGCGCGCCGCGCGCCGCCCGGCCCGGGCAGTCCGCGCAGGAACCGCACCGCCTCGTCCGCCGGCAGCTCGGCCCGCAGGTCGAAGCCGGCCGCGATCACCTGGGCCTCGGCGAAGCCGCGCAGCCAGCGGTCGGGCAGTGGGACCTTCTTCTCCACCACCGGGCCGTCCAGCGTGGTGACCGCGAGCTCCTCCGGGCCGACCCGCAGGTGCAGCGGGTCGGCGCCGCCGAGGCGGGAAAGCGCCTCGCGCAGCGGGTTGTTCACGTCGACGTTGGTGGTGCCGTGCCCCACCGCGCCGCCGTCGAGGCCCGGGGCGAGCACGTCCAGGCGCGCGTACACCCCGCCGCAGCCGGAGAAGGACTCGAAACGCAGCCGGTCGCCGTTGCCCGTCACCACCGGGTCGAGCGACGCGCGCAGCTGCGGCTGGTAGTACCGGGCGGCCGCCACGTCCGCCACCGCCAGCAGCCCCGCCGCCGCCACCTGAGGCGAGGTCAGGAAGCCCGCGAAGAACCGCGGATGGTCCTCGACACCCGTGGGTGTCGCCCCCCGGGACGTTTCAGTCCGAGTCGGCTCCCGCCCGTGGCGGACTTCAGCGCGGAGGGTCGGCGATAGGCCACGGCCTGCAGTGATCGCGTCATGGAAAGACCGTAGAGGCGACCACTGACAATGGGTCCGACCTGCGAAGACGGCTTTTCGGAGGGGGAGTTGCCGTGCCGCGCACCGGGGGATGACGCCGGTGCGCGGCACGGTGTGCGGGGTAGGGGACACGGCGGCCCCGCCGAGTACTCCTCGCCGGGAACCCGGCCGGGGCCACGGCCCGACGACCGCTGCCCGGAACTACTGCCCGGGAACTACTGCCCGACGCGGCCCGGCCGGAGCGTCCGCGTGAACAGCACTGTGCCGTCCCGCTCGCGCAGCCGCAGCGTTTGCTCGCCGCTGCCGCCGTCGATGCCGACCTCGCCGAAGAACTGGTGGCCGCCGGCGGGGGCGCGCCCGAGAACCCGCGCCTGCCGGTCCGGCCGGTCGCCGTGCGCGGGGCCGATACGGCCGGCACGCGCGCGTGCCGGCGCGGCGCCGCGGTGCGGGCCGGTGGCGCCCGGTCGCGGCCCCTGTTGGTCACCGCTCGCGGTAGCGGCGCGTCGGTCGGTGGTTCAGGCGCGGCTGCCGTCCAGGATGACCCGCGCGACCAGCGCCGGATCGTCGTTCATCGGGCAGTGGCCGCAGCCGGGCAGCCGCACCAGCCGGGCGTGCGGTATGAGTTGCTTGGCGCGCACACCCTGGCGGCGGAGGAGGAGCCGGTCCCGGGAGCCCCAGGCCACGGTGACGGGCAGGCCGAGCAGATCGTCCGTGAACCGCACGGTGATCCCCGCCCGCAGGGTCGCGTCGAAACCGGTGGCTCCCGCGAGGGCGAGCGTCTCGGCGACCACGGCCTCCGGGGAACGGCGCCCGGGGCGGCCGTAGATGGTGCTGGTCAGGGCGGTGCGGCCGGCCGCGGTACGGCTCAGCCGCTCCACGAGCGGCAGCGGGAGCCGCTGGGCGATGCCGCGCATCGCCAGCAGCACCGCGAACGCGTACCGGCGCTCGGCCTCCGTCCAGAAACCGGCCGGCGACAGGGCCGTCACGGACCGTACGGCCTTTTCGCGGCCCAGCTCCAGGGCGAGCAGGCCGCCCAGCGAGTTGCCCGCCACGTGCGGGCGGTCCAGGCCCAGTTGCCCGAACAGGGCACCGAGCACGGTGTTGGTCGTCGCCAGGCCGTAGGCGAGGTCGCCCGGCAGAGCGGGGGAGGCGCCGAAGCCCGGGAGGTCGACGGCGATCACCTCGCGCTCGGTGGCGAGGATGTCCACGACCGGGTCCCAGGCCTGCCGGTGATGGCCGATGCCGTGCAGCAGCACCAGCGGTGCGCCGCGTCCCACGCGCGCGTAGGACACGGTCACATCGCGCGGGCCGAGCGCGGTGGGGACCTGGAAGGAGGCGGTCGCGGACATGGGTGCTCCTCGTCTGGAGGCTCCGGAGGCTGACGGACGCTGTAGACAGCTTGTCAGCAATCGCTACCGGCGGGTAGCCCTTCGCTCCCGTCGACCGGCGCCCCCCAAGTGCGACGAGGGCTTTGCCGCGATGTCACGGACACCGTTCCGTACGAACGCCTCGTGAACGCTCCGCGGCGGGTCGCCCATGGGTTGCCCAAGGGTCCGAGGATTGGTCTTGACCAAGGGTGGCGGCAGCCCTATGGTCGCAGAGAAGTGCAACAACCTTTAATAAACAAGGGCGCTAAAAACCGCCGGACCACGGCTCTTGCGGAGGACAGGGTGGGGACCACGCAGCTGGAATCGGTGCCGGAACCGAAGTACTGGCATCTCAAGACCGTACTCAGTGAGGCATTGGACTCCGAGTTCTCGGTCGGTGAGATCCTGCCCAACGAGCGGGACCTCGCCGCCCGCTTCGGCGTGGCCCGTGCCACGCTCCGCCAGGCCCTCGAACAACTGGAGCTGGAGGGCCGGCTACAGCGCCGCCGCGGTGTCGGCACCACCGTCGCGCCCCCGCGTGTGGGCGTCGCCGTCGGCACCGAACGGCACATCTGGCCCGGAGCCACGGGAGACGCGTGGCAGCCCGTCGACAGCGGGCTGGCGGTCCCGCCCGCCGCCGTCGCCGAGGTCCTGGAGACCGGCGCCCAGGAAGCCGTCCACACGGTCCGTCGCTCCCGCACCTCCCACGGCCGATGCGTCGCCACCGAACTGCTCTACGTCGCGGCGGCATCGGTGCCCGACCTCTCCGCGATCGACGCCCCCTCCGGGCCGGCACGCGCGCGGGCGGTGCTGCGCGAGCTGCAGCACCTGGAGCTCGAGGGCCAGGACCGTGCCGTCGAGCTGGGCTCCGCGCGCGCGGACGACGCGAAGGAACTCGACCGGCTCCCCGGCTCGCCCGTCCTGGTCGTCACCACCCGCTTCCATGCCCAGGGGCGTACGGCGGTGCTGTCCGTGGCGACCTACCGCGCGGACACGTGCCGGCTTACCTTCGGCGACTCGGCCGGCGTGGAGATACACCACACGCCCGAACAACAGGCCTCCTGACACCTCGCGAGCCACCGCCCGGCGGGTGCGGAACGCCCCGCCGGGCACCCCGGGCGGACACGCGCCGAAGTGGGCCGCCCGATCCCCACCGGCGCCCCCGGTCCGGTCGCCTCAGCGCCGCGCGGTCACCGTGCCGTTCACCGCGAACAGCTGCTCCTCGACGTGGTCCAGGGCGAGCCGCAGGGCGCCCGTGGCCACCGCCGCCTCGCCCAGCAGGGACAGCGCCACCCGGGGCGGCCGCAGGCAGTAGCGGGCCAGTTCGCGGCGCAGCGGTTCCAGGACGCCGTCCAGGCCGGCCGCCCAGCCGCCGACCACGACCAGTTCCGGATCGACCGCCAGCACCAGTGCGGCCACGTCGTGCACGAGCCGCTGGATGAACCGCTCGACGGCCGCCCCCGCCCGCTGGTCGCCCTCGCGGGCCAGCGCGAACACCTCGGCGACCGCCTGCTCGTCCAGCGGGTGCAGCGGTTCGTCGGTGGTGGACAGCAACGTCTCCGGCGTCGCCTCCCGACCCAGCAGGTGCAGCGCCCCGATCTCACCGGCCGCCCCGCCGTAGCCGCGGTGCAGCCGTCCGCCGATCAGCGAACCCGCCCCGGGACTCAGCCCGGCCAGCACGAACACCACGTCGTCGGTCTCCGTCGCCGCGCCCTTCCAGTGTTCGGCGACCGCTGCCGCGTTGGCGTCGTTCTCGACCAGCACGGGGCATTTGAAGGAGCGGCTGAGCCGCTCACCGAGCCGCAGTCCCGTCCACTGCGGCAGTGCGGTGCTCAGTCGTATCGTGCCACCGGCCTCCACGATGCCCGGGGTGCCCACGCCCACCGCCCGCAGCGAGCCGCGCGCCACCCCGGCCCGGCGCAGCAGCTCGGCCACCGCGCCGCGCAGCCGGTCGAGCCGCTCGTCCGCGGAAGCGGTCGCGTCCACCTGCTTGGCCTGCGCGCCCAGCACCCGCCCGTCCAGATCGGACAGGAGCGCCGCGACCCGGTGCGGCCCGATCTCCAGGCCCAGCAGATGGCCCGCCTCGGCCCGGAACCGGAACCGGCGGGCCGGCCGCCCCTGACGGCGCGTGGCGTTCCCGTCGGCCGCCGTCTCCACGACGAGTCCGGCGTCGATGAGCCCTTCGACGACGCCCTCGACGGTCGGCCGGGACAGACCGGTCACCCGGGTGACCTCGGTGAGCGTCGCGCAGTCCGTGGCCCGCAGCGCGTGCAGCACCACCGCGGAATTGATCCTTCGCAGCAGCGAGGGATCGCCGCCGGTCAGCTGCCCCACCGTCCGTCCTTCCAGCTCGCAGGCGTGTTTCGCCGGATCGTACTCGGCCCGGCGCACCCCGGCGAGTGCCGGGTTCGGGCGGGCGGCGCGGCGCCGGTCACGGTGGCCCGGCGGCGGGGCCGGGCGCCCGAGTGCCCGTCCGCCGTATCTCAGCGCGGCTCCACGAACCCCGACTCGTAGGCCGTGATCACCGCCTGGGTGCGGTCGCGCGCGCCGAGCTTGGCCAGCACGCCGCTCACGTGCGACTTCACCGTCTCGGTGCCCACCACCAGCCGCTCGGCGATCTCCGCGTTCGACAGCCCCCGCGTCATGAGCCGCAGCACCTCGGCCTCCCGTTCCGTCAGCCCGGCCCGCTCCAGCACGGCACGCGCCGGACGCTCACGGTCGCCGGCATCGCCGTACCGGGCGGCGAGACGGCGTACGGAGGCGGGGAACAGCAACGACTCGCCCTCCGCCACCAGCCGCACCGCGTGCACGATCTCGGCCGGCCGGGCCCGCTTCAGCAGGAAGCCGGCCGCTCCCGCGCGCAGCGCCTCGTACACGAACTCGTCGTCCTCGAAGGTGGTCACGACGAGGATCCTGGGCGGCGCCTGGACGGTACGCAGCACCGCGCGCGTGGCCTCGATCCCGTCCATCAACGGCATGCGGACGTCCATCGCGACCACGTCCGGGCGCAGTCGGCGCACCAGCGGGATGACCGCCGCCCCGTCGGCCGCCTCCCCCACCACCCGGATGTCGGGCTGCGCCTCGAGAACGGCGCGCAGGCCCGCGCGGACCAGGGGTTCGTCGTCCACCAGAAGTACGCTGACCGGCATCCGGCCAGCCTAGAGGGTGTTGCTCAGCGGTGATCGACAGCCCATGGATCACCCGAGTGGAAGCTCCGCCCGCACCCGCCAGTCGCCCTCGTCCGGTCCCGTGCGGGCCCTGCCGCCCAGCAGCGCGGCCCGCTCCCGTATCCCGCGCAGCCCGCTGCCCCGCCCGGGCCCCCGTATCCCGGCCGGCAGCGGATTGCGGACCTCCAGACACAGGGTGCCCCCCGCGACGGCCACCCGGACCCGCACCGGGACGGCACCGGCGTGCCGCAGCACATTGGTCAGCGCCTCCTGGAGGATGCGGTACCCCTCGCGGGAGACCGGGCCGGGCACCTCCGCCAGCGGACCGGAGACCTCCGCGTCGACCTCGGCGCCGGAGGTGCGGGCCGACTCCAGCAGGCGGTCCGCGTCGGCCAGCGTGGGCCGGGCGCTCGCCGGCCGCTCCGACTCGCGCAGCACCCCGAGCACCCGCTCCAGGTCCGCCAGCGCGGCCCGCCCCGTCTCCTCGATGGCGTCCAGCGCGCGGTCCGTGAACGCCGGATCACCGGCCGCCCGCGCCGCCCCCGCCTGCACGACCGCCACCGTCAGGGCGTGCCCGATGGAGTCGTGCAACTCACGCGCGATACGGGTGCGTTCGAGCAGTTGCTCGGTGCGCTCCTCCAGGGCGGCCAGCCGCTCGGCCGCGGACGGCCCCAGGAGCCGGCGCGCACACCCCGTGACCACCGCGCCGAGTCCGACGACGACCCCGTAGAGGGCGAGCAGGGGCAGCGGGGCCAGCAGGGCGTACGCCGGGCGCGGCTCCAGCCCGGCCGGCCACGGCATGCCGGAAGGCGCCAGACCCCAGCCGCATCTCGTCAGTTCCACGGCGAGGACGGGCAGCCACACCGAGGCGAAGGAGGTCATCGCGCCGAGGGCCATCCGCAGCTCCAGCCACAGCACCGTGCGCATCCGGTCGCGCCAGTTCGCCGACGGGGTCACGGAGATGTCCGGATCCTCCTGACCCGGAGTCAGCAGCAGCCGGGCCTGGACGCCCTCGCCCACCCGCACGGCGGGCAGCAGACCGACCGGCACCAGGACGAGCGCGGGCACCCAGAACCTCGCCGGGTCGATGAACATCCACACGCTCTGCACCAACATCGGCACCCACAGATGCAGCAGGCGCGTGTACGTCGTCCCGCGCAGCAGCGGGCGCAGAAAGCGTGCCATGACGTCATCCTGGCATCCGGCACCGACAACCGACCTCCCCCGCACGGGGGAGACGATCTCCACCGGCGGGGGAGGCGCCAACCCGCCCGCCCGGCAAGGCTGCTGCCATGACCAGCATCGACGTACGAGACCTCACCAAGGAGTACGGCACGCGGCGAGCCGTGGACGGGCTCACCTTCAGTGTCCGGCCCGGCCGGGTGACCGGCTTCCTCGGCCCCAACGGCGCCGGCAAATCCACCACCATGAGGCTCGTCCTCGGCCTCGACCGCCCCACGTCCGGCACCGCCACCGTCGGCGGCCGCCCCTACGGCGAACTCCGCGAACCCCTGCGCCGCGTGGGCGCACTGCTGGACGCACGGGCCGCACACGGCTCGCGCACGGCCCACGATCATCTGCGCGCCCTGGCGGCCGGCAACCGCATCTCCCCGCGCAGGGTCGACGCCGTCCTGGAGGAGACCGGGCTCGCGACGGTGGCGCGGCGCCGGGTGAAGAGGTTCTCGCTCGGCATGCGCCAGCGGCTGGGCGTCGCCGCCGCGCTGCTCGGCGAGCCCGAGGTGATCCTGCTCGACGAGCCCGCCAACGGCCTGGACCCCGAAGGCATCGTGTGGATCCGGAAGCTGCTGCGCCGGCTCGCCGCGCAGGGCCGTACGGTGCTCGTCTCCAGCCATCTGATGAACGAGACCGCCGCGTTCGCCGACCACCTGGTGATCCTCGGCGGCGGGCGGCTGCTCGCCGACACACCCGTCAAGGACTTCATCCACGCGCGCGTACGACCCCGGGTCAGGGTCCGCAGCACCGAACCCGGAGCACTCGGCGACCTGCTCGCCCGGCACGGACACGAGGCCTCCCGCGAGGAGGACGGCACGTGGACCGTGCGCCACGCGCGCGCGGACGACCTCGGGCGACTGATGTCCGAAGCCGGCGTCCCCGTTCTCGAACTCGTCACCCAGGAGGCCACCTTGGAGGAGGCCTACCTCGACCTGACCGCGGCCGAGGCCGAGTTCACCGCACCGCGCCAGGAGGCCTGACCATGCTGTCCGCACCCGTGCTCCACGCCGAGTGGATCAAGATCCGTACCCTGCGCTCGCTGCTCGGCGCCCTGGCCGCGATGGCGTTGGTCACCGCCGGCTTCGCCGCGCTCGCCCCGTCCATGGCCGACGGCGAGTCGTCCGACCCGCTGTTCGCGGTGTTCTTCGGCATCAGCTTCGGGCAGGTCGCCGCGGTCGCCTTCGGTTCGGCGGCCGTGTCGTCCGATTTCCGGG
This sequence comes from Streptomyces sp. NPDC051452, assembly GCF_044454765.1. NCBI lineage: Bacteria > Bacillati > Actinomycetota > Actinomycetes > Kitasatosporales > Streptomycetaceae > Streptomyces > Streptomyces sp. NPDC051452. The sequence goes on from NZ_JBITEB010000019.1 coordinate 135,377, forward strand.
GCGGCGCGTTGTGGCTGACGTGGGCGGCGGTGCCCGGCCGCAGGCGCTGGTTCGCGGCGAAGGTGACGGCGATCGCCCTGCCCGCGCTGGCGGTCGGGCTGCTCACCGGGCTCGTCACACTGCTGGTCGGCGAGGTGGCCCTCGGGGCCTCCGGGCCTGCCTGGGCCGAGGGACTGCGCGGTGCCGTCGGCTGCGGACTGCAACTGACGCTGATGGCCCTGCTCGCCGCCGGGCTCACGGCCGTGCTGCGCAGTGGGACGGCGACCCTCGCCGTACTGATCCCGTTCCTGCTGATCGTGTCCTTCGTGATCGGCGACCTGTCCGGCGGCGTGGCCGACTTCCTGCCCGACCGGGCCGGTCAAGTGGCCCTGCACAGCACCTGGAACGGCTCGCTCGGCCCCTGGAGCGGCCTCGCGGTCACCGCGCTGTGGACGGCGGCGGCCCTGTTCGCCGGCGCCTGGGCCCTCGACCGCAGGGACGCCTGACGGGCCGCCAATTGTCAGTGGTGCCCGCTTTACTGGATTCCATGGACATCGCGAACCACCTCGCCGTGATCGACCGGCTGTGCGCCCGGGACTTCCCGGCCGAGCACGGCAGGACCGACGTCGGCACGGGCGGGCCGGGGTATCTGATAGCCGAGCTGCGGGGCAGCGGCGCGTCCTGGCAGGACGACGGCGCCGGACGGGAGGAGGCCGCCGCGCAGTACGAGGCCGACCGGGACGCGCTGGCGGAGCGGCTCACCGAGCGCTGGGGTCCGCCGGACCGCTTCAGCCTGTACAGCATCCTGGAGCGGACGATCGACGGCGGAGAGGCGGGAGGGGCCCGGGCAGGAGAGGGCGGCGGCCAGGACGGCGCGCAGCCGTGGACCGGACTGAGCGGTCATGTTCCGGACGTCCACCTGTGGCGGGTGCCGGAGGCGGGCCGGTGGTTCGCCCTCGGCGTGTCCCGGTGGAGCGGGGAACCGCCGTTCCGGCTGCTGGCGGTGATCACGGACACGGACCCGCCCTGACCGGGGCCGGCGGGGAACCGGCCTCCCGGGCGGTCGGGGTCGTGCGGATCCTCAGGCGGCCCGCGCCGTCGTGCGCAGGCGGGCGAACTCCTCGGCCATCGTCGCCGTCGTCCAGTGCGCGTTCAGGCCACTGGGGTTGGGCAGCACCCACACCCGGGTGTCCCCGATGGTCCGCTCCTGCGGCCCGACCCGGGCGGTGCGGTCGTCGAAGGCGGCCCGGTACGCGGTCACTCCGACCACGGCCAGCCACTTCGGCCGCAGCCGCGTCACCTTGTCGGTCAGCAGCAGCCCGCCCGCCACGTACTCCGCGGTGGTCAGCTCGTCCGCCCGCGCGGTCGCCCGCGCCACCACGTTGGTGATGCCGAGCCCGTACGCCGGCAGTTCCCCCTGTTCGGCGGGCTTGAGCAGCCTCGGCGTGAAGCCGGACAGGTGCAGCACCGGCCAGAACCGGTTGCCTGGCCGGGCGAAGTGGTGGCCCGTCGCCGCCGTCATCAATCCCGGGTTGATGCCGCAGAACAGCACCTGGAGACCGTCCGCGACCACGTCCGGGACGAGACGGTCGCGGGCGGCTTCCAGGTCCGCCTTGGTGAAGCGGGGAGCGCCGGTCAGAGGATCGCTCCGGGGGTGTAGCCGGCGGCCTCCGGGCGCTGCTTGACGATCTCCTCGATCCGGCCGACGACGACGCCGACCTGGTCGGCCGCGGCGCCGGTGAAGGACAGCTTGTCGGCCATCAGCGCCGCCAGCCGCTCCCGGTCGAGCGGCAGGCGCGCGTCGGCGGCGAGCTTGTCCAGCAGGTCGTTGCGCTCGGCTCCCTGCTCGCGCATGGCGAGCGCGGTGGCCACGGCGTTCTCCTTGATCGCCTCGTGCGCGACCTCGCGTCCGACACCGGCCCGCACCGCGCCCATCAGCACCTTGGTGGTGGCCAGGAACGGCAGGTAGCGGTCCAGTTCACGGGCGACGACGGCCGGGAAGGCGCCGAACTCGTCGAGGACCGTCAGGAAGGTCTCCAGCAGGCCGTCCAGTGCGAAGAACGCGTCCGGGAGTGCGACCCGGCGCACCACCGAGCAGGAGACGTCGCCCTCGTTCCACTGGTCGCCGGCCAGCTCGCCGGTCATCGACGCGTAGCCGCGCAGGACGACCATGAGGCCGTTGACGCGCTCGCAGGAACGGGTGTTCATCTTGTGCGGCATCGCCGAGGAACCGACCTGGCCGGGCTTGAAGCCCTCGGTGACCAGCTCGTGCCCCGCCATCAGCCGGACGGTCTTGGCCAGCGAGGACGGCGCCGCCGCCAGCTGCACCAGCGCGGTGACGACCTCGTAGTCCAGCGAGCGCGGGTAGACCTGGCCGACCGAGGTGAACGCCTGCGCGAAGCCGAGGTGCCCGGCGATGCGGTGCTCCAGCTCGGCGAGCTTGGCCGCGTCACCGCCGAGCAGGTCCAGCATGTCCTGCGCGGTGCCGACCGGGCCCTTGATGCCGCGCAGCGGGTAGCGGTTCAGCAGCTCCTCGACGCGGCCGTGGGCGACGAGCAGCTCGTCGGCGGCGGTCGCGAAGCGCTTGCCGAGCGTGGTGGCCTGCGCGGCGACATTGTGGGAGCGGCCGGCCATGACCAGCTCGGCGTACTCGCCCGCGAGCTTGCCCAGACGCGCCAGCACGGCCACCGTACGGTCGCGCACCAGCTCCAGCGAAAGCCGGATCTGCAGCTGCTCGACGTTCTCGGTGAGGTCCCGGGAGGTCATGCCCTTGTGCACGTGCTCGTGCCCGGCGAGGTCGTTGAACTCCTCGATCCGCGCCTTCACGTCGTGCCGGGTGACCTTCTCGCGCTCGGCGATCGAGGCGAGGTCGACGGTGTCGAGGACGCGCTCGTAGTCGGCGATGGCCTCGTCCGGCACCTCGATGCCGAGGTCCTGCTGAGCCCGGAGCACGGCGAGCCAGAGCTGCCGCTCCAGCTTCACCTTCTGCTCGGGCGACCAGAGCGTGGCGAGCTCGGTGGAGGCGTAGCGTCCGGCGAGGACGTTGGGGATACGGGGCTTGGCGGGCGCAGAAGTCACGTGTCCAGAGTCTACTGGCGGTTTGTGCAGGCCAGCGCCATGGGGTTGTTCGGCGGAAGCTACGAGACCCCGGTCACCTCGCCCCTGTCGGCCAGCTCGGCCAGCACGTCGGCGTGGCAGGGCAGGGGTGCGCACCAGCAGGCCAGGGTCTTTCCGCGCAGCTCCGGCAGCAGGTCCAGCAGTTCCGGCCGCTCCAGCAGGTAGGCCCGGTACAGGGCCATGACCTCGGCGCGGGTGCCGTGCCGCCTCTTCTTCGGGGTGTCGTAGGCGAACGGGTTGTACAGCGGGTGCCGGGGCAGGTCCCAGCCGCCCATCGTCCAGCGGCGGCCGACGTAGACGACGTCCGGGGGCGCGTGTTCCAGCCGGGGGCCGAACTCGTGGATCCGGCCCCGCACGGCGATCACGCGGGTGGTCATGGCCGAGAGGTTACGCCGGACCCTCGTACGGCAGCAGCTCCGGCCGCTTCGGCGGGAGGCCGTCGCCCGAGGAGCGGCCGGTCAGCCGGCGGCCTATCCACGGCAGCAGGTACTGCCGGGCGAAGCGCGCGTCGGCCACCCGCCGGCTCAGCCAGCCGGGTGGGAGCGTGGCCGCCATCGGCACATGCCACTCGGCGTCCTCCGGCTCGTACCCGAGCGTCTGCCACACCGCCTCGGCGACCCGGCGGTGCCCGTCCGCCGTCAGGTGCAGCCGGTCCACGCCCCACAGTCGCGGGTCGGCCAGCGCGGGCGCCCCGTACAGGTCCACCACCAGGGCGCCGTGCTTGTCGGCCAGCTCGTCCACGCAGGCGAACAGTTCCTCCATGCGCGGCCGGAACCGCTCCAGCACCGGGCCCTGGCGGCCGGGGCTGCGCATCAGCACCAGCTGTCCGCAGGAGGGAGCCAGCCGCTCCACGGCCTCGGTCAGCAAGCCCCGCACCCGGCCCATGTCGCACTTGGGCCGCAGGGTGTCGTTGAGACCGCCGACCAGGGTGACCACGTCGGCGTTCATGGCGGCCGCCACGTCCACCTGTTCGTCGACGATCTGCCCGATCAGCTTTCCGCGCACGGCGAGGTTGGCGTACCGGAAACCGGGGGAGCGGGCCGCCATCCGCGCGGCGAGCAGATCGGCCCAGCCCCGGTAGGAGCCGTCGGGCAGCAGGTCGGACATGCCCTCGGTGAAGGAGTCACCGACCGTGACCAGGCTGGTGTACGTGGGAGATATGGGATTCGTCTGCATGACGACAGCGATGGTAACCCGGCTCCATACCCAACGGTCGGTCGCCCTCGCCCTCGCCCCGCACCCCGGCCCCCCTCAGGCCGGCTGGCCGAACAGTTGGCGCAGCACGTCCTCCATCGTCACCAGGCCGGCCAGGCGGCCGTCGTCGCCGAGCACGGCGGCGAGGTGTGTGCGGCTGCCCCGCATCGCGGTCAGGACGTCGTCCAGCGGGGTCCGCTCGCGGACCCGGGGAATGGGGCGCATGTCGCGCAGCCGGAACGGCATGTCCCGGGGCGAGGCGTCCAGTGCGTCCTTGACATGCAGATAGCCCACGATCCGCCGGCTCTCGTCGACCACCGGGAAGCGGGAGAAGCCGGACTCGGCGGACAGCCGCTCCAACTGCTCCGGAGTGACGCCCACGCGCGCGTAGACCACGCGCTCCAGCGGTACCACCACGTCTCGCACCGGCCGGCTGCCCAGCTCCAGGGCGTCGTGCAGCCGCTCCTGCGCCCGGTCGTCGATCAGGCCCGCCTCGCTGGCGTCCTTGACGATCTCGGCCAGCTCGGTGTCCGTGAAGGTCGCCGCGACCTCGCCCTTCGCCTCCACCCGCAGCAGCCTCAGCAGCCCGTTGGCGAAGGCGTTGATGGTGAAGATCACCGGGCGCAGCGCCCGGGACAACGTGACCAGGGGCGGCCCGAGCAACAGCGCGCTGCGCACCGGCTCCGCGAGCGCGATGTTCTTGGGGACCATCTCGCCCAGCAGCATGTGCAGATAGGTGGCCAGGGCCAGGGCGATCACGAAGGACACGACGTGGCCCGCGCTCGCGGGCACGCCGACCGCGTGGAAGGCCGGCTCCAGCAGGTGTGCGATCGCCGGTTCGGCGACCACACCGAGCACCAGGGTGCACAGGGTGATGCCGAGCTGTGTGGCGGCCAGCAGCGCGGAGACGTGCTCCAGCCCCCACAGCACGCTCTTGGCGCGCCGGTCGCCCTCCTGGGCGAGCGGCTCGACCTGTGAGCGGCGCACCGAGATCAGCGCGAACTCGGCGCCCACGAAGAAGGCGTTGACGACCAGCGTCGCCAGCCCGACCAACAGCTGTACGGCGGTCATCGCGCCCCCTCCGGCCTCTCCTGGGTCAGTTCGTCGTCCAGCGGCGCGTGCAGCAGTACCCGGGCCGCCCGGCGGCCGGAGGCGTCCACCACGTCCAGTCGCCAGCCGGCCACCTCGACGCTGTCGCCGGTCTCCGGTATCCGGCCCAGCTCGGTGGCGATCAGGCCGGCCAGGGTCTCGTACGGCCCCTCGGGCACCCGCAGGCCGACCCGGGCGAGCTGGTCGGTGCGGGCCGCGCCGTCGGCCGAGTACAGTGCCCGGCCGTCGCTGTCCGCACCGGCGGGGGCGAGGTCGGGCGTCTCGTGCGGATCGTGCTCGTCGCGCACCTCGCCGACGACCTCCTCGACGATGTCCTCCAGCGTCGCCACCCCGGCCGTGCCGCCGTACTCGTCGATGACGACGGCCATGGTCCGTCGGCCGGAGAGCCGGTCCAGCAGCCGGTCGACGGTCAGGGACTCGGGCACCAGCAGCGGTTCGCGCATCACCTGGGAGACGCGGCGGTGGCGCCGCTGCTCGACGGGCACGGCCAGCACGTCCTTGACGTGGGCGGTGCCGACGACGGTGTCCAGGCTGCCCTGGTAGACCGGGAACCGGGACAACCCGGTGGCGCGGGTCGCGTTCGCCACGTCCTCGCAGGTGGCCTGGGTGTCCAGGGCGACGACCTGCACGCGCGGGGTCATCACGTTCTCCGCCGTCAGGTCGGCCAGGTTCAGCGTGCGCACGAACAGCTCGGCGGTGTCCGGCTCCAGCGCGCCCTTCTTCGCCGAGTGCCGGGCGAGGGCGGCCAGCTCCTGCGGACCGCGCGCGGAGGCCAGCTCCTCGGCCGGTTCGATACCGAGCCGGCGCACGAAACGGTTGGCCGTGTTGTTCAGGTGGGTGATGAAGGGCCGGAACGCGGCGCTGAACCAGCGCTGCGCGCTGCCCACCCGCTTCACCACGGCCAGCGGGGAGGAGATCGCCCAGTTCTTGGGCACCAGCTCGCCGACGACCATCAGGAACACCGTGGACAGGGCCGTACCCAGCACCAGGGCGGCCGAGCCGGCCGCGGTGTGCGACAGGCCCATCGCCCGGAACGGCCCGGCGAGCAGTTTCGCGATCGACGGCTCGGAGAGCATGCCGACCACCAGGTTGGTGACGGTGATGCCGAGCTGGGCGCCGGAGAGCTGGAAGGTCAGGCTCCGTACCGCCTTCAGGGCACCGGACGCACCGCGCTCGCCACGCGCGGCGGCCCGCTCCAGCTCGCCGCGCTCGACCGTGGTCAAAGAGAACTCCGCCGCCACGAAGGCGCCGCAGGCGAGCGACAGCAGGATCGCCACCAGAAGGAGAAGCACTTCGGTCATCGGGTCACCCCCGTCCCATGATCGGACAGGCCGGGGGGATACGCGCGACGTCGCGTACGGGGAGGCTCGCCCATGGGCGGACGCTCACAACCTTTCATAGAGGACCGAGTGATCCCACAATGGTAAAGGATGGGCAAAGTAAGGTGCTTGGTCTCAGTCGGTCAGGGGCTTCACCCAGCGTCGCCACTGGTCCTGCGGCCGGTATCCGGCGGCGCTCCAGGCGTGGTGCGCGCTCTCGTTGCGGACCAGCACCATGGCGTCGGCACGCCGGCCGCCGAGCCGTACGAAGCGTTCCTCGGCGGCGGCCAGCAGCGCCGAACCGATGCCCATTCGGCGCCGCCGGGGGCACACCGCGAGCCGGTAGAGATGACACCGCCAGCCGTCGAACCCGGCGATGACCGTCCCGACGAGTTCGCCGTCGGACTCGGCCAGGAGCAGCGCCTCCGGGTCGTGGGCCACCAGTCGTTCCACCCCGGCCCGGTCGTCGGTGATGCTCGTGCCCTCGGCGGCCACCTTCCAGAAGGCCAGCACGGCATCGAGGTCGTCCGGGGCGGCGGGGCGTATACGCACGGAAGTCATCTGATCATCGGATCACGAGACGCGGGGGCGGTCACGGGATTTCCGTCATACGGACTCGGCGCGCGATTCGCATGGCCCACGGACGCGGGACGGTGGCGGGCCACCCGTTCGGCGGCGGGCAGCGGCTCCGGTGACCCGGGCGCGGGGGCCGGCCGGGCGCCGTCGAGGGCGCGATGTCCGCGTACTCGGACCCGCGGCGCCCGGTCGCGGTCGGCCCCGATCGGCAACGGCACGCGCGAACCGTCCGTCCCGGGCCGGCGCCCGGCCGCGGACGCTCGGTCGCCCCGCCGCGGCGAGCGGCGCCGGCAACGGGGCGGCCCTGCCCAGGTGATCGGGGCCCAGGATCACGTCGTACCCCGCACCCTCCCTCACGCCCCGTTCCCGGCGTCCGAGGCCGCCGTCTCGCCGACGGTGTCGTCACTCGTGCGCGATCGCCGCCAGCACGTTCATCCGCGACGCCCGCAGCGCCGGCAGCAGGGCCGCCACGACGCCCACCACCGCCGAGCCGACCACCACCGCGACGATCGTGCCCCAGGGGATCGCGAGCGCCGTCAGCCCGCGCAGCTCCAGCACCCGGTGCATGCACACGCCCCACACGAGGCCCAGCGCCAGCCCGAGCACCGCGCCGAAGACCGCGATCACCACCGACTCCAGCCGGATCATCCGGCGCAACTGCCGCCGCCCCAGCCCGATCGCGCGCAGCAGGCCGATCTCCCGGGTGCGCTCCACCACCGACAGCGCGAGGGTGTTGACCACACCGAGCACGGCGATCACGATCGCCAGCCCGAGCAGCGCGTACACCAGATACAGGAGCACGGCGATCTGATCGCGCACCAGCGTCTTGTAGTCGCTCTGGTTGCGCACCTGGACCTGCGGGAAGGGCTTGAGTGCCCGCTTCAGCCGTGGACGCAGGGAGTCCGCCTTCGTTCCGGGCGCCGCGTTGACGTACAGCGCGGAGTCCTGCCCCTTCGGTACGTACCTGTCGAGCGTGCCGAGGCCGAGGAGGATGCCGCCCTGGGCGCGGAAGCCACCGGCCGACTGCTGATCGGTGAGCGCCCCGACGGTCAGCCCGGCCCGCCGGCCGCCCGGGAACTCGACCGGGACCACGCTGCCGATCCGCACGCCGTGCTCGGAGGCGAAATCGGCGTCCATGGCCAGGTGGCCGGCCGCCAGCGCCGCCGCCGAACCGCCCCTGACGTAACCGATGTGCACGACGTCGTCGAGCCCGGGGCCGTACGCGGTGACGTTCGTGGTGAGCCGCGTGCCGTCCGGCAGCCGTACGGCGGCCGGACTGAGCCGCTGCCGTACGACGAGCCCCACGCCGGGCGTCGCGCCGGCGGTCTTCGCCACGTCCCGCGTGAACGACGTGAAGCCGGTGTTCTGGACGATGAAGTCCGCGCCCAGGGTCTTGTCGATCTGCCGGTCGAACGACGCGGACAGGGACGCGCTCGCCACCGACATCCCGCCGACCAGCGCCAGCCCCACCATCAGCGCGCCGGCCGTCGCACCGGTGCGACGCGGATTGCGCAGGGCGTTGCGCTGGCTCATCCGCCCGACCGCCCCGAACAGCGCGGGGAACGCCCCGCCCAGCACCCGGACCACCGGCCGGACCAGCAACGGCCCGGCGACCACCGTCGCGATGAGCGTCAGGACCACGCCGGCCCCCAGCAGCGCGGCGGCCTGCGCGGTCCGCGTGGCCACGGCACACCCCGCCAGTGCGGCCGCCCCGACCGCCCCGACCACCGACCCGGCGATCGCCCGCACCTTCAACGGCCGCCCCACACCCGCCACTTCGGCGTCGGCGAGGGCGGCCATCGGAGAGACGGCCGCCGCCCTCCGCGCGGGCAGATAGGCGGCGACGAAGGTGACACCGAGGCCGACGACGTACGCCGCGACGGGCGTGCCCCAGCCGATGACCATCTCGGTCGTCTTCAGTTTCATCCCGAACGCGCTCATCAGCCGCATCAACCCGAAGGCCAGCCCGATCCCGGCCGCGAGCCCGAGCGTGGCACCGACCAGCCCCAGCAGCAGCGCCTCCGTCAGCACCGAACGCCGTACCTGCCGGCGGTCCGCGCCGAGCGCCCGCAGCAGGCCCAGTTCGCGGGTGCGCTGGGCGATGAGCATGGAGAAGGTGTTGACGATGAGGAACACGCCGACGAGCAGCGCGATGCCGGCGAAGCCCAGCATCACGTACTTGATCACGTCGAGAAAGCCGCCGAGGTTGGCCGCGGCCGACTTGGCCTGCTCGTCGGCGGTCCTGAACTCGTAGGGCCCGGCGCCGATCGCCGCCGCCACCCGGCGCTTGAGCTCCGCGTCGGTCACGCCCTTCGCCGCGTCCACCGAGATGCCGGTCGCCTCGGCGGCGGAGCCGAGCAGCTCACGGCCGGCAACGGCCGGGTCCAGATAGACCAGCGCGGAGCCCGGATTGGTCGTGGTGAACGTGGCGATGCCGACGACCCGGACCTCGAAGGTGCCCGGCTGTGCCTGCACGGTGAGCGGATCGCCGATCCGTACGTGCCTGTCGCCGGCGGTGTCGGCGTCCAGCAGCGCCTCGCCCGCCCCGTGCGGCGCGTGACCGGAGGTCAGTCTCACCGGGCTGTGGGGGGTGACGTACCAGGAGGAGGCGATGGTCGGGGCACCGGTCGTCGGGCCGACGGACCTGTCGTGGGCGTCGACCACCACCACGTTCTCCACCGACACGTCGGCGCGGGCGGCCGCCACCCCGGCGACCTTCGCCGCCCGGTCCCGCAGCGCGGCGGGCACGGTCTGCACCAGACCGCTGGGCCGCGCCCCGCTCAGGTCCGCCTTCGGCCGGATCGTCACATCGGCGGCGGTGGAGGCGAAGAGCCGGTCGAAGGTACGGGTGACGGTGTCGGAGAAGATCAGACTGCCCGAGACGAACGCCACGGACAGCACCACGGCCAGCGCGGACAGGGCCAGCCGTCCCTTGTGCGCGAGGAAGCTCCTGAGGGTCGCCTTGAGCACCGGGTCAGGCCTCCCGCGCGGTGACGCCGTCGCCGAGCCGGCCCCGGACCACGTCGAAACGCTTCATGCGTTCGAGCACGGCCTCCGCCGTCGGCCGTTCCATCTCGTCCACGATCCGCCCGTCGCCGAGGAAGAGCACCAGGTCGGAGTGGGCGGCGGCGCCCGGGTCGTGGGTGACCATCACCACGGTCTGCCCCAGTTCGTCAACGGCGGCGCGCAGGAAGCCCAGTACCTCCAGACCCGCCCGCGAGTCGAGGTTGCCGGTGGGTTCGTCGGCGAAGATCAGCTCGGGCCGGGAGGCCAGCGCCCGCGCGCACGCCACGCGCTGCTGCTGGCCCCCGGAGAGTTGCGCGGGCCGGTGCGACAGCCGGGCGCGCAGGCCGAGCGTGTCGATGATCCGGTCCAGCCATTCCTCGTCCGGTCTTCGGCCCGCGATGTCCATCGGCAGGGTGATGTTCTCGGCGGCGGTCAGGGTCGGGATGAGGTTGAACGACTGGAACATGAATCCGATCCGGTCGCGCCTGAGCCGGGTCAGTTCCCGCTCCTTCAGCCCCGTGATCTCGGTGCCCCCCAGCCACACCTGACCGGCCGACACGGTGTCCAGGCCGGCCAGACAGTGCATGAGCGTGGACTTCCCGGACCCCGACGGCCCCATCACGGCGGTGAAGCGGCCGCCCGCGATGTCCACGTCCACCGAGTCCAGGGCGACCACGGCCGTCTCGCCGGAGCCGTAGGCCTTGGTCAGCGCGCGGGCGCGGGCCGCGGCGACGCCGTCCGGCGCGCGGCCCGGGGCATGCTCCGCAGCAGGTGTGGACAAGACCGCCTCCATGTCGCCTCGACGCCCCGACTCCATGGTCGGGCTGAGCCTAGTGTGACCCCTACCACAGCCGGAATCCCTCTGGATACACCCGGACGGCCACCGGGCCGCCCTTGCCGTTGCTAGCACCACGGCGCTAGCTTCGAGGCATGGCGAAGACCCAGCTGAACGTGCGCGTGGACGAGGGCACCGCCCGCGCGGCCCGCGAACGCGCCCTGGCCCGCGGGATGAGCGTCAACCGCTACATCGAGGAACTGGTCAGACAGGACACCGGGGAAGCGGGCCGCACCTTCGTCGACGCGGCCGCCGACTTCATGAAGAGCTACGAGTCCGTGTTCGCCGAGGAGTTCACCGAGGGGCGCGGCACCGACACCGGGAAAAGCCGCCGCTGATCCCTTGAACGAGTTCCGTATCGACCTCGCCTGGCTGCTCATGCTCGCCGAACAGAGGACGCCCGGGGACCCGCAGGTCACCGACTGGGGCGCCCTGGTCGCCGCCGTCGCCCGGCACCGGGCGGAGATATTCGGCACGCCCGTCTACGACAGCCCGCACGCCCGAGCGGCCTCCCTGCTCCAGCTGCTCATCCACGTACCGGCGCTGGAACGCGCCAACGCCCTGTTCGCCTCGGCGGTCGCCTACGCCTATCTGGCCGCGAGCGGGGAGAAGGTGGCCACCACGGCCGAACAGGTGCGCGACCTCGCCCGGCTGGTCAAAGACGGCACGGCGAGCGTCGACGACATCGCGCGCGAACTGCGTGGCTGGAGCCTGTGATCAGCGGACGCCCGGGCCCCGCCCGTCCGCTTCCTCCGGACGCCAGGCGACGCCGGGCACGCAGCACGACGTCGGCGGCGCGGCGCCCTTCCCCGGCAGAGCCGTCCGGCCGACCGCGACCCGGACGGCGAGTCTGCACCTGTTCAGTCCGCCGTGGACCGGAGGAGGGCTGGGCCCGTTCAGTCGGGCCTGGATCGGTGGCGAGGCCGGGTCCGCCCAGTCGCCTGCGGATCCGCGGCGAGGCGGAATCCGTCCGGCCGGTCGCGGACCGGCGGTGGCGAGACCGTCCGGCCGACGATGACCCTTCGGCAAGTCTGCACCTGTCCAGCTCGCCGTGGACCGGAGGAAGGCTGGGCCCGTTCAGCCGGGCCTGGATCGGTGGCGAGGCCGGGTCCGCCCAGTCGCCTGCGGATCCGCGGCGAGGCGGAATCCGTTCGGCCGGTCGCGGACCGGCGGTGGCGAGACCGTCCGGCCGGCGATGACCCTTCGGCAAGTCTGCACCTGTTCAGTCCGCCGTGGACCGGAGGAAGGCTGGGCCCGTTCAGTCGGGCCGGCGAGGCCGGGTCCGTCCGGCCGGCTGAGGACCGACGGTGAGGCGGGAGACGTCCGGCGGTCTGTGGACCGACGGTGAGGCTCGGCGCGTTCGGTCGGACGCTTGGGTGATCCGGCCGGGCGGTGCGGTCAAGCGGTCGCCCGGGCGCGGAAGGCCGCCGCGTCCCATGTTCCGTCCAGCCGGGGTGCGAGCCAGCCCGGTGCCGCCGTACGGAAGTCGGCGGGGGCGAGGGAGCCCGCGCCGGCCGGCAGGGCGCCGAGCAGCGGGGCGCCGGCCACCTCCGGCAGGTCGGCCACATTGCAGCGGGCGGCGAGGTCGGGGGAGTCGGGCCAGCTGCCGATCACCACCCCGGCCGGCTCCAGCGCGCGCCGCCGCAGTTCGCGGGCCGTCAGCTCGGTGGCGTTCAGCGTGCCCAGCCCGGCCGGGGCGACGATCAGGACCGGCGCGTTCAGCAGCCGGGCCGCGTCGGCAAGGGTGCCCCCCGCCGCGTCGAACCGGACGAGCAGTCCACCCGCCCCCTCGACCAGCACCAGGTCGTGCTCCGTGGCCAGTTTGGCGGCCCGGTCGGCCACCTCGTGCGGACGCACCGGTGCCATGCCCGCCCGCCGGGCGGCCGTGCCGGGCGCCAACGGCTCCGGATAGCGGGCCAGTTCGGTCGCTGTGACCGCGCCCGCGAGCCGCGCCACCTCGTCGGCGTCCCCGCGCTCGTCCGGCCGTACACCCGTCTGGGCGGCCTTCAGCACCGCCACCGAGCGCCCGGCCGCGAGCGCCGCCGCGGCGACGGCGGCCGTGGTGACGGTCTTGCCGACCTCCGTGCCCGTGCCCGTGATCACCAGTACCCGCATGTCATCCCTCCCGCGCGGCGGCGCACACCGCGCGCGCGATCCGTGCCACGTCCTCGTCCGTCGTGATGTACGGCGGCATCGTGTAGACCAAATCGCGGAAGGGGCGCAACCACACGCCCGCCCGCACCGCCGCCCGGGTGGCGGCGGCCATGTCGACCTCGTGGTCGAGCTGGACGACCCCGATCGCACCCAGCACGCGCACGTCCCGCACCCCGGGCAACTCCGCGGCCGGCGCCAGTCCCTCGCGCAGCCCCCTCTCGATCCGCTCGACCTCCGAGCGCCAGTCCTGGCCCAGCAGCAGACCGAGGGAGGCGCACGCCACGGCGGCCGCCAGGGGGTTGCCCATGAACGTCGGGCCGTGGGCCAGCACCGGCACCTCGCCCCGCGAGATACCGTCGGCCACCCGGGCGGTGCACAGCGTCGCCGCCATCGTCAGATACCCGCCGGTCAACGCCTTGCCCACGCACATCACATCGGGTGTGACAGCCGCGTGGTCCGCCGCGAACAGGGCGCCGGTCCGGCCGAAGCCGGTGGCGATCTCGTCGAACACCAGCAACACGTCGTGCGCGTCGCACGCCTCGCGCAGCACCCGCAGATAGGCGGGGGAGTGGAACCGCATACCGCCCGCGCCCTGCACCACCGGCTCGACGATGACCGCGGCCAGCTCGTCCGCGTGCTCCGCGATCAGCTCGCGCAACCGCTCGGCGTACGACTCCTCGTACTCCGTCGGCGGGGCGTCCGCGAACACCTGGCGCGGGAGCACGCCGGACCACAGCTCGTGCATCCCGCCCTCGGGGTCGCACACCGACATCGGCTGCCAGGTGTCGCCGTGGTAGCCACCGCGCCAGGTCAGCAGCCGTCGCTTCCCCGGCCGGCCGAGCGAGCGCCAGTACTGCAGACACATCTTGACGGCGACCTCGACCGACACCGACCCCGAGTCGGCCAGGAAGACGTGCTCCAGGCCGTCGGGCGACATGTCGACAAGGAGCTTCGCGAGCCGAACGGCGGGCTCGTGAGTGAGCCCGCCGAACATCACATGGCTCATCCGGCCCAACTGCTCGCGCGCGGCCTCGTCGAGGACCGGGTGGCGGTAGCCGTGGATGGCCGACCACCACGACGACATCCCGTCGACCAGCTCGCCCGAGCCGTCCGCGAGGCGCAGCCGGACACCGCTCGCCGACTCCACGACGAGCGGTTCGACCCGGCCGGGCATCGGCCCGTAGGGATGCCAGACGTGCCGCCGGTCCAGCTCCAGCAGACCGGGTACGTGCGGCTGGGACAGGTCAGGCATTGGGCGCGAGGTCCGTTCCCGCGCCCCTGCGGCGGACGGCGACCAGGTCCGTGCGAGGCTCGCCGGCCGGGGCGGGCGCCGCGGCGGCGGGCGCGGCGTCGAGGGCCGTCGGCACGCTCTCGTCCGTAGCGCCGACACCGACACCGACACCGGCGCTTTCGTGTGCGCCGCATCCTCCGTCGGCGCCCCCGTGCGAGCCGCAACCCGCACCGGGCTCCTCGTGCGAGCCGCACCCCCCGGCTGCCTGCGAGCCACAGCCCGCGCTGTCGTGCGAGCCGCACACGCTCGCGCCCGCGGCCCGGTGCCGCGGCAGCGTCACCTGGTCGGCGCCCTCCACCTCGAACCCGGCGTCCGCGATCATCTCCAGGTCGGCCTTGCCGGCCTGGCCCTCGCTGGTCAGGTAGTCGCCGAGGAAGATGGAGTTGGCCAGGTGCAGCGCGAGCGGCTGCATCGTGCGCAGATGGACCTCGCGGCCGCCCGCGATACGGACCTCCACGTCAGGGCAGACGAAGCGCGCCATCGCGAGGATGCGCAGACAGCGCTGCGGGGTGAGGTGCCACTCCTTGGCCAGCGGGGTGCCCTCGAACGGGATCAGGAAGTTCACCGGAACGGAGTCCGGGTCCAGTTCGCGCAGCGAGAAGACGACGTCCACCAGGTCCGCGTCGCTCTCGCCCATGCCCGCGATCAGACCGGAGCAGGCGGACAGACCGGCCGCGTGCGCCTTGTGCACCGTGTCCACCCGGTCGGCGTACGTGTGGGTCGTCGTGATGTCCCCGTACGTGGACTCCGACGTGTTCAGGTTGTGGTTGTAGGCGTCCGCGCCCGCCTCGCGCAGCCGTTCGGCCTGTCCGTCGGAGAGCAGCCCCAGACAGGCGCACACCTCGACGCCCTCGTTCTGCTCCTTGATGGTCTTGATGGTCTGCGAGACCCGGTCCACGTCCCGGTCCGTCGGACCGCGTCCGCTGGCCACCAGACAGACGCGCTTGGCACCGCCCGCCAGCCCCGCGGCGGCCGCCTCGGAGGCCTGGTCGGGCTTGAGCCAGGTGTACTTCAGGATGTCGGCCTTGGAGCCGAGCCGCTGGGAGCAGTAGGAGCAGTCCTCGGGGCACAGACCGGACTTGAGGTTGACCAGATAGTTGAGTTTCACCCGTCGCCCGAACCAGTGCCGGCGCACCTTCCCGGCCGCGGCCACCACATCGAGCAGGTCGTCGTCGGAGGTGGCCAGCACGGCGAGCGCTTCCTCGCGGGTCGGCAGCTCGCGCCGAAGCCCCTTGTCCACCAGCGTGTTCAGCAGGTCCATGAGGCCCGATCCTGTCCTACGGGACGGCTCCGGGCCAAGGAGGGACCGCACAACGGAGTGGGTTCACCGTGTGGGTATCGCCACACCCTGGGTGCCGGGCCCTGCCGCTAAGGTCTGTCCGCTACCTACAAAAGCACCGGAGGACCCATGGCGTTCGGCTGGATCGACGAGCAGGCCGGGGCGCGCCGGCGCGCCGGACTGGTCCGCACCCTGCGCCCGCGCCCCGCCGAGTCGCCGCTGCTGGACCTGGCGAGCAACGACTACCTCGGGCTGGCCCACCACCGGGAGGTCATCGAGGGCGCGGCCGGTGCCGCCCGGACCTGGGGCGGCGGCTCCACCGGCTCCCGGCTGGTCACCGGCACCACGGAGCTGCACACCCGGCTGGAGAGCGAGCTGGCGGCCTTCTGCGGCTTCGAGGCCGCCCTGGTGTTCTCCTCCGGTTACGCCGCCAATCTGGCCGCGGTCACCGCGCTCGGGCCGCACGGCTCCCTGATCGTCTCCGACGCGGGCAACCACGCCTCCCTCATCGACGGCTGCCGCCTCGCCCGGGGCGGCACCCAGGTCGTCGCTCACGCCGACCCGGAGGCCGTGGCCAAGGCGCTGGCCACGCACGAGGGAGCGGCCATCGTCGTCTCCGACACGGTGTTCTCCGTCGACGGGGACCAGGCGCCGCTGGCCGCGCTGGCCGAGGTGTGCCGGCGCCACGGCGCGGGACTGGTCGTGGACGACGCCCACGGACTGGGCGTGGTGGGCGACGGCGGCCGGGGCGCGCCCTACGCGGCGGGGCTCGCGGGCGCCGAGGACCTGGTCGTGACGGCCACCCTGTCGAAGTCGCTGGGCAGTCAGGGCGGCGTGGTGCTGGGCCCGGCCCGGGTGATCGACCATCTGGTCAACGCCGCCCGGACCTTCATCTTCGACACGGGCCTGGCACCGGCGGCGGCCGGGGCGGCCCTGGCGGCGCTGCGACTGCTGGTGCGCGAACCGCGGCGGGCGGCGCGGGCCCGTGAGGTGGCGGCGGAGCTGTACGCACGGCTGACCGCCGCGGGCCTGGAAGCGGTGCGTCCCGACGCCGCGGTGGTCTCCGTGCGGGCCCCCTCGCCCGAGCAGGCGGTGCGCTGGGCGGCCGACTGCCGTACGGCGGGGCTGGTCGTGGGCTGCTTCCGTCCTCCTTCCGTACCCGACGGCATCTCACGGCTGAGGCTGACCGCCCGGGCGGACCTCTCCGGGGCGGAGATCGAACGCGCTGTACGAGTGATCGGCGAGACGCGACCATGAGTCGGCGTGACACGGCCGTGCGTCGCACGAACGGGGCGGGAACGGACGAGTGATCAGACCGCTCGACCCGTCGATTCGGACGATTCGAATGGTTCGGGCGATTCGGTGGGTTCGGTGGGTTCGGTCGGGTCGGGGTGAACGGTCACCGCAGGGCGGCCACGAACCCCGTCCAGCTCTCGGGGGAGAAGAGCAGCGCGGGTCCGGCCGGATTCTTCGAGTCGCGCACGGCGAGCAGTCCGGCCGGGGGGCCGGTGTGCGGACGGGCCGTCTCCACGCAGTTGTTGGCTCCCGTGCTGCGGCTGCTGCGCAGCCAGCGCACGTCGTGCAGGTCGGTACTGGCAGGGACGTTCCGAGGCAGTGCTGACATGGTGCCTCCTTACGCGCCGTCACCTATTCCGGCGATGTAGTCCAACGATTCCTCGGGTGAAAGGGCGTGCCTCCGAAGGGTGTTGAACGCCTCGGTGTACGCCACCAGGTCTTCTTTCCGTTCGAGGTAGAGGCTACTCGTCAACTGGTCAAGAACAACCACGTCCAGATCGGAAGTGCTCGGAAAGGAGAAGATAACGAAAGGCCCGGTGAGGCCGACATGCGCACCGGCCGTCAACGGCAGTACTTGCAGTCGCACTTGGGGCAGATGTGCGGCCTCCAGCAGCCGCTCCCGTTGCCGGGCCATCACCCGGGGGCCGCCGACCTCGCGCCGCAGCACCGCCTCGTCCAGCACGGCGGACAGCTTCAGCGGGGGGTTGGAACGCAGCACGTCCTGCCGGGCCAGCCGCACCTCCACCAGCGCGTCCAGACGCTCCTCGGCGAGGTCCTTCACGGCCGCCCTGGTCACGGCCCGGGCGTACTCGGCCGTCTGCAGCAGGCCCGGCACGACCGTGGTCTCCAGGGTGCGCATCGTGCTCGCCTGCGACTCCAGGCTGATGAAATCCCGGTAGGTGGGCGGCAGTACCCCGCGATACGCGTGCCACCAGCGGTTGCGGCCCCCGGCGTCCTCGGATCCCGCCAGCATCAGCAGTAACTCACGCAGGTGCCGGTCGCGTACGCCGTAGGCGTCGAGCAGTAACCGCAGATCGGCCGGTTTCACCCCGCTGGCGCCGGTCTCGATGCGGCTCACCTTCGACTGGTGCCAGCCGACCAGATGGGCCGCCTCACCGCTGGTGAACCCGGCGCGGGTGCGCAGCGTGCGCAGTTCTGCGCCCAGTTTGCGACGGCGTACGGCCGGCCCGTTCTGCATGGGCTCCTCCTTACTCCCGATGGGCCGCTCGGAGATGGTCCCGCGTCGCAGAGTTCACCGCATCGAGCGACAGATATATGCATAACTTGGTGGATCGCTCCCGTGACCCGCCCGGTGATGGCAGTCTGACGGCGAAGCACCAGTCCGGGACCGTACTCGAACCATCCACTCCTCGTCGGACTGCGGTCCCGTGGGAAAGGGACGACGTCGCCATGGCAGACCATCTGGAAGCATCCGTCACTCTGCCGAGCGATCCCGCCTCGGTCGCCGCAGCCCGCAGCTACGTCGTGGGAACCCTCGCGGAGTGGGGCCTGCCGTCCGACACCGAAGTGGCCTACACGGTGCGGCTGATCGTCTCCGAACTCGCCACCAACGCCGTCCAGCACACCTTCGGCCAGTCACCCACCTTCACCGTCGACGTCGCGCTGCACCACGACGAACAGCTGCGCATCGGTGTCACGGACAGCCATCCACGCTTCCCCAAGAGACTGCCCGCCGCCGTCCAGCAGGACAACGGGCGCGGCATGGTCATCATCCGATGTCTCACGGCGGAGTGCGGCGGCAGGCTGCGGGTCCGCCCCACGCGCGAGGGCGGCAAGACGGTCCTCATCGAGCTTCCCTGGACGACCCCCGCCGAGCCGGTCACGGCGGGGGGCCGGCAGGAACCGTAGCCCGGCGGCCCGCCTCGGCGGTCAGGGCTGCCCGACGGCGGCGACGGACGGCCGGCGCCCGCACATGGCACCGCCCCCGCGACCGGCGCCGGACACGGGCACGGGTGCGGGGGCGTGCGGACTCGACGGCGGTCCTGCGGGGTTACGCGGCTCGACAGGCTTCAGAAGCGCGTCCTCGGCCGCCCGTGGGCTCCAGGCGGCCACCGGTCGGCGCCGGCGGTGCTCGGAGCGGCCCCGCTCTGCTGGAGCCGCCCCCGTCCCGCGCCGGATCAGCTGACGCGGCCGTACCAGACGCTCCTGGTCCAGATCTTCTGCAGTCGCACCACGTCACCGGTCCTCGGGGCGTGCCAGATCTTGCCGTGGCCGGCGTAGATGCCGACGTGGTAGACGCTGGAACCCGAGTGGAAGAAGACCAGGTCGCCGGCCCTACGGCTGCCGGCGGAGATGTGGTGCGTCTTGTTGTACTGCTGGGCGGCGGTGCGCGGCAGTTTCTTGCCCGCCTTCTTGAACGAGTAGAGCGTCAGCCCCGAGCAGTCGAACCTGCGCGGTCCGATGGCCCCGTAGCGGTACGGGGCGCCCTTCTTCGAGGCCGCGATCCGGAGTGCCTTCGTCGCGGTGGTCGCGGCCGAGGCATCGGAGGCGAGACCCGGAACCACGATCGAGCCGCCCACGGCGGCGAGCGTGAGAGCCGAAGCCGTGCCGGCCCGGGCCATCAGCGACGGGACACGATTGAGCGCAGTCATGCGCAACCCTTCGTCAGCCGCCTGTGAAGGATGACCTGTCGGATTCGGGCTGGCGAAGTAGCCCGGCCGCGTTGCCACGGCTTCACCCCAAGGGTTGCTCGGAGACATCCGGCCGCCCGCGCTGCGCGGACGAACATCTGTTCCGGCGACCCGTCTTGCTCGGGTCCTCCACTCCTGCCGATCCACTCCTGTCGACCGGTCATCCGGGCGGCGGCAGGACTCGGCGTCCGCCCGGATCGCCCCGCCGCGGTGGCGGGGGCTTGTCGTCAGACAGGGATCTTGGCTCACAGTTGTCCGAAAATCCCAACGGAACCGTGACTTTGTGGCGTTACTCACCACTCGCCCGTTCGGGTGGACAGTGCCTTGTTCGAGAGGCCGTCAGTTCCCCTACGTAGCCCCTGACCTGCGGTGGAGCATCACGCGCCGGGGGTCGGACCGGTTGGGCGCGCAACTCGGAGAGCGCGAAGGGGCATCCAGATGTACCTCGGTCGGCGGTACGTCGTTCGGGCCGTTTCAACTCCGGCCCGAGCGGCGGGGCGACGTACGAGGCCCTTCGGGCCGCTCGGGCGTCCGCTTCAGCCGACGCGGTCGGGCGGGAGCACGACGCGCGCGGTACGGCGCTCGCCGTCGAGCACCCGCAACGCGCGTGCCAACGTGTGCCCGTGCAGCTCCGTCTCGCCTCGCCGGTGCATCAGTGCGAGCGCGTCACGCAGCTCCGCGGCCTTGCGCACCAGGGCCTGCGCGGCACGCAGCCCGCGATAGGTGTCCCCGTGCCCCCGCGCCGGGTTGATCCGGCCCAGCAGGTCCACGGCTTCCAGGTAACGGTCGATCAGCTCGCCCTCCGCGCGGGTCAGCGCGGGCAGCGGCGGCAGCTCCGGCAGCATCCCGCTCTCACCTCGGCCCGGCGCAGGAGCCGGACCCGCCGGAGGAGCCGGACCCGCCACGGCGGCCGGGCACGATGCCGTCCACCAGCCCGTAGGCCAGCGCTCCGGGCGCGTCCAGGATCAGGTCCCGCTCCAGGTCGAGGTGGACCCGGTCCGCCGTGCGCCCCGTGTGCCGGGCGAGCAGCCGCTCGGTCAGGGCGCGGGTCCGGGTCAGCTCCTCCGCCTGGATCGCGAGGTCGTCGGGCCGGCCGCGTACCGGCTCGGGCAGCGCGGGCTGGCGCAGCACCACGCGTGCGCCCGGCAGCGCGAACCGCTTGCCCGGGGTGCCGGCCGCGAGCAGGACCGCGGCGACCGAGGCGGCCTGGCCGAGGCAGTAGGTCGCCACGTCGCAGTCGATGTACCGCATCGTGTCGTAGATCGCCGTGAGCGCGTCGAAGGAGCCGCCGGGCGAGTTGACGTACAGCGTGATGTCCCGGTGCGGGGCGGTGTGTTCGAGGTACATGAGCTGGGCCGTGACATCGCCGGCCGCGACGTCGTCGACCGGCGTCCCGAGGAAGACGATCCGCTCCTCGAAGAGCTTCCCGTACGGATCCAGCGGGCGTGTCCCCGCCCCGGCGCGCTCGGTGAACTCCGGCAGGACATGACGGCCTGACAGCCTGGACATGGACATACCCCTCCTCATGGCACGGCCCTCACGGGCTCGGCTTCTGTACAAAATGTACAGGACGTACGTGACGTTATGATGGGGGTATGGCCTACGAGATTCCGGTGACGCAAGCCAGGGCTGAGCTCGCCGACCTGATCAACCGGGTGGTGTACGGCGGTGAGCGCGTCGTCGTGACGCGACACGGCAAGCCGCTTGTCGCGCTGGTCTCGGCCGCCGATCTGGAGCGCCTGGACGCGCTCGACGAGCCGGGCGAGGAACAGGTCGTCAGTACCGTGTCGGGGGTTCACGGGGCCGGGTCCGCCACCGGGGAGCAGCGTCGGTTCGGTATCGCGGCCGAGCACCGGCGTCCGGGCGCGTCCTGAAGTGCGCCGGTATGCGACAGTCCATCGCGTGGTCATAGGCCGATCAAGGTCTGGTTAACGTCGCTGAAACTCCGGCGCTCTAGCCTGCCGAACCACGCCACCAGGGGTTTGTCTGCCCGGATTGACGACGATCCGGGGATTTGTCTGTGTGTTACACCTATCCCCGTCGCGGTGGCTGCGGCAACCGGACCCCGCACGGTCCGGGGCAAGAACTGTGAGGTGGGACGTGCAACTTACCCCGCACGAGCAAGAGAGGCTGCTGATCCACGTGGCGGCCGACGTGGCCGAGAGGCGCCGGGCCCGCGGACTGAGGCTCAACCACCCGGAAGCGGTCGCCCTCATCACGTCGCACATCCTCGAGGGGGCCCGCGACGGCCGCACCGTCGCCGAGCTGATGTCCTCGGGTCGCAAGCTCCTCACCCGCGACGAGGTCATGGACGGGATCCCGGAGATGATCCACGACGTCCAGGTGGAGGCCACCTTCCCGGACGGCACCAAGCTCGTCACCGTCCACGAGCCGATCGTCTGAGGGGGCCGCGATGATTCCCGGAGAGATCCTGTTCGCGGACGACCCCGTCGACTTCAACGTCGGCCGTGAGGTCACCCGCCTGACGGTCCTGAACGCCGCCGACCGGCCGGTCCAGGTCGGCTCCCACTACCACTTCGCGGAGGCCAACCCCGGCCTGGAGTTCGACCGCGCCGCGGCCCGTGGCCGACGGCTCAACGTCGCCGCAGGCACCGCCGTACGCTTCGAGCCCGGCATCCCCGTCGACGTCGAACTGGTGCCCCTGGCCGGCGCCCGGATCGTGCCGGGCCTGCGCGGGGAGACCGGGGGCGCGCTCGATGCCTGAGATCTCCCGCGACGCCTACGCCGACCTGTTCGGCCCGACCACCGGCGACCGCATCAGGCTCGCCGACACCGCCCTGCTGATCGAGATCGAGGAGGACCGCTCCGGCGGCCCCCGCGCCGGTGACGAGGCGGTCTTCGGCGGCGGCAAGGTCATCCGCGAGTCCATGGGCCAGTCCCGCGCCACCCGGGCCGAGGGCACCCCCGACACCGTGATCACCGGTGTCGTCGTCGTCGACCACTGGGGCATCGTCAAGGCCGACGTCGGCATCCGCGACGGCCGGATCACCGCCCTTGGCAAGGCCGGCAACCCCGACACCATGGACGGCGTCCACCCCGACCTGGTCATCGGCCCCGAGACCGAGATCATCGCCGGCAACGGACGGATCCTGACCGCCGGCGCCATCGACGCGCACGTCCACTTCATCTGCCCCCAGGTCGCCGACGAGGCACTGGCCTCCGGGATCACCACGCTGGTCGGCGGCGGCACCGGTCCCGCCGAAGGGTCCAAGGCGACGACCGTGACGCCCGGCCCCTGGCATCTGGCCCGCATGCTGGAGGCGATGGAGGCCTACCCGGTCAACGTCGGCTTCCTCGGCAAGGGCAACACCGTCTCGCACGAGGCGATGCTCTCCCAGATCCGCGGCGGCGCCGTCGGCCTCAAGCTGCACGAGGACTGGGGCTCCACCCCGGCCGTCATCGACGCGGCGCTCACCGTCGCCGACCGCACCGGCATCCAGGTCGCCATCCACACCGACACCCTGAACGAGGCGGGCTTCGTCGGTGACACCCTCGCCGCGATCGCGGGCCGGGGCATCCACTCGTACCACACCGAGGGTGCCGGCGGCGGGCACGCCCCGGACATCATGACCGTGGTCTCGCACGCGAACGTGCTGCCCAGCTCCACCAACCCGACACGGCCGTTCACCGTCAACACCACCGAGGAACACCTCGACATGCTGATGGTGTGCCACCACCTCAACCCGGCGGTCCCGGAGGACCTGGCGTTCGCCGAGTCCCGCATCCGGCCGTCCACCATCGGCGCGGAGGACGTCCTGCACGACCTCGGCGCGATCTCCATCATCTCCTCCGACTCCCAGGCCATGGGGCGGGTCGGCGAGGTCGTGCTGCGCACCTGGCAGACGGCCCACGTGATGAAGGGCCGCCGGGGCGCGCTGCCGGGCGACGGACGGGCGGACAACCACCGGGTGCGGCGCTATGTCGCGAAGTACACGATCAACCCCGCCCTCGCCCAGGGGCTCGCGGCCGAGATCGGCTCCGTCGAGACCGGCAAGCTGGCCGACCTGGTGCTGTGGGAGCCCGCGTTCTTCGGCGTGAAGCCGCTCCTCGTCATCAAGGGCGGCCAGATCGCGTACGCGCAGATGGGCGACGCCAACGCCTCCATCCCCACCCCGCAGCCCATCCTGCCCCGCCCGATGTACGGCGCGATCGGCCGCGCCCCGGCCGCCAACTCCGTCAACTTCGTCGCCCCGGCGGCGATCGAGGACGGGCTGCCGGAGCGGCTGCGGCTCGGCAAACGGTTCGCGGCGATCGAGTCGACGCGCGCGGTCACCAAGGCCGACATGCGGGAGAACGACGCCCGCCCGGACGTCCGGATCGACCCCGACAGCTTCGCCGTGCACATCGACGGCGAACTGGTCGAGGCGGTCCCGGCGGCCGAACTGCCCATGGCCCAGCGTTACTTCCTCTTCTGATGTCGCGGGCAGCACTGCTCGTCCTGGCCGACGGCCGCTTCCCCGCCGGAGGGCACGCGCACTCCGGCGGGGCGGAGGCCGCAGTCAAGGCGGGCCGCATCACCCGCGCCGCGGACCTGGAGGACTTCTGCCGTGGCCGGGCCCACACCGCCGGGCTGGTCGCGGCGGCGCTGGCGGCCGCCGCGGCGCTGGGCGCCGACCCCCGGGAGCTGGACGCGGCGGCGGACGCCCGTACACCCTCACCGGCGCTGCGGGCCGCCGCACGCAGACTCGGCCGGCAGCTGATGCGGGCGGCCCGGGCGAGCTGGCCGTCGGCCGAACTCGACCAGCTGGCGCGGGAGTTCCCCAAGGGAGCGCACCAGCCGGTGGTGCTGGGGCTCGCCGCCCGGGCCGCCGGACTGGGACCCGCGGACGCGGCGTACTGCGCGGCGTACGAGAGTGTCAGCGGGCCCGCCACGGCCACGGTGCGCCTGCTCAGCCTCGACCCGTTCGACGCCACCGGCGTGCTGGCCCGGCTGGCGCCGGAGCTGGACCGGGTGGCGGACGCGGCGGTGGAGGCGGCGCGCAGGGCGCTCGACGAGGGAGTGGACGCCCTGCCCGCCGCGTCGGGTCCCGTGTTCGAAGTCGGCGCCGAGTGGCACGCGACCTGGCCGGTACGCCTGTTCGCCTCGTAGACCGTCGCCCTCACCCCCCCCACGGGTCCTCCCTCCCGGATCCGGTCCCACCCCGTCGGTCGCGGGGTCGGACACCATGTTCTCGTCACTGGAGGCACACATGCATCTCGACCACGCCCACCACGGCCCCTCGGCCGTCAGCGCGGACGCCCACCGCCCCGACGGGACCCGCCGCGCCCTGCGCATCGGGCTCGGCGGACCCGTCGGGTCGGGGAAGACGGCCACCGTCGCCGCGCTCTGCCGGGTCCTGCGCGACCAACTGTCCCTCGCGGTCGTCACCAACGACATCTACACCCGGGAGGACGCGGAGTTCCTGCTCCGGGAGGCCGTGCTGCCGCCGGAGCGGATCAGCGCCGTCGAGACGGGCGCCTGCCCGCACACCGCGATCCGCGACGACATCTCCGCCAACCTCGAAGCCGTGGAGGACCTGGAGGACGCGGTCGGCCCGCTGGACCTGATCCTCGTCGAGTCCGGCGGCGACAATCTGACCGCCACCTTCTCCAAGGGGCTGGTGGACGCACAGATCTTCGTCATCGACGTGGCCGGCGGCGACGACATCCCGCGCAAGGGCGGCCCCGGCGTCACCACGGCCGACCTCCTCGTCGTCAACAAGACCGACCTCGCCCCCCACGTCGGTTCCGACCTCGCCAGGATGGCCGCCGACGCCAAGGCCCAGCGCGCCGAACTCCCGGTCGTCTTCCAGTCCTTGCGGGGAGAGACGGGCGTGGCGGACGTGGCGGCCTGGGTCCGGGAACGGCTCGCCCAGTGGACGGCGTGACGGCCACCGGGGTCAGGGCGGCCGCCCGGATCGTCGCTCGCGCCGACGGCCGCGGCGGTACGTCGCTGCCCGTGCTGGACGGCGAGGGGCCGCTGGCCCCTCGCCGCACCCGGGCGAGCGGGCCCGGGGCGAAGGTCATGGTCGTCGGCGCGATGAGCGGCCCACTCGGCGGTGACCGCCTGACGCTCACCGCGCGGGTGGAGGAAGGTGCCCGGCTGCATGTCGGCTCGGCCGCCGCGACCATCGCGCTGCCGGGCCAGGCCAAGGGCGAGGCCCGCTACGACGTCCGGCTCGACGTGGCCGACGGCGGCGAACTGCACTGGCTGCCCGAGCAGTTGATCTCCGCAGGGGGCAGCGACCTGCGGATCACCACACGGGTCGAACTCGGCGCCGGGGCGCGGCTCGTGCTGCGCGAGGAGCAGGTGCTCGGGCGGGCCGGGGAGGAGCCCGGGCGGCTCACCAGCCGGCTGACCGTGCGGATCGCGGGCCGGACCGTGCTCGACCAGGAGCTGGCCTGCGGCCCCGGCGCGCCGGGCGGCTGGGACGGCCCGGCCGTGCTGGCCGGACATCGCGCCGTGGGCCAACTGGTGGTAGCGGCACCCGAGTTCGCCGACCGCCCGGTCGCCGCCCGGATGCTGGGTGAGGGCGCCGCGCTGCTGCCGCTCGCGGGGCCCGCCGTGCTGGTCAGCGCGGTGGCACCCGACGCGCTGCGGCTGCGCCGGCTGCTGGAGGAGGCGCGGATGGTGCTCGGCTGCTGACGGCCGCCCGCTGAGCGGGACACGGTCGCCCGGTTATCGGATGGGTAAAGATGGGCGGCAACCCCTGTTCTCAGACACCTCACAGTCGAGAGGATCCCGCCTGACCACTCGCAGCGAGGTACGGGGAGGGGCCCCATTTTGAGGGACAACAGAGGGAAGAGCCGCCTGCCGGCGCTCGGTTCGGCCGCGGCACTCGTCACCGCCACGCTGATCGCCGGTGCCGTATCGGCGCCCGCGGCCGGCGCGACGGACAGGTCGGGCCATGACCGCGAGGCCGTCGGAGCCCGGATAGCCGCGGCCCGCGCGGCCCAGGCCGGCATCGACTGGCAGGACTGCCCGGCCGACTGGGGGCTGGCCAAGCCCATCCAGTGCGGCTGGGTCAGCGTGCCGCTCGACTACGCCCACCCCTACGGCAAGCAGATCAAGCTCGCCGTGGACCACATCGGCAACACCGGAACCCCGGGCGAGCGCCAGGGTGCCCTCGTCTACAACCCGGGCGGCCCCGGCGGCTCGGGCCTGCGTTTCCCGAACCGGGTCGTCAACAAGAACCCGGTCTGGGCGAACGTCGCCAAGGCCTACGACTTCGTCGGCTTCGACCCGCGCGGCGTCGGTCACTCGGCGCCCATCTCCTGTGTCGACCCGCAGGAGTTCGTCAAGGCACCCAAGGCCGACCCCGTGCCGGACAGCGAGGCCGACAAGCTGGCGCAGCGCAAGCTGGCCCGCGAGTACGCCGAGGGCTGCGGGGAGCGCAGCGCCGCGATGCTGCCCCAGATGACCACGCCGAACACCGCGCGCGACCTGGACGTCATCCGTGCCGCGCTGGGCGAGAGCAAGCTCAACTACCTCGGTGTCTCCTACGGCACCTACCTCGGCGCCGTCTACGGCACCCTCTTCCCGGGCCACCTGCGCCGCATGATCGTCGACAGCGTGGTCAACCCGGCCCGCGAGAACATCTGGTACGAGGCCAACCTCGGCCAGGACATCGCCTTCGAGGGCCGCTGGAAGGACTGGGAGGACTGGGTCGCCGCGAACGACGCCGCGTTCCACCTGGGCACCACCCGTGACGCCGTCCAGGCCAAGTGGCTCCAACTGCGCGCCACCGCCAAGAAGAACCCCATCGGCGGGGTCGTCGGGCCGGCCGAGCTGATCGCCTTCTTCCAGAGCGCCCCGTACTACGACTCCTCGTGGGTGCCGGTCGCGACGGTCTTCAGCAAGGTCTACGCCGGTGACACCCAGGCGCTCGTCGACGCGGCCGCCCCGGACCTGTCGGACACGGCGGGCAACATCGCCTCGGAGAACTCCAACGCCGTCTACACGGCGGTCGAGTGCGCCGACGCCAAGTGGCCGACCAGCTGGCGCAAGTGGGATCGGGACAACACCCGGCTGAACGCCCAATACCCCTTCATGACCTGGGCGAACGCCTGGATGAACCTGCCGTGCGCCACCTGGCCGGCCAAGCAGCACAACCCGGTCGAGGTCGGGACCCACCACGGCCTGCCGCAGGTGCTGATCGTGCAGTCCACCCGGGACGCGGCCACCCCGTACGAGGGTGCCGTCGAACTGCACAAGCGCTTCGCGGGCTCCCGCCTGATCACCGAGAAGGACGCGGGCTCCCACGGTGTGACCGGCCTGGTCAACCCCTGCATCAACCAGCGCGTCGACGCCTATCTGATCGACGGCAAGCTGGACGCCGCGGACGTGACCTGCACACCGCACGCCACTCCCAAGCCGTAAGGCCCACCGTACGACCGTACGACGACGAGGGGCGACCGGAACCTCCCGGCCGCCCCTCGCTCGTGCCCGCGCACCGGCACGTGCCCCCCGCCGGCGGTCCGTCGGTCACCCCCGCAGCCAGGCGTCCTCCGCCGCGTAGTCGAACAGGTCGCCGTAGGCCCGCGCCATCTGCGGATACGCCGAGCGCCAGTCCCGCCCGGCGAGCCGGTCCTCGATCCACGCCACCGTCCGCGCCAGCGAGTCCCGGTACGCGACCACCGGGCGGTAGCCCAGTTCCCGCTCCGCCGCCGACATGTCGGCCACGACCGGATGCGGCACCGACCACGGGGTCTCGCCCACCCCCGGCGCCGGGGGAGCGCCGTCGACCAGCACCGTCTCGTTCTCCACGCCCATCACGGCGTCGATCGCCGCGCCGATCTCGGCGACCGTCGGCGCCTCGGCGTCGCAGGCGTTCAGGACCCGTGAACCGGGCCGAGCCGCCGCCAGCCGCACCAGTTCCGCGATGTTGAGGGCACTCGCGGGATGGAACCGGCTCCGTCCCCCGTACGCGAGCACGCGCCTGCGCCGGCCGTCCAGGTTCCGCTTGACGAAGTACAGCTCGCGCGGACTGCGGCAGTGCGGACCGTGGATCGCTCCGGCCCGCAGCAGGGTGGCCGGCAACCGGTCGGCCGCGGCGAGGAGTTCACGCTCCAGCGCGACCTTGCGGGTGCTGTACGTGGCCTCGCCGGGCGCCACCGTCCGCTGGCTCTCCGGCAGCGGCACCGGATACCGGGGGAAGCCGTCCGGCCGGTCCTGGGTGTCGAAGCCGCGGCCCTCGCCGTCCTCGTACACCGACACGCTGGAGACCACCACTGCCGAACCGACCCGGTCGGCGAGCGAGAGCAACTGCCGTGCGTGCGGGACCCCGAAGGCGACGACGTCGACCAGCACGTCACATCCGTCGCCCACCACCCGGGCCAGGGCCCGCCCGTCCTCCCGGTCGAGCCGGACCGCCCGCACCTCCCTGGGCCATGTCTCCTCCCGGCCTCCGCCGTACGAGGCGGCCGTCACCTCCCAGCCGTCCCGCACCAGCGCGTTCACCGCCGGCCGCCCGATCTGCCCGGTCGCCCCGATCACCACTACACGTCCCATGGCGCGACCGTACGGCCACCCGGACGCCCTCGGCGCGGTGTTCTGCCGACGGCAGAGGCGGTCAACCGAGCGGTGAGCGCGGGAATCTGCGCTCCCTGACGCCCTGCTCCGCCGTCTGCCGCTCCTTGGCGACGGCCGCGTACTCGTCGACGTACTCCTGCTCGGACAGCGTCAGGATCGCGTACATGATCTCGTCGGTGACGGCCCGCAGGACCGCCTTCTCCTTCTCCATGCCGGCGTACCGGGAGAAGTCGAGCGCCTTGCCGAAGCGGATGGCGACCGGATGGATCCGCGGGAGCCGCCTGCCGGGCGGCTGTGCCTCGAAGGTGCCGATCATCGCGCAGGGCACCACCGGCACCCCCGCCCGCAGCGCCATGACGGCGACGCCGACCTTGCCCTTGTAGAGCCGGCCGTCGTGCGAACGGGTGCCCTCGGGGTAGATACCGAGCAACTCGCCCTTGCCCAGCACCCCGAGCCCCTCACGGATCGCCGCCTGGCCGGCCTCCTTGCCCGAGCGGTCCACCGGGATCTGCCCGGCGCTGCGGAAGAAGAACGCGGTGAGCCGGCCCTTGAGTCCCGGGCCGGTGAAGTACTCCGCCTTGGCGAGGAAGGTGATGCGACGCTTCAGGATCGCCGGCATCAGGAAATGGTCGGAGAACGACAGATGGTTGCCGGCGACGATCGCGGCGCCCTCGGCGGGTACGTTCTCCAAGCCCTCGATCCGGGGCCGGAAGACCAGCCTGAGCAGGGGCCCCAACAGCACGTACTTGAGCAGGTGGTAGAACACGGCTCGCCCTCACTCGGTCAGGCCGGCTGCGCACCGGCGGCTCCCGGCCCACGGGCCGAGCGGCCGGCCCGCGTGGCCCCTGCCATCATCGGCTGCCCCGTTCCGCCGGGCCAGTACCCCGACGCCGGGCCGTGGCGCACCGGCCGGAAAGTGTGCGGCGACGGCCGCCGTCCCGGAGGGGACGACGGCCGTGATCTCACCGCCGGCAAGGCCACCGCCCTTGAGCGGCGGCGCCTACGGCCACAGCACGAGGTCGACGGTGTCGTTGTGCCCGGGCGGTTCCTCCAGCCGCTGCCCGGGGAACAGGGGCCGGATCTCGTCGCGGTCCCGGTCGACGAGGAGCGCGTCGCTCCGTGTGTGGTTCACCCACGAGGACACGTTGTTCGCCGCCGTGGGCCCCCCGCTTCCCGGCATGGGCAGGGCACGCAGGTCGACGTCGTAGCCGGCACCGATGCCGTAGGCGGGGCCGCGGAAACCGTAGTCGCGGTACAGACACAGGGTGAAGACCGGGCAGGGTTCGCCGTCGCCGAGCGGGATCACCCCCGGGGGCAGCCGCTTCGCGACGGCCGTCGGGGCGTCCGCCTGGGCCGAGGTCAGGCCCAGCGGGAGCAGGGCCCCGGCCATGGCCGCCACGGCGAGCGCGCGGGTGAACAGGGACGGACGCCTGGAACTCGTCGTCTTCAACTCGACCTCCTGGAGGGCTGGGGCGTGCGGACCGTCCGTACGCCCGCTGTCACGAGTCAGTCCATCCCCTCACCAGCGCTCATCACACAGTGCGGTCGATCAGTGACGTGATGTGTTCGCTGTGGCCGGGCGGGCGGCCTTGCGCCCGGATTCCGCCGCTCACCCGCCCGTCACCTGCGCGAATGTCGGCGCAGGCCGACCCGCGCCGCGTCGGCGCCCACCGGGGACGGCCTGGAGATCACCCGCGTCAGCGATTCGGGAGTGCGCGGCCCGCGCCGCCGCACGCAGGTCGCGCGCCCGCGTCGGCGGGCCGCGCACTCCGGCCGGTGGCCGCCCCGTACGATGATCCCGATGCCCAGCACCCGACAGCACCCTCGGCGACCGCCCCGTCGGCGGCACCGCGCGCTGTCCGTGCTGGCGGTGCTGATCGGCCTCCTGGGCATGCACGCCCTGGCGCCCGGCGGCGGGACGGGGCACCCGGGGCACCACCCCCCGAGCGCGCATGTGGCGGTCGCGCTGGACGCCATGGACGACTGCTTCGGCGGGGACGCCCGGCACGGCGGTCACCGGATGCTGCACGCCGATCCCACCTGCGTGTCCGGCGCCGTCGACGACGGGCCCAGGGTGCCGGACCCCGGGGCCGCCCCGGTGACCGCCTCCGCACCGGCCGACGACCTCGGTCCGTGCGCCGTGACGACTCCGGACGGGGCGCGCGCGCCACCGACCCTCGCGGAACTCCAGCTCCTGCGGATCTAGAGGCACCGACGACCGCCCACCCGCGGCCGTCCTCCCACGCGTGCCCGAAAATCCTCTCCCACGGCAGGAGTTCCCGTATGACCATCCGCACCCTGACGCGCCGCACCGCCCTCGTGACGGCGGCCGCACTCGCCTCCCTCGTCCTCGCCGCCTGCGGCGGCGGCGACAGCGCCGCCCCCTCGGGCGGCGGTCACGGCCACGGCTCCTCGGCGACGGCGGGCGCGACCGCCCACAACGCCCAGGACGTCGCCTTCGCCCAGGGCATGGTCCCGCACCACCGGCAGGCCCTGGAGATGGCCCGGCTCGCCGCGTCCCGGGCCTCCTCCGCCCGGGTCAAGGACCTCGCGACCCGCATCGAGAAGGCGCAGGACCCTCAGATCCGCACCATGACCGGCTGGCTGAAGAGCTGGGGTGAGCAGGCCCCCGCGGCCGGCATGGACCACTCCGGGCGCACCGGGACGTCCGGCGCGTCCGGGATGGCCGGCATGATGAGCGACGGTGACATGGCGGCCCTGGAGAAGGCCACCGGCGCGGAGTTCGACACACGCTTTCTGTCGCTGATGGTCCGGCATCACCAGGGCGCCGTCGAGATGGCCGGCACCGAGCGCGACAAGGGCGCCTACGGGCCCGCCAGGCGCATGGCGGGAAGCGTCGTCACGGCGCAGACCGCCGAGATCAGGGAGATGAAGCAGCTCCTCGGCGCCGGCTGACGCCCCCGCACCGCCCGACGACACGCGCGGGGGCCGGCGCCCCGGGCACCGGCCCCCGCGCGCGGACCGTCAGACCAGCACCTTCTGAAGTGCCGCCAGCGCGGAGCGCAGTTCCTGCGCCGTGATGGTCAGCGGGGGCGCCAGCCGGATCGTGGAGCCGTGGGTGTCCTTGACCAGGACGCCCTCCCGCATGAGGCGCTCGCTGATCTCCCGGCCGGTGCCGATCGCGGGGTCGATGTCGACGCCCGCCCACAGCCCGCGCGCGCGGAAGCCCAGCACACCCCTGCCGACCAGCTCGGTCAGTCCGTCCCTCAGGACCACGCCCAGCTCGGTGGCGCGGCGCTGGAACTCACCGGTCTCCAGCAGCTCGACCACGGCCGTGCCGACCGCCGCCGCGAGCGGGTTCCCGCCGAACGTCGAGCCGTGCTCGCCCGGGTGCAGCACGCCGAGCACCGCGCTGCGGGCCACCACCGCCGACACCGGCACGATGCCGCCGCCGAGCGCCTTGCCGAGCAGCAGCATGTCCGGGACGACGTCCTCGTGGTCGACGGCGAGGGTGCGCCCGGTGCGGCCCAGCCCCGACTGGATCTCGTCGGCGATGAACAGACAGCCCTCGCGCCGGGTCAGCTCGCGCACCCCGGACAGGTAGCCGTCGTCCGGGACGACCACGCCCGCCTCGCCCTGGATGGGCTCGATCAGCACCGCGGCCGTGGTGTCGTCGACGGCGGCCGCCAGCGCGGCCAGGTCGTTGTACGGCACCACCCGGAAGCCGGGCGTGAACGGGCCGAAGCCGGTCCGGGCCGACTCGTCGGTGGAGAAGCTGACGATGGTCGTCGTCCGGCCGTGGAAGTTGTCGGCGGCTACGACGATCGTCGCCCGGTCGGCCGGGACGCCCTTGACGTCGTAGGCCCACTTGCGGGCCACCTTGACGCCGCTCTCCACCGCCTCCGCGCCAGTGTTCATCGGCAGCACCATGTCCAGGCCGGTCAGCGCCGCGAGCCGCTCCGCGAACTCGGCGAGCCGGTCGTTGTGGAAGGCCCGGGAGGTCAGCGTCAGCCGGTCCAGCTGCCGGTGCGCCGCCTCGACCAGCGCCGGGTGCCGGTGGCCGAAGTTGAGCGCCGAGTACCCGGCGAGCATGTCGAGGTAGCGGTTGCCCTCGACGTCCTCCACCCAGGTGCCCTCGGCCCGCGCCACCACCACCGGCAGCGGGTGGTAGTTGTGCGCGAGGACGGGCTCCTCCGCCCGGATCAGGTCGGCGGACGTGCGCGTGCGCGCGGGTGCGGTCATCAGCGGATCTCCTGGGTGCAGCACTTGATGCCACCGCCGGCCTTGTGGAACTCCGACAGGTCGACGGGGACGGGGACGTAGCCGTGGTCGACGAGGCGTTCGGCGAGCACCTCGGCGCGGGGCGCGATGAAGACGTTACGGCCGTCGGACACGGAGTTCAGGCCGAACGCCATCGCGTCCTCCCGGGTGGCGAGTACCGCTTCCGGGTACAGCCGGCGCAGCACTTCGCGGCTGCCCTGCGAGAACGCCTCCGGGTAGTAGCAGATGTTGTCGTCGTCGAGGACGAACAGCGCGGTGTCCAGGTGGTAGAAGTACGGGTCCACCAGGGTGAGCCCGATCACCGGGTGGCCGAGGAACTCCTGCACCTCCCGGTGCGCGTCGCGGGTGGTGCGGAACCCGGTGCCGGCGAGCACGTACCGGCCCGTCCACACCAGGTCGCCCTCGCCCTCGGACACCGCCTCGGGCCGGTACACGTCGTAGCCCGCCGTCTTGAACCAGGTGTCGTAGTGCACCGACTCCGGGCGCCGCTGCGGGGCGTGGAAGAGGGAGCCGAAGACCCGGCCGTCCACGACGAACGCCGCGTTCGCCGAGAAGACCATGTCGGGCAGGCCGGCGACCGGCTCGACGGACTCGACGGTGTGTCCCTGGGCGCGGTAGGCGCGGATCAGCGCCTGCCACTGGTCCTGCGCGAGATCCACATCGACGGGCTGGTCGGGTCGCATCCAGGGATTGATCGCGTACTGCACCGCGAAATGTCTGGGTTCACAGACGAGGAAGCGCCGAAGGCGAGGCGCGCGGCTCACGGGCACAGAGGGTCTCCTCCGCTTTCCGGTGTGTCACTGGGGGTGAGACCACCGTAGAAAGGAGGAAGACGGACGACAAGAACGAAAGGCTGCGCGTGGCCGCAGCAACACTGCGTTGTCGTGCCGGCTCACGCACGAGTGCTGCGCATACCCGGGCTCAGTCGGGTGTCGCGGCGGGGGGCCCCCCGGGGGGGGCCCCCCCCGGGGGGCGCCGGGGGGGGGGGGGGGGGCCCCGAACCCGGGGGGGGGTGGGGGGGAAAAGCCGCGGGGGGGGTGGCGCCCCCACCCCCGCCGAGTGGG
>NZ_JBITEB010000020.1:0-168826 GCF_044454765.1 Streptomyces sp. NPDC051452
GTTGATAGGCCAGATATGGAAGCCGGGTAACCGGTGGAGTTGACTGGTACTAATAGGCCGAGGGCTTGTCCATTGATGCTCGCGTTCACTGTGTTAGTTCTGAGGCAACGCCTGTTGCCGGCTTCGAGCAGAACAAAAGAAGAGTGTGCTTGTTCGCTCGAAACCATTAGGGTTTCGGTGGTCATAGCGTGAGGGAAACGCCCGGTTACATTTCGAACCCGGAAGCTAAGCCTCACAGCGCCGATGGTACTGCAGGGGGGACCCTGTGGGAGAGTAGGACGCCGCCGAACAATCTTTGGAAGGACCCCTGGTCCCAGCGTTCAGCTGGGACCAGGGGTCCTTTCGTTTTTACACTACTTGCAGTACCGAAGACAGGAGTCACCATGTCCACCAACTCTCCCGAGGACCGACCGGAGCGCGACCAGCGCCGACGGGACAGTGGTGACCGGGGCGACCGCGGCGGCGACCGTGGTGACCGTGGTGGCTTCCGTCGGGACAACGACCGTCGCGACAACGACCGTGGTGGCCACGGCCGGCGTGACGACAGCCGGGGCGGGTTCGCTCGGCGTGACGACCGTGACCGCGGCGACCGTGGTGGCGCCCGCCCGCCCTTCCGCCGCGATGAGCGCCGTGACGACCGTGGTGGCGACCGGCGTGATGACAACCGTGGCGGTGGCTTCCGCCGCGAGGGCGACCGCGGCTCCCGCCCGGGCTTTCAGCGCGACAACCGCGACCGTGGCGGCTTCCGTGGCCGTGACGACCGCGGTGGCGACCGCCCGTCGTTCCGGCGCGACGACCGTGGTGGCGACCGCCCGTCGTTCCGCCGTGACGACCGGCGCGACGACCGCGGTGGCGACCGTCCTCCGTTCCGCCGCGATGACCGTCGCGATGACCGCCGCGACGACCGCGGTGGCGCTCGCCCGCCCTTCCGCCGTGACGATCGCCGTGACGACCGTGGTGGCGACCGGCGTGATGACAACCGTGGCGGTGGCTTCCGCCGCGAGGGCGACCGCGGCTCCCGCCCGGGCTTTCAGCGCGACGACCGCGACCGTGGCGGCTTCCGTGGCCGTGACGACCGCGGTGGCGACCGCCCGTCGTTCCGCCGGGATGACCGCCGTGACGACCGTGGCGGTGACCGTCCTCCGTTCCGCCGGGATGACCGCCGTGACGACCGTGGCGGTGACCGTCCTCCGTTCCGCCGGGATGACCGCCGTGACGACCGTGGTGGCGACCGTCCTCCGTTCCGCCGGGATGACCGCCGTGACGACCGTGGTGGCGACCGCCCGTCGTTCCGCCGTGACGACCGCCGGGATGACCGGCGCGACGACCGCGGTGGCGACCGTCCTCCGTTCCGCCGGGATGACCGGCGCGACGACCGCGGTGGCGACCGTCCTCCGTTCCGTCGCGATGACCGCCGCGACGACCGTGGTGGCGACCGCCCGCCCTTCCGCCGCGACGACCGCCGGGATGACCGCCGCGACGACCGGCGTGGCGATGACCGAGGTGGCTTCCGGGGCCGCGATGACCGCGGACCCCGCAGGGACGACCGCGGCGCCCGCCCCGGTGGCTTCCGCGGGCGTGACGGGCGCGACGACCGGCGTGGTGGTGGCCAGTTCCGTGACGAGCGGGACCGGGACCGTGAGCCGATCAAGCGGCTGCCGATCCCGGAGGACGTCACCGGCGAGGAGATCGACAAGGACGTCCGGCAGGAGCTGCAGAGCCTGCCCAAGACGCTCGCGGAAGACGTCGCCAAGAACCTGGTGATGGTCGCTCGCCTCATCGACGAGGACCCCGAGGGTGCGTACGGCTACGCCAAGGTCGCCCTGCGCCTGGCGTCCCGTGTGGCCGCCGTACGCGAGGCCGCCGGCTTCGCCGCGTACGCGAGCCAGAAGTACAGCGAGGCGCTCGCCGAGTTCCGGGCGGCCCGGCGCATGTCCGGTAGCGCGGACCTGTGGCCGGTGATGGCCGACTGCGAACGCGGGCTCGGGCGGCCGGAGAAGGCGCTGGACATGGCCGGTGCTCCGGAGGTGCAGAAGCTGGACAAGGCCGGCCAGGTGGAGATGCGACTCGTCGCGGCCGGCGCCCGGCGTGACATGGGGCAGCTGGACGCGGCCATCGTGACGCTGCAGAGCCCCGAGCTGGCCTCCAACTCCGTGCAGCCGTGGACCGCGCGCCTGCGGTACGCCTACGCGGACGCCCTGCTGGCCGGGGGCCGGGAGGGTGAGGCGCGCGAGTGGTTCGCGAAGGCCGTCGAGGCCGACCGGGACGGAAGCACGGACGCCTCGGACCGGCTGGCCGAGCTCGACGGCGTGGAGTTCATGGACGCCCTCGATGAGACCGACACCGAGACCCAGGTCGAGGCCAAGGACGACACCGAAGCCGAAGCCGAAGCCGAGGCCGTGACGAAGGACGAGCACGAGGCCGACACCGAGGGCGAAGCCGAAGCCGAAGCCGTGACCAAGGACGAGGCCGACACCGAGGCCAACACCGAGGCCGAGGACGAGGACGAGGCCCAGGTCGAGGGCGACTCCGCGGACGCCGCTCAGGACGACGACAAGCACTGACGTCGGCCACGGACGCCAGACGAGGCAAGGGGGCAGGCTCCGCCAGGAGCCTGCCCCCTTGCCGTTGTGCCCGTGCCCGTGCCCGTGCCCGTGCCCGTGCCTGTGCCCGCGCCCGTCTCAGATCTCCAGTGCCCGCAGCACCAGACCCGACGCCGGCTTCGGGCCGAAGGAGGTCGACTTGCGCGGCATCGTCACGCCCTGGCGGGCCAGTTCGCGTACGACCTCCTCGCGGACCGGGTGCATCAGCACGGCCGTTCCGCCGTCGCGTTCGGCCTTCTCCACCGTGGCCGCCGTGTCGTGGATGTAGGCGATGTGGGCCGGGGAGTCCTCGGGGATGTGCCAGACGTGTTCGAGGAGGGTGGAGTGCAGGACCGTGGCGTCCAGGGAACGCCAGGCGGCCGGGCGGTCCGCCGGGATCGTCCGGGCCAGCAGGGCGGGGTCGGGGTGGCTGAGCAGGTG
Organism: Streptomyces sp. NPDC051452; assembly: GCF_044454765.1. NCBI lineage: Bacteria > Bacillati > Actinomycetota > Actinomycetes > Kitasatosporales > Streptomycetaceae > Streptomyces > Streptomyces sp. NPDC051452. Next base: position 3,024 of record NZ_JBITEB010000020.1, read on the forward strand.
GTAGCCGCCGTCCCCGGCGAGCAGGAAGGCGTTGCCCTCGCAGGAGGCGTCGGCCAGCGCCGCCAGGGCTTCGGGCTGCGCCGCGTCGAGGCGTCGTACCCGGAACAGGCCGTCCACGGCGGCCAGCGCGTCGGCGACCGGCAGGCCGTGCAGCAGCCGGTGGATGGCGCGCACCCGCAGCGGGTAGCGGACGGTGTCGACCAGGAGGACCAGTCCGTGGTCCCAGGGGCTGGGGGAGGGGTGTTCCGCCCGCAGTCGCAGGTAGGTCGCCCAGCGGTGGTGACCGTCGGCGATCAGGGCCTGGTGGCGGGCGAGTTCGGACTGGACGAGCGCCATGTCGACCGGGTCGGTGACGGACCACAGGGTGTGTTGGTAGCCGTCCTCCGTGGTCGTGGCCAGCAGGGGTGGGAGGGACGCCGTGCGCTCGACGACCTCGGCGGCCGTGCCGTTGCCGCGGTAGGTCAGCAGCAGCGGCTCCAGGTTCGCCCGCGTGGCCCGCATCAGGGCGGCGCGGTCCGCGACCACGAGCGGCATGACGTCCTCGTGCGGCAGGACAAGGCCCTCCTCGGGCTCCGAGACGCGCAGGGCGCCGATGACGCCGCGCTGGAGCATGCCGTTGCCGTCCCGCTGCTCGTACACGTACAGGCACGGCTCGGGTTCCACGGTGAGGATGCCCTCGTCCAGCCAGCGGCGCAGGGTGTCCGCCGCCTGCTCGGTGCGGGCGCTGGACGTGCCGGCCTGGGGCAGGATCAGCCGGACGATGTTGTGCGGGTCGGCCGACTGGAGGTGGTGCACACCATCGGGGCGTACGACCACGTCGTACGGCGGAGAGGTGACGGAGGCCAGGCTGCCGACCCGTTCGGGGTCGTAACGAAGGCCGCGGAACGGAGTGAGTTCCAGGCCTCGGCGCGCCGTTGCTTCCGAGTGACCTGCAGTGTTCATCCCGGCATCGTACGTGTGCGGGCGGCATGCGGGATGATCGGGGGAAACGCGAGTGAACGAGGAGCGATGAACATGAGCCAGGGCGTCAGGACGAGGCCCGAGGGCAGTGGGCGGCCCCTGAGCGAGGCGTACGACACGGCGCTGCTCGATCTCGACGGGGTGGTCTACGCGGGCGGGAACGCGATCGCGCACGCGGTGGAATCGCTGGCGGCGGCGCGCGAGGGCGGGATGCGTCTGGCGTACGTCACGAACAACGCGCTGCGGACGCCGGACAGCGTGGCCGAGCACCTGACGGAGCTGGGGATACCGGCGGGGGCCGAGGACGTCATCACCTCCGCGCAGGCCGTCGCGCGGCTGATCAGCGAGCAGGTGCCGCGGGGGGCGCGGGTGCTGGTGATCGGCGGCGAGGGGCTGCGGGTGGCGCTGCGCGAACGCGGGCTGGTCCCGGTGGAGTCGGCGGACGACGATCCGGCGGCGGTGGTGCAGGGGTACGGCGGACTCGACCTGCCGTGGGGCAGGTTCGCGGAGGCCTCGTACGCGGTGGCGCGCGGGGTGCCGTGGTTCGCGTCCAACACCGATCTGACGATTCCCAGCGGGCGGGGGATCGCGCCGGGCAACGGGGCGGCCGTGGAGGTCGTGCGGATCGCCACCGGCGCGGATCCGCAGGTGGCGGGCAAGCCGTTGCCGCCCATGCACAAGGAGACGATCATCCGGACGGGTGCCGAGCGGCCGCTGGTGGTCGGGGACCGGCTGGACACGGACATCGAGGGCGCCTTCAACGGCGGGGTGGACTCGCTGCTGGTGCTGACCGGTGTCACCGACGGGCCCCAGCTGCTGGCCGCCCGGCCGCGGCACCGGCCGACGTATGTGGACGCCGACCTGCGCGGTCTGCTCACCGGGCAGCCCGAGGTCGCGGAGGCGGGCGAGGGGTTCCGCTGCGGTGGCTGGACGGCGACCGCCGGCGCGGACCGGCTGGAGCTGGACGGCGACGGCGAGGCGCTGGACGGGCTGCGGGCGCTGTGCGCGGCGGCCTGGACCTCGGCGGGGGACGGTTCGTGCGCGCTGGACGGGGCGAAGGCGCTGGCGCGGCTGGGACTGTGAAGCCGAGGAAGGCACCACCCGGGGATCGAGACCGTATGCGAGGGTAGGCTAACCTAACCTCGTGTTGGTCGACAGTCCCCCGGTACAGCGCGCGGAGAGCGCCCCCGCGCCCCCAACTCGTCGGGCGGTGAGGATCCTTGGGATCCTGCTCTCCGTCGCGGTCCTGCTGCTCGTCGCCCTGGCGAGTATCGCGGTCGGTGCGAAAGCGCTGCCGTTGGACCAGGTCTGGCACGGCCTGTTCCACGACACGGGGACCTACGGCGACGTCGTCGTGGACGAGCGGCTCTCGCGCACGCTCCTCGGTCTGCTGGCCGGTGCCGCGCTCGGTCTCGCGGGCGCGGTGCTGCAGGCGCTCACCCGGAACCCGCTGGCCGACCCGGGGCTGCTCGGCATCAACGCCGGTGCGTCCGCGGCCGTCGTCACGGCCATCACCTTCTTCGGTGTCACCAGCCTCACCGGCTATGTGTGGTTCGCCTTCCTCGGCGCGGCGGCGGTCGGCGCGCTGGTGTGGTTCCTCGGCGGCAGCCGGGGCGCCACCCCGGTGCGCCTGGCGCTCGCCGGTACGGCGATCAGCGCCGCCCTGTACGGCTATCTGCAGGCCGTGATGATCACCGATGACGCGGCGCTGGGCAGGATGCGGTTCTGGACGGTGGGTTCGCTGTCCTCGGCGACGGACGCGACCGTCCACCAGGTGCTGCCGTTCCTCGTGGCCGGCACGGTCCTGGCCCTCGCCCTCGCCCGGCCGCTGAACGCCGTGGAGATGGGCGACGACACGGCCCGGGCGCTCGGCGCCGGTCTCGGACGCACCCGCGCCCTGGCCATGCTGGCCGCGACCGTGCTGTGCGGTGCCGCGACCGCGGCCTGCGGTCCGATCGTGTTCGTCGGTCTGATGGTCCCGCACGTCGTGCGCTCCTTCACCGGACCCGACCTGCGCTGGATCCTGCCGTACGCCGCGGTGCTGTCGCCCGTGCTGCTGCTCGGGGCGGATGTCATCGGCCGGGTGGTGGCCCGCCCCGCCGAGCTCCAGGTCGGCATCGTCACCGCGATCATCGGCGGCCCGGTCTTCATCTTTCTCGTACGACGGCGAAGGACGGCCCAGCTGTGAAGACTCCCTCCAGGAGCCGTGCCGTGCGCACCCCCGGCGGGCTCTCCCTGCGGCTGGACCCGCGGGCCCTGATCGTCGTCGTCCTCCTGCTGGTCGCCGCCCTGGCCGCCGGTGTCGCGCTGATCGGCACCGGTGACGCCCGGATACCCGCGGCCGACGTGCTCAGGACGCTCGCCGGGAACGGCACCGCGTACCAGGACTTCATCGTCGACGAGCTGCGGCTGCCGCGCGTCCTGGTGGGTCTGCTGGTCGGCGCTTCCCTCGGTCTCGGCGGCGCGCTGTTCCAGTCCGTCTCCCGCAACCCGCTGGGCTCCCCGGACGTGCTCGGCCTGTCGCAGGGTTCGACGGCCGGCGCGCTCGTCGTGATCGTGCTGATGTCCGGCAGCGCCACCGAGGTCACCCTGGGCGCGCTGATCGGCGGACTGGTGACCGGTCTCGCGATCTATCTCCTCGCCTGGAAGCAGGGCGTGCACGGGTACCGGCTGGTCCTGGTCGGCATCGGCGTCTCCGCCGTCGTCACCGCGGTCAACGGCTATCTGCTCACCAAGGCCGACCTGGTCGACGCGGCCCGCGCGGTCGTCTGGATGACCGGCTCCCTCAACGGCCGTGACTGGTCGCAGGTATGGCCGCTGCTGGCCCTCTGCGCGATCGTCGTGCCGCTGGTCCTGTGCAACGCGCGCGGCCTGCGGATGCTGGAGATGGGCGACGACGTCTCCCACGCCCTCGGGGTGCGGGTGCAGCGCGTCCGGATGCTGCTGCTGGTCTGCGCCGTGCTGCTGACCGCGGCCGCGACGGCCGCCGCCGGACCCGTCGGTTTCGTGGCCCTCACCGCGCCGCAGCTCGCCCGGCGGCTGACCCGGTCCCCGGGGCCGAATCTGGTGCCCTCGCTGTGCATGGGCGCCGCCCTGCTGGTCGCGGCGGACTGGGCCTCGCAGCGCGCCTTCGGCGCCGACCAGCTGCCGGTCGGCGTGGTCACCGGCGTCCTCGGCGGCTGCTATCTGCTGTGGCTGCTGGTCACCGAGCGCAAGGCGGGCCGGATATGAGCGGCGCGCCCACCAACACCCCGAGGAGCACTGTGAACCGCCTGTCCGCCGAGAACGTCACCCTCGCCTACGACCAGCGCGTGATCGCCGAACAGCTGTCGGTGGAGATCCCCGACAACTCCTTCACGGTGATCGTCGGCCCGAACGCCTGCGGCAAGTCGACGCTGCTGCGGGCGCTGTCGCGGATGCTCAGGCCCAGCGAGGGCCGGGTGCTGCTGGACGGGCAGGTCATCCAGTCGATGCCGGCGAAGAAGGTCGCGCGGACCCTCGGCCTGCTGCCGCAGTCGTCCATCGCGCCCGACGGCATCACCGTCGCCGACCTGGTCGGCCGGGGCCGCTATCCGCACCAGGGTCTGCTGCGGCAGTGGTCCACCGAGGACGAGCGGGTCGTCCGGGAGTCGATGCGGCGGACCGGGGTGGCCGAGCTGGCCGACCGGTACGTGGACGAGCTGTCCGGCGGCCAGCGGCAGCGGGTGTGGATCGCCATGGCGCTGGCCCAGCAGACCCCCCTGTTGCTCCTGGACGAGCCGACCACCTATCTCGACATCCAGCACCAGATCGACGTGCTCGACCTGTGCGCGCAGCTGCACGAGACGCAGGGCCGCACCCTGGTCGCCGTCCTGCACGACCTGAACCACGCCGCCCGCTACGCCACCCACCTCATCGCCCTGCGCGGCGGCGAGGTGATCGCCGAGGGCGCGCCGAACGAGATCGTCACGGCCGAACTGGTCGAAGAGGTGTTCGGGCTGCGCTGTCAGGTCATCGACGATCCGCAGACGGGCACCCCGCTGGTGGTGCCGGCCGCGCGCAAGGCCCGCGCCCGGCGGGTCACAGCAGCTTCCTGAGCCGGAACAGGTCCGGCAGGCTCGCCTCCAGCTTCACCCGGCCCCTGCCCCAGGCGGTCGCGAAGTTCAGCCCGCCGTCCACCAGGGCCACCAGGTCGTCACCGGCCAGGGCGAGTCTGATCCGCGCCTGCTCGCGCGGCGGGCCGGGGCGGGTGTCGTCGACCTCGATCCGGCCACCGGTCATCCGGCCCGCGAAGGTGACGTCGAGATCGGTGATGTGGCAGCTCACCGAGCGTTCCAGGGCGGCGGCAGCACGGACGTCGCCCTCGGCTCCTCGCATGTTGTCCGAAAGCTTCTCCAGTGCGGCGCGGCACTCCTCCACGGTGGCCATCGCCACCGACGGTACCCCAGTGGTTCGAGGTAGCGTCTGGGCATGAGCGAGTCCGTGTCCGAGGCCGCCGCCGTACCGCCGGCCGCCGCGATCGTCACAGAGCCCGAGTCCGACCCCGCCGCCCCGGCGCCGGTGGGCGTCGCCCGCACCGCCACCGGCAACGCCGAGATCGACGCCCGGCTGGAGCGGCTCGCCGACGCCGACCACCTCGCCACCGACGGGCATGTCGAGGTGTACGAGGATGTACACCGGGGGCTGCGCGACGCGCTCACCGCGCTCGACGCCCGTCCGGAACCTCCGGCGCCCTCATCGCCGTACCCGACGTCACCGATGTCGCACCAGAGCAGGAGCTGAACCGAACGTGGCAGGAGTCGCACGCCGCCGTCTGGACGCGGAGCTGGTCCGCCGGAAGCTCGCGCGCTCGCGCGAGCACGCCAGCCAGCTGATCGTCGCAGGCCGGGTCACCGTCGGCCGGACCGTGGCGACCAAGCCGGCCACACAGGTGGAGACCGCCGCGGCCATCGTGGTCCAGAGCGACGACAGCGATCCGGACTACGTGTCCCGCGGCGGCCACAAGCTCGCCGGCGCGCTGGCGGTCTTCGGGCCCCAGGGGCTCGTCGTCGAGGGCCGGCGCGCGCTGGACGCCGGCGCGTCCACCGGTGGCTTCACCGATGTCCTGCTGCGCGCGGGCGCCGCGCACGTCGTCGCCGTGGACGTCGGCTACGGCCAGCTCGCCTGGTCTCTGCAGAGCGATGAACGCGTCACCGTCAAGGACCGTACGAACGTACGTGAGTTGACGCTCGAGGTGATCGATGGGAAGCCTGTGGATCTTGTGGTGGGCGATCTGTCCTTCATCCCGCTCGGACTGGTGCTGCCCGCCCTGAAGCGGTGCGTGGGGCCGGACGCCGACCTGGTGATGATGGTCAAGCCGCAGTTCGAGGTGGGCAAGGAACGGCTGGGCAGCGGGGGTGTCGTACGGAGTCCGCAGCTGCGGGCGGAGTCCGTGCGGGCAGTGGCCGAGAAGGCCTGGGAGCTGGGGCTCGGGGTGCGTGGCGTCACCGCGAGTCCGCTGCCCGGCCCCTCGGGGAACGTCGAGTACTTTCTCTGGCTGCGGTCCGGTGCTCCCGCACTGGACCCGGCCGACGTCGACCGTGCAGTGGCGGAGGGGCCGCGTTGACACAGAACCGGGCGCGAACTGTTTTCCTGCTGGCCCACACCGGGCGGCCCGCGGCGATCCGCAGTGCGGAACTCGTCGTCAAGGGCCTGCTGCGGCACGGCATCGGGGTGCGGGTGCTGGAGGAGGAGGCATGCGATCTGCCGCTGCCCGACGAGGTGCAGCTGGTCAAGGAGGCCACCGCGCAGTGCCTCGACGGGTGCGAGCTGCTGATCGTCCTGGGCGGCGACGGCACGCTGCTGCGGGGCGCCGAGTTCGCGCGGGCCTCCGGGGTGCCGATGCTCGGCGTCAATCTGGGACGCGTCGGGTTCCTCGCCGAGGCCGAGCGTGACGACCTCGACCGGGTGGTCGACCGGGTGGTGGCGCGGTCGTACGAGGTCGAGGAGCGGATGACCGTCGATGTCGTCGTGCACCGCAACGGCGACATCGTGCACACCGACTGGGCGCTGAACGAGGCGGCCGTGCAGAAGGCGGGCGCCGAGAAGCTGCTCGAGGTGGTGCTGGAGATCGACGGGCGCCCGGTGACGGGCTTCGGATGCGACGGGGTCGTGCTGTCCACGCCGACCGGGTCCACGGCGTACGCCTTCTCCGCCGGCGGGCCGGTGGTGTGGCCCGAGGTGGAGGCGCTGCTGATGGTGCCGATCAGCGCGCACGCGCTGTTCGCCAAGCCGCTGGTCACCTCGCCGGATTCGGTGCTCGCCGTGGAGGTGCTGCCGCACATCCCGCCGGGGGTGCTGTGGTGCGACGGGCGGCGGACCGTGGAGCTGCCCCCCGGCGCCCGCGTCGAGGTGCGCCGGGGAGCCGTGCCCGTGCGGCTGGCGCGGCTGCATCACTCGTCGTTCACGGATCGGATTGTCGCGAAGTTCGCGCTGCCGACCACCGGGTGGCGGGGGGCGCCGCACTAGCGGTTCGGGCGGCCCATGTGCGCTCCCCGCCCTGGACCTCGTATGGTCTGTTCCGTGTTGGAGGAGATGCGGATACGGTCGCTCGGGGTCATCGACGATGCCGTGGTCGAGCTGTCGCCCGGGTTCACGGCCGTCACCGGCGAGACGGGTGCGGGCAAGACCATGGTCGTCACCAGCCTGGGACTGCTGCTCGGTGGCAGGGCGGACCCGGCGCTCGTGCGGATCGGGGCCGAGAAGGCGGTCGTGGAGGGGCGGATCGCCGTACCCGCGGACGCCGCCGCCCTCGTGCGCGCCGAGGAGGCCGGGGCCGAACTGGACGACGGGGCTCTGCTGATCAGCCGTACCGTTTCCGCCGAGGGCCGTTCGCGGGCTCATCTGGGCGGGCGCAGCGTGCCGGTGGGGCTGCTCGCCGAGCTGGCCGACGACCTGGTGGCCGTGCACGGGCAGACCGACCAGCAGGGGCTGCTGAAGCTGTCCCGGCAGCGGCAGGCGCTCGACCGGTACGCCGGGGACGCGGTCACCGTGCCGCTCGCCAAGTACACCGAGGCCTACCGGCGGCTGCGGGCCGTCTCCGCCGAACTGGAGGAGATCACCACGCGCGCGCGTGAGCGGGCGCAGGAGGCCGACCTGCTGCGGTACGGGCTCGACGAGATCGCCGCCGTGGAGCCGCGGGCCGGTGAGGACGTGGAGCTGGCCGAGGAGGCGGAACGGCTGGGGCACGCCGAGGCGCTGTCGTCCGCCGCGACGGCCGCGCACGCCGCCCTCGCGGGCAACCCCGAGGACCCCGAGGGGATCGACGCCTCGACGCTGGTCGCGGGCGCCCACCGGGCACTGGAGGCCGTGCGGTCGCACGACCCGGCGCTGTCCGCGCTCGCCGAACGGATCGGGGAGATCGGGATCCTGCTGGGCGACGTCGCCGGTGAGCTGGCCGGGTACGCCGACGATCTCGACGCCGATCCGCTGCGGCTGGCCGCCGTGGAGGAGCGCCGGGCCGCGCTCACCGCGCTCACCCGCAAGTACGGCGAGGACGTGGACGCCGTCCTGGCCTGGGCCGAGCAGAGCGCCGGGCGGCTGACGGAACTGGACGGCGACGACGAGCGGATCGAGGAGCTGACCGCCGAGCGGGACGCGCTGCGCGCCGGACTGAGCGGCCTCGCGCAGGCGCTGACGGACGCCCGGACCGGCGCCGCCGACCGGTTCGCCGCCGCCGTGACCGCCGAGCTGGCCTCGCTGGCCATGCCGCACGCGCGCGTGTCCTTCGACATCCGCCAGACCGAGGACCCCGAGGGCGTCGAGGTCGGCGGGCGGGCCGTCGCCTACGGCCCGTCGGGCGTCGACGAGGTCGAGCTGCTGCTCGCCCCGCATCCGGGCGCCCCGCCCCGGCCCATCGCCAAGGGCGCGTCCGGCGGTGAGCTGTCCCGCGTGATGCTGGCCGTGGAGGTGGTGTTCGCGGGCACCGACCCCGTACCGACCTACCTCTTCGACGAAGTCGACGCCGGTGTCGGCGGCAAGGCGGCGGTGGAGATCGGCCGGCGGCTGGCCAAGCTCGCCCGGACCGCGCAGGTCGTCGTGGTCACCCATCTGCCCCAGGTCGCCGCCTTCGCCGACCGGCAGCTGCTGGTCGAGAAGACCAACGACGGGTCCGTCACCCGGTCCGGCGTAAAGGTGCTGGAGGGCGAGGAACGCGTGCGTGAGCTGTCCCGCATGCTGGCCGGCCAGGAGGACTCCGAGACGGCCCGCGCGCACGCGGAGGAGTTGTTGGCGACCGCCCGGGCCGACGGGTGAGGGACCGGATCCGGTCCCTCACGCTCACCGCCGCCCTCACCCGCGCGGGCATGTCCCTGCTGCGCGCCGGCCCGCCCGGCGGATCGGCGCGCTGGGAGCGGCGCAACCACGCCGGGCGGACCGTGGGGATGTACGCCGGGCCGGCGTCCGCCGTGGCGGCGGCCGTGGGCGCCGCGCGCGTCCACCCCGGAGCCGGGCTCGCGGTCCTGGCGGCCGGGGCCTGCGGGGCCTACGACGATGTCGCCGGGGACCACCGGCGCGGCTTTCGGGCTCATCTGAAGGCGTTGCGGGACGGCGAAGTCACCAGCGGCGCAGTCAAGTTGTTCGGGGTGTCGGCCGCGGGGCTGGCGGCCGGGGCCCTGCTGAAGGAACGCCCGGCCGACCGGGTGCTGGCCGGTGTCGTGATCGCCGGGACCGCCCACTTCGTCAACCTCCTCGACGTGCGCCCCGGGCGGGCCGTGGGCGCGGTGCTCGCGCTCGGGGCACCGGGGCTCCTGCGCGCGGGGCCGGCCGGCGAACTGGCCGCCGCCGCGCTGGGCGTGGCGGCCGCCGTGCTCCCCGACGACCTCGGCGAACGCGTCATGATCGGGGACACGGGGGCGCACGCCCTGGGCGCCGCGCTGGGGGCGGCCGTCGTGGCGGGCAACCGGCGCGCGGGGCTGCTCGCGCACGCCGTCGCCGTCGTGGTCGCCGCCCGGCACGGGGACCGGGTGAGCGCGTGGGCGCGGTCGTGGTGAGCGTCCGGCCTCGGCGGACGCGGTCGGACACCGGTCGGCCGCGCCGGGGTTCCCACCCCGGACTGTCTCACCCGTGTGGGTGACGCGCTCCGGCGCATTGCCCCGGGCCGCCGCACGCTGCGCCCCCACGGATTTCCCGGAACGGCCCCACGGCCTGGCATGCTTGGCGGGGACCGCGGGCGGGCGGCGGGCCGGGACAGTCCGGGCCGCGGGCGCGCGGGGTACGTCCGTGCACCCCCCTGAGCCCGCTACCTTCTGTACGTTCCCTCGTGACCACCCCACGCCGAACCAGGAGTCCGGGCCCCGTGACCCCCCTGAGCAGCAACGCACCGCACGGCCAGTCGCCGCTGCGCACCGTGCAGGTGCTGGGCGGAGGCAACGCCGGCAGCGGCGCGCACGTACGTTCCCTCGCCGAGGGACTCGTCGCGCGGGGCGTGCGGGTCACGGTGTGCGCCCCCTTCGAGGCCGACCGCGCCTACGGCTTCACCGGGACCGGCGCCGCGCACGTGCACGTCCCGCGCAGCAGCGCCCCGGCCTCCGTGGCCGCGCTCCGGGCGGCCTGCGCCGACGCCGACCTGGTGCACGCGCACGGGCTGCACGCCTCCTTCCGGGCCGCGCTCGCCCTCGGCGGCCGGTCCACCCCGCTGGTGGTCACCTGGCACAACCGGGCACGGGCCGAGGGCGCGCGGGGGCATCTGCTGCGCCTGCTGGAGCGGCGGGTGGCGAAGACGGCGGCCGTCGTCCTCGGCACCAGCTCCGACCTGGTCGACCAGGCGCGCCGCAGCGGCGCGCGCGACGCCCGGCTCGCGGCGGTCGGTCTGCCCGGACAGCGCCGGCCCGCGCCCGAGGACCCCGACAGGCTGCGCCCCAAGACCCGGGCCGAACTCGGCACCACCGGCCGGCCGCTGCTCATCGCGGTCGGCTCCCTCGAACGGCACCGCGGCTACGGCGTCCTGCTCGACGCGGCCCGCGCCTGGCGCGACCTGGACCCGGTGCCGCTGGTCGTCATCGCCGGGGAGGGCCCGCTGCGGGCGGAGCTGCAGCGGCGAATCGAGGACGAGCGGCTGCCGGTGCGGCTCATCGGCCGCCGCGACGACGTGCCCGAACTGCTCGCCGCCGCCGATCTGGCACTGCTGACGAGCGACTGGGAGTCGCGGTCCGTCCTCGCCCAGGAGGCGCTGCACGCGCGGGTGCCGCTCGTCGCCACCCGCGTCGGCGGCATCCCGGACCTCGTCGGTGACGCCGCCGAACTCGTCCCGTACGGCGACGCGGACGCGCTCGCCGCGACCGTCGTCCGCCTGCTCGCCGATCCCGCACGGCGCGAGCTGCTGCGGGAACGCGGGGTACGGCAGGCCGCCGGCTGGCCCACGGAGGACGAGACGGTCGCCCAAGTGCTCAGCGTGTACGACGAGTTGACCCAGCCAAGGCCGCTCGCCTAGGGGACGTGCCGGCGGGCGCGCAGGGCCAGGCTCAAGGCCAGTACCGTCTGCGGGTCGTCGAGGTCGGTGCCGAGCAACTCCCCGATACGGGCGAGGCGGTTGTACAGGGTCTGGCGGTTGAGGTGCAGTTCGCGTGCCGTCTCCGCCTTGCGGCCGGCATGCGCCAGATAGGTCTCCAGGGTCGGCAGCAGGGGCGGCTTGGAGCGGTGGTCGTGGTCGCGCAGCGGGCCGATCGCGCGGTCCACGAAGGCCGCCAGGTCCGGATGGTCGCGCAGCCGCCACAGCAGCAGGTCGATGTCGAGCCGGCGGGCGTCGTACCAGGGCCGGTCGGTCAGGCCCTGGGCCGCAGCCGCCGTCTCCGCCGCGTGCCGCAGCCCGGCCGAGGCGGCCGCCCAGCCCCCCGCCACGCCGACGACCACCACTGGCGGCGAAGCGCCGGGCCGCCGCGCCCCGGCCCGCTCCACACCCGCGCGCAGCGCCGCCGCCACCCGGTCGGCGACCACCGGGCGCTCCGACTCCGAGCGCAGCGCCAGCAGCACCAGGACCCGGCCCTCCACCGGTCGCACGCCCAGCAGCACCGGCATGCCCAGCGCGGCCAGCTCCTCCGAGAGCGCCCTCGCGGGCACCGCCCAGCCACCTCCACGCTCGGCCGTGTCACCCCGGGCGCCCCCCTCGGGGGAGAGGGAGTCCCCCAGCCGCATGACCACCGGCAGCAGCGGGCTGTCACCGGGCTTGAAGCCGAGGACCCGGGCCTGCGCCGGGGCGTCGTGCGCCGCGATCCGGCCCTCGGCGAGATCGGTGAGGAAGTCGCCGCGCCCGCGCGCCGCCAGCTCCTCCTCCTGGCGGGCCTGCATCAGCACGACGGCCAGGATGGCCGCGGCCCGCTCGGCGGCGATCCGGTGCACCGGCGCCAGCGGTGAGCGCACCGGCAGCAGCACCAGCCGGGCCCGCACCGAGCCGGCCGTACCGGGCCCACCGCCGGGCACGTCCACCAGCACCGAACCGGCCGGCGGCGGGGCGTCCTTGTGCGGGCCGCGCAGCCCCTCCCACACCTGCAACGGATCCGCGCCCTCGGGACCGGACCCGGCGGCGTACAGCAGCCGGCCGTCCGCCGCCTCCAGGAAGACCGGATTGCCGCCGAAGTCGGCCAGGATGCCGAGCACCTGCGGCACCCCGCCACCGCTCAACAGCGCCTCGGTACAGCGCCGGTGCACCTCCTCCGCCCGTTGCAGCAGCGCGTAGTGCCCGTTGACGATCTCGGTGTGGATCTCCTCGGTCACCGCCACGAACGGCACCTCGCGGTGCAGCTGGACCAGCGGCAGCCCGGCGCCGCGCGCGGTGTCCACCAGTGCGGCCGGCAGCCGGGTGAAGCGCGGGCCCAGCTCCACCACCAGGGCGGCGATCCCGCGCTCGGCGAGGGTGCGGACGAACGCCCGCTGATCGGCGGGCCGGGTGCCGAGACCGTAGCCGGTGGTGAGCAGCAGCTCGCCGCCCTTGAGCAGCGAGGCGATGTTCGGCACCTCGCCCGCGTGCACCCAGCGCACGGTGCGGCCCAGCCGGTCGGCGCCCGCCACGATCTCCGGCAGCCCGCTGCGCAGACCGGGCAGCTCCAGCGCGCGCTGAACGGTGATCCCGGCGCCCTGTGTGGCGAGTCTGCTCTCCGTACCGCTGTCCATGCAGCGGACGCTACCTGCGCGAACGCCCGGAGGACAGCCGCGGCTGACGGCCGGGCCCGGCAGGGCGGCTACACCGGCCGGATGTTGTGGTTGAAGCGGAACACATTGTCCGGGTCGAAGCGCCGCTTGACCTTCTCCAGGCGCAGCGTGCTGCCCTCGCCCAGCGCCGCCCGGACCCGCTCCGGGCCCTCGTCCCCGATGAGGTTCGGACAGACGGCGCCGGTGCTCCAGGGTCGTACGGCACTGCGGACACCCCGCACCCAGGCGACCGCCCGCTCGTCGTCGGCCGGGTCCTCCCAGCGGGCGCACGGGTGCACCGTCCAGGCGGCGTCCCGGTAGGGCACCGGGAACTCGCGCGGACCGGCGGCGATCGCCCCGCCCTGCGGGAACAGCAGCTGTCGGCTGCCGGCCTGCCCCGGCATGCCGTCCGCGCGGGCGCAGAAGACCTCCACCAGGTCGTCGGGGAGCGCGGACAGGCACTCCGCCGACCAGTGGCCGCGCAGTCCGGGCGGCTGGTCGAGCACGCGCTGCGCGTCCGCGTAGGGCAGGTCACCGGCCAGCTTTGCCTCGTGCGGCAGCGCCAGCACCGGCGCGGCGAGCCGCCGCAGCTCGTCCGCATCGCCCGCGTACGTCAGGACCGCGGCGCACAGCGGCCCGTCCGACGACTTGGGCGGCGTGGGCCGGCCGGGCGGCCCGGACTGGTACAGCACCGCGCCGCCCACCTCGTCGGGCCCGGCGCGGACGATCTCGCGGAAGGCGCTGATCACCTCCGGTCCGAGCCGGGGCCGGAACATCAGCAGGACGAGGGAGAACTCCGGCAGCTCGTGCAGGCGCAGGGTCAGCGCGGTGGCGATGCCGAAGTTGCCGCCCCCGCCGTGCAGCGCCCAGAACAGCTCGGGGTTGTCGTCGACGTTCGCCCGCACCCGCTCGGCGTCGGCGGTCACCAGCTCCACGCCCAGCAGATTGTCGGCGGCGAGCCCGAAGGCCCGGTCCAGCCATCCGGTGCCGCCGCCGAGGACGAAGCCGCCGACCCCGGTGGTGGACGCCCGCCCGCCGGTGGTGGCGAGGCCGTAGGGCTGGGTGGCCCGGTCCAGGTGGCTCATCGTGGCGCCACCCCCGACCCGGACCGCCCCGGCCCGCGGGTCGACGGCCACCCGGTGCATCCGGCGCAGGTCCACCACGAGCGCGCCGTCGCCCCGGGCCGCTCCGGCCAGGCCGTGGCCGCCGCCGCGCACCGCGATCGGCAGGTCCAGATCCCGGCCGAAGCGCACGGCCCGCACCACGTCGGTGGCGTCCGCGCACTGGGCGATCACGGCCGGCCGCCGGTCGATCACGGCGTTGAAGACGCCCCGGGCCTCGTCGTAGCCCGGATCGCCCGGGGCGAACACGGCACCGACCAGGTCTTCGCGCAGCGCGGCGAGGGCCGCGCCCGCCTTCGAGAGGGGAGCCATGGCCGCCACCCTTCGCGAAAGGGTCCGATGCCCAGACTAGGCGGGGGCCCCGGCCCGGTCGCGCTCAGCCGCCGTACGCCCCGGAGGCCGTCAGCCGCAGGGCGGTGTCGATCAGCGGGACGTGGCTGAAGGCCTGCGGGAAGTTGCCGACCTGGCGCTGCAGACGCGGGTCCCACTCCTCGGCGAGCAGGCCGAGGTCGTTGCGCAGCGCGAGGAGCTTCTCGAACAGCCTGCGGGCCTCGTCCACCCGGCCGATCATCGCCAGGTCGTCCGCCATCCAGAACGAGCAGGCCAGGAAGGCCCCCTCGTCGCCGGGCAGGCCGTCGACGCCCTCGTCGGCACCCTCGGTCGGGTAGCGCAGGATGAAGCCGTCCGAGGTGGACAGCTCGCGCTGGATGGCCTCGATCGTGCCGATCACCCGCTTGTCGTCCGGCGGCAGGAAGCCCATCTGCGGGATCAGCAGCAGCGAGGCGTCCAGCTCCTGGGAGCCGTAGGACTGCGTGAAGGTGTTGCGCTCCTTGTCGTACCCCTTCTCGCACACGTCCCGGTGGATGTCCTCGCGCAGTTCCTTCCAGCGCTCCAGGGGGCCGTCCGCGTCACCGGACTCGATCAGCTTGATCGTGCGGTCCACCGCGACCCAGGCCATCACCTTGGAGTGCACGAAGTGCCGGCGCGGGCCGCGCACCTCCCAGATGCCCTCGTCCGGCTCCTGCCAGTGGTCCTCCAGGTAGCGGATCAGCTTCAGCTGGAGCAGGGAGGCGTAGTCGTTGCGGGCGAGGCCCGTCATATGGGCCAGGTGCAGGGCCTCGGTGACCTCGCCGTACACGTCCAGCTGGAGCTGGTGCGCGGCGCCGTTGCCGACCCGGACCGGGCCGGAGAGCTCGTAGCCCGGCAGCCAGTCCAGCTCGGCCTCGCCCAGCTCGCGCTCGCCCGCGATGCCGTACATGATCTGCAGGTTCTCCGGGTCGCCGGCGACCGCGCGCAGCAGCCACTCGCGCCAGGCGCGGGCCTCCTCGCGGTAGCCGGTGCGCAGCAGCGAGGACAGGGTGATCGCCGCGTCCCGCAGCCAGGTGTAGCGGTAGTCCCAGTTGCGCACCCCGCCGATGTCCTCGGGCAGGGAGGTGGTGGGGGCCGCGACGATGCCGCCCGTGGGCGCGTACGTCAGCGCCTTCAGGGTGATCAGCGAGCGGACCACGGCCTCGCGGTACGGGCCGTGGTACGTACAGTGCTCCACCCAGTCGCGCCAGAAGTCCTCGGTGGCCTGCAGCGACTGCTCCGGCTCCGGCAGCGCGGGCGGCTGCTTGTGCGAGGGCTCCCACGAGATCGTGAAGGCGATCCGGTCGCCCGGGGCCACGGTGAAGTCCGAGTAGGTCGTCAGCGACTTGCCGTAGGTCTCGGCCTCCGTGTCGAACCACACCGAGTCCGGCCCGGCGACCGCGACCGTGCGGCCCTCGTGCTTGTGCACCCACGGCACGACCCGGCCGTAGGAGAACCGCATCCGCAGGGCCGAGCGCATCGGCACCCGCCCGGTGACGCCCTCCACGATCCGGATCAGCTGCGGCGCGCCGTCACGCGGGGGCATGAAATCGGTCACGCGGACCGTGCCGCGCGGGGTGTCCCACTCCGATTCCAGGATCAGCGAGTCGCCGCGGTAGCCGCGCCGGGCGGCCGTGGGCGGCTGCGCGTCGGCCGCGTGCGCCGGGCCGAGCCGCCAGAATCCGTGTTCCTCGGTGCCCAGCAGGCCGGCGAAGACGGCGTGCGAGTCGAAGCGGGGCAGGCACAGCCAGTCCACCGTGCCGTCCCGGCAGACCAGCGCGGCGGTCTGCATGTCTCCGATGAGTGCGTAGTCTTCGATGCGCCCGGCCACGTGCAACTCCAGTCGAACGGCCACGTCACCCCCGCGCAGGGGGCTGTCGCTAGTGCGGTCAAGGGGGTCGTTTGTTGTGCGTCGTTGAGCGGTGAAGCAAAGCAGCCCGCCGAGCCCTGAGGCAAAACGACAGTCCTTGCTCAACGAACTGCCGCGCTCTCGTTGTTCCGGGTGATACGGGCGGGGGTGGTGCCGTCGTTCCGGCCGGGCTCGGCAGCGAGTGTCCGAGCAGGATACGACGCACGTAGATGATCTGCGTCCCGCTCCGGGCAACCGGTGTGGGCCGAACGAGTGAGCAGCCGGTGAGAATCGTGTGACCGGAGCATGGCGTGTCACGGCTGGTGTCACCGCCTCGTGGCCGGGCGGACGCGGAGCGTGGCCGGAAGCCATCTCCCTCAGGCGCTGATACCCTGGTAGCCCGTGGACCGGTGGGCCTGAAGCCCCCGAACCGCAAGCGACGGCACCCCGGAAGCTTCCGCTCCGGAAACGCCGTACCGCACGACAGTCAGCGACCACGGGAGCCCCCTCTTGGCCATGCCGCCGAAATCTACGACGACCAAGCACATCTTCGTCACCGGGGGTGTCGCCTCCTCTCTCGGCAAGGGCCTCACCGCCTCCAGCCTGGGCATGCTGCTCAAGGCCCGCGGCCTGCGCGTCGTGATGCAGAAGCTCGACCCCTACCTGAACGTCGACCCGGGCACGATGAACCCCTTCCAGCACGGTGAGGTGTTCGTCACCAACGACGGCGCCGAGACCGACCTGGACATCGGCCACTACGAGCGCTTCCTCGACCGGAACCTGGACGGCTCCGCCAACGTCACCACCGGTCAGGTGTACTCCACCGTGATCGCCAAGGAGCGGCGCGGCGAGTACCTGGGCGACACCGTGCAGGTCATCCCGCACATCACCAACGAGATCAAGCACCGCATCCGGCGCATGGCCACCGACGAGGTGGACGTCGTCATCACCGAGGTCGGCGGCACGGTCGGCGACATCGAGTCGCTGCCGTTCCTGGAGACCGTCCGCCAGGTCCGCCACGAGGTCGGCCGGGACAACGTCTTCGTCGTCCACATCTCGCTGCTGCCCTACATCGGTCCCTCCGGCGAGCTGAAGACCAAGCCGACCCAGCACTCCGTCGCCGCCCTGCGCAACATCGGTATCCAGCCGGACGCGATCGTGCTGCGCTGCGACCGCGAGGTGCCGACCGCGATCAAGCGCAAGATCTCGCTGATGTGCGACGTCGACGAGGATGCCGTCGTCGCCTGCCCCGACGCCCGCTCGATCTACGACATCCCCAAGACCGTGCACGGCGAGGGCCTGGACGCCTACGTGGTGCGCAAGCTCGACCTGCCGTTCCGCGACGTGGACTGGACGACCTGGGACGACCTGCTCGACCGCGTCCACAACCCCGACCACGAGATCACCCTGGCCCTGGTCGGCAAGTACATCGACCTGCCCGACGCCTATCTGTCGGTGACCGAGGCGCTGCGCGCCGGCGGCTTCGCCAACCGCGCCCGGGTGAAGATCAAGTGGGTCACCTCCGACGACTGCAAGACCCCGGCCGGCGCCAAGGCCCAGCTCGAGGACGTCGACGGCATCTGCATCCCCGGCGGCTTCGGCGACCGCGGTGTGCTCGGCAAGGTCGGCGCCATCCGCTACGCCCGCGAGAACAAGATCCCGCTGCTCGGCCTCTGCCTCGGCCTGCAGTGCATCGTGATCGAGGCCGCGCGCAACCTGGCCGACATCCCGGACGCCAACTCCACCGAGTTCGACCCGGCCACCGGCCACCCGGTCATCTCCACCATGGCCGAGCAGATGGACATCGTGGCCGGCGAGGGCGACATGGGCGGCACCATGCGGCTGGGCATGTACCCGGCGAAGCTGGCCGAGGGCTCCATCGTCCGCGAGGTGTACGAGGGCAAGGAGTACATCGAGGAGCGGCACCGCCACCGCTACGAGGTGAACAACGCCTACCGCGCGGAGCTGGAGAAGAAGGCCGGCATCCAGTTCTCCGGCACCTCCCCGGACGGCAAGCTCGTCGAGTACGTGGAGTACCCGCGCGACGTCCACCCCTACCTGGTCGCCACGCAGGCGCACCCCGAGCTGCGGTCGCGGCCGACCCGCCCGCACCCGCTCTTCGCCGGCCTGGTGAAGGCCTCCGTGGAGCGGAAGAACGCCAAGTAACACACCGGTTGTACGGTGGCCGGGGTGCCGACCCGCGAAGGTCGGCACCCCGGCCTGCGTATCGGGCCGGTGGTCAACCGCGTGTGTGGAAGGACAGGGCATGACGATCAAGGACACCCCCGTGGAGTGGGAGATCCGGGCGACGGAGACCCCGTTCGTGGGCAACAAGACCTCCGTCCGCACGGACGACGTGGTCATGCCCGACGGCTCGGTGGTCCGCCGTGACTACCAGGTGCACCCCGGTTCGGTGGCCGTCCTCGCCCTGGACGCCGAGGACCGGGTCCTGCTCATCAACCAGTACCGCCACCCCGTGCGCCACAAGCTGTGGGAGATCCCGGCCGGCCTGCTCGACGTGCCCGGCGAGAACCCGCTGCACGCCGCCCAGCGCGAGCTGTACGAGGAGGCGCACGTCAAGGCCGAGGACTGGCGGGTGCTTACCGACGTGTACACCACGCCCGGCGGCTGCGACGAGGCCGTACGGATCTTCCTGGCCCGTGACCTCTCCGAGGCCGAGGGGGAGCGCTTCGAGGCCGAGCACGAGGAGACCGACATGGAGCACGCGCGCGTGCCGGTCGACGAGCTGGTGCGCCGGATCCTCGCCGGTGACGTGCACAACAACTGCCTGGTGGTGGGCGTTCTGTCGCTGGTCGCCGCCCGGAGCGGGGACGGGCTGGAGGCGCTGCGCCCGGCCACCGCGCCGTGGCCGGCCCGCCCCTTCGACGCCTGAGCCGCACCCGTACGGCCCACTGGTGTGACCATCGCCTGATCCGATCGGGCGATGTGTCCGCCGCGCTCCTCACGGAACGTCGCAGAGAGTGAACTAGGCTCGGGAAACGCCCGTTCCGGAAGACACCGGCGGGCTTGCGCGTGCGGTGGGACGGGAGTGTGGCCCGTGACGGATCAGGCGGTGGACACAGACGGTGCGCGACTGTCCGCGCACCCGGCCGTGGAAGGCCGTTTCCTGGGCCGCACCCGGGAGTTGAAGGAGCTGCGGGCCGACATCGAACGCGCCGGCCTGGACACCCTCTCGGGCCGCAAGGCGCCCCGCGCGCGGGTGCTGCTCATCGCGGGGCGCCCCGGTTCGGGCCGTACCGCGCTCGCCGAGGAACTCGTCCGGCAGGTCGCCGAGCGTTACCCCGACGGGGTGCTGCGGGCCCGGCTCAGCGAACCCGACGGCACCCCCGTCCCGGTCGAGCGCACCGCCCGCGAACTGCTCGGCGCGCTGGATCTGGCCGCCCCCGCCGGAGCCGCCGAGGACGATCTGACCGCGGCGCTGCGCGCGGCCCTCGCCGACCGGCGGGCGCTGCTCCTGCTGGACGACGCGGCCGGCGCCGAACAGGTCGACGCGCTGCTCCCGGAGACCCCCCACTGCCTGGCGGTGGCCGTCTCCGGCGGCCCGCTCACCGGCATCGCCGACGTCCGCCCCTGCACCCTCGGCGGCCTGGACACCAAGTCCGCGGTCGAACTGCTCACGGGCTTCACCGGATCGGTCCGCGTCACCGTGGACCCGCGCTCCGCCGAGAGCCTGGTCGAGGCCTGCCAGGGCCACCCGGCCGCCCTGGTCCTGGCCGGCGGCTGGCTCGCCGCGCGCCCCCAGGCCGCCGTCTCCGATCTCGCCAAGCGGCTGCACGCCGACACCGACGACGGCGCCGACACCACCCCGCTGGCCCGGGTGCTCCGGCTCGTCCACGCCCAGCTGCCCCCTCCGGCCGCCCGGCTGCTGCGGCTGCTCTCGCTGGCCCCGGCCGGGCTGATCGACCCGCACACCGCCTCCTCCCTCGCCGGCAGCTCGGTCGACGGCGCCCGCGCAGTCCTGGACGACCTCGTCGCCCACGGTCTGCTGCGCGCGACGGACGGCCCGCTGCCCCAGTACGACGTCCCCGGCTGTCTGCACCCGCTGCTGCGTTCCCTCGCCGTCAGCCACGAGCGGCCCGCGGAGTTGCAGCTGGCCCGGGCCCGGATGCTGGAGCGGACGGTACGGCTGCTGCAGTCCTGCCGGGCGATCACCGAGACGGACAGCCCGCAGGCCCGGGAGAAGCTCGGCGCGATGCCCCGCGAGGTGCGCTTCCCCCATCCCCGCGCCGCCGCCGACTGGCTGCGTGTGCGGCGCCCCGCGCTGCTGGCCTCCGCGCGTCTCGCGGTGGCCGACGGCGAGCTGGACACCCTGGCGAGGCGGCTGATGTCCCAGCTGGTCAGGGCCATCGTGGCCCATGTCGGCACCCAGGCCGCCGCCCCCGACCTGTACGGCGTGCACCGCCTCGTCCTCGATGTCGCCGAGCGCCGCGGCCTGCCCCGGGAGAAGGCCGCCGCCCTGCTGAACCTCGGCGATCTGGACGCGCAGACCGGCCGCACCCGGGACGCGCTGGTGCGCTACCGGGCCGCGCTGGACGCCGGACGCGAGGCGAACGACCCGTACGCGACCGGCCGCGCGATGGAATCCGTAGGCGGCGCCTACCAGGAGCTGGGGGACTACGACCGGGCCGCCGACTGGTTCGGCCGGGCCCTGGGGGAGCGGCTGGCCCGCGGCGAGCGCGAGCAGGCCGCCCGGCTGTACGGCCGGATCGCGGGCGCCCACACCTACGCGGGCCGCTACGGGGAGGCGCTCAGGAACTGGCGGGCCGCGGTCGCGGGCTACCGCAAGGGTGGCGATGTCGCCGCACACGCGCGGGCGTTGAGCGAGCTGGCCCGGGTGCAGGAGTACGCGGGCCGGCCCGCCGAATCGCTGCGCACCTGCCGGCTGGCGGTGGAGTGGGCGAGGCGGGCCGAGGACACCCGTCTGCAGGCCGCGCTCCAGCTGCGGCTGGCCGACACCCTGGAGCGGCTCGGCGACCCCGCCTCGGCCCACCTGCACCGCGCTGCGGCCCAGCGCATGCTGGACGGTGAGGCCCCGGAGAGCGAGGAAAGGCCGGAAGTCGACGGGAACGCCTGCGAAATCCGCAGTGCATCCGACGAAGATTGATGCAATGAAAGGCTAGACAGCCGGAACGCCTTCATTAAACTGGCTCTGCCGCACGTTCTCCTGCGGTGTCTCCCGGTGTGCCCCCGCACGCCTGGGTATGTCATGCAATGACACCCCCCATACCCTCTGAGCCAAGGACCGTGATCGACGTGAAGGTCGGCATCCCCCGCGAGGTCAAGAACAACGAGTTCCGGGTGGCCATCACCCCCGCCGGTGTGCACGAGCTGGTGCGCAACGGTCACCAGGTCGTCGTCGAGCGGGGCGCCGGCCTCGGCTCGTCGATCACGGACGCCGAGTACGTGTCGGCCGGTGCCGCGATCCTGGAGACGGCGGACGAGGTCTGGGCCGCCGCCGACCTGGTGCTGAAGGTCAAGGAGCCCATCGCGGAGGAGTACCACCGCCTCCGCAAGGACCAGGTCCTCTTCACCTACCTGCACCTGGCCGCATCCAAGGAGTGCACGGACGCCCTCATCGAGTCCGGCACCACGGCCATCGCCTACGAGACGGTGGAGCTGCCGGGCCGCGCGCTGCCGCTGCTCGCCCCGATGTCCGAGGTCGCGGGCCGGCTGGCCCCGCAGGTCGGCGCCTACCACCTGATGCGCGCGGCCGGCGGCCGTGGCGTGCTGCCGGGCGGCGTCCCGGGCGTGACCCCCGCCAAGGCCGTGGTCATCGGCGGCGGCGTCTCCGGCTGGAACGCCACCCAGGTCGCCGTCGGCATGGGCTTCGACGTGACGCTGCTCGACCGCGACATCAACAAGCTGCGCGAGGCCGACAAGATCTTCGGTACGAGGGTCAAGGCGATCATGTCCAACACCTTCGAGCTGGAGAAGGCCGTCCTCGACGCCGACCTCGTCATCGGCGCGGTCCTCATCCCGGGCGCCAAGGCCCCGAAGCTGGTCACCAACGAGCTGGTGGCCCGGATGAAGCCCGGAAGTGTTCTTGTCGACATCGCGATCGACCAGGGCGGCTGCTTCGAGGACTCCCGTCCCACCACGCACGCCGAGCCGACCTTCCCGATCCACAACTCGGTCTTCTACTGCGTGGCCAACATGCCGGGCGCGGTGCCGAACACCTCCACCAACGCCCTCACCAACGCGACGCTGCCCTACATCGTCTCGCTCGCCAACAACGGCTGGGTCGAGGCGCTGCGCCGCGACGCCGCGCTCGCCAAGGGTCTCAACACCCATGACGGCAAGGTCGTTTACAAGGAGGTCGCCGAGGCGCACGGACTGGAGCACGTCGAGCTGGCGTCCCTGCTGGTCTGACCCCTGCGACCAGGCGAGTCGCCAAGTCGCCGCCCGGCAAAAGGCGATTCGTCAACACGGCTCGTCAACATCGCGCACCCGGCCGGACCTTGCCCGACAAGGTCCGGCCGGATGTGTGTATGGTCACTTTGCGACTCTCGGTCAACTCGCCTCGAACGTAACCCTTCGACCGATTCGCACACCGGTGAAACCTGCTGTACGACGCCCGTACGCCCTTGACAGCCACATGTTTCATTGCCGACACATCCTGCCGGGTCCGGCGGATTGTGTTGCTGCGGACCGCCGACACGCCATAGAGTCGCCAACCGTCGGCATGGTGCCACGCTGACCTTGTCTAGAAGTTTCCTGGTCACCAAGGAGGTAAGACGACTTGTGAATGAGTCGACATTTTCTCCCGGGGGTGGTCAACCAGGAATGCCGGTACGGGGCCAGGACCCCACGGGATTCGAGGCTGTCGGCTCCGTAGCTGTGCGCACCTTCGCAGCCCACCAGAGTCCGGGGCCGCAACCGGCCCGGACAGCACACCAGAGCATGGATGGCCATCACGTGAACGCCATGGCCGGCGACGGAAGTGGCGCGCCCCACAACCACTTCGCCGACTACGACGAACTGCCCGAGGGGCACTTCTACGACCCCGACGCCGAGTACGAGCCCGATCCCGAGTACGCGGCCACGCTCGCGCCCGACGCGGCCCGCCAGCGCCGTGAGCGCGTCGGTCCGACCGGACGCCCGCTGCCGTACTTCCCGATCCCGGGCCCGCTGACCGACCACGGCCCCGCCAAGATCATCGCGATGTGCAACCAGAAGGGCGGCGTCGGCAAGACGACGTCGACCATCAACCTGGGTGCCGCGCTGGCGGAGTACGGCCGGCGCGTGCTGCTCGTGGACTTCGACCCGCAGGGCGCGCTGTCGGTCGGTCTCGGCGTCAACCCCATGGAGCTCGACCTCACCGTCTACAACCTGCTCATGGAGCGGGGCATGTCCGCGGACGAGGTCCTGCTGAAGACGGCGGTCCCCAACATGGACCTGCTGCCCTCCAACATCGACCTGTCGGCCGCCGAGGTCCAGCTGGTCTCCGAGGTCGCGCGCGAGTCCACGCTCCAGCGCGCGCTCAAGCCGCTGCTGCCCGACTACGACTACATCGTGATCGACTGTCAGCCCTCGCTCGGTCTGCTCACGGTCAACGCGCTGACCGCCGCGCACAAGGTGATCGTCCCGCTGGAGTGCGAGTTCTTCGCGCTGCGCGGTGTGGCGCTGCTGACGGAGACCATCGAGAAGGTCCAGGAGCGGCTCAACCCCGACCTGGAACTGGACGGCATCCTCGCCACGATGTACGACTCGCGCACGGTGCACAGCCGTGAGGTGCTCGCGCGGGTCGTCGAGGCGTTCGACGACCACGTCTACCACACGGTCATCGGCCGCACGGTCCGCTTCCCGGAGACCACCGTCGCCGGTGAGCCGATCACCACCTACGCCTCCAACTCCGTCGGTGCCGCCGCCTATCGCCAGCTCGCCAGGGAGGTGCTCGCCCGGTGTCACGCCGAGTGAGTCTGCCGGGGGCCGACGAACTCTTCCGTACGACAGGGGGCACGGCACTCCAGCCGTCGACTCCCCGGCGTGGGGCGGGCGGTGAGGCCCGGGTGCCGGCTCCCGCCGGGGAGAGCGACGAGGCGGCCGCCGCCGAGGACGCGCCGCAGTCGGTACCCGTGCGGGGCGGTGACGGCGAGGGCGCCGAACACGTCGCGGCGGATGCCGGGTCGGGCGAGGCGGGCGAGTCGCACAGCCGCCCGGCGCGCCGGCAGACGGCGCAGGAAGGTTCTGCCACCGAGCAGCCGCGCAAGCGCGGTCGGGCGGCGGCCCGGCGGCCCAGCGGACGCGAGCGGCACGACGAGAAGATCACCGTGTACGTGTCGGCCGAGGAATTGATGGACCTGGAGCACGCCCGTCTCGTCCTGCGCGGCGAGCATGGGCTGGCCGTGGACCGCGGGCGCATCGTCCGCGAGGCGGTGGCCGTGGTCCTGGCCGACCTGGAGTCCCGCGGGGACGCGAGCATCCTCGTACGACGGCTGCGCGGGCGGTAACGGTAGCCTGCGGGGGCCATGTCCTCGAACGACGTCCCCGTACCCGCGGCCGCCCCCGGCGCCGGCCGTCGGCGTGCCCTGGGACGCGGCCCGGGCACGGCACCGGCCGATCCGGCAGATCCGGCCGTACCTCCGGCGACGGCCCCCGAGCCCGTGCCTACGAAAGTGGCCGTACCTCCGGCCACGGCCCCCGAGCCCGCGCCCAGGGAACCGGCCGTGCAGGCCGAGCCTGCCGAGCCGGAGCCCGCCAAGGCCGTGGCGGCGGCCCCTTCCGCGGATGCGGGGGCCCTGACGGCCGGGCGCGTGCCCGCCGCGCCGGAGGCGGCGCCGTCCCCCGGTGACCAGGCTCCTTCCGACGGCGTCTTCAAGGTCCGCCTCGCCAACTTCGAGGGGCCCTTCGACCTCCTCCTCCAGCTGATCTCCAAGCACAAGCTGGACGTGACCGAGGTCGCCCTGTCCAAGGTCACCGACGAGTTCATGGCGCACATCCGGGCCATGGGGCCGGACTGGGACCTGGACCAGACGACCGAGTTCCTGGTCGTGGCCGCCACCCTGCTCGACCTGAAGGCGGCCCGGCTGCTGCCCACCGCCGAGGTCGAGGACGAGGCAGACCTGGCGCTGCTGGAGGCGCGGGACCTGCTGTTCGCCCGCCTCCTGCAGTACCGGGCCTACAAACGGATCGCCGACATCTTCAACGAGCGCCTGGACGAGGAAGCCCGCCGCTACCCCCGTACCGTGGGCCTGGAACCCGAGCACGCCGAGCTGCTGCCCGAGGTCGTCATCAGCATCGGACCCGAGGGCTTCGCCGGGCTCGCCGTCAAGGCCATGCAGCCAAGGGCCAAGCCGCAGGTCTACGTCGACCACATCCACGCCCCGCTGGTCAGCGTGCGGGAGCAGGCGGGGATCGTGGTCGCGCGACTGAGGGAGCTGGGCGAGGCGAGCTTCCGGGCGC
Source organism: Streptomyces sp. NPDC051452 (assembly GCF_044454765.1). Taxonomy (NCBI): domain Bacteria; kingdom Bacillati; phylum Actinomycetota; class Actinomycetes; order Kitasatosporales; family Streptomycetaceae; genus Streptomyces; species Streptomyces sp. NPDC051452. Next base: position 28,866 of record NZ_JBITEB010000020.1, read on the forward strand.
TGGTGGAGGACACCGACGACACCCTGACCGTCGTGGCGCGCTTCCTCGCCCTGCTGGAGCTGTACCGCGAGAAGGCCGTCGCCCTGGAGCAGGAGGACGCGCTCGGGGAGCTGACCGTGCGCTGGACGGGCGGGGACACGGACGCGGCCCCGATGGTCACCGACGAGTTCGACCGGCCGCCCGAGCAGTCCCGGGAGCCCGTGGAGGCCAGAGAGTCGAGGGAGTCGAGGGAGTCGGGGGAGCCGAAGGAGTCGGGGGAGTCGAGCGAGTCGAAGGAGGAGATGTCGGCATGAGCCAGGAGACCGCGCAACCACCCGCCGGGCCCGGCACCGTCGCGGGCCTCGACCTCAAGCCCGCCCTGGAGGCGGTCCTCATGGTCGTGGACGAGCCCGCGACCGAGGAGCACCTGGCCAGGATCCTCGACCGGCCGAGGCGGCGGATCGCCGACGCGCTGCGCGAGCTGGCCGACGAGTACACCGCGCAGGGCCGCGGCTTCGAGCTGCGCTTCGTCGCCGGCGGCTGGCGCTTCTACACCCGTGCCGGGTACGCGCCCGCCGTCGAGCGGCTCGTCCTGGACGGTCAGACGGCCCGCCTGACCCAGGCGGCGCTGGAGACCCTCGCGGTCGTCGCCTACCGCCAGCCGGTCAGCCGCAGCCGCGTCTCCGCCGTGCGCGGAGTCAACTGCGACGGCGTGATGCGCACCCTCCTGCAACGCGGTCTGGTCGAGGAGGCGGGCACGGAACCCGAAACAGGTGCGATCCTGTACAGGACGACGAACTACTTCCTGGAGCGGATGGGCCTGCGCGGCCTGGACGAACTTCCGGAGCTCGCGCCCTTCCTCCCGGAGGCTGAGGCGATCGAGGCCGAGACCCAGGAGGGTATGCCGTCGTTCGACCCGGACGCGCCCGACGCGCCCGGTGGTCAGGACGCAGACGACTAAGACGGAAACCTTGATGCGAAGCAGCGGCAGCGGCAAGAGCGGTGGGCGCGGTAACTACCGCGGTGCCGGCAACGACAGGGACCAGAAGCAGGGACAGGGGCGTCCCCGCAAGCCCCGCCCCGAGGAGCGCCGCTACGACGTGGGCCCCGGCGCCTCCCCGGAGGGCCCCAAGTCCGGGCGCGGTGGCGCGGCCCGCGGCGGTGCCAAGGGCGGCCCGAAGAAGCCCCAGCAGGGCGGACGTACGGCCCCCGCACGCTCGCGCGAGTACGAGACGCGGGTCGAGGAGCGCAACCGGGAGCGGTACGCCGACAAGAAGGACGTCAAGCTGCCCAAGACCTTCCCGGGCGCCGAGCAGGAGGGCGAGCGGCTGCAGAAGGTCCTCGCGCGCGCGGGCTACGGCTCCCGGCGTGCCTGCGAGGAGCTGATCGAGCAGGCCCGGGTCGAGATCAACGGCGAGATCGTGCTGGAGCAGGGCCGCCGGGTGGACCCGGAGAACGACGAGGTCAAGGTCGACGGCCTGACCGTGGCGACCCAGTCGTACCAGTTCTTCTCGCTGAACAAGCCCGCCGGTGTCGTCTCCACCATGGAGGACCCGGAGGGCCGCCAGTGCCTCGGGGACTACGTCACCAACCGTGAGACCCGGCTCTTCCACGTCGGCCGGCTCGACACCGAGACCGAGGGCGTCATCCTGCTCACCAACCACGGTGAGCTGGCCCACCGCCTCACGCACCCGAAGTACGGCGTGAAGAAGACCTACCTCGCGCACATCGTCGGCCCGATCCCGCGCGACCTCGGCAAGCGTCTGAAGGACGGCATCCAGCTGGAGGACGGTTACGCGCGCGCGGACCACTTCCGGGTCGTGGAGCAGACCGGCAAGAACTACCTGGTCGAGGTGACGCTGCACGAGGGCCGCAAGCACATCGTGCGGCGCATGCTGGCCGAGGCGGGATTCCCGGTCGACAAGCTGGTGCGCGTGGCCTTCGGCCCGATCACCCTGGGCGACCAGAAGTCCGGCTGGCTGCGGCGCCTGTCGAACACCGAGGTCGGCATGCTGATGCAGGAAGTCGAACTCTGAACACCTTGCCGTGATCACCCATCCCCTTTATTGTCAGAGTGACGATAAAGGGGATGGTGAATCGCGTGTCCAAACGTGCCGCGACGGGAGCACTCGTCGGCCTCGCTCTCGGGGACGCCCTCGGCTTCCCGACCGAGTTCGACGACGTGCCGTCGATCCTGGCGAAGCGCGGCCCCTGGCGGGAGATCGACCTGCCCCGGCCGGCCCTGGTCTCCGACGACACCCAGATGACCTTCGCCCTCGGGCGGGCGCTGCGGACCGCCATGGAGCGCGGCCACCTCGCCCCGAAGCGGCTGGAGCGGCCGCTGCGCGAGGAGTACGTCGACTGGTACTACTCGCCGGAGAACAACCGTGCCCCGGGCCGCACCTGCCTGACCGCGTGCGCCCTGCTCGCGCGGGACGGCCTGCCCTGGCAGGACGCCGCCCGGATCGGCTCCAAGGGCTGCGGCGCCAACATGCGCGTCGCCCCCATCGGCCTCGCCCCCGGGCTCGGCGACGAACAGCGCTCGGGCGCCGCCCAGTTGCAGTCCGCGCTGACCCACGGCCACCCCACCGCGCTCGCCGCCTGCGACCTCACCGCCCACGCCGTCCATCTGCTCGCGCGGGGCACCGACCCGACGGGGCTGGTCGGCCGGCTGCGCTCCTACGCGCTGGAGCGGCGCACCCACTACGACCACACCTGGCTCGGCGACCTGTGGACCCGCTCCCAGGACCCCGGCCCGGAGCACTTCATCGCACGCGGCTGGGACGAGTGCCTGGACGTCCTCGACCGGCTCCAGGAGGCCGTGCGCACCGTCTCGCCCGAGACCGACCCGTGTCTGGTCACCGGCGAGGGCTGGATCGCCGAGGAGGCCCTCGCCACCGGGCTGCTGTGCTTCCTGCTCTTCCCGGACGAGCCCCTCACCGCCCTGCGCCGGGCCGCCTGTACCGCGGGCGACTCCGACTCCATCGCCTGTCTCACCGGTGCCTTCGCGGGCGCCTGGCTGGGGGCGGACGCCTGGCCGGCCGACTGGGCCGAGCGGATCGAGCACCGACGCGATCTGTTGGCGCTGGGCACGCTCTGGGACGCTTAGGCCCATGATCGAAGACCTCGGCATCGACCTCGCACCCGTGGTCGCGGAACAGCGCGACCCGCTGTTGTTCGCGACCATCTCCGGAGCCCATCTCTACGGCTTCCCCTCGCAGGACTCGGACGTGGACGTGCGGGGCGTCCATCTGCTGCCGGCGGCCGACCTCGTCGGACTGCGCGAGCCGGAGGAGACCCGGTCGCGAACCTGGGTGCGGTTCGGTGTCGAGCTGGACCTCGTCACCCACGACCTGCGCAAGTTCGTCCGGCTGATGCTCCGCCGCAACGGCTACGTCCTGGAACAGCTGCTCTCCCCGCTGGTCGTGCACACCGGCGACGCGCACCGGGAACTGGCCGCGCTCGCCCCCGGCGTCCTCACCAGCCACCACGCCCACCACTACCGGGGGTTCGCGGTGACCCAGTGGCGGATGTTCGAGAAGACCCGGGAGATCAAGCCGCTGCTCTACACCTTCCGCGTCCTGCTCACCGGCATCCACCTCATGCGCAGCGGCGAGGTCCAGGCCCATCTGCCCACCCTCCTGGACATGGTGGACGCCCCCGGATACCTGCCCGAGCTGATAGCGGCCAAGGCCGAGCGGGAACACCTGGCCGCCGACGTCGACGGCGCGCGGGTGGAGGCCGACGTGGAGCGGCTCCAGGCACTGCTGGACGAGGCGCAGGCCGGCTCAGCCCTGCCGGACGCGCCCGGCGCCCATGACGCCCTCCACGACTTCGTGGTGCGCGTCCGCCTGGCGGGCTGAGCGGGGCGGCGCGGGGAGCCGGCGGCCCTCGGCGGGCGCCGCCCTCCGCGCGGGGTGCGCGGCGGCCGAGTCGCGGCGTACCCGGAAGAGGAAGTCGGCCACCCGCTCCCGGTCCGGCTCCGGCGGCAGCGGGCTGCCCCGCCCGGCCTCCTCGGCCTCGGCCGCCAGCCGAGCCATCCACGCCTCGACCCGCGCCCACGGCACCTCGCCCCGCTTCACCGCCAGCAGCGACTCGCGCCGGTCGCCCACCTCGATCCGCAGCTCACCGGTGCGCAGCAGGTCACGGGCGCTCATCAGCAGCCGCAGCAGATGCATCGCGTGCTTCCAGCGCGGAGCGCCCGTCGTACGGACGTCCGCGTCCAGCTTGCGGCGCTGGCCGAGCGCGTAGCGGGAGAAGGTGTCGTGGACCTGGAGGGACAGGAAGGCGCCGCGCAGCGACAGCAGCTCGCGGCCGGTGTCGTCCAGGTGCTCCACCAGGGGGGAGTGCAGACACTCCAGGATGTTCGGGTTGCCGCGCAGCCCCAACTCGCAGAACCGTTCCAGCTCCCAGGAGAACCGCTCCTCGCCGGGGCCCTCCACATGTGTCGGCGGCTTCTCGAACCGCCAGAACAGGGCGGTGGGGGCGAGAAAGACGCCCCGCCGGTCGGTGTCGCTCGTGTCCGTCGCCAGGCCGAAGGCCCGGGAACCCATGACGCAGGCGTAGATCGTGTGGTCGCGCACCAGGTGCTGAGGGTTCTCGGGCCGCATGCCCGGAGCGTACGCGGCGCCCTCAGCCCAGGCGGATCGAATTTCCCTCCACCTTGATCGACTTCTTGGGAAGCGGCCTGGTCGCGGGACCGTCGGCCACCGAGCCGTCGGCGATGTGGAACTTGCTGCCGTGGCAGGGGCAGTCGATGGTGCCGTCCGTCACCCGGTTCACCGTGCAGCCCTGATGGGTGCAGATCGCCGAGAACGCCTTGAACTCACCCTTCTTCGGCTGGGTGACCACGATCTTCCGGTCCTTGAAGACCTTGCCGCCGCCCTCCGGGATGTCGCTGGTCTCCGCCAGCTCCTTCCCGCCGGATGCAGCGGCCGAGGTGTCGGCCGCGGGGGAGGCGGACTCCGAGGTGGCGGACGCGGGGGCGGCCGGCTGCGAGGTCTTGTCCTTGTCGGCACCGCATCCCACGCATCCCGTCGCGAGCGCCGCCGCGCCCGTCGCCAGAACCGTGCGCCGCGTCGCGGGCTGGGTCATGTCACCACTCCGTACAGAGGTAGAAGGGCAGGGTGTGAAACCGGTCGATACCGTCACATTCGCATCGTCTCAGTGATCGGGCCCCACGCGCCCGGACCGCGCGGGCTGACTACGCTGGACGGGCCAGAACAGACACACATGTCAGCGAGGAGCAGCGCCGTGGCGGTACGAGCGGTCCGGGGGGCCGTCCAGCTGGAGCGGGACGAGGCCGGACACATGGACGAGCGGGTCGGGGCGTTGCTGACGGCGGTCCTGGAACGGAACGCGCTGACCACCGACGATCTGATCAGCATCTGGTTCACGGCCACCCCCGACCTGCACAGCGACTTCCCGGCGGCCGCCGCCCGCAAGCTCGGCATCGTCGACGTCCCGCTGATCTGCGCCCAGGAACTCGAGATCGAGGGCGCCATGCCGCGCGTCGTCCGGGTCCTCGCGCACATCGAGTCGGACCGCCCCCGCGCCGACATCGCGCACGTCTACCTCGGGGCGGCGGCCGCCCTGCGCAAGGACATCGCCCAGTGAGAACCGCACTCGTCATCGGTACCGGCCTGATCGGTACCTCCGCCGCCCTCGCCCTCGCCCAGCGCGGGGTCACCGTCCACCTCGCCGACCACGACCCCGAGCAGGCCCGCACCGCCGCCGCGCTGGGCGCCGGCACCGACGAGGCCCCCGAGGGCCCCGTCGACCTGGCGATCGTGGCCGCCCCGCCCGCTCTCGTGGCCGGTGTGCTCGCCGACGCCATGCGCCGGGGTGTCGCCCGCGGCTACCTGGACGTGGCCAGCGTCAAGGGCGGCCCGCGGCGCGAACTGGAGGCGCTGGGCCTGGACCTCACGCCGTACATCGGCACGCACCCCATGTCCGGCCGCGAGAAGTCGGGCCCGCTGGCCGCGACCGGCGACCTCTTCGAGGGCCGGCCCTGGGTGCTCACCCCCACCCGGGACACCGACACCGAGGTGCTGAACCTCGCCCTGGAGCTGGTCTCGCACTGCCGTGCCGTCCCGGTCGTCATGGACGCCGACGCCCACGACCGTGCCGTCGCCCTCGTCTCGCACATGCCCCATCTGGTGTCCAGCATGGTCGCCGCGCGCCTGGAGCACGCCGAGGAGGCGGCCGTACGACTGTGCGGCCAGGGCATCCGGGACGTGACCCGGATCGCCGCCTCCGACCCGCGGATGTGGATCGACATCCTGTCCGCGAACCCAGGCCCGGTCGCCGACCTGCTCACGGACGTCGCCGCCGACCTGGACGAGACCGTGCGGGCCCTGCGCGCCCTGCAGTCCTCCGACGAGGACAAGCGGCGCGAGGGCGGCGCCGGCGTCGAGAGCGTGCTGCGCCGCGGCAACGCGGGCCAGGTCCGGGTGCCCGGCAAGCACGGCAGCGCACCGCGCCTCTACGACACCGTCGTGGTCCTCATCGACGACCAGCCCGGCCAGCTGGCCCGCATCTTCGCCGACGCGGGCCGGGCCGGGGTCAACATCGAGGACGTCCGCATCGACCACGCGACCGGACAGCAGGCGGGCCTGGTCCAGCTCATGGTCGAACCGCGAGCGGCGGGCCCCCTGAAGGAGGCCCTGCGCGACCGGGGCTGGGCTCTGCGGCAGTAGAAGGTGGAAGAGGGGTCCGGCCCCGCCTGCCGGGAGGGCTCCGCGGCCCCCTCGGCCCGCGGACCCCTCTCGCCGGCGGGCGCCCTCGGCGGTGCGTGGGGCCGGGCCGCGTGGGGCCGGGCCGCGGGTGCGGGCGGCCCCCGTGCGGCGGGACCGGCCGGACGGGGGTCGCAGGCGGGGCGAAGCCCGGTGAGGGTGGCTCCCGGAAGCCAGTAACCTTGTGCGGGGCGCCCTCGCGTCCCGCACCCCGCCCACCACCCTTCACCAGGAAGGTGCCCTCCCGTGGAAAACGGCGCCGCCCCGACCGCCAAGCCCGTGATCGTCGCCATCGACGGTCCCTCCGGCACGGGCAAGTCGAGCACGTCGAAGGCCGTGGCCGCGCAGCTCGGCCTGAGCTACCTGGACACCGGCGCCCAGTACCGGGCGATCACGTGGTGGATGGTGAACAACGGCATCGACCTCGAGGACCCGACCGCCATCGCCGCCGTGGCCGGCAAGCCGGAGATCATCTCCGGCACCGACCCGGCCGCCCCGACCATCACGGTCGACGGTGTGGACGTGGCCGGCCCCATCCGCACCCAGGAGGTCACCTCCAAGGTCAGCGCCGTCAGCGCGGTACCCGAGGTCCGCACCCGGATCACCGAGCTGCAGCGCTCGCTGGCCACCGGTGCCCAGGACGGCATCGTCGTCGAGGGCCGCGACATCGGCACCACCGTCCTGCCGGACGCCGACCTGAAGGTCTTCCTCACCGCCTCCCCGGAGGCCCGCGCGGCCCGCCGCAGCGGCGAGCTGAAGGGCGCCGACGTCCACGCCACCCGCGAGGCCCTGATCAAGCGGGACGCGGCCGACTCCAGCCGCAAGACCTCGCCGCTCGCCAAGGCCGGCGACGCCGTCGAGGTGGACACCACCGAGCTCACCCTCGCCCAGGTCATCGAGTGCGTCGTCACCCTGGTCGAGGAGAAGCGGGCCGGGAAGTGACCCGGCCGCCGGTTCCCTCCGCCAGAGGCGCCGAGGTCGGGCGGCGCATCGGCGTCGGCCTGATGTACGGGTTGTGGAAGCCGCGTGTGCTGGGCGCCTGGAAGGTGCCCGCGACCGGCCCGGTGATCTTCGCGGTGAACCACTCGCACAACATCGACGGCCCGATGGTCATGGGCGTGGCGCCCCGGCCGACGCACTTCCTGATCAAGAAAGAGGCGTTCGTCGGCCCGCTGGACCCCTTCCTGACCGGCATCGGCCAGCTGAAGGTGGACCGCGCCTCCACGGACCGCACCGCGATCTCCCAGGCCCTCGGCGTGCTCCAGGCCGGGGGAGTGCTGGGCATCTTCCCGGAGGGCACCCGGGGCGAGGGCGACTTCGCCTCGCTGCGCGCCGGGCTCGCCTACTTCGCGGTACGCGGCGGGGCGCCGATCGTGCCCGTCGCGGTACTGGGAAGCTCCAGGCGGCCCAGCCGGTTGACGAAGGCGTTGCCTCCGCTGCGTTCCCGGGTCGACGTCGTGTTCGGCGACCCCTTCGACGCGGGCGACGGCACCGGGCGGCGTACGCGCAAGGCGCTGGACGAGGCGACCGAGCGCATCCAGAAGCAGCTCACCCGCCACCTGGAAAACGCCAGGCGCCTGACCGGGCGCTAGGCGACACTTGAGTAGTGGATCAGCCGGGACGAAACCGGACCGGTCCACCGACCACCACGAATGAACGACGAGGTACGGACTTCATGAACGACGACATCCAGCCCGACGGCTCGGCCGCGCACGAGCACGAGCACGGGGCTCTCGGCGACGCCGAGTACGCGGAGTTCATGGAGCTCGCCGCGGACGAGGGCTTCGACATCGAGGACGTCGAGGGCGCCATCGAGGCGGCGGGCCACGGTCCGCTGCCCGTGCTCGCCGTCGTCGGCCGCCCGAACGTCGGCAAGTCGACCCTGGTGAACCGGATCATCGGCCGCCGTGAGGCGGTCGTCGAGGACAAGCCGGGCGTCACCCGCGACCGCGTCACCTACGAGGCCGAGTGGGCCGGGCGCCGCTTCAAGGTCGTCGACACCGGCGGCTGGGAGCAGGACGTCCTCGGTATCGACGCCTCCGTGGCCGCCCAGGCCGAGTACGCGATCGAGGCGGCCGACGCGGTCGTCTTCGTGGTCGACGCCAAGGTCGGCGCGACCGACACCGACGAGGCGGTCGTCCGGCTGCTGCGCAAGGCCGGCAAGCCCGTCGTGCTGGCCGCCAACAAGGTCGACGGCCTGAGCGGCGAGTCCGACGCGGCCTACCTGTGGTCCCTGGGCCTCGGCGAGCCGCACCCCGTCTCCGCGCTGCACGGCCGAGGCACCGGCGACATGCTGGACGCCGTCCTGGAGGCCCTGCCGGAGGCGCCCGAGCAGACCTTCGGCGTCGCGGTCGGCGGCCCCCGCCGTATCGCCCTGATCGGCCGCCCGAACGTCGGCAAGTCCTCCCTGCTGAACAAGGTGGCCGGTGAGGAGCGGGTGGTCGTCAACGAGCTGGCGGGCACCACCCGCGACCCGGTCGACGAGCTGATCGAGCTCGGCGGAGTGACCTGGAAGTTCGTCGACACGGCCGGCATCCGCAAGCGCGTCCACCTGCAGCAGGGCGCCGACTACTACGCCTCCCTGCGTACGGCCGCCGCCGTGGAGAAGGCCGAGGTCGCCGTCATCCTGATCGACGCCTCGGAGAACATCTCGATCCAGGACCAGCGCATCGTCACCATGGCCGTGGAGGCGGGCCGCGCGGTCGTCCTGGCCTTCAACAAGTGGGACACGCTCGACGAGGAGCGCCGCTACTACCTGGAGCGGGAGATCGACACCGAGCTGGGCCAGGTCGCCTGGGCGCCCCGCGTCAACGTCTCGGCCCGCACCGGGCGGCACATGGAGAAGCTGGTCCCGGCGATCGAGACCGCCCTCGCCGGCTGGGAGACCCGCGTGCCCACCGGCCGCCTCAACGCCTTCCTCGGCGAGCTGGTCGCGGCCCACCCGCACCCGATCCGGGGCGGCAAGCAGCCGCGCATCCTCTTCGGTACCCAGGCCGGCACCAAGCCCCCACGGTTCGTGCTCTTCGCCTCGGGCTTCATCGAGGCGGGCTACCGGCGCTTCATCGAGCGCCGGCTGCGCGAGGAGTTCGGCTTCGAGGGCACCCCGATCCACATTTCGGTGCGGGTGCGCGAGAAGCGCGGCAAGAAGAAGTAACGGCCGTACGGCATGTAACGGCCGTACGACGTGAAGGGCGGCCCCCGGTTCTCCGGGGGCCGCCCTTCAGCTTGCGTCCGTCACACCCCCCGGCGGGGTCCCGGGGGCAGCGGCAGGGCCGCCGGGACGTGGTGCATGCCGGTGTCGTGCTGCCGTCCGAGCGTGCCGACCCGCTGCCACTGCGACTGGGCCTGCTGCCGCGCGCTGTACGCGCCGGCGCTGTAGGCGCTGTACGAGCTGCTGAACGACCCCTCCCGGTGCCCGCCGTAGGACCCGACACCGTCCGGGATGTCCCCGAAGGCGCTGAACCCCAACTCCTCCTCGCCGCTGCGGTCACCCGGCAGCGTGCGGAAGGACTTGACCCACTCCGCGTAGAGCGCGTCGTAGATCGGCGTGGCCGAGGGCCCGCCGGCACAGTCCTGCGCCGTCCGGGCGGACGGGACGGAGACGAAGGAGGACCGACGGGGAGGAGGAGTGTCGTATGCGTGCACGTATGTCCAAACGACAGCGCTCCCAAAGGGATGCGGCCCCCGCTCTCCGGGCGGCTGCCAGGTCCGGGGCGGCCGTCGGCCGGGGCGGCTGTCAGGTGCCGGCGAGGGGGAGCGCCGCGGCGACCAGCCGTCCGTTCGCGGCCGCCTTGTCCAGCGCGTCCCGCAGCAGGTCCTCCCGCGGCTGCCGGCCGATCGAGCCCACCGGTGCCGCGAACATCAGCACCTGCTGGTGCTTGTTGGCCGCCGCCCGCCAGCTGTCCGTCACCTGGAGCGGCTGGTGCGCCTGCCACCAGGCGACCGGCTGGCCGCCGACCGGACCGGGCTGGAGCACCGCGTGCAGCTGGCCGACCGCGAGCAGCACCGACCAGCCGTGCAGCACCGGTGGGACCGAGGTCAGCCCGGTCAGCGGCTGGTAGCCCTGCTCGATGAGCAGCGGAAGGAAGTCGTCGCCGACCCCGGAGCCGCCCGGGCGCATGATCGCCGAGGTCGGCTCGACGACGAGCGCGGGATGCAACTCGCCCTCGATCAGGACGAGTCCGCTCGTCACCCCGAGCACCGCCTGCTCCGGCACGGTCCTGTCGGGGGCGCCGCCGGTGAAGTCGCCGCCGGCGGTGCCGATGGAACGCACGGCCCCCTGCAGCTGCTCCTCGGTGACCTGGACCACCTGCGAGGGCAGACAGCCGGCGTGGGCGAAGGCGAGGACGGCGGTCTCGTCCCCGACGAACAGAACGGTGCTGGTGCGCTCCTGCTCGGAGTCGCCCGGGGTGCGACAGGACGTGCAGTCGTAACTGCCCGGGGCGTTCTCTCCGGCGAGCAGCCGGTCGGCTTCTTCGTCGCCGATCTCGGCGCGTACGGCGTCACTGACGTCGAGCATGCGCGGCACGGGTGGCTCCCTCGGGATGCGGTGCTGGGTCGGCCGGGTGGCTCCCTGCCGATGAGCCCCGGGGGTTTCCGGGCTCATGAAGAAGACAACGGGCGTCCTGTGGTGGGGGTCACGCCTCGGGGCGGACCGGTTCGAACCATCCACCGCACAGCGTCACCTTCGGTACGGAACACGCCACTCCCCGTCAACTCATCGCCAGGTCAAGGGACTTGAATGAGTGAAGTGAGTCACAGATCGCTTGAGCTGTTGGTCGACAAATCATGAAATCAATGGATGAAGTGGGTGTCCGGAAATCGCCGATACCAGCGGTAACGGGCAACTGGCCTGGCCTGACGGACCGTTGGTTGATTCCCGCCGCTCCGGCTCCCTACATTCCTCCGCCGTGTGCACAGAGCACCGCTCGGGTACGTCCGCCGCCGGCACCGGCAGAGCACCATCGCCGACACCGGTCACGGCGGACGGGGCGGGCGCGCGGCACCGCGGAAGTCCGCGGGACGCGCGCTCCGTCCTGGGGGAGCCCGGGTTCGTGGAGAGGGAATTACATGTCCGATTGTGCCGATACCACCCGCATCACCACACGTCCCGACAGCGCCCGCAAGGGCCGCACGACAGCCCTGCTCGCCGGAGCCGCCCTGCTGGCCCCGCTGGGGCTGCTGGCCGCGGCCGGGGACGCCGGAGCGGCGGACAACGGAGTGTGGGACCGCATCGCCCAGTGCGAGAGCGGCGGCAACTGGCACATCAACACCGGCAACGGCTACTACGGCGGACTCCAGTTCTCCGCCGGCACCTGGAGCGCGTACGGCGGCACCGCCTACGCCGCGACGGCCGACCAGGCCTCCAGAAGCGCGCAGATCGCCGTCGCCGCCAAGGTCCAGCAGGCCCAGGGCTGGGGTGCCTGGCCGGTCTGCTCGACGCGCGCCGGAGCCTACGGAGCGGCCCCCGCGTCGGCTTCCACGGCCTCCTCCGGCGGCGCCGACGCGAAGGGCGTGACGACGAAGTCCGCCCCCCGCAAGGCTCCGACCAGGTCCGCTCCCGTGCGGTCCGCCCCGGCGAAGACCGCGCAGCAGCCGGTGAGCGACCACCGGGGCGCCTCCCGGGGCGACTACACCGTCCGCGAGGGCGACACGCTGAGCGTCATCGCGGCCCGCCACGGCACCACCTGGCAGCGCATCTACGCCGCCAACCAGGCCGTCATCGGCGGGGACCCCGACCTGATCGTGCCCGGACAGCGCCTGGCACTCTGAGCGCCGCTCTCCTCGGCGCGGGGCGGCCGCCGTTCCGACGGGGACGGCGGCCGCCCCCGGCCCACCGGGCGGACCCGGCCGCCGTGCCGCCGGGCATCGAGGGGCCGGACCGAGCGGGACGGCCGCCGTGCGGGGCGGCCGTGCGGGTCAGGAGGAGTCCGAACCGGCCTGGTGCCGCTCGGGTTCGGGCTGCGGGGCCTGGCCCGCGTACTCCGGGTGGTGCAGGTCGAACGCCGGGGACTCCGAGCGGATCCGGGGCAGGGTGACGAAGTTGTGCCGGGGCGGCGGGCAGGAGGTCGCCCACTCCAGGGACCGCCCGTAGCCCCAGGGGTCGTCGGAATCGACCTTCTCCCCGTACCGGGCGGTCTTCCAGACGTTGTAGAGGAACGGCAGTGTCGACAGGCCCAGCAGGAACGCGCCGATCGACGAGACCGTGTTGAGCGCGGTGAAGCCGTCGGACGCCAGATAGTCGGCGTACCGGCGGGGCATGCCCTCCGCGCCCAGCCAGTGCTGCACCAGGAACGTGGTGTGGAAGCCCACGAACAGCGTCCAGAAATGGATCTTCCCCAGCCGCTCGTCCAGCATCCTGCCGGTGAACTTCGGCCACCAGAAGGAGAGGCCGCCGAAGACCGCGAAGACGACCGTGCCGAAGACGACGTAGTGGAAGTGCGCGACGACGAAGTACGAGTCGGTGACGTGGAAGTCCAGCGGCGGCGACGCCAGGATCACCCCGGTCAGACCCCCGAACAGGAACGTCACCAGGAAGCCGGTCGCCCACAGCATCGGCGTCTCGAAGGACAGCGAGCCCTTGATCATCGTGCCGGTCCAGTTGAAGAACTTCACACCCGTCGGCACCGCGATCAGGAACGACATCAAGGAGAAGAACGGCAGCAGTACCGCGCCCGTCGCGAACATGTGGTGCGCCCACACCACGATCGACAGACCGGTGATCGTCATCGTCGCGCCGACCAGGGTCAGATAACCGAAGATCGGCTTGCGGGCGAACACCGGGATGATCTCCGTGATGATCCCGAAGAACGGCAGCGCGATGATGTACACCTCCGGGTGCCCGAAGAACCAGAACAGGTGCTGCCACAGCAGCGCCCCGCCGTTGGGCGCCTCGAACACCCGCGCGCCGAACCGCCGGTCGGCCTCCAGCACCAGCAGCGCCGCCGCCAGCACCGGGAACGCGAAGAGGATCAGGATCGAGGTGAACAGCGTGTTCCAGGTGAAGATCGGCATCCGGAACATCGTCATGCCCGGCGCGCGCATCCCGATGATCGTGGTCACGAAGTTGACCGCGCCGAGGATCGTCCCGAAGCCGGCGAGCGCCAGCCCCATGATCCACAGATCCGGGCCGAGACCGGGGGAGTACGCGGTGTCGTTGAGCGGGGCGTAGGCGAACCAGCCGAAGGCGGCCGGGCCCTCCGGCACCAGCAGTGAGCCGAGCACGATCAGCCCGCCGAACGCGAACAGCCAGTACGACAGCATGTTCAGCCGGGGGAAGGCCACGTCCGGGGCGCCGATCTGCAACGGCATCAGCTCGTTGGCGAAGCCCGCGAAGCTCGGAGTGGCGAACAGCAGCAGCATGATCGTGCCGTGCAGGGTGAAGAGCTGGTTGTACTGGTCGTTGTTCATGAGCTGCAGCCCCGGCCGGGCCAGTTCGGCGCGCATCAGCAGCGCCATGACGCCGGCCGCGAGGAAGAAGCCGAAGGCCGTGATCAGATACAGATGACCGATCTTCTTGTGGTCGGTGGTGGTGAGCCAGTCGACGACCAGCCGGCCACCCCGCACCGGTTCCGCCGCCGCCCGCGTCTGGGTCCCCATCGCTCGCTCGCCCCTTCACTCGTCGCGCCCGGGCCCGCCGCGACCCGTGGGCGCGGGTGTCCGCGAGCTGCCGACATGATGCTCGCGCGGCCGTGGCTCGGCCGGGGAGCATACGGCGGTCGTGTGCTGAATCCGTGAATTTCCTATGCGGCGTCAGCGGCCGGACCGCCGTGGTGGATTGGCGGGGTAATACCGCCCCGGGGCCACCCCGATCCCCGCTGCGGCACTTTCCCGTCGGGTAATTCGAAGAGACGCCCCGACACGCATAAATTTTGTTCGATTACCCCGGTAAGCGGTACGGAAACCCCCGAACGTGTGACGCGGTTCGGCCAAAACGCGGACCGGGAAGCTGTGACAGAAGTGTGACCGGAGTCGGATGCTTCTCTTACCCGGTCATGCCCGCTTCCGTCTTGGCCGGTTGCGGCCTAGCGTGGCGGCATGGCACCGATTCCCACTCCGCCAGCGGAGCCCCAGGACAGCCCGGACGGGTACGTCGGTCTCGACACCGCGCACGCCGAGCGGCTCGCCCGGCAGCGCGGATGGCCGACGGTACGGTCCCTGCCGCCGGGCGCGATCATCACCATGGAGTACCGGACCGGGCGGCTGAACTTCGAGGTGCGCGAGGGCCGGGTGGCCCGCGCCTGGAAGGGCTGACCCGGCCGCCGCCGGCCCCGCGCCGCCGGCCCGGGTGCGACGAAGGCCCCGCTCCCTTGCCGGGAGCGGGGCCTTCGTCGTGGCGGCGGGGCGGCTGTGCGTACCGGGCCCGTGGCCTTTTCGTGGGTTCAGCCGCCGGTGAGGGGCCGGGCCGGCTGGGAGGTGCCGCGTGGCAGCCGGTCGGCGTGCGGAGGCCGGCGGCTGCCCGCCGGGGTGACGGGGGTGCGTTCGGAGCGGGTCGTGTGCGGTCCGGGGGCCAGGTGCGCCGAACCCCGGGAGGAACGCGTCGAGGAGACCGGCTCGCGCACCGGGCTGACCTCCGCGGGCACGCCGCGCGGCCTGAGCACCACCGGCGTGAGGGGTACGACCGGTTCGGCGACGGGCCGGCTGCGCCGGGCGCGCCGGCGGTCGCGCAGGTCGAAGAGCCCGTTCTCGGCCGCGGCGATCAACGGCTCGAACCACGGCAGGGCCAGCAGGATCAGCAGGCCGGCGGCCCAGCCCAGCAGCACGTCGCTCAGCCAGTGCGTACCGAGGTAGACGGTGGTGAGGCCGACGCCCAGCGAGGTGACCGCAGACAGGGCCGACAGCCAGCGGCGCGCTCTCGGCGTGGACGCCAGATACGCCAGGATTCCCCAGGTCACCACGGCGTTGGCGGTGTGACCGCTGGGAAATATATCGCCGCCCAGGCCCATCTCGTTCGAGCCGATCACGGTCGCGTAGTGCGGACCGAGCCGCCCCATGCCGATCTTGGCGGAGCCGACGGTGATGTTCAGCAGCAGCAGCGAGGCGGCCAGCGTCAGCAGTGGACGCAGGGTGTGCTGCCGCCAGGACCGCCAGCCGAGCCAGGCCGCGACCATCACGGCGGTGGGGCCGCGCTGGCCGAGCACCACGTAGTAGTCGAGGAACGCGTGGATCTGCGGCCACTGCTGGTACGGCCGGAAGAACATGACCTGCCAGTCCAGCCGGACCAGCCAGGAGGTGGTCACCACGGCCCACACGATCGCCAGGTAGAAAGCCAGGGTCGCCGAGAACAGAACGACCCGGTGCCTGCTCATCCTTGGCACATCGATGTGGGCCGGTCGTTCCGGCTCACGGTCCAGTCTGGCGAACACCCGGTCCAGACGCCGGGTGAGGTTTCGTTCGGTACGCACCCAATCGACGTTACAGCGAGTGAGCTGTGGTCCCGGTCGAAACAGGGGCTTTGTGATGACGATGTGATGTGGGAAACCTCTCAAGGGCGGTACGAATTAACGTGATTCCGCAATCCTGTGAGACGTCTCTCTTCAATTCCTTTGATCATGCCGGGCGTTGTTTATATGGCGCTTATGAATGCGTTAACCGGGTCCTGGCGTGGAATTCTCCGGGACGCCATCGGGGCCGCCGCAGTTGATCATGGTGGGCCGGAGCCGTTCAGCCAGAACGCCCCGTAGACCGCCGAGGCGACCGCCAACCCCGCCGTGACCAGCACGGATCGGGAGGTGCGCAGCCGGGCCAGGGCGCACGCGAGCGGCAGCAGCAGGGGGAAGGCGGGCATCAGCAGCCGCGGCTTGGAACCGAAGTAGCTCGACGCGCACAGGGCGAGCGCGAGCACGGCACCGGTGTACACCAGCAGTTCGACCGGCTGGCGCCGACGGACGCCGGTGACGTACAGCCAGATCAGCAGGGCGACCCCGATGATCAGTCCGAGGCCGGCGAGGGCGGAGGGGAAGGACGTGAACTTGGCGGCGACGAAGCGGGCGAAGGCGTATCCGCCGTCGAACCCGTTGCGCCACCCGGCCTGGACGTCCAGATAGCCGAGCGGTCCCGCGCCGGTGCGGTGGCCGACCCACAGGACGTAACCGGCGGCACCGAGCGGGGCGAGCGCCATGCCGAGCGCGCGGCGCCAGACCGGGGCGCGCGGGGTGACGCGCGCGCCGGGGGAGGGAGGGGAGGCACCCGTTGCGCAGGGGGCGTACGACCCTTCCCGAGCGCCGTCGGTCGGGTGCGCACTCCCCTCGCCGGAACTGCGCGCCGGTGTGGGGGCGCGTTGGCCGGAGCGCGCGCCGTGCGGGTCGGGCGCGCTTCGGTCTCGCGCGAACGAGATCACGGCCGCGACCCACACCGCCGCGACCACCGCCGCCCCCACCGGCCGGGTCAGCCCGGCGAGCGCCGCCAGCAGCCCCGCGCCGACCCACCGCCCGGTCAGCACCGCGTACAGCGACCAGGCCGCCAGTGCCGTGAACAGTGACTCGCTGTAGGCCATCGACTGCACGATCCCGACCGGCAGCACCGCCCACAGCAGCACGGCGCACAGGCCCACCCGGGGGCCGTGGACCCGTTCGGCGACCGCGAAGATCCCCGCGGCCGCGGCCACCGAGGCGACCAGGGCGACGACGAGACCGGCGTCCGCGTACGACAGCGGCGTCAGCGCGTGCAGCGACCGCTCCAGCCACGGCAGCAGCGGGAAGAAGGCCAGGTTGGAGTGGACGTCGCCGTTCGGCAGCCGTACCTCGTAGCCGTACCCCAGCTCGGCGACCCGGGTGTACCACAGCGAGTCCCAGCGGGCGGTCAGCAAGGTGTGCGCGCTCGCCCCGCGCGCGGCGCTCCACACCGCCAGCACCAGCAGGCCCAGGGCGCGGACCGCCGCGTAGCCCAGGAGGGCCGGGGCCGCCCGGCGCAGAAGGGGGGCGCGGCGGGAGCCCACGCGTGTTTCACGATCGGTCACGGGCCCGATTATCGACCGGGCGCGGAACCGCACGGCTCGCCGGGTCGTAGGCAAGAGGGAGTGACGTGGTGTACGCCACACGGGTTCCGTCTCGCGTGTGAGAGGTCCGCCACGTGACGACGAAGTGAACTCGCGTACGCTGACGAGCCATCCGCGTGGGTTTGCGCGGGCCGGAGACACCGCTCTTCTCCGGCCGTACGACGGGGGATCCCCGCCCCGTCGCTCCGCCTCACGCGAGGGATCATCTGGGAGGTACGTACATGTCCGGGACGACCACGGCTGCCGCAGGGCCGCGCCGTCGGGCGGCCGGGGCCGGTGCCAACCGTTGGATCGTCCTCGTCGTCCTGTGCGCGAGCCTGCTGCTCGTCGCCCTCGACGCCACCGTGCTGCACGTGGCGGTCCCCGCCGTCACCGAGGACCTCAGGCCTGGCGCCGTGCAACTGCTCTGGATCGTCGACGTCTACCCGCTGGTCTGCGCCTCGCTGCTGATCCTCTTCGGCACCCTGGGCGACCGCGTGGGCCGCAGACGCGTCCTGCTGCTCGGCTACGCCCTCTTCGGCGTCGCCTCCGCCATGGCCGCCTTCGCGCCCAGCGCCCAGACGCTGATCCTGGCCCGCGCGCTGCTCGGCGTCGGCGGCGCCATGATCATGCCGGCGACTCTGTCGATCCTCCGCCAGGTCTTCCCCGACCGGCGTGAGCGTGCCCTCGCCATCGGCATCTGGAGCGCGGTCGCCGCCGTCGGCGCGGCCGTCGGCCCGCTGCTCGGCGGCTTCCTGCTGGAGCACTTCTGGTGGGGCGCGGTCTTCCTGGTCAACATCCCGCTGATGCTGGTCAGCCTGCCGGTGGGCCGGATGCTGCTGCCCGAGTCCCGGGGTGACCGAAGCGGCCCGTGGGACGTGACCGGCGCGCTGACCGCGGCGGCCGGACTCTTCGGCGCCGTCCTCGGGGTGAAGCAGCTGGGCGCCGGCGAGTCGATGACGAGCCCGTTCACGCTGCCGCCGCTGCTGCTGGGCGCGGCCCTCCTGTTCTTCTTCGCACGCCGCCAGCGCAGGCTGCCCCATCCGCTGGTGGACCTGCGGATGTTCCGCCGGCCGGCGTTCAGCACCTCCGTGGGCTGCATCGTGCTGGCGATGCTCGCGCTGGTCGGTCTGGAGCTGATCGCCGCCCAGTACCTGCAGCTGGTGCTCGGTCTCTCGCCCCTGCGGACTGGTCTGCGGCTGCTGCCCCTGACCGTGGCCGCGATGGCGGCGGGCCTGGCGGGCGCGCGGATGCTGCGCCGCTTCGGACCGCGCCGCATGGTCTGCGTCGGCTTCTGTCTGACGGCGGCCGCGGTGCTGACGCTGACGGCGATGGGCGGCACCGACGACCCGGCGCTGCTGCTGGCCGGCTTCGTGCTGCTGGGCTTCGGCCTGGAGACCACGCTCTTCGGTGCCTACGAGTCGATGCTCAGCGAGGCCCCGGCGGACCAGGCGGGCGGCGCGGCGGCGATCGGCGAGACGTCGTACCAGCTCGGCGCCGGCATCGGCATCGCGCTGCTCGGCAGCGTGATGAACGCGGCGTACGCGCCGGGGCTGCGGTCGGTCCCGGGCGTCCCGCACCCCGCCTCGGACGCGGCGGGGCACTCGCTCGGCGAGGCCTACGAGGTCGCCGGACGCCTCGGCGGGTCCGCCGGGGCCGCGCTGCGCCAGGCGGCCAGGGACTCCTTCGTACACGGGCTGCATGTCACGCTGCTGGTGAGCGCGGGTCTGCTGCTGCTGGGCGCGCTGATGGCGCTGCGGCTGCCGCGGGTCATGCAGTGCGGCGAGGAGCCGGCCGGGGCCGAGGTCGAGCTGCCGGGACCGAGGGGCGCGCGGACGGCGGCCGGGAAGCCGCGGGTCTCGGCCTGACCTCCTCTGGACGTGCGGGACACTGCGCCGTAACGTCGCCCGGAGAGCCGTAACTAGCGCTGCTAGTTTTGCTGAGTCCCGTCCCGGAGGGTGATCCATGTCCGCGTCCGCGAAGCTCCCCCCTTTCGATGCCGCCGACCCGCTCGGAATCGACGATTATCTGGACCCGGACGACCTGGCCGTCCGGGACACCGTCCGCGCCTGGGCGACCGACCGCGTGCTGCCGTACGTGGCCGACTGGTACGAGAAGGGCGAACTGCCGCGGATCAGGGAGCTCGCCCGGGAACTCGGTGACATCGGCGCCCTCGGCATGTCGCTCACCGGGTACGGCTGTGCGGGGGCGACGGCCGTGCAGTACGGGCTGGCCTGCCTGGAGCTGGAGGCGGCCGACTCGGGCATCCGGTCCCTGGTCTCCGTGCAGGGATCGCTCGCGATGTACGCGATCCACCGGTTCGGCAGCGAGGAACAGAAGCAGCAGTGGCTGCCGGCCATGGCCCGGGGCGAGGTGATCGGCTGCTTCGGTCTGACCGAGCCCGACCACGGCTCCGACCCCGCCGCCATGCGCACCCACGCCAAGCGCGACGGCGACGACTGGATCCTCAACGGCCGCAAGATGTGGATCACCAACGGGTCGGTCGCGGGGGTGGCCGTCGTCTGGGCGCAGACCGAGGAGGGCATCAAGGGCTTCGTCGTCCCCACCGGCAGTCCCGGCTTCTCGGCGCCGGAGATCAAGCACAAGTGGTCCCTGCGCGCCTCCGTCACCAGCGAGCTGGTCCTCGACGACGTACGGCTGCCGGCGACGGCCGTACTGCCGGAGGTCACCGGACTGCGCGGACCGCTCAGCTGCCTCTCGCACGCCCGCTACGGCATCGTCTGGGGCGCGATGGGCGCGGCGCGCAGCAGTTTCGAGGCGGCCGTGGAGTACGCGAAGACCAGGGAGCAGTTCGGGCGGCCCATCGGCGGCTTCCAGCTCACCCAGGCCAAGCTCGCCGACATGGCGGTCGAACTGCACAAGGGAATCCTGCTCGCCCACCATCTGGGGCGGCGGATGGACGCCGGCCGCCTGCGTCCCGAGCAGGTCAGCTTCGGCAAGCTCAACAACGTCCGCGAGGCCATCGAGATCTGTCGCACCGCGCGGACGATCCTCGGCGCCAACGGGATCTCCCTCGAATACCCCGTGATGCGGCACGCGACCAACCTGGAGTCGGTGCTCACCTACGAGGGCACCGCCGAGATGCACCAGCTCGTGCTGGGCAAGGCGCTCACCGGTCTCGACGCCTTCCGGTGAGCCTCCGGGCAGGGCGGGGCCGGCCGGCGGCCCCGCCTCAGCTCTGGTTGTAGAAGCCGTCCTCCCGGCGGCCGGCCGGCTCACCGCTGATGATCTCCGTGTTCGCGGGCGTCAGCAGGAAGACGCGGTTCGCCACCCGCTCGATGGTGCCCCGCAGTCCGAAGGTCAGGCCCGCCGCGAAGTCCACGACGCGCTTGGCGTCGGCGGGCTCCATCGCGGTCAGGTTCATGATGACCGGGACGCCGTCCCGGAACAGCTCGCCGATGGCGCGGGCGTCCCGGAAGCTGTCCGGGGTGACCGTGCCGATCCGGCGGCCCTTCTCCTCGGCCGTGTCCGTGGCCACCTTCACCCGGGGGTCCGTGACCCAGGCGTCTTGCGACTCGGTGCCCTCGGCGTACTCGTCGTCGTAGTAACGCTCGTCGTCGTTGTCGTCGACGAGGCCGAGCCACGCACTCGCCTTGCGTACCGATCCCATGGACGCCTCCTCTCACAGCGGTCTTTCTTGCTTCCGCATCCCTATGGTCATCCATGATGCGGACGGCGCGCCAAGTGGATAGACGCCGCGCGGGGGGTTTGTGACGGTACTGGTGCACGGCGGATCCGTCGAGAGTCCTTGTGCCCCAAGGCTCGTGACTCATACGGCTGCTGACTGTGAGTGAAATATGATTGTCGGCGGCGGACGGGTGACGCCCGGGGCGTACGGGTGAACGGGAACCCTCATACGACCCGACCATCCGTCGATACGATGCCGCAGCTCAACGTCGTATCACGGCACGGGGGATCATTGTGTTCGGAATCGTCAGGCCCTGCTCCCATCGGCTCGGGGAGGGCCTCAAGGCCCAGTGGATGGCGCACTTGTGCGGGCTGTGTCTCGCGCTGCGCAAGGACCACGGACAGTTCGCGCGCGTCGTGACGAACTACGACGGGCTGCTCCTCTCGGTTCTGACGGAGGCTCAGACGGGCGTGCGGAGCGCGGAGCGGCGTACGGCGGGGCCGTGCGCGCTGCGCGGCCTGCGGACCGCCTCCGTCACACAGGGTGACGGCGCGCGCCTGGCCGCCGCGGTCTCGCTGGTCCTCGCCTCGGCGAAGGTGCGTGACCATGTCGCCGACGGCGACGGACTGCTGGCGCGCAGGCCGGTGGCGGCCGCGGCCCGCCGGGTCGCGGCGGGCTGGGACAGGGCCGGGGCCCAGGGCGGATCGGCGGTCGGCTTCGACACGGACGTCCTCGTCGCGGCCGTGGACCGCCAGCTCGCCCTCGAGACCCTGGCCGGGCCCGGCACCCCGCTGCTGACGGTCACCGAGCCGACCGAGACGGCGACGGCGGCCGCCTTCGCGCACACGGCGGTGCTGGCCGGGCGGCCGGCCAACGCGGCACCCCTCGCCGAGGCCGGCCGGCTGTTCGGGCGCCTGGCGCATCTGCTCGACGCCGTGGAGGACCGGCACGCTGACGCCGCGTCAGGCGCCTGGAACCCGCTCATCGTCACCGGCACACCGCTGACGGAGGCCCGCCGGCTCGCCGACGACGCCCTGCACGGCATCCGGCTGGCGCTGGGGTCTCTCTTTCGGACCGGGCCGGCCGGGACCGGGGGCGCCCCAGGGCCTGCCGCGACCCCGGCGAGATCCGAAAAGGAGGCCCTACGGGGTGCGGAGTCCACCGAGGCCAAGCTGGCGCATCTGCTGCTGGTGCACGAACTGCGGCGCTCGGTGGACCGGGCGTTCGGGGCGGTGCCGACCTGCGCCGCCCACCAGCCGGGGCAGGGGCCGCGACCGGGCGGCGTGCCGCCGCTCTTCACCCCCACGCTCCAGCCGCCCAAGCCCAAGCCGCCGCGCGGGTTCCTGCCGGGCTGCGGGGCCTTC
Organism: Streptomyces sp. NPDC051452; assembly: GCF_044454765.1. Taxonomy (NCBI): domain Bacteria; kingdom Bacillati; phylum Actinomycetota; class Actinomycetes; order Kitasatosporales; family Streptomycetaceae; genus Streptomyces; species Streptomyces sp. NPDC051452. The sequence continues at coordinate 51,567 of NZ_JBITEB010000020.1, forward strand.
CTCGCCCTGTGCTGCACCTGCCGGATGTGCTGCGCGGCCGAGTACGAGGGCCCGTGGTCGCGCAAGCGGCGCGAGGGCTGCTGTCAGTTCTGCGACTGCGACTGCCCGTGCGACGGGTGCGGCGGCTGTGACGGGTGCGACGGCTGTGACTGCTGTTGTCCTTGCGACGGCTGTTGACGAAATGTGACGTTCGGTTCTTCAGTTCTTCAGTTCGGGCGGGGAGATCCGGGATTGGCTGATAGCGGATCCCGACGTCCCCCACTTCCGCAGGATCCTCGCGTATGTGCCGTCCGCGATCAGCTTGTTCACCGCCGCCCGGAACGCCGGGGCCAGCCTGGTGCCCTTCTTGAAGACGAAGCCGACGTCCAGGCGGTGGAACTCGTTGAGGAACTTCAGTCCTCGCTGGTGGGCGACGGCGTAGCGCAGCCCGTTGATCGTGGACATCACGACGTCGCTGCGGCCCTGCTGGAGCGAGGACCAGATCGCGCTGGGATCGGAGTACGTCTGCACCTGGTACCGCTTGTTTCCCGCGTCGGTGCACACGTGCTCGCCGGCCTCCAGCGTGGCCTCGAAGGTCGTACCGGCGCCGGTCGCCACCTTCAGGCCGCACAGCTGCCTCAGATCGGTGATCCTGCCGAGCTTGCTGTCCTCGCGGGTGGCGAAGCCCTGGCCGTCGTTGACGTAGGTGACGAAGTCGATGGTCTTGCGCCGCTCGTCGGTCACGCCGAAGTTGCTCGCGCCGAAGTCGTACTTGCCGCTGTCCAGGGCCGGCAGGATCGCCTCGAAACTCGCCTGCTCCACCTTGAGCCGGACACCGAGCACCTTGCCGACGGCCCGGGTGAAGTCGACGTCCTGGCCGGCCGGTGTCGTGCCGTCCGCGAGGTAGGTGGTGCCCGGCGGGGTGCCGCCGACGCTGATCGCGACGGTGAGGCGCTTGGTGCCCGCGGGCAGCAGCTTCGCGGCCCCGGCGTCCTTGCCGACGGAGGAGACCACGTCCGTGGTGGGCACGTCGTCCGAACCGGCCGCCACACCTGCGGCGCCCGTCCCACCGGAACCGGCACCGGACCCCGAACCGCAGGCGGTGAGCAACAAGGACGCCACCGTGATGGCGACAAAGGGCATGAAATGGCGGTAAACGGATGTGCGCATCGGACAGCGGTCTCCTGAAGCGGAAGGACGGAAAAGAGCGCGAGGGGAGGGGTGCGCGTGTGAAGGCGTGACGCGGAGAAGGGAGAACGCGCTCACGCCCGCCATGAGGCGGGCGCGCGCAGTGGGGTCAGCTCAACAGGAAGAGGACCACACGCGACCGAAGTCGATGTGGGAGCGGGTGACCAGCCACTGCTGTGGATGCATGGGCCAAGTGGAACAGGCATCCGGTTGCCCGTCAACCGAGTTGAGACGTGGGGCTCACAGTCCGGACAGCCGTTGACAACGGAGGTGAACGCCCGCGTACTCTCGGTGTACGGCCCTGCTGAGGGGCTCGGCCGTGTCCGCGCCCTACGGCGCGCCCGTGTGAAGGCACCACCCGTTCTGACGACTCGCGTCACGGAGCCTTCGCATGTCATCCGACACCCTCGCCAAACTCCCCACCACACCCGAGATACCCGAGCCGGCAGACGCCCCGCGGATCGTTCCGCGCCGCCGGTACGGGCAGTGGGCCGCCGCCGCCGTGGTCCTCCTCCTGCTCGGGTTCGCCATCGATTCCATCGCGCGCAACAAGGCGTTCCAGTGGGACGTGGTCGGCGACCACTTCACCTCCGACTCCGTCCTGCGCGGACTGTGGCTCACCCTGTGGCTGACCGCGGTCGTGATGGTCCTCGGCTTCGCCCTCGGCACCCTGATCGCCGCTTTCCGGCTGTCCGCCAACCCGGTCCTGCGAGCGGTCGGCCGGGGATACGTCTGGCTCTTCCGGTCGATCCCGATCCTGGTGCAGCTGCTGCTGTGGTTCAACATCGGGGCGCTCTACCCCGAGGTGCTCGGGGTACGGACGGTCGACCTGCTCGGTCCGGTCGCCGTCGCCGTCATCGGCCTCACCCTGCACGAGGCCGCGTACGCCGCCGAAGTCGTCCGGGGCGGGATCCTCTCCGTGGACCACGGGCAGATCGAGGCCGCCCAGGCACTCGGTCTGAGCCGGTGGCGGCGCGGGTACCGGATCATCCTGCCCCAGGCGATGCGCTCCATCGTGCCGCCGGCCGGCAACATGCTGATCGGCACCCTCAAGGGCACCTCGATCGTCAGCGTCATCGCCGTCAACGACCTGCTGTTCTCCACCCAGTTGATCTACCACCGCACCTATCAGGTGATCCCGCTGCTGATGGTCGCCACGCTCTGGTACGCGGTCGTCACCTCGGTGCTCGGCATCGGCCAGTACTACGTGGAGAAGTACTACGCGCGCGGCACGGAGCACACCCGATGAGGCCGCAGCTGGTGATCGTGGGAGCCGGTCCGCGGGGGACCGGTGTCCTCGAACGCCTCGCCGCCAACCTGCCCGAGCTGTACGCCGGCGAGGGCCTCGACATCCACTTCGTCGACCCCCACCCGCCCGGCGGCGGACGCATCTGGCGCGAGGCGCAGTCACCGCTGCTGTGGATGAACTCGCACGCCGAGGACGTCACCATGTTCACCGACGACACGGTGCCCATGGACGGCCCGGTGCGCGAGGGCCCCACCCTGCACGAGTGGGCCGCGCTGAACGGCCGCACCTTCGCCGACCGGCAGCTCCAGGGCCGCTATCTGCGCTGGGTGTACGAACAGGCGCGCGACGCCCTGCCGTCCGGTGTCACGGTCCACCACCACCCGCGGCGCGCGCTGCGGGTCACCGGCTCGCGCGAGGGCCGCCAGCGGGTGTGGCTGGAGGGCGGCCAGCGCCCCCTCCTCGCCGACCTGGTGATCTTCACCCTCGGCCATCTGGACGCCGAACTCGACGACGAACAGCGCGAGTTGGCCCGGTACGCCGACGAGCACGGCCTGCTGCACCTGCCGCCCGACTTCACCGCCGACAGCGACCTGTCCGCGCTACGGGCCGGTGAACCCGTCCTGGTGCGCGGCTTCGGGCTGGCCTTCGTCGACCTGATGGTGCTGCTCACCGAGGGGCGCGGCGGACGGTACGAGGGCGACACCTACCTCCCCTCGGGCCGCGAACCGGTGCTCTACGTCGGCTCCCGGCGCGGAGTGCCGTACCACTCGAAGATCGGCTACGACTGGACCGGCGACCGGCCCCCGCTGCCCCGCTTCCTCGGCCCCGCCGAGGTGCGCGAACTGCTGGCCAGACCGCAGGGCTTCGACTTCCGGCGCGACGTGTGGCCCCTGGTGGAGAAGGAACTGGGCTTCGCCCACTACCACCGGCTGTTCACCGCCCACCCGGAACGCACCGCGATGGCCTGGACCGACTTCGAGGAGAAGTACGCGGCCGCCGCCGGCCCCGCCGAGACCCGGGCGCTGATCACCGCCGCCGTCCCCGCCCCGGCGGACCGGCTCGACCTCGCCGCGCTCGACCATCCGCTGGCCGACGTGCGCCACACCTCGCACGAGGAGTTCCAGCAGGGGCTGCGCCGCTACATCGAGGACGACCTCGACCGCCGTCACGATCCCTCGTTCAGCGCCGATCTGGGGGTCTTCCTCGGTTTGCTCTCCGTCTACGGTCAGCTCGTGCGGCTCGGCGGCATCGGCACCTGGTGGCACGGGTTCTTCAGCTATCTGGCGTCCGGTCCGCCCGGGCCCCGGCTGCGGCAGATGCTCGCGCTGTCCCGGGCCGGCCTGCTCCGGTTCGTCGGCGCCGACATGGCCGTCACCGCCGAGGACGGGGTGTTCCGGGCCACCAGCCCCACCGTGCCGGGCTTCTCCGTCGAGGCCCGGGCCCTGGTCGAGGCCCGGCTGCCCGAGCCGACCGTGGGGCGCACCCGCGACGGTCTGCTGCGTGAACTGCACGCCGACGGCGGCTCCGAGACCCCCGAGGGGCTGCTCCGGGTCGACCCCGGCGACGGCCGCGTCCTCGACGGCGCCGGGCGCCCGCACCCCCGGCGCTTCGCCCTCGGCCCCTACACCGACGCCCGCAGCCCCGGCGCCTTCACCCGCCCCCGCACCGGTGGCGTCGCGTTCCGGCAGAACGACGCCACCGCCCGCGCGGCGCTGGCCCTCCTACGGGACCTGGCCGCTCGCGCCGCCGCCTGAGACGCCCCCTTCCGCGCAACCACAAAGGAACACATGCGATGACCGTCATGGTCGACATCAGGTCGGTGCACAAGAGCTTCGGCTCGCTCGACGTGCTCAAGGGCATCGACCTCCAGGTCCGCGCCGGTGAGGTCACCGCCGTGCTCGGCCCCTCCGGCTCCGGGAAGTCCACGCTGCTGCGCACCGTCAACCACCTGGAGAAGGTGGACCGGGGCGAGATCAGCGTCGACGGCTCGCTGATCGGGTACCGGCGCGTCGGGCAGAAGCTGTACGAGCTGCCCGAACGCGAGGTGCTCCGACAGCGCACCCGGATCGGGTTCGTCTTCCAGAACTTCCACCTCTTCCCGCACCTCACCGTCCTCGACAACGTCGTCGAGGCGCCGGTGGCCGCGCTGGGCCGGCCCCGCAAGGACGCGGTGCGCGACGCGCACCGGCTGCTGGCACGGGTCGGGCTCGACGACAAGGCCGACGCCTATCCACGGCACCTGTCCGGCGGCCAGCAGCAGCGGGTGGCCATCGCACGGGCGCTCGCGCTGGAACCCGGGCTGCTGCTGTTCGACGAGCCGACCTCGGCGCTCGACCCCGAGCTGGTCGGTGAAGTCCTCGACGTCATCCGCGACCTGGCGGCCCAGGGCACGACGATGATCATCGTCACGCACGAGATCGCGTTCGCCCGGGAGGTTGCCGACACGGTGGTCTTCATGGCCGACGGCCGGATCGTCGAGCAGGGACCGCCGGACGAGGTGCTGGACGCCCCGCGCGAGGACCGGACCCGGGCGTTCCTGTCGAAGGTGCTGTGAGGGATGGCAGCGACCGCCCGCCGCGCGCCGCGCCGGCCAGGGAAACGGAACCGAACGAGGCGCCACGGGCGGCGGTCCGGGGTGGTGTCGTGAGCGTGCGCCACGGCCGTGGCCTGGTCCATCTCGCCGCCTCCGTCGACCAGCCGGGCCCCCTCGACGTCGCCTCCTGCACCGAGCTGGCCCGGCTCGCCGAGCGCGGTGGGCTGGACTTCGTGACGCTGGACGACGCCTTCGCCCGGACCGGACCCGACGCGCTCGCGGTGCTGGCCCGGGTGGCGCCCGCGACCCGGCGGATCGGGCTGGTCCCCACGATCGCGACACACGGCGAGCCCTCCCGGGTGCGGGCCGCCATGGCGGAGCTGGACCGGGTCAGCCGGGGCCGGGCCGGCTGGCGGCTCGACGTGTCCGCCGGCCTGGCGGACGCCCGGCCGCTCGGCACACTCCCGCCGGCCGAGGCGCTGTGGCCGCAGGCGGTTGACGGTGCCGACCTGGCCGCGCAGTGGTGGGACGGTAGGGAGGAGGACGCCGGGAACGGGCGCCTGGCGAACGGCCGTCGTCCCGACCGAGGACGCCCCCGTGACGGCGGCCGCACCGGGACCGCCCTGTCCCTCCGGGACCCCTCGGCCCCGCCCCGGCCGTCGGCGGGCCGCCCCGTCCGCGTGGTGGACGCCGGCGACGGCCGGGCCGGTACGATCGCCGCCCGGTACGCGGACGTGGCCCTCGTGCGTGCCGTGACACCGGCGCGGGCCGCCGCCTTGGGCGAGGAACTGCGGGCGCGGGCGGTGGAGTTCGGGCGGGCGCCGAACTCCCTGCGGGTGCTGGTGAGCCTGCTGGTGGACCTCGGCGACGGCGAGTACGCGGCCGAGCGCGGGCACGGGGGAGGGGGCCCACGGCCGACCGCGCGGGGCCCGCTGTACCGGGGCGGCCCGGTCGACCTCGCGGAACTGGTCGCCGGCTGGCACGCCGACGGCGCCGCCGACGGCTTCCACCTCGTCCCCGTCGAACCGCGACGCGATCTCGAACGGCTGGTCAACGGCACGGTGGCACTGCTCCAGCATCGTGGCCTGTTCCGCACGTTCTACCCGGGCAGCACCCTGCGCGAGCACCTCGGCCTCGCCCTGCCCGCCGACCGGCCCGCCGTGACCGGAGGAGCACCGTGACCGGCGAAGAGCCTCGACCGTGGAACACCGTACGACCGGCCCGCCATGGGAAGCTTGATCACATATGGAAGGAAACGAAGGCATGACGACGGACGCGCCCGACGCGTGGAAGAAGTGGCACGCCCAGCGTGAGGAGGCGGTCTCGGCGCCGTACGGCCCGCTCGCGCTGACCGCCACCCACTGGGTCGAGGACTATGCGGAGGGTCGACTTCCGGACATTCCCGGAGCGTGGGTGGCAGACGACGGGGGAGTTGTGCTCACCGCCGCCGAGGCCGACGGCCTGACCGTGGACGGCCGGCCCTTCACCGGTCGGCTCCATCTCGCCGCCGACCGCGGGCCGGAGGCCGCCGCACGCGTCGCGCTCGGCGAGAAGCGGCTGTTCGTGCTGGTCCGCGAGGGGGTCTGGGGCGTACGGGTGTACGACCCCGCGTCCCCGGCCCGCCGAGCCTTCCGGGGCATCGAGGCCACCCCCTACGACCCCCGCTGGTCGGTGCCTGGGCGCTTCACCCCCTACGACGACACGAGGACCGTGCGGGTCACCCACGCGGACGGCCGTGACCGCGGGCTCGCCCTCGCCGGCCGCCTTGCCTTCACCCTCGCCGGAAAGGAGTCAACGCTCCAGGTCGCGCGGCAGGGCGACGCACGGCTGTGGGCGGTGTTCGCCGACGCCACCAGCGGCGACACCAGCTTCCGGTTCCGCTTCCTCTACCCGCCGGCGCCGGACGCCGAGGGCCGCACCCTCGTCGACCTCAACCGCGCCCAACTCCCCCCGTGCGCCTTCGCGGACCACTTCGTCTGCCCCTTCCCGCCGCCCGGCAACACGCTGGAGGTGGCGGTCGAGGCGGGCGAACGCACGCTGAGTCGACGTCAGTCGGCAGATGACGAGGGGCACTCGACGACCGCGAGCCCGAGGTAGTTCACCGTTCGACGGCCGAAAGGCACCCTTGTGCCTACCGGTCGTTCGGCCGAATACTCCCCCTCAGCGCTTGTCAGGGGCATGCGTTTTCGGAAAAACCCGGCCGCTCCGCTGACTGCGCCTCACGGGCCCCGACCCCACGCGGGCCCCCGACTTCCCCTGGGAGGGAACGAAACGTGAGGATCAAGCGCACCACTCCCCGCACCGGCACCGCCAGACGGACCCGCTTGGTCGCCGTGGCCACCGGCTTCCTCGCCGCAGCCGCGTTCGCAGCCCCCACCGCGAACGCCAGTGACACCCACACGTTCAGCGCGAGCCAGCTCAGCACGGCGAGCGACTCCGTCCGCGCGGCCGACGTCGCCGGCACCGCCTGGGCGGTGGACAGCAAGACCGACCGCGTCGTCGTCACCGTCGACAGCACGGTCTCCAAGGCCGAGATCGCCAGGATCCGGCAGCAGGCCGGCGGCAACGCGGACGCGCTCACCATCAAGCACACCTCCGGCAAGTTCAGCAAGCTGATCACCGGCGGCGACGCCATCTACGGCGGCTCCTACCGCTGCTCGCTCGGCTTCAACGTGCGCAGCGGCAGCACGTACTACTTCCTGACCGCCGGCCACTGCGGCCAGGTCGCCTCGACCTGGTACAGCAACTCCGCGCACACCACCGTGCTGGGCACGAACGTGGGCTACAGCTTCCCGGGCAACGACTTCGCCCTGGTGCGCTACACCAACTCCTCGATCGCCCACCCGAGCGCGGTCGGCAGCCAGACCATCAGCAGCGCGGCGACCCCTTCCGTGGGGACGACCGTCTACCGTCGCGGCTCCACCACCGGTACGCACAGCGGCCGGGTCACCGCGCTGAACGCCACCGTCAACTACGGCAGCGGTGACGTCGTCTCCGGTCTGATCCAGACCACGGTCTGCGCCGAGGGCGGCGACAGCGGCGGTCCCCTCTACGGGGGCAGCGTGGCCTACGGTCTGACCTCCGGCGGCAGCGGCGACTGCACCTCCGGCGGCACGACCTTCTTCCAGCCCGTGACCGAGGCGCTGAGCTACTACGGGGTGACGCTTCCCTGACGGGTTCGCTCCCGGCCCCACCGAGCCCCCGCACGCCATGGCGTGCGGGGGCTTCTCGTCGAGTTGGCCCGAACCCCACGGTCGACCACTTCGAGGACTCGGTCGGCGGTCTCGGCCGGCGGTCTGGATGTCATGTCTGGACGAGCCGGACGTGGGGTTTCCGCAGGTGGGAGGCGTCCGACCGGATGTCGTACACATGTTCGAGAATGAGGGTATGGTGGGGCGTGGAAGTGGAACAGATGTTCGAGAGTCGTTCGGGACTCACCAGTGCGGGAGGTGTGGATGCCGGGTTTCACCCATCTGCACACCGCCTCCGGGTTCTCCCTGAGACACGGGGCCTCCCACCCGGAGCGGCTGGCCGAGCGCGCCTCGGAGCGGGGCATGGACGCCCTCGCCCTCACCGACCGCGACACCCTGGCCGGCACGGTCCGCTTCGCCAAGGCCTGCGCCAAGGCGGGCGTCCGTCCGCTGTTCGGAGTGGACCTGGCGGTGGAGACGGCACAGGCCGTACGAGGTGAGCGGCGCCGTGCCCCGGTGCGGGGCGGCGCCTTCCTCGACGAGTCGGCGCCCCGGGTGACCTTCCTCGCCCGGGACGGCGCGCGGGGATGGGCCGGCCTGTGCCGGATCGTCACCGCCGCGCACGCGAGCGAGGGCGCCCCGCTGCTGCCCTGGTCCGGCCACCGGGGCGACGGCCTGACCGTGCTGCTCGGTCCCGGCTCCGACGTGGGACGCGCGCTCGCCGCCGGCCGCCCCGACCGGGCCGCGACGCTGCTCGCGCCATGGCGCGAGGTCTACGGCGACGCCCTGCGCCTCGAAGCCGTCTGGCACGGCCGTACCGGGACGGGGGCCGGCTCCCTGCGCCTCGCCGCCCGCACCGTCGGCTTCGCCGCCGAACAGGGGGTGCGGCCCGTGCTGAGCAACGCCGTCCGGTACGCCGACCCCGGCCAGGGGCCGGTCGCCGACGTGCTGGACGCCGCGCGGCGCCTGGTACCGATCGACCCGCGCGGGGAGCTGGACTCCGGCGAGGCCTGGCTGAAGGACCCGGGGGCCATGCTCCAGGCCGCCGAGCGGGTGGTGGAGGCGGCCGGTTACCGGCGCGACACCGCGCACCGGCTGCTGGAGCAGACCCGGGCCACGGCCGCCGAGTGCCGCGTCGACCCCGAGGACGACCTCGGCATCGGCACCGTCCACTTCCCCGAGCCGCACCTCGTCGGCGCCGGCCGCCGCACCGCCCAGCGGGCGCTCGCCTCGCGGGCGACGGCGGGCATGATGCGGCTCGGCTACGGCGGCCGCCGCGCGTACTGGGAGCGGATGCACCGCGAGCTGGACATCATCGCCCACCACGGCTTCGCCTCGTACTTCCTGACGGTCGCCCAAGTGGTGGACGACGTAAGGGATATGGGAATCCGGGTGGCGGCGCGCGGCTCCGGCGCCGGATCGCTCGTCAACCATCTCCTCGGGATCGCGCACGCCGATCCGGTCGAGCACGGGCTGCTGATGGAGCGCTTTTTGTCCAAGGAGCGCGTGGTGCTGCCCGACATCGACATCGACGTGGAGTCCGCGCGCCGGCTGGAGGTGTACCGGGCGATCATCGACCGGTTCGGCGGCGAGCGGGTCGCCACCGTCTCGATGCCGGAGACCTACCGGGTCCGGCACGCCGTCCGGGACGTGGGCGCCGCCCTGTCCATGGACCCGGCCGAGATCGACCGGATCGCCAAGTCCTTTCCGCACATCCGGGCGCGGGACGCCCGCGCCGCGTTGGAGGAACTGCCCGAGCTGAAGCGGCTGGCCGGAGAGAAGGAGAGGTACGGCAGGCTCTGGGAGCTGGTCGAGGCGCTCGACGCCCTGCCGCGCGGAATCGCCATGCACCCGTGCGGGGTGCTGCTCTCCGACGCCTCCCTGCCCGCCCGTACGCCGGTGGTGCCGACCAGCGGCGAGGGGCTGCCGATGTCGCAGTTCGACAAGGAGGACGTGGAGGACCTCGGGCTGCTCAAGCTGGACGTGCTGGGCGTGCGGATGCAGTCGGCGATGGCGCACGCCGTCGCCGAGGTGCGGCGGGCGACGGGCGAGCGGATCGACCTGGACGCGCTGACGCCGGACGACCCGGCGACGTACGGGCTCGTCCGCTCCACCGAGACGCTCGGTTGCTTCCAGATCGAGTCGCCGGGCCAGCGGGACCTGGTGGGCCGCCTCCAGCCGGCCACGTTCCACGACCTGGTCGTCGACATCTCCCTCTTTCGGCCCGGACCGGTCGCCGCCGACATGGTGCGGCCGTTCATCGAGGCGCGGCACGGCCGGGCACCGGTGCGCTATCCGCACCCGGACCTGGAGGAACCGCTGAAGGGGACGTACGGGGTCGTCGTCTTCCACGAGCAGGTCATCGACATCGTCGCCGTCATGACCGGCTGCGGCCGGGGCGAGGCCGACCGGATCCGGCGCGGACTGTCCGAGCCGGAGTCGCAGGCGCGGATCAAGGTGTGGTTCGCCCAGCACGCGGCGGCCAGGGGCTACGACGCGGAGACGATCCGGCGGACCTGGGAGATCGTCGAGGCCTTCGGGTCGTACGGCTTCTGCAAGGCGCACGCGGTCGCCTTCGCGGTGCCGACCTACCAGTCGGCGTGGCTGAAGGCCCATCACCCCGCCGCCTTCTACGCCGGGCTGCTCACGCACGACCCCGGGATGTACCCGAAGCGGCTGCTGCTGGCGGACGCGCGGCGGCGCGGGGTGCCGATCCTGCCGCTGGACGTCAACGTCTCCGGAGTCGCACACAGGATCGAACTGGTGTCTGAATCCCCGACGGTGTGGGGGCTGCGGCTCGCCCTCGGCGACGTCCACGGCATCAGCGAGGCCGAGGCGCGGCGGATCGAGGACGGCCAGCCCTACTCCTCACTGCTGGACTTCTGGGAGCGGGCCCGGCCGAGCCGGCCGCTCGCCGGGCGGCTCGCACAGGTGGGCGCGCTGGACGCCTTCGGCGCCAACCGGCGTGATCTGCAACTGCATCTGACCGAACTGCACCGGGGCGCCCGGGGCGGCGGCGGAGGCCAGCTGCCGCTGGCCGGGGGCCGCGAGACGGCACCGGCCGGGCTGCCGGACCTGTCGTCGGCGGAACGGCTCAGCGCCGAACTGGGTGTGCTGTCCATGGACGCCTCGCGCAATCTGATGGACGACCACCGGGAGTTCCTCAAGGAGCTGGGCGTGGTCTCGGCGCGCCGGCTGCGCGAGGCCCGGCACGGCGAGACCGTGCTGGTCGCGGGCGCCAAGGCGGCCACCCAGACCCCGCCGATCCGGTCCGGCAAGCGGGTCATCTTCTCCACGTTGGACGACGGCACGGGCCTGGTCGACCTGGCCTTCTTCGACGACTCCCACGACGTCTGCGCGCACACCGTCTTCCACTCCTGGCTGTTGCTGGTGCGCGGAGTGGTGCAGCGCCGCGGCCCGCGCAGCCTGAGCGTGGTGGGCTCGGCCGCCTGGAACCTCGCCGAACTGGTGGAGGTGCGCGGCGAGGAGGGGCTCGACGGGGTCGCGGCCCGGCTGGCCGACCCCTCCGGCCCGGCCGGAGACGCCGCGGGCGCGGACGGACCGGCGGCGGGGGCCGGCGGCGGAGCCTCCCGGGCCCGGCTCGCCGGGTCGGACGGGCTGCCCGCGCCTGCCGGGTCCGCGGCCCGCGACCCGATGGAGGGCCGGACGATCCGTATGCCCACGGGGTACGAGATGCATCCCTGGGCGGATCTGCGCCCGGCGGGCGAAGGGCCCGCGGTGGGAAGGAAGTTGTGGCACCAGAGTCCGGGGAGTGCGGGATGACCATCCTCTGCGTACGTTTCCAGCTGCCGCCGATGTACGAGGCGGCCCTGCCGGGGCTGCTCGGCCTGCTGGAGGAGTTCACACCGGTCGTCGAGGCGCTGCCGCCCGACGGCGCGCTGGCCGATCTGCGGGGCGCCGAACGGTACTTCGGGCGCGACGCCGTCGAACTGGCGTCGGTGATCCGGGTCCGGGCCCTCGCCCGGTACGGCGTCGACTGCGCGATCGGCGCCGGCCCGGGCCCGATGCTGGCCCGGGTGGCGCTGGGTGCCGCCCGGCCCGGGGTGACCCGCGCGGCGCCCGAGGACCCGGACGGCGTCGCCGGCTTCCTCGCCGAACGGCCGGTGTCCGTGCTGCCCGGCGTCGGCGCGGCGACCACCCGCATCCTGCGCGAGTACGGCCTGGACACGCTGGGTCTGGTCGCCGCCGCGCCGCTGTCCACCCTCCAGCGGCTGATCGGCGCGAAGGCGGGCCGGGAACTGCGCGAGAAGGCGAGCGGCATCGACCGGAGCCGGGTCGTCCCGAACGCCGTCTCGCGTTCCCTGGTCACCGAACGCCCCTTCGACATCGACGAGTTGAACCCCGGCCGACACCGCCGGGCACTGCTGTCGGCCGTCGAGGAGATCGGCGCCCGGCTGCGCGGGGTGGAGAAGGTCTGCCGCACCCTGACCCTCACCGTGCGCTACGCCGACCGCTCCTCGACCACCCGCAGCCGCACCCTGAAGGAGCCGACCGCGCACACGGCGGCCCTGGCCAGGACGGCCTACGGCATGTACGAGGTGCTCGGCCTGCAACGGGCCCGGGTGCGCGCGCTCGCCCTGCGCGCCGAGGGGCTCGCCCCCGCCGACCAGGCCTCCTGTCAGCTCACCTTCGACCCCGTGGACGACAAGGTCCGCCGCATCGAGGAGGTCGCGGACCGCGCGCGAGCGAAGTTCGGACCGCGGGCGGTGATGCCGGGCACACTGGCGGCGTGAGCCGGGGCGGTCGGTTGGCCCACGGGGGGGGTGAGGCGTGTGCCGTCGGCGAGGCAGCCGGAAGATCTCCTCCCGGGTCACGGTGTGTGGGTGACGGGCCCGGTCGACGAGATCGTATGCAAGGGGTATGCCGAGCGGCGGCCCCATCCCGAGGGCGCGCGGGCCCGGCTGGTCGTGTCGACCGCGCGCGGGCGGGTCTGCAAGTGCGCGCTACGGGACGGTTTGGCGCGGCCGGCTCTCGGGGGCCCGATCAGGCCCGCCTGGTGACGTGTCATCAGCGTGCCGGTGACGCGCCGGTTATCACTGGAAGTTTTTACTGACGCGTAACTTCACACTTGCACTACTCGCTCGTAACTTGACGAGTGAACAGCATCCTCGTGATCCGGATCACAGGGTAAGGCCGTCGAACCTCCCTTGAGCCGCAAGGAGATCACCCGATGCTGCCCTGGAAGAGATTGCTCAGACCCGTCGCCGCACTGCTCCTGACCGCCGCGGTCGCCGTCGTACCCGCCGCCACCGCCCAAGCCGCCGCCACCGCCCAAGCCGCCGCCACCGCCCAAGCCGCCGCCACCGCCCCGAGCAGTGGCTGGAACGACTTCTCCTGCAAGCCCTCCGCCGACCATCCCCGCCCCGTCGTCCTCGTCCACGGCACCCTGGGCAACTCGGTCGACAACTGGCTCTCCCTCGCCCCCTACCTGGAGGACCGCGGATACTGCGTCTACTCCGTCGACTACGGCCAGCTGGCCGGTGTCCCGCTCTTCCACGGCCTCGGCCCCATCGACAAGTCGGCCGAGCAACTGTCCACCTACGTCGACCAGGTGCTCGCCGCCACCGGCGCCGCCAAGGTCGACCTGGTCGGCCACTCCCAGGGCGGCATGATGCCCCGCTACTACCTCAGGTTCCTCGGCGGCGCCGCCAAGGTGAACGCCCTCGTCGGCATCGCCCCCGACAACCACGGCGCCACCCTGAGCGGGTTCACCAAACTGCTCCCGTACTTCCCCGGCGCCGAGGACCTGATCAAGGCCGGCACCCCCGGCCTGGCCGACCAGCTCCCTGGCTCCGAGTTCCTCACCAAGCTCAACGCGGGCGGCGACACCGTACCGGGAGTGCACTACACCGTCCTCGCCACCCAGTACGACGAGGTGGCCACCCCCTGGCGCAGCCAGTACCTGAACGGCCCGGACGTCCGCAACCTCCTGCTACAGGACTTGTGCCCGCTCGACCTCTCCGAACACGTGGCGATCGCCCTGCTCGACCGGATCGCCTTCCACGAGGTGGCCAACGCGCTCGACCCGGCCCACGCCAAGGCCACCACCTGCGCCTCCGTCTTCAACTGACGCACGGCGGGTCCTGTCCGGCCTGAGCCGCCGGACAGGCCCCGCGCCCCTCGGTGGCGCCGGCCGCCGCCCACCGCGCGCCGCCGGACCGACAGCGCGGTCGGGGATCCCGTGGGTGATCAGAAGCTAGCCCCACGAGCGCGTGGAATCGCCTGCCGAAGGCGAGTGGAGGAGATCCTTATGGTGCCGTTAAGGGGGCGCTCAGCCTGGGCTCAGGTAGACGGTGCGTGGGGCATGATCGAGGACATGCACGCCATGACCGATGAGGGAACCGAGCGGGTCCGGGCGGCCGTCGCCGGGGACGTGTCCGCCGTGCGAGCCGTGACGGACGCGGCCTATCGCCCCTACGTCGAGCGCATCGGCGTGGTACCGCGGCCCATGGAGGCCGATCACGCGGCGGACGTCGCCGGCGGCAAGGTGTTCGTCACCGGGGAACCCGTCGTCGGTCTCGTGGTGGTCGAGGTGCTCGCCGACCACCTGTTCCTGGACAGCATCGCCGTCCACCCCGACGCCCACGGCACGGGCGTCGGGCGGCGGCTGCTGCACTTCGTCGACGCACACGCGCGTGCGCTGGGGCTCGACGAGATCAGGCTCTACACCAACGCGATGATGTGGGAGAACCAGAAGATCTATCCGAAGTACGGGTACGAAATCGTGGAACGCCGGGTCGACGGCCCCTACGACCGGATCCACTACCGCAGACGGCTGGGCTGACCGGCCCGGGGCGCCCTACTCCTCGGGCCACCAGACGCGTGCGATGTCCCTGCGCACCTCCGGACGCCCCGCGGGGCGCTCCTCCGCCTCTTCGCGGATCCGGCGGCCGTCCGTCCTCTTCAGGGGCTTCTGCACGGTCGTACGGCGCATGGCTGCCTCCTTGGGTGCCTACCGGGTTCCGTGATGCCACAGAGGTAGACGTGTTCGGCGAGGGTTCCTCATCGGTGCCGGGATGTCAGTGGCGGCTGTCACGTCCGCGCTGTCAGTGGCCTGTGTCACTCTCTGTGCAGAGGGGGGAAGGCGAGTACTGCGGTGCGGGTGCCCCGTCAGGGCGCCGAAATGCCCCCGCCCGGGACCGGACGTCCGGGGCGCGGAAGGCCTGGGCTGTCAGGCCAGGAGCTCCTCGAAGCCGCCCTCGCGGGCCAGCCCCTCCAGCTCGTCGAGCGCGGCCATGGCGGCGGACGCCGCCCGCGGATCCCTCGTGGCCAGCCCGCTCTCGGCGAACTCGTCCTCGTCGAGACGGCGTACGTCCGAGCCGTCGGCGGAGCGCCACAGGTCCAGGTCGAGGTCCTCCACCACCAGCTCCGTCCCGGAGACGACCGCGGGGCGGGTGATGTCGCAGTACCAGCCCTTGACCCGGCCGTCGGCCGCGCGGACCTCCTTCACCGCGTACCAGCGGTGGCGCCAGTAGTACTCGGTGAACACATCCCCCGGCCCGAAGCGCACGAAGCCGAAGTCGCGGACGCCCGAGCCCGCCCAGGGGGCCCGGACGACGACCCGCTCGCCGTCGTCCCCGAGCAGCTCGGCCGGATACCGGATCTTCGTGCGCCCCGCCTTGACCAGCACGACCTCCCACCGGGCCGCCATGTCAGCCGAGATCGCGGACATAGCGCACCTCCGCCGCGCACTCCTCGTATCCGAGCCACTTGTTGATCGCGATCATGGGGCCGTTGCCGGTGTCGTTGCCCGTGAACGCCTCGGTGACGCCGGCGGCACGGGCCCGGTGCAGACCGTGGACCTTGGCGAGCTTGGCCAGGCCGCGGCCGCGGTGGGCGCGCGCGGTACCGGTCATCGCGGTGGAGTAGCGGGTGCCGCCGTCGGTGTAGGCCACGGTGAAGGCGGCGGGCCGGCCGTCGACCACGGCGACCGTCGTCAGCTCCCGGTCGAGCAGCGGATGCCGCCAGGTCTCCGCGAGCCAGGCCTCGTAGTTCGTGAACTCGTTGGAGACATCGCTCGGCTCGTCGCGCATCGTCTCCGCGTCCAGCTCGAACAGCGGCCGGGGATCGTCCGCGAAGTCGGCGCCGGTCCGCAGTTCGACCCCCGGTGGGATCTCCGGCGGGGGAGGGAGGGTGCCGTTCGCCAGGTCGAGCCGGAGGAAGCGGGCGCAGCGGCCCCGCCGGTAGCCGCGCCGCTCGGCGAAGGCACGGTTCGGCGCCGCGTCGAGTGCCCAGGCGAACAGCCTGGTCGCGCCCTGCTCCGCCAGGTACTCCTCGGCGACCCGGACCAGCAGCCGGCCGGCGCCGCGGCCCGTGCGGTCCGGGCGGACGTAGACGTTCAGACAGCCCTGGCCGGGCTCGGGGCCGTCGGGGACGAGGTGCACCTGGGCCGTTCCGATCACCTCGCCGTCCTCCTCCGCGACCAGCGGACGGTACCGGGCGTCGGGATGCACGTGGACGGCCATGTGCCGGACCGACTCCGGGGTGAACAGGATGTACGGCAGGGCGAGACGGCGCACCCGGGCGAAGCCCTCGGTGTCGGCCGGGACGTCCGGGCGGAGGTCGCGCACGATCACGGTCATGGGCAGGCACCGTACGCGGCGGGTACCGCGGTATGCCCCTCATTTTCCGCCGGGTGCGGGACAATCGCCGGTGTGAGCCTGAAGATCCATATCGACGACAGCGCGCCCCCGTACGAACAGGTGCGGGCGCAGATCTCCCAGCAGGCGCGGTCCGGGGCGCTCCCGGTCGGGTACCGGCTGCCGACCGTGCGGGGGCTCGCCGAGTCCCTGGGCCTCGCGGTGAACACGGTGGCCAAGGCCTACCGGGCGCTGGAGGGCGACGGGGTGATCGAGACGCGGGGACGCAACGGCACGTTCGTGGCCGCCGCGGGCTCGGCCGCCGAGCGCGAGGCGTCCTCGGCCGCCCAGGCCTACGCGGAGCGGGTACGGCGTCTGGGCCTGGGGGAGGCGGAGGCGACGGCCGCCGTACGCGACGCCCTGCGGGCGGCCTACGGCGGGTAACGTACGCGACGCCCTGCGGGCGGCCTACGACGGGGTAGGGGCCGGCGAGGCCGGGCGGAGAGCAGGCGCTGTGCCTCCGGAGGCACGGAGAACCGCCCCCACCCGCTCACGACCCCAACGCACCCCGCGCCCGCGACGCACCCTTGAGACCCAACGCATGCCCAGGACCGCGACGCCACCGCACCGCACGCTCACGGCCGCGACGCACCCCGCACCCCGCACCCCGGCTAACGGCCTCGACGCACCCCGCACCCAGGCTCACGGCCGGGCTTCCGCGGGCTCCGGCGTGCGCGTCACCGTCAGCCCCGCCCGGCGCGCCGTCCGCCCGAACGCCACCGCGTCCCGCACCGCCGCGCCCCCGGGGTCGTTGTTGAAGTACGCGTACACGTCCTCCCCGTCGGACCATGTCGTCGCGATGCGGTCGACCCAGGTCTCCAGGCAGCGGCGGCCGTAGCGCGGCCAGGGCCGGGCGCGCCCCTGGTGGAAGCGGACGTAGCCCCAGTCGGCGGTGCGCCACAGCGGGGTGACCGGGCGGGCCAGGACATCGGCCCAGCACAGGGCGGCTCCCCGGCACCGGAGGACCGCGCGGACCTCCGGCGTCCACCAGGAGTCGTGGCGTGGCTCGACCGCGACCCTCGTCCCGGCCGGGAAGCAGGCCAGGCAGGCGTCCAGCAGTGCCGGGTCGGCGCGCAGGGTGGGCGGGAGCTGGAGCAACACCGGTCCCAGCCGGTCTCCCAGGCCCGCCGCGTGGGTCATCAGGCGGTGCACCGGTTCCGCCGGCTCCTTCAGGCGCTTGATGTGGGTCAGATAGCGGCTTGCCTTCACCGCGACCACGAAGTCCGGCGGGACCCGCTCACGCCAGGCCGCGAAGTTCTCCCGTGAGGGCAGCCGGTAGAACGCGTTGTTGACCTCCACGGTCTGGAACAGCCGTGTGTACTCCTCCAGCCACAGCCGCGCCGGGACCCCGGCCGGGTAGACGAGGCCCCGCCAGTCCTTGTACTGCCACCCCGAGGTGCCGACGAACAAGGTCACCACACCATCAAAGCACTACGGGTACCGGCGGGCGCATTACAGGTACAGGCCCGCGTCCGCGCCTTCCCGGGCCCCCGGCACCGAGGTCGGCGTCGTGCCCCGGCGCAGCGCGTACAGCTCGGCGAGGGTGGCCCCGTCCCGGCCGACGCCCTCCTCGGTACCCAGCCAGTCCACCGCCTCCTGCCGGGTCAGCGCGCCCACCTCGATCCGCGCCAGGCAGCGGCCGGGACGGACCACCGCGGGGTGCAGTCGCTCAAGGTCCTCGTTGGTGGTGACGCCGACCAGGACGTTGCGGCCCTGGCCGAGCAGGCCGTCGGTGAGGTTCAGCAGCCGGGACAGGGCCTGGCCGGCCGTGTGCCGGGCCTCGCCGCGGATCAGTTCGTCGCAGTCCTCCAGCAGCAGCAGCCGCCAGCGGCCCTTGCCGGCGCCGTCGTCCTCGCCGATTGCGATGTCCATCAGATAGCCGACGTCGGAGAAGAGACGTTCCGGGTCGAGCACGCAGTCGACCTGGCACCAGTCCCGCCAGGAGCGGGCCAGGGTGCGCAGGGCGGAGGTCTTGCCGGTGCCGGGCGGCCCGTGCAGCAGGAGCAGCCGGCCGGCGATGTTCTCCGGGGTCGTCGTCATCAGCTGGTCCATCGCCTCGGCGACCGGCGCGGTGTAGTTGGGCCGCACCTCGTCCCAGGTGCCGGCGGAGATCTGGCGGGTGGTGCGGTGCGGCCCGCGCCTCGGGGAGACGTACCAGAACCCCATCGTCACGTTCTCGGGCTGCGGTTCGGGCTCGTCGGCGGCGCCGTCCGTGGCCTGGTCGAGGATCCGCTTGGCCAGTTCGGCGGTGGTCGCGGTGACCGTCACGTCCGCGCCGCGGTTCCAACGGGACACCAGCAGGGTCCAGTCGTCGCCCTCGGCGAGGGTGGCGCTGCGGTCGTCGTCGCGGGCGACCCGCAGCACGCGGGCCCCGTCCGGCACCAGGGTCGCCCCGGAGCGCACCCGGTCGATGTTCACCGCGTGCGAGTACGGCTGCTCGCCCGTCGCGAAGCGGCCGAGGAACAGCGCGTCGACGACGTCGGACGGCGAGTCGGAGTCGTCGACGTGGAGCCGGATCGGCAGAGCGTCGTGCGGGTTGGCAGACATGCCGCCATGATCCGGCACGGACGCACTCCGCGCACGGTATTTCCGCCGCCAGTCCCGGGTGTTCCCGGACCACTCCTCCGGGTGTTCCTCCGATGCCCCCGGCATCGGGGACGGCACGGGAGGGAACCGTAATTGACGGGATGTCAACCACCCTGACGCACGCGGCCACTAGATGAGCAGTGAACGTTTTGCGCTGATCCTGTTGAGCCTGCGAAATTCTTGGCATGGACACTTCCCGTCAATGCGCGTAGTTGGTACGACAGTTACGGCAGAGATCCTGCTAAAGGGAGGTTCCATGAGACGTTCCCGACTTACCGGATTCGTGACCTCGCTCCTCCTCGCCGCCGGCCTCGGTCTCACCGGGGCCGGCTCGGCACAGGCGTCGACCGCCGCGACCGGTGGCTACGTGGCCCTCGGCGACTCCTACTCCTCCGGAGTGGGATCCGGCAGCTACATCAGCTCCAGCGGCGACTGCAGCCGCAGCACGAAGGCGTACCCGTACCTGTGGAACGCCGCCCACAGCCCGTCCTCGTTCGCCTTCAACGCCTGCTCGGGCGCCAAGACGGACGACGTCCTCGCCAACCAGCTCGGCTCGCTGAACTCCTCCACCTCGCTGGTGTCCATCACCATCGGCGGCAACGACGCCGGTTTCGCCGACGTCATGACGACCTGTGTGCTCCAGTCCGACAGCGCCTGCATCTCCAAGATCAACACGGCGAAGGCGTTCGTCACGAGTACGCTGCCCGGCAAGCTCGACACCGTCTACAACACGATCAGCGCCAAGGCCCCCTCCGCCCGGGTGGTCGTCATCGGCTACCCCCGCTTCTACCTCCTCGGCCAGAGCTGCCTGGGCCTCTCCGAGGCCAAGCGGACCGCGATCAACGACGCGTCCGACCTCCTCAACGCCACCACGAAGACTCGCGCCACCGCCCACGCCTTCGTCTTCGGCGACGTCCGCACCACCTTCTCGGGACACGAGATCTGCTCGTCGAACTCCTGGCTGCACAGCGTCAACTGGCTCAACATCGGCGAGTCGTACCACCCCACCGAGGCCGGCCAGTCCGGCGGCTATCTGCCCGTGCTCACCAACGCCGCCTGACACCCCTCCGGGCTCGCCCGCGAAGGTGAAGCGCACCCACTGCGGAACCAAGAGAGGCGGAGGCCCCTTCACGGGGTCTCCGCCTTCGCGCGTGCGTCTCAGCCGACCGCGGCCGCGGCGCCCTTGAGTACCAGGCCGACGCCCAGCGCGAGGACGAGCACCGCGGACCCGAGCGGCAGGGTGCGGCTCACCAGCATGGTCAGCGGGTGCGTGCCCCAGCGTGGGCGCCGCTCCAGGATCCGGTTCGCCCCCGAGCCCAGCCGGACGACGGCGAATCCGGCCGCGGTGAGCGTCAGCGCCAGACCGGCGCCGTACGCGACGACCAGCAGCAGTCCGAACCAGGCCTTGCCCAGGGCCGTCGCGCCGACCAGCACGACCACGGCCGACGGGCTCGGCACCAGCCCGCCGGCGAACCCGAGCAGGAGCGTGCCGCGGAGCGTGGGCGCCGTGGGGTGGCTGTGGGTGTGGCCACCGTGCGTGTGCACCACACCGCCGTCGCCGTGAGGACCGGGCCGTCCGGAGGGGGCGGGGTGGCGGTGGGGGTGGCCGTGCCCGGCACGCCCGGCCTCGTGGCGCGCCCCGGCCAGGGCCAACGGACGCTCCCCGAGACCCTGGTGCGAGTGCGAGTGCGAGTGCGAGTGCGAGTGCGGGTGCGGGTGCGAGTGGGCATGCGCATCCGCACCCGCTCCGGCGGGCGTCCGGTTGCGCCAGGCCCGGCGTACGAGGGTGGCGCCGGCGAGCAGGACCAGGGCGCCGCTCGCGATGCCCAGCCAGGCGATCACCGAGGGCGTGGCGGCGGAACCGGCCGTGACGAGCAGGCCCAGGGCGACCACGCCGAGGGTGTGGGTCACCGTGACCGAGGCGGCCAGGGGCAGCACGTCCCGCAGCCGGGACCGGCCGCCGCGCGCCGCCGCCGTGGCGGCCATCAGCGTCTTGCCGTGTCCCGGGGCGAGCGCGTGCAGCGCGCCCAGGCCGACCGCGACGAGCAGCGCGAGCGCCGCGAAGCCGACGGTGAGGTCGTGGCGGGCCACCAGGCCGTCCAGGGCCCGGGTCCAGCGGTCGGCGCCGCGGGGCAGCACCGCGGCACCAGGTGCGTCCTGCCGCTCCCGCGCGAGCGCCGGGCCGCCGGCACGCGCACGCAGGGTGGCCGTCGTGGTGTGGACCGGGGAGGACAGCAGGTCCCGGGGATACACGGTCAGTTCGTGCGTGACGGAGGTGCGCGGAACGTCCGCCGCGGTGAGCGTCATCCGATCGCCGCGTGCGGTGATCTCCCGCCAGCCCGGCCCACCGGTGGCACCGGCGCCGCGGAAGCGGAGGGCCACGACGCCCCCGCGCGGCAGCGCGGCGGTCAGCCGGCACTCGACGCGGAGGGTGTTCAGTCCGGCCTGGCCGGGGCGTGTCCGGGCCGTGCCGCCGACGGCGGTCAGGGCGGTCCGGTGCCCGTCGACGGTGAGTTCGCTGCCCTCGGCGGCCTGGGCGCACCGCTGCCGGGCCCACCGCCCCGGGCCCAGCCGCTTCAGGTCGGGTCCGGCCTGGGTAGCCGGGATCTCCGCGAGATCCTCCACATGCTCGACTCGGAGCCGTCCCTCCGCCACGACCAGACCGTCGTAGCGGTTGACGGTGAAGTTGCCCAGGGGATGCGCGCTCGCGGCACCGGCCGGCAGGACCACCAGGACGCACAGGGCGAGGAGGACGAGGAGCGGACGCGGCCTCACCGCTCACCTCGCAGCTGCGCGCGGGCCCGCGCGGCGCCCAGTGGGGAGAAGCCGGGGTTCAGCCGCAGGGCCGAGGCCAGCGAGGAGCGGCCGGCCGCTCGGTGGCCCGTGGCCAGTTCGATCGTGCCGCGGTGGTAGAGGAAGGCGGCGTTGCGGTAGCCGGTGGCCGTGGCCCGGCGGGCGTAGGGCAGGGCCTCCGCGTCGCGCCCCTCGGTGTGCAGGGCCCAGGCGAGGGCGTCCGCCGTGTGCACGGTGTGCCGGCGGATCCATTCGGCGCGGGCCGCCCGCAGCGCGGCAGCCCGGTCGCCGTGGTCGGCGGCGGCCAGCGCGGTGTCGAGATCCGCGTCGACGCCGTTGGCCCTGGCCAGTGCGATCCAGGCGTCCACCAGGGCGTACTGCCGGTGGGCCCGTGCCCGGTCGCCGGCCGCGCCCCGGGCCTCGTACAACTCGCCCAGTTCCACGAGCGGGCCGGGCAGCGGGTAACGGGAGACCACCGTCTCCATCCCCTTGATCGCGGCGGAGCGGTCACCGCTCGCCGCCTGCACGCGTGCCCGGCCCTCCAACGCCGGCAGATAGCCGTCGTCCGCCGTGAGCGCGCGGGTGTAGTAGCCGCGCGCCGACCGGTAGTCGCCCTGGTTCCAGGCGAGTTGGCCGAGCTGGGCGGCCACGTACGCGGTGTCGCCCGGCGAAGTGGCCACGGACAGCGCCTGTTCGAGGACGCGGCGGGCCGTGCTCACGTCGCCGCGCAGCTCGTGCACGTACGCGTAACGGGTGAAGACCGGCACGCCGGGCCGGCGCGCGTCGGCGGTCCCGGCGGTCTTCGACGCCTCGGCGTACCGGCCGAGTTCGACCAAGGCGTCGATCCGGGAGGACAGCGCGCGCTCGCTGTACGGGTTCTGCCGCAGGGCGCGGTCCGCGTAGGTCAGGGCGCCCTTGAAGTCGTGCCGGGCGGCGGCGAGGGCCGCGCGCCCGGCGAGCGCCTGGTCGTTGTCCGGGGCGGTCGCGAGGGAGCGTGCCAGCGCCTTCTCCGCCTGCGGGTACCGGGACGGGTCGCCGTTGGTGCGGGCCTGTTCGACGTAGGCCAGCCCGAGGGTGGCCCAGCCGCCGGAGTCCTTGGGCTGCGCCCGCAGATGCGCCTGCAGGGCGCTGATGCTCGCGTCCAGGTTCTTGCCGCCCAGGACGCCGGGGTCGACGGCGTCGGCGGCGGCCGGCACCGACACCGACGCCGGTGCGGGATCCGTGCCGAGGGCGAGCGCACCACCGGTCATCGCCAGCGCGACCAGGGCAGCCCACCCGACGATCCGTCCGGCCCGCCGGGGCCGCCCGAGGGGGTTCGGTGCGGTGTCGTCCGGGGGCGGGGGAAGGAGGGTGGAGCGGGCCGGTGCGGCCGGTGTTCCGGTCTCGTCCCGCGGTGGGCCGCCGGCCCGCCGTTCGCCGGCCTCGTCGTCGTTCGTGCGCGGGGACATGGCCTCTCCTCGGTCGCCTGCTGATGTCGGAAGGGGAAGGAAGGCGCGGCCCGCCGTGGGGGAGCGGAGCGCGGGCCGCGCCGGTCTCGGTGGGACGCGCCGGTCAGTACGGGCGCTGCAGGCGCCGGCGCCACCAGGCGAAGGCGGTCCCGATCAGCAGGATCCCGGCCGCGCCGGAGGCCGCCGAGGCGGCGATCAGCATGGTGTCCGAGGAACCGCCGGAGGAGCCGGCCGGCCGCAGGGCGTCACCGAGCTGGCTGCGCACGTCCACGCCCGTGGTCGTGCCCTTGGCGAGCCGGCCGCGCGAGCCGGCCGTCGGCTCGGCGACATAGGGGAAGTGCGACTCGAACTTCTTGTCGTTCTTGTCGACCGCGTCCCCCAAGTCGTTCTTGGAGCCGACCAGTTCGCCCTCGACGACCTGGAGTGCCTCGTCGATCACGTCGTCGGTGAGCCGGCGCCCGTTCGGGAAGCCCGCGTTGTCGCCGTCGAGCACGCCCAGCCGCTTGGGATGCATGCTCGGCCGGATCGAGGTGTTCAGCCGCAGTTCCTCGGCGGGCTTGCCGTTCGGCGGCTGGTTGAGACCCTTGACGCCCTTGAGGAAGACGTCGACGAGGTCGTTGCGCGGCTCGGTGGGCGCCTTGATCTTGTAGATGGACTCGATGAGCTTCGGCAGCTCGGGGGCGGTGACGTTCTTCAGGAACTGCGCGTCGTAGGCGGGCTGGGACGCGTTGAACCTGTCCTTGTCCTTCTGCGGGTTGACGACCTCGTTGACCAGCGGGTTGCCCAGGCGGGAGACCTGCGCGTAGGAGCCCTGCGCGGTGCGGCGCTGGGTGGTGGACCAGATGCCCACGACCGGCTGGCCGGAGGACTCGCGGATCAGGTCGTTGGGCACCTGGAGGGCGATGGTGTTGACGTTGTAGCCCTTGAGGGTGTCCCGGCCGACCTCACTGAGGTTCCCCCCGTACAGCAGGTCGAAGACCCGCAGATCCGCGAAGAACGGGTCGTCGGCCTGCCCGGCGAAGGTCGTGGCGCCGGCCGCCGTCTTGTAGACGGCCTGCGACCGCAGCTTGCCGTAGTCCGGCATGGACGCCTTGCCGACGTCGGACGGCGCCACCGGCACATCGTCGGCGAGCTTCGTCCTCGACACCTCGTGCTCGTTCTTCGAACGGATGAGGTCGAGGTCGTAGGTCTGCGTGATGTTGAGGTCGGGATCCGCCAGATTCGAGACCGGTCCGGTGTTGTAGAGGAAGGTGTCCCCGTTCTTCCTGTGGGTCGTGAAGGTGTAGCGGAAGGTCAACTCGCTGTGCGCGTCGCCGTTGTTGTCGACGTGGAGGTCGTACTGGGCGTCGTCCGCGAAGGTGTAGAAGTTCGGGCCGCCCGCCGGCTCCTCGAACGGGATCCAGTCGCCCACGATCGTCGTCGTGTCGGGCTTGTCCGGGCTGACGAAGGCGTACAGGTCCGTGTTGTCGTACTGGGGGGTCCCCGAGATCAGCGGGGCCTCCCGATGGGAGGAGGCGGAGGCCGCCCCGGGGGCCAGCGCGCCGACTCCGGCGGCCGCGAGCCCCGCGGCGGCCAGCGCCCCGCAGATGAGGGTGACCAGGCCCGAGCGCCCCGCGCCACTCCTGGGGAAAAGAGGTGTCATGCCGTCCGTCCTCAGTGCCGAATTGCCTTTGACGGACGGTGATACGGAACGGAGTGCCCGATCGGTTTGGTCGGCCGGCGAAAAACTTTTCCTTGCTCCGCGACCCGCTTTTTCGGCCCGCTGATCCGTATCACCTCGGGGAGGTGTGTGCGGTGCGGATGCGCGGTACGCGAGGAAGACCCGGCTGCGGCCACGGTGAGGGGGCCCGGGCGACGGCCGACGAACTGCTGGTGCTCGTGGCGGACGGCGACCAGCGGGCGTTCGAGGAGCTGTACGGGCTGGTGTCCGGGCCGCTGTACGGACTGGTACGACGGGTGGTGCGCGACCCCGCCCAGTCCGAGGAGGTCGCCCAGGAGGTGCTGCTCGAACTGTGGCGCTGCGCAGCCCGGTTCGACCCCCGCCGCGGCAGCGCCCTGTCCTGGATCCTCACGCTCGCCCACCGCCGCGCCGTCGACCGGGTGCGCAGCGCCCGCGCGGCCGGCGAACGCGAGCAGCGCGAGGCGTCACGGGCCGGGGAGCCCGCGTTCGACCAGGTCGCCGAGGAGGTCGAGGCGGGCCTGGAACGCGAGTGGGTGCGCCGCTGCCTGAACCGGCTCACGGCGCTGCAACGCCAGTCGGTGACCCTCGCCTACTACGACGGCTACACCTACCGCGAGGTGGCCGAGCGGCTCTCGCTGCCGCTCGGCACGGTCAAGACGCGGATGCGTGACGGACTCTCCCGGCTGCGCCACTGCCTGGGAGGTGCCGTATGAGCTTCCTCGGCGGCCTCCGGCGCCCGGGCGACCCGCACTCCCTGGCCGCGCCCTACGCGCTCGACGCCCTCGAACCCGAGGAGCGGCGCCGCTTCGAGAAGCACTTGCGGGGCTGCGACCGCTGCGCCGCCGAGGTGCGGGACCTGGCCGAGGACGCCGTGCGCCTCGCCTGGTCGGCGGCCGTTCCCGCGCCCGCCGCCCTGCGCGACCGGGTCCTGGCCGCCGTCCGCGACACCCCGCAGGAGCGGGTACCGGCGCAGGGTCGGGGACGGAACCGGGAGCGGGGGCCGGCCCGGGAGCGTACGCCCCGGCTGCCGCCGTACGTCTGGGGTGCCCAGCCCCCGCCGGGTCGCTCCCGCCCGCCCCGTACCCGTCCCCTCCTCGCGCCCTTCACCATGCTCACGGCCACGGCGGCCCTCGTCGTCGCCTCGCTCTTCGCGGTCCAGGCGCACCGCACCGAGGACCGGCTGGACGCCGAGCGGGCCAGGGCACGTGACATCGCCCACGTTCTCGCCGCGACGGACGCCCGCGCCACGAACGGCGAGGACGCGCGGGGCCGCCGTATCGGAGTGATCGCTTCCGCCTCGGAGCGGGAAGCCGTCGTCACCCTCAGCGGATACGGCACCCCGTCCGGCGGGCGCGTACACCAGCTCTGGCTCATGCGCCCAGGCGCGCATCCGCGCTCCCTCGGGCGCTTCGCGGGCGACACGCCCTTGGTCGCGAAGGGGATGGACACCTCCTCGACGTCACTCGCTGTGACCGTCGAGCCTGACGGGGGATCAGCGCAACCCACCAGCCAGCCGCTTGTCCAACTCGGCCTGAAATCGGTTGGATTCGGAGAGTAGTCAACGAAGGATGGTCAACCGCCTTACAGGGAAGGTGAATCCTGTGGCCGAGATACACGCGTGCCCGCCCGGGGCGATAGGGTTACCCTGCCCGGGCCGGGTGGACTCGTACGGGTGGGGAGTGACATGGAGCAGATAACAGTGCGCAGCAGGGCCAGGGTCCCTGCGATCACCTGCGGAAGCAGCGCGACCAGTTCGCGCCTCGACCGCCATCTGTCGGTACTGGCGGGTCCCGCCATACCGCAACGGGAGACGATCGAGGCGACCTCGCTGATGCGCGAGCTGACGGCGCGTGACTCCGTGCACGAGCGCAGTGACCGAGGCCGGCGGGTCAGCCGTGTCTCGCTCTTCGCGCCACTGCGCCGGCTGCGCCGCTCGCTGTTCGGCGGCCACTGACCGCTCACCCGACGGCCACCGACCCGCGCCCCCCGGAGCCCGTCCGGGGTGCCCGTGGTCAGGCCGCCACACCGTCCCGGCGCAGCGCTGCGATCTCCTCGGCTGTCATCCCCACGGCACACAGCAGCGCATCGGTGTGCTGCCCCAGTGCGGGCACGTCACCCATCCGTGCCTCCTCACCGCCCGGCAGCGTGAGGGGAGGCAGCAGCGCCCGCAGCGGCCCGACCGGCGATCCCACCTCGCGCCACCGCCCTCGGGCCGCCAGCTGCGGATGCGCGGCCAGCTCGTGCAGATCCCTCAGCCGCGCACAGGCGATACCCGCCTTCTCCAGCCGGGCCAGCGCCTCGTCGGCGTCCAGAGTCCCCAGCGCACCCGCGACCAGCTCGTCGGTCCGCTCCCGGTTCGCCACCCGCGCCGCGTTCGTCGCGAACGCCGGGTCCGCTCCCAACTCCGGCCGTTCTATGACCTGTTCGGCCAGCCGGCGCCACTCCCGGTCGTTCTGCACCGACAGCAGTACCCGGCCGCCGTCCGCCGTCGGGTAGGCGTCGTACGGGGCGATGACGGCGTGCGCGAGCCCGGTGCGCGCCGGTGGCTCACCCCCGTGCATCGCGTGGTGCAGCGGATGCCCCAGCCACTCGGCGAGCGCCTCCAGCATGGACACCTCGACCGGGCCGCCCCGCCCGGTGGTCCCGCGCCGCACCAGGGCCGCCAGCACGCCCGAGAAGGCGTACATGGCCGCCGCGATGTCCGCCGCCGGGATCCCCGCCTTCACCGGCCGCTCGGGCGTCCCCGTCACCGACACCAGCCCCGCCTCGCACTGTACGAGCATGTCGTACGCCCGCTTGTCCGCGTACGGCCCCGAGCCGCCGTAGCCCGAGATGTCCACGGCGATCAGCCGCGGGTGCGCGGCGCACAGCGTGGGCGCGTCGAGGCCGAGCCGGGCCGCGGCCCCGTGCGCGAGGTTCTGCACGAACACGTCCGCGTCCGCGATCAGCCGCCGTACGACGTCGAGACCGCGGGGATCCTTCAGGTCCAGGGCGAGGGACTCCTTGCCGCGGTTGCACCACACGAAGTGCGAGGCGAGCCCCGCGGCCGCCGTGTCGTAGCCGCGCGCGAAGTCGCCGCCGTCGACCCGCTCCACCTTGACGACCCGGGCGCCCAGGTCGGCGAGCTGCCGGGTCGCGAAGGGCGCGGACACGGCCTGTTCGACGGCGACGACGGTGATGCCCTCCAGGGGCAGCGGAAGATGATCCATGAGGTGGATGATCCCCGGCGGCGCCGCTCGTGTCAGCAGCGGGTCACCGCTGCCCGTGCGCGTGCCGGCCACCCTCGGGCAGGCGACGCGGACCGAGTGGTCCTCGACGCGTTCGCACCGCGCCGATCGGACGGGTGCGCCGGGCCCCGCCGCCGCCCTAAAGCAGGGCGAACTGTCCGTCCGGACCCTCTTCCTGGTGGTCCAGGACCGAGGCGGGCCGGCGGGACGACTCGGGTACCGGCAGGACGCCCGCCCGCCGCAGTTCGGCCGCCGTCACCGTCGACGTCGGCGGCGAGCCGGACCACGGGCGCCGTACCTCCGCCAGCAGGGCCAGGACCGTGATCAGCTCCAGCAGCTCCGACGTCCAGCTCTGCGGCCAGGCCGCCGGGCGGATCGCGGCGAGCGTGCCCGGCTCGGCCGGGGCCGTGCGCACCGCGAACCAGGCCTCCAGGACCCGCACCCCGGCCACCTGGTGGTCCCAGGCTTGCGGCGGGACGGGGGAGACGCGGCCCTCGTCGATGTGCAGGGTCTCCTCGTCGCGGTCGTAGCGCAGGGCCACGGGACGGTCGGGCAGGGGCGCGCGGACGTAGGGGCGCCGGCCGCCGGGCAGCTTGGGGCGCTCGCCGTCGCGGCACATCAGCCACAGCATGCGCCGCCCCGACTCCACACCCGCGGACCACAGTTCCCGGTCGTCGGTCAGCGGCACGGTGAGGTCCGCGCGGACGGCCGCCAGGATCCACGCCAGCACGTCCGTCGCCGTGGGGCGGTCGCCCAGACGGGCCGACAGATGGTCCAGCAGGCCCGGCGCCAGGTTCGGTTCCGTGCCGCCGGGGCGCCGGTGCAGCGGGCGGACGCGGCCCGCGCGCAGGAGGGGCAGCAGCGGGGTGGCCAGCAGCGGAGCGTCGGCGTCTCCCGTCTCGACCGTGAACACCTGCCGCGCGTCCGCCACCCGCCACAACTCAGGGCGGGCCGCGTCGATCAGCCGGTGGTCCGGGATCAGCCACTGCTCGTCGAAGGGCGCCGCCAGCACCCGCACCGGTTCCGCGCAGCGGCCCTCGGCGCGCGCGAGCCGCCGCGTGTCGGACGACTGGCCGGGCAGCTGGCCCACGGCCGAGTGTGGCGTGCGGGCGCGGGTCGGCTGGAACAGCACGGTACGGTCCGGACCCTCGGCCTTCAGCAGGGCGTCCCAGCGGGCCTTCAGCGAGGCCGGGTCGGGTGCCGTCGGCCAGGTGCGGCCGAGCCGCAGCGGTGCGACGGACCACGGCATGAGGTCCGCCAGCGGCGGAGCGTCGTCGTGCGTCACGCAGGGCATGGTACGGCCTGACCGGTGCCCGGGATCAGGTCGCGTCCAGCGTGACGGTGAACGAGAACCGGTCGCCCCGGTAATGGATGACCGCCACGTCCAGCACCCGCCCTTCGGCGTCGTACGTGACGCCGGTGTAGTGCAGGATCGGGCTGAGCAGCGGGACCTGGAGCAGTCGCGCGGTCTCCGGATCCGCGAGCCGCGCCTCGACGGTGTCCGTGATGCGGCTGATGTCCGCCTTGACGATGTCCCGGAGGACCTTCGTCATCGGCCAGCGGACCAGATCCTCCGGGTCGATCCGCGCGGCGAGTTCGGGCCGCACGTGGTTGACGGCGTGGTTGGTCGGCTCGCCGGTCTTCTCGTCGCCGCGCAGCCGGTGGTACGTCGCCACCTCCGCGAGACCCGGGAAGTACTCGGCGATCCCGGCGGGCACCGGCGTGCGGCCGTGCTCCAGCAGTTCGGTGGTCATGCCGGACTGCTGGGCCACGATCGCGTCGACCGAGCCCAGCAGTCGCACGGGGGCCCCGCGCCGCACCCCGGGCTCGATGAACGTGCCGCGCCGCCGGTGCCGGGTGATCAGCCCCTCGTCCTCCAGCTCCTTCAGCGCCTGTCGCATGGTCAGCACGCTGACGCCGTAGTGCTCCGCCAGCTGCTCCTCGGTGGGCAGCCGCAGCGGATCCCGCGGCGAGCGGCCGAGTATCGAGGCGCGCAGCGACTGCGACACCTGGTACCACAGCGGCAGCTTGCGGTTCAGGACGATCGAATCCGGGGCGAAAGAGGTCACGCGGCTATCCGTACCTGTCCGGTCGTGTTCGGCGCAACGCGGGCGTCACGATGGCCTGAAGTGGCGCTCCAGGCCCTGCCACACGTCGTCGTAACCCCGCTGGAGATGGTCCGCGCCGGCCGCGCCCGGGGTGAGCGTCACCGGCCAGCGGGTCTCGAACATGAACGCCAGCCCGTCGTCGACCCTCTGCGGCCGCAGCTCGGCCGCGCTCGCCCGGTCGAAGGTCTCCCGGTCCGGGCCGTGCGCCGACATCATGTTGTGCAGCGATCCGCCGCCGGGCACGAAGCCCTCCGCCTTGGCGTCGTACGCGCCCTCGATCAGGCCCATGTACTCGCTCATCACGTTCCGGTGGAAGTACGGCGGCCGGAAGGTGTCCTCGCCCACCAGCCAGCGCGGTGCGAACACCACGAAGTCGACGCCGGCCAGGCCCGGGGTGTCCGACGGGGAGGTCAGGACCGTGAAGATCGACGGGTCCGGGTGGTCGTAGGAGATGGTGCCGATCACATTGAAGCGACGCAGATCGTAGACGTAGGGCACATGGTTCCCGTGCCAGGCGACCACATCGAGGGGGGAGTGGTCGTAGGTCGCCGTCCAGAGGTTGCCGCAGAACTTGTTCACCACCTCCACCGGGCCCTCGACGTCCTCGTACGCGGCGACCGGCGCCCGGAAGTCCCGTGCGTTGGCCAGTCCGTTGGCGCCGATGGGACCGAGATCGGGCAGCTGGAACGGCGCCCCGTAGTTCTCGCACACATAACCCCGGGCCGACTCGTCCAGCAGCTCCACACGGAAGCGCACCCCACGCGGAATCAACGCGACGTGTGCGGGCTCCACATGGAGCCGCCCGAACTCGGTGTGCAGCAGCAGCCCGCCCCGCTCCGGCACGATCAGCAGCTCCCCGTCGGCGTCCGAGAAGACCCGCTCCATGGAGGCGTCGGCGTGGTAGAGGTGCACGGCCATACCGGTGCGCTGGGTCGCGTCGCCGTTGCCCCCGAGCGTCCACAGTCCGGCCAGGAAGTCGGTCCCGGCGGGCGGCTGGGGCAGCGGGTTCCAGCGCAGCCGGTTGGGGTCGGGCACCGTCTCGGTGAACGGCGCCGTGCGGATCGCGCCGCCCGCGGTACGGGTGAACGCCGGATGCGCGGCCGACGGCCGGATCCGGTACAGCCAGGAGCGGCGGTTGTGCGCCCGCGGCTCGGTGAACGCCGTACCGCTCAGCTGCTCCGCGTACAGGCCGAGTGGTGCGCGCTGCGGCGAGTTGCGGCCCTCGGGCAGGGCACCCGGCACCGCCTCCGAGGCGTGTTCATTGCCGAACCCGGTCAGATACGACAGTGCCTCGGCGGTCTTCCGTGCGTCCCCGCTCATGATCGCTCCCTTGCGCGGTCCTGATTCCTGCCCACAGCTGATTCCTATGCGACACCGTAGGAATGCGGGAGGCGGCGCGCAAGGGGGATCCGCCCCCGCCGCGCGCATCGCGCCCGCACTCGGCCCATATGCCCCATGAACTCAGCCGGAGGGACGAGGAGAACCAGACCTGAGGGGGATCCGGGGAGCCGGGACGCTGACCTAGTCTGCCGAGCATGTCGTGGACGTCGTGGAGACGCGGACCGCTCGTCACCCTCGCGGCCTGCGTCCTGCTGCCCTGGACGCTGGCCGGCTGTACGGGCGGTGAGGCGCACGGGCACGGCGGCACGCCCTCGCCCTCCGCGGTGGGCAAGGTGCTGGACGGCACCGACGACACCGGCCGCCGGCTGCGCGAGGTCGCCGCGAAGGAAGCGCCGCAGGTCGGCGTCGAGGTGATCCCGGACTCCGGCGGTGGTTGGGACGTCCGGCTGACCTTCCACCGCTTCCACTGCTCGGCGCCGGGAACCCGGCCCACGGCGGTCACCGGACGCGGACTCGCCCACCTCTTCGTCGACGGCCACCGGATCGCCCGGCTGCACGGCCCCGGGTACCGCCTGCCCGACCGCCTCGTCCCGCGCGGCACCCACCACGTCACGGTGCGGCTGTACGCCGACGACGGCACCGTGTGGGCCGTGCGCGGCAAGCCCGTGCAGAGCACCGCCGACATCACCGTGTCGGGACCGGGGGATCCGGCGGCGGACCCGGCGGAGCCCTCCGGCGGGACGGCCATCCCGCCCGCCGGCGGCTGAGTGCGTCGGCCCCCCTTCTCCGTACTGCCGGGAGAGGTTCACCCGACGGACGCGGAGAGGCATCATGAAGCCCGTGCCCCACGCGACACCCCTCCGCCGCGCGCCCGTCCAGCGGCGCAGCGCCGAACGCCTCACCAGGATCCTCGACGCGTGCGCCGAACTCCTGGACGAGGTCGGCTACGACGACCTGACGACCCGTGCGGTCGCGCTGCGCGCCGGCGTGCCCATCGGCTCGGTCTACCGGTTCTTCGGCAACAAACGGCAGATGGCCGACGCCCTCGCCCAGCGCAACCTGGAGCGGTACACCGAGCGCGTCGGCGAGCGGCTGCGGCAGGCAGGCGAGGGCGGCTGGCGGGCGGCGATGGACGCCGTCCTGGACGAGTACCTGGCCATGAAGCGCACCGCGCCCGGGTTCTGCCTCGTCGACTTCGGCAACCAGATCCCGGTCGGCGTGCGCCAGGCCGAGCCCAACACCCGCTTCGTCGACCGGCTCACCGTCCTACTCTCCGGCTATCTCGACCGCACGCCCGACGAGAATCTGCGCCGGGTCTTCCTGGTCGCCGTCGAGAGCGCCGACACCCTGGTCCAACTGGCCTTCCGGATGGACCCGCAGGGCGACGAGGCGATCATCGAGGAGACCCGCGCGTTGCTGCGGGCGTACCTCGGGCGCGTGCTCGACTGACGCACGGCCGCTCCCGACTCCCGCCCCCGCTTCTCTCGCACGCCTCTGACCTGGAGTTTTGCGCTTATTGCTCGCACGTCAACATCTTGTTAACGCCGGACGACGAGACCTAACGTCAACGCACCGCCGACACCCAGGTGGGATGTTCAAAGGCGAACGTTAGGTATCCACTCATGCTGACCATCCTCGGCTTCGCCATGATCGCGACCTTCCTGGTCCTGATCATGCTGAAGAAGATGTCGCCGATCGCGGCGCTCGTGCTCGTCCCCGCGCTGTTCTGCGTGGCCGTAGGCAAGGGGCCGGGCCTCGGCGGCTACGTCATCGACGGCGTCACCGATCTCGCCCCCACCGCGGCGATGCTCATGTTCGCGATCGTCTACTTCGGCGTGATGATCGACGTCGGCCTGTTCGACCCGATCGTGCGGGGCATCCTGAGGTTCTGCAAGGCCGACCCGCTGCGCATCGTCGTCGGCACCGCGGTCCTCGCCGCGATCGTCTCCCTCGACGGCGACGGCTCCACCACCTTCATGATCACCGTCTCGGCGATGTACCCCCTCTACAAGCGCCTGAAGATGTCCCTGGTCGTCATGACCGGCGTGGCCGCCATGGCCAACGGCGTGATGAACACGCTGCCTTGGGGCGGGCCGACCGCCCGTGCCGCCACCGCGCTCAAGGTCGACGCGAGCGACATCTTCGTCCCGATGATCCCCGCCCTGGCCGTGGGCCTGGTGTGCGTCCTGGCCCTCGCCTTCGTCCTCGGCCGCCGCGAGCGCAAGCGGCTCGGCGTGCTCACGCTGGACGAGGCGCTGGTGGAGGAGACCGTCGGCCAGGAGACGGTGCTGATCGGCGCCGGCTCAGGCACCGGCACCGGCGCCGGCTCGGGCGTCGGCTCCGGCGTCGGAGCCGACGCCGGCTCAGGCACCGGCACTGGTTCCGGCGCGGGTGCCGGCGACGCGGCCGGCATCGGCGCGCGGCTGCCCGAACCGTCCGTGGAGGAGGGCTTGAAGGGCGACGGGTTCCAGGGGCTCGACCAGAACCGGCCCACCCTGCGACCCCGGCTGTACTGGTTCAACGCCCTCCTGACGGTCGTGCTGCTCACCGCCATGATCATGGAATGGCTGCCGATCCCGGTGCTGTTCCTGCTCGGCGCCGCGCTCGCGCTGACCGTCAACTTCCCGCACATGCCCGACCAGAAGGCCCGCATCGCCGCCCACGCGGAGAACGTCCTCAACGTCTCCGGCATGGTGTTCGCCGCCGCCGTCTTCACGGGTGTCCTACAGGGCACCGGCATGGTCGACCACATGGCCGCGTGGCTGGTCGACAACGTCCCCGCCGGCATGGGCCCGCACATGGCCTTCGTCACCGGCGTGCTGAGCATCCCGCTCACGTACTTCATGTCCAACGACGGCTTCTACTTCGGCATCCTGCCGGTGCTCGCCGAGGCGGGCCACGCGCACGGTGTCTCCTCGCTGGAGATCGCCCGCGCCTCGATCGTCGGCCAGCCCCTGCACATGTCCAGCCCGCTCGTCCCCGCCGTGTACGTCCTGGTCGGCATGGCCAAGGTCGAGTTCGGTGACCACACCAGGTTCGTGGTGAAGTGGGCCGCCCTCACCTCACTGGTGGTCCTCGGCGCGGGAATCCTGTTCGGCACCATCTGACCGCGCGGGAGGCGTCCGGGCGGTCAGATGGTGCGGGCATCCGGAATTGCGCCACACGGGCGATATCTGACGGCGCGCCGGGCGTCGCTGCCGCGCGCCGCGCGACACATGGCGGAGAGTCCAGGCGAAAGAGCGATTTGTATGAAAATCGTCTGAACTAGGAGGATTGCGCATGCCCACCATGACGCTTCCACGTGCCGTCGGCTCCCGCGCGGGCGCCACAGTCGTCCTCACCGCACTCGCCGCGGCGGGGGCGTCATGGGTGGCGGCGCCGAACGCGGCTGCCCAGGGGGAGAACGGCGACATCAGGATCCACCGGGAGGGCGTGCCCTTCGGTGTCTCCAAGGACGACCCGTCGGTCTGCCGGTTCTATCTGGACGCGGTCAACTTCGACATCCTGCCCACCATCGCCTACACCATTACGCCGCAGCCTCCGCTGCCCACCGCGGCCACCGTGGCAGGCACCATCCAGCTCGCCGGCGGCGCCGGGCACACCGACCCGCTCGGGCTGGCGGACGGACAGTACAAGCTCACCTGGATCGTGGCGGGTGCCCCCAAGGAGAAGGTGTTCCGGGTCAACTGCCACGACGGCAAGCAGGACGGGGCGCACGGCCCCGGCGGCCAGATCGAGGATCACCAGCAGGACCACCAGCAGGATCACCAGCAGGACAACGGGGGCTGGGGTCAGGGCGGCCAGGACGGCCAGGGCGGCCCGAAGGGCGGTGTGCACGCGGGCGGTGGCGGACTCGTCGACACCGCCGCCGCGTACTCGCCGGTGGGCGCGGCGGCGGCGGTCGGTCTCGTCGCGGTCTGCGGTGCCGTGTACTTCCGGCTGATCCGCCGGCGCCCCCATGGTGCCGCGTAGGCGCGGACGCAGGCCCTGGCACCGGACCCGTGCCTACCGTCTGACCAGAACGGCCCTGCTGGTGTTCGTCCTGGTGACGGTGGGCAGGCGGTGCGGCGGGCACGGCTCCCCGGCCGTGCCCGGCCAGGCGGGCGAACCGGGCACGGCGGTGGCCGCGGGGCCGCACTCCGCCCGGGCGGACGGGCGAGGCTCGGGCCGCAGGGACTCCGGAGCGGACCGTTCCGCCCCGCCGCCCCGCCCACTGACCCGGTCCCGGCCCACGACGTTCCGCATCCCCTCCCTGGGGATCGACGCCCCGGTGACGGGTCTCCGGCTCGACGGGAACCGGCAGTTGGAGACGCCGCCCGTGGATCAGCCGAAGCTGGTGGGCTGGTACGAGGGCGGCCCCACGCCGGGCGAGTCGGGCGTCGCGGTCGCCGTCGGCCATCGCGACACCGCGACCGGACGCGCCGTGTTCGCCGGGCTCGCCCAGGTCAAGGCCGGCAAGCCGATCGAGGTCCGGCGGGCGGACGGGCGTACCGCCGTCTACGCCGTGGACCGGATCAAGGTATTCGACAAGACGGACTTCCCGGACAAGGAGGTCTACGGCCCGGTCCGGCGCCCGGAGCTGCGGGTGATCACCTGCGGCGGCCTCTTCAGCCGGCGGACGGGCTACACCAGCAACGTGGTGGTCTTCGCCCATCTGACCGCGACCAGATGACGGGCCGGTGCGGGCGCCCCCCCCCGCACCGCGCACCCCCGACGCCTTCGACGCTTCCACGGGGTCACCTCTGGCGCCAGAAAACTAACATCGCTAGTTTGTGTGCCGGACGACGCAGCCCCGTCGAGAGGGAAGCAGCATGAAGGCACACGACGGCCTGTACATCGACGGCGCCTGGCGCCCGGCCGGGAACCAGGACGTGATCGAGGTCGTGAATCCGGCCGACGAGCAGGTCATCGCCCGCGTCCCGGCGGCCGGCGCCCCGGACGTCGACACCGCCGTACGCGCCGCGCGCGCCGCCCTGCCGGCCTGGGCCGCCACGCCCCCGGCCGAGCGCGCGGCGCGGCTCACCGCGCTCCGCGACATCCTCGCGGCCCGCAAGGACGAGATCGCCGAGACCGTCACCGCCGAACTGGGCTCCCCGCTCGCGTTCTCCCAGGCCGTGCACGCCGCCCTGCCGATCGCGGTCGCCGGTTCCTACGCCGAGCTGGCCGCCGGCCTCTCCCTCGAGGAGAAGGTCGGCAACTCCACCGTCCTGCGCGAGCCGGTCGGCGTGGTCGGCGCGATCACCCCCTGGAACTACCCCCTCCACCAGATCGTCGCCAAGGTCGCCCCGGCGCTCGCCGCGGGCTGCACGATCGTCCTCAAGCCGGCCGAGGACACCCCGCTGACGGCCCAGCTGTTCGCCGAGGCGGTGCACGAGGCGGGCGTACCGGCCGGTGTGTTCAACCTGGTCACCGGTCTCGGGCCGGTCGCCGGCCAGGCCCTCGCCGAGCACCCGGGCGTGGACCTGGTCTCCTTCACCGGCTCCACGGCGGTCGGCAGGCGGATCGGTGCGCTGGCCGGCGCCGCCGTGAAGAGGGTGGCCCTGGAACTCGGCGGCAAGTCCGCCAACGTCGTCCTGCCGAGCGCCGATCTGGCCAAGGCGGTCAACGTCGGTGTCGCCAACGTGATGTCCAACTCCGGCCAGACGTGCAGCGCCTGGACCCGCATGCTGATCCACCGCGACCGTTACGACGAGGCCGTCACGCTCGCCGCCGCTGCCGCCGCCAAGTGCGGCGACCGTATCGGCCCGGTGGTCAGCGCCAAGCAGCGGGACAGGGTGCGCGGTTACATCGAGAAGGGCATCGCCGAAGGCGCCCGGCTGGTCGCCGGAGGGCTCGAACCGCCGCGCGAGAAGGGCTACTTCGTCAGCCCGACCGTCTTCGCCGACGTCACTCCCGACATGACCGTCGCCCAGGAGGAGATCTTCGGCCCGGTCCTGACCCTCCTGCGCTACGACGACGAGGAGGACGCCCTGCGCATCGCCAACGGCACGGTCTACGGCCTCGGGGGCGCCGTGTGGGCCGGCGACGAGTCCGAGGCGGTAGCCTTCGCCCGCCGTATGGACACCGGTCAGGTGGACATCAACGGCGGCCGGTTCAATCCCCTCGCGCCCTTCGGCGGCTACAAGCAGTCCGGAGTGGGCCGGGAACTCGGGGAGCACGGACTCGCCGAGTACCTCCAGACCAAGTCCCTCCAGTTCTAAGGGAGTCCGACAGTCATGGCCGTACGAGCCGCCGTCCTGCCCGCCATCGGCGCCCCCCTGGAGATCACCGGCGTCGACCTCCCCGAGCCGGGCCCCGGCCGCGTCCGGGTCCGCCTCGCCGCCGCGGGCGTCTGCCACTCCGACCTCTCCCTGTGCGACGGCACCATGCGGGTACCGGTGCCGGCCGTCCTCGGCCACGAGGGCGCCGGCACCGTCGTCGCCGTGGGGGAGGGCGTCAGCGATGTCTCGCCCGGGGACCCCGTCGTCCTCAACTGGGCCCCGTCCTGCGGCACATGCCACGCCTGCTCGCTGGGCGAGGTCTGGCTGTGCGCCAACGCCCTCGGCGGTGCCGGCGACGTCTACGCCCACACCGCCGACGGCACCGCGCTGCATCCCGGCCTGAACGTCGCCGCGTTCGCCGAGGAGACGGTGGTGTCCCGGTCCTGCGTGCTGCCCCTGCCGGAGGGCATCCCGCTCACCGACGCGGCCCTCCTCGGCTGTGCCGTCCTCACCGGCTACGGGGCCGTCCACAACTCGGCCAGGGTCCGGCCCGGCGAGACGGTCGCCGTCTTCGGCGTCGGCGGAGTCGGACTCGCCACCCTCCAGGCGGCGCGGATCGCGGGCGCCTCGCGCGTCATCGCCGTGGACGTCTCACCCGGCAAGGAGGAGCTGGCCCGAGCGGCCGGCGCCACCGACTACGTCCTCGCCTCCGAGAACACCCCCCGCGAGATCCGCGCTCTCACCGGCAAGCAGGGCACCGACGTCTCGATCGAGTGCGTGGGCCGCGCCGTCAGCATCCGCGCCGCCTGGGAGTCCACCCGCCGGGGCGGCCGCACCACGGTGGTCGGCATCGGCGGCAAGGACCAGCAGGTGACCTTCAACGCCCTGGAGATCTTCCACTGGGGCCGCACCTTGTCCGGCTGCGTCTACGGCGACACCGACCCGGCCCGCGACCTGCCGGTGCTCGCCGAGCACGTCCGCGCGGGACGCCTGGACCTGTCGGCGCTGATCACCGAGCGGATCGGCCTGGAGGACATCCCGGCGGCCTTCGACAACATGCGTGCGGGCAAGGGCGGCCGGTCCCTGATCGTCTTCTGACGCCGACTTCCGACGCCGAAACACCCCACCCGCGCCCTGGCGGGTGCCGGGAGGCGGGTGCCGGGAGGCCGCGCGACCGGCCCCGGCACCCCGCCCGGCCTCACCCGCCGTCGTCCTGCCGCGCCTCCTCGTACTGCCGCGCCAACCCGTCCAGCAGAGCGGTGAGGCCGGCCTCGAAGGCCCGTTCGTCGATCTTCTCCTGCTGCTCGGCGAGCAGGTGCGCCTGCCCGAGGTGCGGATAGTCGGCGGGGTCGTAGGCGCTCGCGTCGTCCACGAACCCACCGGCGAACGACCCGAGCGCGGAGCCCATGATGAAGTACCGCATCAGCGCACCGACGGACGTCGCCTGCGCCGGCGGCCAGCCCGCCTCGACCATCGCGCCGTACACCGCGTCGGCCAGCC
Organism: Streptomyces sp. NPDC051452; assembly: GCF_044454765.1. Classification (NCBI taxonomy): domain Bacteria; kingdom Bacillati; phylum Actinomycetota; class Actinomycetes; order Kitasatosporales; family Streptomycetaceae; genus Streptomyces; species Streptomyces sp. NPDC051452. Next base: position 91,251 of record NZ_JBITEB010000020.1, read on the forward strand.
GCAGGGCGGCGGGACGCCGGCCCGGTCCGCGGGCGAGGACCGGCACGATGTTGGGGTGGTCGCGCAGGGCGGCCCGGTAGGAGACCGCCCAGTCGTGCAGCGCGGTCCGCCAGTCCGGCCCGTCCTCGAACATCGACAGGTCCACCAGCCCGCTCACCGAGTCCGCGACCGCCTCCAGGATCTCGTCCTTGGTGCGGAAGTGGTTGTACAACGACGGGCCGCTCACCCCCAGCTCGGCGGCGAGCCGGCGCGTCGAGACGGCCGCCAGGCCCTCGCGGTCCACGAGTTCCCGTGCCGTCTCGACGATCCGGTCGGTGCTGAGGAGGGGCTTGCGCGGTCGGGCCATGGCGCACATAGTAGGGCTGCCGTTAGAAACTAGCAGTGCTAATTTAAAGGTACAGCTTTCAATGTCCAGTCGGTGTGGGGTGATCTCGTGGTGAACCTGGGACTCAGCGAGGAGCAGGCGGCCGTACGGCAGCTGGCCCGGGACTTCGTGCGGCGCGAGATCGTCCCGCACGTGGTCGCCTGGGACCGTGCCGAGGAGGTCGACCGGGGCATCGTGAAGAAGCTCGGCGAGGTCGGCTTCCTCGGCCTGACCATCGACGAGGAGTACGGCGGCTCCGGCGGTGACCATCTCGCGTACTGCCTGGTCACCGAGGAACTGGGGCGCGGCGACTCCTCGGTCCGCGGCATCGTCTCGGTATCCCTGGGGCTGGTGGCCAAGTCGGTCGCCGCCTGGGGCGACGAGGCACAGAAGCGGCGCTGGCTGCCCGGACTGACCGCCGGAGAGTACGTCGGCTGCTTCGGCCTCACCGAGCCGGGCACCGGCTCCGACGCCGGCAACCTCACCACCCGGGCCGTGCGCGACGGTGACGACTACGTCGTGAACGGCACCAAGATGTTCATCACCAACGGCACCTGGGCGGACGTGGTCCTGCTCTTCGCCCGTTCCACCGACGCGCCCGGCCACAAGGGCGTGTCCGCGTTCCTGGTACCCACCGACACCCCCGGCCTGACCCGCCGCACCATCCACGGCAAGCTCGGCCTGCGCGGCCAGGCCACCGCCGAGCTGGTCCTTCAGGACGTGCGGGTGCCCGCCTCGGCGATGCTGGGCGAGGAGGGCAAGGGCTTCTCCGTCGCGATGTCCGCGCTGGCCAAGGGGCGCATGTCGGTGGCCGCCGGATGCGTCGGCATCGCCCAGGCGGCCCTGGACGCGGCCGTCCGGTACGCGGGGGAGCGCGAGCAGTTCGGCAAGCCGATCGCCCGCCATCAGCTGGTGCAGGAGCTGATCAGTGACATAGCCGTCGACGTCGACGCGGCCCGGCTGCTGACCTGGCGCGTCGCCGACCTCGTCGACCGCGGCCTGCCGTTCGCCGTCGAGTCCTCCAAGGCCAAGCTGTTCGCCTCCGAGGCCGCCGTCCGCGCCGCCAACAACGCCCTGCAGGTCTTCGGCGGCTACGGCTACATCGACGAGTACCCGGCCGGCAAACTCCTGCGCGACGCCCGCGTGATGACGCTCTACGAGGGCACCAGCCAGATCCAGAAGCTGCTCATCGGCCGTTCCCTGACCGGGGTCTCCGCGTTCTGAGTACGTTTCCTGAGTACGTCGGCGGATGTGGCGCGACCCGCGTCCGCCGATCCTGGACGGCATGAGTGAGACATCGGACAAGTCCCAGAACACGGCCGCCTTCTACGGCCAGGCCGTCGCTTCCTTCTCCGTCGCCATGGCCGCCACGGCCATCGGCATCTTCAAGCTGCACGCCGACGCCTGGGTCCGGGCCTTCCTCGGCATCGCCGTCCTGTACCTGGTCACATCGGCGTTCACCCTGGCGAAGGTGATCCGGGACCGTCAGGAGGCGGCCCGCGGCGCGTACGGCCCCTTCCAGAAGCTCTGACGCCCCCCGGACGCGCCACCGGCGCACGGCTACGCTAAGCGCCCGCTCACCGTCGGCGGTATGGTGGTGCTCCTGTCATCGAGAGGGGCGAACGAGCGATGAGTACGGCGGAGGAGACGACCGGCGGCGAAGTGGAGCCGTGGGAACAGGTCACCCCTGACGCGGCCCGGCGACTCCTGGTCGCCGCCGTGGATGCCTTCGCCGAGCGTGGCTACCACGCGACGACGACCCGCGACATCGCGGGCCGGGCCGGTATGAGCCCGGCCGCGCTCTACATCCACTACAAGACCAAGGAAGAGCTGCTCCACCGGATCAGCCGGCTCGGCCACGACAAGGCCCTCGACATCCTGCGCACGGCGGCCCGCCGCGAGGGCAGCGCCCGGGACCGGCTGGCCGACGCCGTGGGCTCCTTCGTCCGCTGGCACGCGGGGCGCCGCACCACCGCCCGGGTCGTGCAGTACGAACTGGACGCCCTCGGACCCGAGGCCCGCGCCGAGATCGTCGCGCTGCGCCGCCAGGTGGATGCCGAGGTGCGCGGGATCATCGAGGACGGGGTGGCCGCGGGCGAGTTCGACGTGCCGGACGTCAAGGGCACCACGCTCGCCGTGCTGTCCCTGTGCATCGACGTGGCCCGCTGGTTCGACGTGAACGGCCCGCGCACCCCGGAGCAGGTCGGCGCGCTCTACGCCGACCTGGTGCTGCGGATGGTGGGCGCCGCGTAGGGCGCCCCGGCGTTCAGAGGTAGTAGCGGGACACCGACTCCGCGACGCACACCGGCTTGTCGCCGCCCTCGCGCTCCACCGTGAAGGCCACCGAGACCTGGACACCGCCGGTGACGTCCTCGACGCCGGTGATCTCGGCGGTGGCGCGCAGCCGGGAGCCGACCGGGACGGGAGCGGGGAAGCGGACCTTGTTCGTGCCGTAGTTGACGCCCATCCGCACGCCCTCGACCTTGATCAGCTGGGGTCCGAAGAGCGGGAGCAGGGACAGGGTGAGATAGCCGTGCGCGATGGTCGTCCCGAACGGCCCCGCGGCGGCCTTCTCCGGGTCCACGTGGATCCACTGGTGGTCCCCGGTCGCCTCGGCGAACAGATCGATCCGCTTCTGGTCGACCTCCAGCCAGTCGGTGTGCCCCAGCCGCTCGCCCACGGCGGCCTTCAGGTCGTCGGGGGAGGTGAAGATCCTCGGTTGTGCCATGTTCCCGGCCTCTCGCTCGCGTGTCTAAGCAACTGCTTAGCATGGTCGGGTGTCGGGTCGATGTCAACGGACCACGGAATCGGTGCGATGGGTAATCTTGGAGGAGTGCCCCAGATTCCCGTGCAGGTCCACGAGCTGACCGTCGGCCAGTTGTCCGCGCGCAGCGGTGCCGCCGTCTCCGCCCTCCACTTCTACGAGTCCAAGGGCCTCATCAGCAGCCGCCGCACACCCGGCAACCAGCGCCGCTACGGCCGTGACACCCTGCGCCGGGTCGCCTTCGTCCGGGCGGCCCAGCGGGTCGGGATACCCCTCGCCACGATCCGTGAGGCGCTGGCGGAGCTGCCCGAGGAGCGGACACCGACGCGTGAGGACTGGGCGCGGCTGTCGGAGAGGTGGCGCTCGGAGCTGGACGAGCGCATCCGGCAGCTGAACCGGCTGCGCGACCATCTCACCGACTGCATCGGATGCGGCTGTCTGTCGCTGGAGAACTGCGTTCTGTCCAACCCCGGCGACGTCTTCGGTGAACGGCTCACCGGCTCACGCCTCCTGGCGGAGCACCCCTGAACCGCGGCCTCCGAACGGCGCCACCCCGGGCCCCGGCCCCCCGACCCGGCCGCACCGCTCCCTGGCCGCGAAACGGGGTCGGACTCCCGCGCGATCACTCGTATTCGGTGCCGTTCCTGCGGGTCAGATAGGCCGGGCTGACGGCCTTGGCGATCGCGCGGCCCGCGGTGACCGGGCTGTACCGCTCCACCGCCGGCCGTATCACCACGCCCTCGCGCAAGTGCAGCCCACGCCCGGACACCGTCTCCGGCCGCTCGCGAACCGGAGCACCTGGTCGATGTCGTACGGCCCCGAGTACAGCCGGGGCACCAAGGGCAGCTCCCCTTCGAGCAGTTCGGCCGCGTCCAGCCAGCGCGGCGCCCCGTCCACCTCCGCCGAGACGTCGAAGGCCGCGTACCCCAGCGTCTCGCGGCGACCGTCGGCGCCGTAGGTCAGGTCCTGCACCCCCGCGCCGAACACCTCGCCGAATATGCCGACCCGGCGTGCGCCGAGCCGCTCGGCCAGCCGGGCCGCCACCTCGGCGACCTTGTGCCCGCGCACCGCCCGCCAGTACAGGTTCCCCGGGTCCTCCCGCAATGCCAGGGACCTGGCACCGAAGCCCTTGGAGGACACGTACACCCGCCCCTCCCCGGCCACATAGGTCACCAGGCACGCCGAACCGTGCAGCTTCTCCGTCAGGACGACCGGCTCGCCCGGCGTGAAGATGTCCGGGTAGCGCTGGACGTTCTCGATGTCGACCCAGGACAGCAGCTCCGGCGCCGACTCCACGTCCCCGTCCATCGTCGGCGGGATCGGCGGCACCCACTTGGTGATGCCCAGCAGCTCCGCGAAGTCCGCGCCCTCGGCCGCCGCCCGCGCCAGATCGATGCCCGCCAGAGCCTTCGGCCGGCACACGATGCCCTGCGACAGCTCGCCGCGCAGCCGGACCGCCTTGACCCGGTCGGCGTCGCCTCCCGCCAGCCGTCCGGTCAGCCCCAACTCCTCGATCAGTCCCGGCGGGAGAACGGCCTGCTCCGGGATGTAGACGGCGGCGTCACCGGTCCGGTACGCGCCCTTGGCGACGACCGCCCGGTACAGGCCCACCTGGGCCAACTCGAGCTTGTCCGCGTTCGGATGCTCATGGACGGTCAGCAGCTCGGCCGTGACGCGCAGCGTCGACATCGGCGACTCCTTCGAGGCGGGGGCCGCGAGCGAACGTGCCCCTCGGACGTGTCTCATCGCCTCCCACTGTGCGGACGGGAAAGGGGTGGAGCGAGCGGATTGGCGGCTGATAGCGTCACGCGAATCGGCGTCGGACAGCGTCACGGACCTCACCCAGCGCCTCGCACCGCCACGTGACCCTCAAGGCGTACGGGAGGACGTCCCGTACTGGACCAGCGCCTCCGCCACCAACTCGGCGTTGGACGCCGCCCGGCGGCCGTCCGGTAGCAGCAGCGTGTCCTCCAGGCCGACGCGCGTGGCGAGCCCCAGCCGGCCGGCCAGCCGCAGCACCGGCCAGGTGCCGCCCCGCGCCCCGTGCAACAGGACCGGGCGGCCGGCCGCCGTGCCCAGCGCGGCCAGCAGGGCCTCGGCCGAGGCCTCGGCGGTCGCCGAATCCGGGTCGGTCACCTCGGCGAGCACGCGCAGCACCCTCGGCCCGAGCGGGGAGACGGCGAACCGGGCCGCGCCGTCGGTGCCCGACCGGATGCCCGCCTCGACGCCCACCCCGAGGTCGAGCAACCGCGCGGCGATCTCCTCGGCGCCCCGCTCATGCCAGTCGACCGAGGCGAAGTCGGGCCGCTCCGACCAGCCGCTCACCCGGGCGAGCCGGGCCGCCTGGTCGGGCTCGGCCCAGGCACCGGTGGCCACACCCACCGGGACCGCGACCCGTGCGCGAATCGCCTCCAGCGCCGGCGCGAGCACACGTGGGGAAAGACTGCCGTGACCGCACGGAGTCTTCGGATGGACCCGGACCGACGTGGCACCGGCCGCCACGGCGTCGGCCGCGGAACGCGCCATCTCCTGCGGGGACATCGGCACCGCCGCGCCGTCGGCCGCCGAGCGGTTGCCGTTGAGACAGACCTGCACCATGCCAACCCTCATCCGCCGCCCGTCGGCCGCCGGCACGCGTCACCGACCGGCCGTCGTCCACCAGCCTTCCGCGGCCGGGGGTGCGGCATCCCCTGCACACCCCCAGGTCCCCCCGGGTATCTCCAGGTGTTCCCCCTGATGTGCCGGCGGGCGCACCCTTGCTCTCCTCAGGCCGACATCAGCAGCCGCTCCCGCCGGGCGTACTCCAGCGCCCGGTGGGTGAGGACGGGTCGCGGGACCAGGATTCCGCAGTCGACGCAGACCGGGCCGGACGAGGGCTCGTGGTCCAGGTCATGGCGCCACACCAGACGTTCCCCGTCGCACACCGGGCAGGAGGACCCGGGTGCCCGCTCCAGCGCGGCGATCAGCCGGCGCAGCACCTCGGCCAGCGGCCCGTCGGGGTGCACCCGTGGGTCGTCGCACCAGGCCACCCCGAAGCCGCCCCAGGTCAGCCGGTGCCAGTCGTCCACACTGCCCGGCCGGCGCAGCCCGTCGTGCTTCTCCTTCCTCCGCCGCTCGGTGAAGTCCGTCTCGTACCCGAGCCAGACCGAGCGGGCCTCTTCGAGCTCCTCCAGTGCGGCCACGAGCCGCACCGGTTCGGGGGAGCGGTCCTCGGGGCCGAACCCCGCCCGGGAGCACAGATGGTCCCAGGTCGCGCGATGCCCGTAAGGGGCGAACTTCTCCAGGCACTTGCGGAGCGAGTACCGCCGCAGCGCCAGATCACAGTCCGGATCGCGTACCTGTCTCGCCAGACTCCGGAAACCGGCCATCGTCCTGCACCTCCGTCACATCTGCGCCTGTACTTCGGTCACTTCGGCGTCTTGCACGGACGTCGCCGAATAGACGTATCGACAGACGAATCGGCTCCATCTCTTCTCATCGCCCTGCCCTCGGACTTCGATAAGTGACGCGTGTTCATCTTTAAAGCTGGGGATACCGGCGGTAACGTTCGCCCACCCTTGTCGCTAGGAGCCGCTCATGCCACGGCGAACCCCACGCAACGCCACTGACGGAGTGAGAACGTCCCGCAGACTCTTCGGGTTCCTGAAGACCGCGTCCGTATGCGTCCTGATCGCCGGTCTTCTGTCCCCGCTCACCCAGACCGCGGCGGCGGCCGCCCCGAGCGCCGCCGCCGACGACTACTGCGGCGGCCGGTGCTCGGACATCCTGCCGCCCGGCGAGAACGGCAACGCCACCCTCGCCCAGATCCTGCTCAACCAGGCCTTCGGCACCCAGCCCGACCACGCCGAGGACCAGCTCGGGCCGTACGCCAACCTGGCCGGCGGCTATCCCGGCCTCACCGACGCCACGATCAACACCTTCTTCGACGACGCCTCGTTCGGTGTCCCCTCCGACCAGGTCGCCTCCAGCGAGAAGCCGGCCGGACGCGGTGACGTGACGATCGTGCGCGACAAGAAGACCGGTGTGCCGCACATCACAGGCACCACCCGCTACGGCACCGAGTTCGGCGCGGGCTACGCGGCGGCCGAGGACCGGCTGTGGCTGATGGACGTCTTCCGGCACGTGGGCCGCGGCCAGCTGACCTCCTTCGCCGGCGGCGCCGCCGCCAACCAGGGCCTGGAGCAGCAGTTCTACCGCAACGCCCCCTACACCGAGGCCGATCTCCAGGCGCAGATCGACAGCGCCGTCGCCAACAACGGCGCCCGCGGCCAGCAGGCCCTCGGCGACGTCAACGCCTACCTCGCCGGGATCAACGCCTACATCGACGCCTCCGACGGCGGCCGCTACTTCCCCGGCGAGTACGACCTGACCGGACACAAGGACCCCATCACCAACGCCGGGACCATAGACCACTTCAAGGTCACCGACCTGGTGGCGCTGGCCTCGGTCATCGGCTCGCTCTTCGGTTCCGGTGGGGGCGGCGAGGTCAACAACGCCGTGTCCCTGCTCGCCGCCCAGGCCAAGTACGGCGTCGAGGAGGGCACCAAGGTCTGGGAGTCCTTCCGCGAGCGCAACGACCCCGAGGCCGCCCTCACCGTCCACGACGGCCAGAGCTTCCCGTACGGAGCCAGACCCGCCGACGCCAAGGGCCAGGCGCTGCCCGACGCCGGCTCGGTGACCGAGGAACCACTCGTCTACGACCGCACCGGAAGCGCGGCCACCGCCTCCGCCCGGAGCATGTCCGGCACGGCCGCCAAGGCCACGCTCGGCTCGGCCCGCCGCGGCATGTCCAACGCCCTCGTGATGAGCGGCAAGTACACCGCCAGCGGCCACCCCGTCGCCGTGTTCGGACCGCAGACCGGCTACTTCGCGCCCCAGCTGCTCATGCTCCAGGAGATCCAGGGCCCGGGCATCAGCGCCCGCGGCGCCTCCTTCGCCGGCCTGAGCATGTACGTCGAACTCGGCCGCGGTCAGGACTACTCCTGGAGCGCGACCACCTCCGGCCAGGACATCATCGACACCTACGCCGTCGAGCTGTGCCAGGACGACTACCACTACCTGTTCCACGGCACCTGCACCGCGATGGACCAGGTCGAGCGGAAGAACGCCTGGAAACCGACCCTGGCCGACGGCACGGCCGCCGGGTCGTACACCATGCGTGCCTGGCGCACCAGGTACGGGCCGGTGGAGTACCGGGCGACCGTCGGCGGCAAGAAGGTCGCCTACACCAGTCTGCGCTCCTCGTATCTGCACGAGGCCGACTCGATCATCGGCTTCCAGATGCTCAACGACCCCGACTTCGTCAAGGGCCCCCAGGACTTCCAGAGCGCGGCCCAGCACATCAACTACACCTTCAACTGGTTCTACGCCGACTCCCGGCACACCGCGTACTACAACAGCGGCGACAACCCGGTCCGGGCGAGCGGGGTCGACGCCGAGTTCCCGGTGTGGGCGCAGCCGGCGTACGAGTGGCGGAACTGGAACCCGGCGACCAACACCGCCGACTACACCCCCGCCTCCTCGCACCCCAACTCCGTGGACCAGGACTACTACATCTCCTGGAACAACAAGCAGGCCAAGGACTACACCACCGCGTCCTGGGGCGACGGCTCGGTGCACCGCGGCAATCTGCTGGACGACCGGGTGAAGAGGCTGGTCGCGGCCGGCGGGGTGACCCGCGCGAAGCTGACCCAGGCCATGGCCGACGCGGCCCTCGCCGACCTGCGGGCCGAGGACGTGCTCCCGGATCTGCTCAAGGTGATCGACTCCTCGGCGGTGACCGACCCCACGGCCGCCGCGGCGGTGGACAAGCTCAAGGCGTGGGTGAGCGCGGGCGCCAAGCGCACGGAGACGTCGCCCGGTTCGAAGACGTACGCGAACGCCGACGCGATCCGCATCCTGGACGCCTGGTGGCCGCAGCTGGTGAAGGCCGAGTTCGAGCCGGGCCTCGGCAGCGATCTCTACACCGCCTTCACCGCGAACCTGCCCACCGACGAGGCCCCGTCCGCCGGACACGGCCCGACCGGCTCGCACGCCGGCAGCTCCTTCCAGTACGGCTGGTGGAGTTATGTCGACAAGGACATCCGTGCGGTGCTCGGGGAGGACGTCCAGGGTGGCCTGCCGCGGAAGTACTGCGGCGGCGGCAGCCTCGGCAGCTGCCGGGACAGCCTGATCAGCACCCTGAAGCAGGCGTCCGCACTGACCGCCGCCCAGGTCTACCCGGGCGACGACCAGTGCTCGGCGGGCGACCAGTGGTGCGCCGACTCCATCGCCCAGCGCGCCCTGGGCGGCATCAAGCACGGCAGGATCGGCTGGCAGAACCGGCCGACCTTCCAGCAGGTCGTGGAGTTCACCTCGCACCGCTGAGGTGAGCGGGCGGCGGGTCAGACGATGTGGCCCGCCGCCAGTACCAGCCGGGCCAGTTCGGGGTGCACGATGTCGCTGTGCGCCCCGTTGGGCGGCCCTCCGCGCCGGACGACGGCCGCCGCGTCCACGTTGACGCAGCCCGACGCCGGCAGCGCCGCGCCCAGGGCCGCCGCGAGGTCCAGCCGGACGGCGCCCGGTACCGCCTGCGCGCCGTCGTGGCCCAGGGCGCCCCACTCGGGCCCCAGCACGGCCGCGATGTCGCCGCCCAGGCAGGAGCGGTCGTCCCCGGCCAGCCGGGAGGCCAGGGGATAGAACGTGCCGAGCGCCGAGTCGAAACGCGAGTGACAGCACACCAGCGGTCCGTCGATGCGCCGCAGGCCGTCCTTGAGCGCGCCCGACCGGTCCGGCGCGTGCGGCAGCCGCGCCGTGAAGGCGTAGTGCGAGAAGGCGCCTTGCAGGAGCGTCACCGACTTCACCGCCCGCACCCCCTCGGGCAGCCCGCGCAGCGCGAACGCCACCAGCCGGCCGCCGAAGCTGTGCCCGGCCAGATGCACCCGCACCCCGGGTGCCGCACCCGCCAACTGCCCGACCAGGGGCCCGAGTCCGTGTTCGCCGACCGTCCCGGCCCGCCGTTTCATCGTGTAGTACGTCGCCTGCCTGAGCAGTTCCTTGGCGCCGTCCCACGGGTTCGGAACACTGAAGGCCCTGGGTGTACCGGGTGAGCCGAGCGCGGCCAGGGCCCCGGCGAACTCCTCGCAGGCCGCCGCCGGATCCTGTGTGAACACGGCGGGTTCGCCCTCCTCGTCCGTGTCGGCCGTGCCGCGCCGACCCTCCCCGTCCACCAGCAGCCGCACCAGCCGGCCGAACTCCGTCAGCCCCCGTGCGCCGTCGGGGCGTTCGTCGAGCATCCGCGCCAGCCGGTCGACCACCGGCGCGCGGCCCGGGAAGGTCGTCACCAGCGCACGCCGGGTGTCCTCGTCCAGTGCCGGACACGGGGCCGCCGCCTCTACGGCGGCCAGGGACCGGGGGAAGTCCGGGATCGGCTCGTCGCTGAACCGCATCGACGGCCAGATGACGCCCACGTACCCGAGCCGGGCCCTGGGGGCGAGCCCCGGGACGGGCGCGAGGAAACGGCGGTACAGCGCGGTCGCGCCCGATCGGTCGTTGTTCCAGCCGTGCGCGAAGACGATCAGGTCACGGACGCCGTGCTCCGTGACCTGCGCCAGCAACCGGTCGGCTTCGGGACGGTCCACGTCCCCGTCCGCGTCGAAGGTCAGCTCCCAGTAGGGGGCCACGCTCATCCCAGGATCCGCCATGCCAGGCTCCTTCGTCCCCCCCGGAACGGATGGGTCGTGCCGCATCGTCCCGCCGCGGGGCGCGGTTGGCCATACACCGGGACCTGTTCGCGGATCACCAGCGGATCACCCGTGGCCCTCAGTGGCTCACCCGTGGTCGGCCGGCGATCACCCGTAGAGCAGATACTCCTTTCGCGTCCGCCGGAACGCCGCCAGTTCCTCCTGCCAGGCACCGGTCACCTCGTCGGTGCCGGCGCCCGCGTCGATCATCGTGCGCACCCGGTCCGAGCCGGTGAGCTTGTCGATCCAGTGGTCCGGTCGCCAGGCGAAGCCGTGCCACGTCTTCCGCGCGGTCACCAGGAGCGCGATCCCGGTACGCACGGGATCGAAGGCGGCCCGGTCGGTGACGTGGATCTGCACCCCGCCGACCGTCCTGCCCTCGAACTTGGAGAACGTCGGCGTGAAGTACGCCTCCCGGAACCGGACACCGGGCAGCCCGAGCGCGTTCGCCGCGGCGGCCCAGCGTCCGTCGAGCCCCTCCGCGCCGAGCAGTTCGAAGGGCCGTGTCGTGCCCCGCCCCTCGGAGAGGTTGGTGCCCTCGAACATGCAGGTCCCCGAGTACACCAGCGCCGTGTCCGGGGTGGGCATGTTCGGGCTCGGCGGCACCCACGGCAGCCCGTAGGCGTCGTAGAACCGGGAGCGCTGCCAGCCGGTCATCAGCACGGTGTGCAGCTGCACCGGCCGGGCGAGGAACTCCCCGTTGAAGAGCCGGGCCAGCTCCGCGACCGTCATCCCGTGCGCCTGCGCGATCGGCTGCCGGCCGACGAAGGTGGCGAACTCCTTGTGCAGCACCGGCCCCAGGGCCGCGCGTCCGGTCACCGGGTTGGGGCGGTCGAGGACGACGAAGCGCTTGTCGGCCAGCTGGGCCGCCTCCATGCAGTCGTACAGCGTCCAGATGTAGGTGTAGAAGCGGGCACCCACGTCCTGGATGTCGAAGACGATCGTGTCGACGCCGGAGGCGGTGAAGACGTCGGCGAGCGGGCGGCCGCTCTTGAGGTAGGTGTCGTAGACCGGCAGGCCGGTGGCCGGGTCGTCGTAGCGGCCCTCGGAGCCGCCCGCCTGCGCCGTGCCGCGAAAGCCGTGCTCGGGGCCGAAGACGGCGGTCAGCCGCACCCGGGGGTCGGCGTGCATGACGTCGACGATGTGGGCCGCGTCCCTCGTGACGCCGGTGGGGTTGGTGACGATGCCGACGCGCCGGCCGCTCAGGATCGAGTAGCCGTCGGCGGCGAGCCGCTCGAAACCGGTGCGCAGCCGCTCGTGGTCGCGGAGCGCGGCCGGTACGGCCGGTACGGCCGCCATCGTCGCCGAGGCGAGCAGGTTCCGTCTGGACAGGCGCATGAGTGACCTTTCGTGGGCGGGGAGTGCGGGCCGTTCGTGGTTGCTCGCGCGGTACTCGCGTTCCTTGAGGTTGGCGCAGTCACCCTTCCCCTTACACATACCGACTGGTTAGTCTGTCGACGGAAGAGCCGATTCGCACCGTGTCGAAGGAGACCAGTGGTGGAAGCCGTGCAGGACGCGGGAGTGGTGGTGACCGGCGCCGGAGGCGGGATCGGGGCCGCGCTGGCCCGGAGGTTCGCGGCCGCCGGCGCCCGGGTCGTGGTCAACGACCTGGACGCCAAGAGGGCCGAGGCGGTCGCCGGGGAGATCGGCGGGATCGCCGTGCCGGGCGACGCCTCCGCGATCGTCGGCGACGCGCGCGACGCGCTCGGCGGCACCGTCGACGTCTACTGCGCCAACGCCGGTGTCGCCTTCGAGGACGGTGACGCCGCCTCGCCGCTGGAGGAGGGGAGCTGGGCGGCCTCCTGGGACGTCAACGTGATGGCCCACGTCCGCGCGGCCCACGCCCTCCTCCCGGACTGGCTGGAACGGGGCGACGGCCGGTTCGTGTCCACGGTGTCGGCCGCCGGGCTGCTCACCATGATCGGCGCGCCCTCCTACAGCGTCACCAAACACGGCGCCTACGCCTTCGCCGAGTGGCTGTCCCTCACCTATCGGCACCGGGGCCTGAAGGTGCACGCCATCTGTCCGCAGGGCGTGCGCACCGACATGCTGGCCGCCACCGGCAGCGCCGGCGACCTGGTGCTCCAGCCGACCGCGATCGAACCGGACGACGTCGCGAGCGCCCTCTTCCGGGGCATCGAGGAGGACCGCTTCCTGATCCTGCCGCACCCCGAGGTGGCCGGCTTCTACCAGGCCCGGGCCGGCGACCCCGAACGCTGGCTGGCCGGCATGAACCACCTCCAGCGCGCGTGGGAGGGTGCCCGGTGACCGCCTCCCGGTACGCGGCCCGCCCCTGGCTGGCCCTCCTCGACGACGCCCAGCGCGCCCCCGTGGACCCGGCCGACTCCCTCGTGCACGCCCTGCGCCGGGCGGTGGCCGAGGCCCCCGAGCGGACCTTCCTCGCCTACTTCGACGGCCGGCTGACCTACCGCGAGGTGGACGAGCTGAGCGACTCCGTCGCCGCCCATCTCGCCGGGCGCGGCCTGGCCCCCGGCGACCGGGTCGCCGTGCTCCTGCAGAACTCCCCGCACTTCGTCCTGGCCGTCCTCGGCGCCTGGAAGGCGGGCGCGACCGTCGTCCCCGTCAACCCCATGTACAAGTCGGCCGAGATGGCGCACATCCTGCGGGACGGCGAGGTGGCCGCCCTGATCTGCTCCGACCGCGCCTGGGCGGCCTACCTCAGGGACACGGCCGCACAGTCGCCGGTGCGGATCGTGCTGACCGGCTGCGAGCTGGACTTCCAGACCCGCGACGACCCGCGTGTCCTCGCCTTCGAGCGGCTGCCGCAGGCCCCCGACGCCGACGACCTCGTGGCCGTCGCCCGGCAGGGCGGCAAGGCACCCGAGGGCCGTGCGCCGCGCCCGGACGACATCGCGCTGATCAGCTACACCTCGGGCACCAGCGGCACCCCCAAGGGCGCCACCAACACCCACCGCAACATCATGTACAACGCCGAGCGGCAGCGCACCGGCCTGGACCTGCCCGGGACGCCGGTCTACTACGCCCTGGCGCCGCTGTTCCACATCACCGGCATGGTCTGCCAGTTCGGCGCGTGCCTGAACAGCGCGGGCACCCTGGTGCTCGCCTACCGCTTCGACGCCGGGGTCGTCCTGGAGGCGTTCGCCGAGCACCGTCCGCACTACACGGTCGGCCCGTCCACCGCCTACATGGCGCTGGCCGCCCATCCGGACGTCACCCCCGAGCACTTCACCTCCTTCGTGAACCTCTCCTCGGGCGGCGCCCCCGTGCCGCCGGCCCTGGTGGAGCGGTTCCGGGAGCGTCTCGGGCCGTACATCCGCGTCGGCTACGGCCTCACCGAGTGCACCGCCCCCTGCGCCTCGGTCCCGCCCGGCCTGGAAGCACCCGTCGACCCCGTCTCCGGGACGCTGTCCGTGGGCCTGCCCGGCGCGGACACCCTCGTGCGGATCCTGGACGAGCGGGGCGAGGAGGTCCCCTTCGGCGAGCAGGGGGAGATCGTCGTCCGCGGCCCCCAGGTGGTCCCCGGCTACTGGCGGCGCCCCGAGGCCACCGCCGAGACCTTCCCGGACGGGGAGCTGCGCACCGGTGACATCGGCTTCATGGACGCCCAGGGCTGGCTGTACGTCGTCGACCGCAAGAAGGACATGATCAACGCGTCCGGTTTCAAGGTGTGGCCGCGCGAGGTCGAGGACGTCCTCTACACCCATCCGGCGGTGCGCGAGGCGGCCGTCGTCGGCGTACCCGACGGCTATCGTGGGGAGACCGTCAAGGCCTATATCAGCCTCCGTCCGGGCGCCGGGACGGACCCGGATGAACTCGCGGTGTACTGCAAGGAGAGACTGGCCGCCTATAAATACCCGCGCCAGGTGGAGATCCTGCCCGACCTGCCCAAGACGGCCAGTGGGAAGATCCTCCGTCGGGAACTGCGTTCCCGCGCGCGCGACGACAGCGACGCCGGTCAGTAGGCGACGAGGAAAGGCAGGTGGCGGAAGTGCCCAGGACGACGGACGGAGACGGCCTGCCCGTCCCGCAGCGGCTGCTGGCCGCCGCCACCCGGCTCTTCGCCGAGCAGGGATACGACCGTACCTCCGTGCAGGAGATCGTGGAGGCCGCCGGCGTCACCAAGGGAGCGCTGTACCACTACTTCGGCTCCAAGGACGACCTGCTGCACGAGGTCTACGCCCGCATGCTGCGGGTGCAGCAGGAGCGCCTCGACGCGTTCGCGGGCGCCGACGAGCCGGTCGACCAGCGGCTCAGAGCCGCCGCGGCGGACGTCGTGGTCACCACGATCGAGCACCTCGACGACGCCATGATCTTCTTCCGCTCCATGCACCAGCTGAGCCCGGAGAAGAACAAGCAGGTCCGCGCCGAGCGCCGCCGCTATCACGAACGCTTCCGCGCGCTCATCGAAGAGGGCCAGCAGGCGGGCGTGTTCTCCACGGCGACCCCGGCCGACCTGGTCGTGGACTACCACTTCGGTTCCGTCCACCACCTGTCGACCTGGTACCGCCCCGACGGCCCCCTCACCCCCCAGCAGCTCGCCGACCAGCTCGCCGACCTGCTGCTGCGGGCCCTGCGCCCGTGACGGCGAAGGGCGTCGGCCCCTGACGGGCCCCACCCCCCTGCCAGGGGCGCACATGAGGGGCGGCCTCCGCCGAGACCGCCCCTCACGCGCACCGCCCTACAGGTACTTCTTCAACTCCCTGCGCGCCAGCGACCGCTGGTGCACCTCGTCCGGGCCGTCGGCGAGCATCAGGGTGCGGGCGCTCGCGTACAGCTCCGCCAGCGGGAAGTCCTGGCTCACCCCGCCCGCGCCGTGCAACTGGATCGCGCGGTCCAGGATGCCGACCACCGCACGCGGAGTGGCGATCTTGATGGCCTGGATCTCCGTGTGGGCGCCGCGGTTGCCGACGGTGTCCATCAGCCAGGCCGTCTTCAGCACCAGCAGCCGCAGCTGCTCGACGGTGACCCGGGCGTCCGCGATCCACTCCTGTACGACGCCCTGCTGGGCCAGCGCCTTGCCGAACGCCGTCCGGGACACCGCGCGCCGGCACATCAGCTCGATCGCCCGCTCGGCGATGCCGATCAGCCGCATGCAGTGGTGGATCCGGCCGGGGCCGAGCCGGGCCTGGGCGATGGCGAAGCCGCCGCCCTCCTCGCCGATCAGGTTCGACGCCGGTACGCGCGCGTGGTCGAAGACCACCTCGGCGTGGCCGCCGTGGGAGTGGTCCTCGTAACCGAAGACCCGCATCGCGCGCTTCACGGTCACGCCCGGGGTGTCGCGCGGGACCAGCACCATGGACTGCTGGCGGCGGATGTCCGGCCCGTCCGGGTCCGTCTTGCCCATCACGATGAAGATCTTGCAGTCGGGGTTCATCGCCCCGGAGATGTACCACTTGCGGCCGGTGATGACGTACTCGTCCGAGCCGTCGGTGGCCCGCTCGATGCGCGTGGTGATGTTCGTGGCGTCGGAGGAGGCCACCTCGGGCTCGGTCATCGCGAACGCCGAACGGATCTCACCGGCCAGCAGCGGCTCCAGCCACTGCTTCTTCTGCTGCTCGCTGCCGAACTGCGTCAGCACCTCCATGTTCCCGGTGTCGGGCGCCGCGCAGTTGGTCGCGGTCGGCGCGAGGTGCGGGGAGCGGCCGGTGATCTCGGCCAGCGGGGCGTACTGGAGGTTCGTCAGCCCGGCACCGTAGCCGGCGTCGGGGAGGAACAGGTTCCACAGGCCCTGCCTGCGGGCCTCGGCCTTCAACTCCCCGACCACCGCCGGGGTGTCCCAGGGGGAGGCCAGCGCGGCCCGCTGCTCCTCGGCGACCGTCTCGGCCGGGTACACGTGCTCGTCCATGAAGGCGAGGAGCCTGGCCCGCAGTTCCTCCGTGCGCGCGTCGAACGCGAAGTCCATGTCGGTCAGCCTTCCTGAAGAGTCGTCAGTCCGTGGTCGATGAAGACCGGCACGAGTTCGCCGATGCGGTCGAAGCCGCGTCCCACCGTCTGGCCGAGGGTGTACCGGTAGTGGATGCCCTCCAGGATCACGGCGAGCTTGAACCAGGCGAACGCCGTGTACCAGGAGATGTCGCGGACGTCGCGTCCCGAGCCGGCGGCATAGCGCTCGATCAGCTCCCGCGGGGTGGGGTGTCCCGGGGCCTCGGCGGTGGTGGAGACGGGCGAGTCGGGCATGCCCAGCGGCCGGCTGTACATCACCAGCAGACCGAGGTCGGTCAACGGATCGCCGAGCGTCGACATCTCCCAGTCGAGGACCGCGTTGATGGTGTCGTCGGCGCCGATCAGGACGTTGTCCAGCCGGTAGTCGCCGTGTACGACGGTGGGCGCGGGGGAGACGGGCAGGGCGCGCCCGAGGGCCGCGTGCAGCTCGTCGACACCGGCCAGCTCCCGGTTGCGGGACGCGTCCAACTGCTTTCCCCAGCGGCGCAGTTGCCGGTCCAGGAAGCCCTCCGGCCGGCCGAAGTCCGCGAGGCCCACCCCGGCGGGGTCCACCGCGTGCAGCTCGACCAGGGTGTCCACCAGGGACAGCACCGCGCCGCGGGTGCGCTCCGGGCCGAGCGGGGCGAGCTGCTGGGCGGTGCGGTACGGGGTGCCCTCGACGAACTCCATGACGTAGAACGGCGCTCCGAGCACCTCCTCGTCCTCGCACAGCAGCACCGGGCGCGGGACCGGCACGTTCGTCGGGTGCAGTGCGCTGATCACCCGGTGCTCGCGCCTCATGTCGTGCGCGGTGGCCAGGACATGGCCGAGCGGGGGGCGCCGTACGACCCATTTCGAGGTGCCGTCGGTCAGCGCGTAGGTGAGGTTCGACCGTCCACCCTCGACCAGCCGGCCGGACAGGGGGCCGTTCACCAGACCGGGGCGCTCGCGGTCGAGCAGGGCGCGCAGCCGGTCCACGTCGAGTCCGGGCGGGTGGTCGGCGCTCATACATCTCTCCTACGAACGGAGGAACTGGACCCGACTCATGATGCCGACCGGTCGGTATGTCGTCCAGTGCGTGAGCCGAACGTGGTGCGAAACGTGACCGGGGCCACCCTGGGCCGGGCGGCTCCCGGCATGTGTCCGGGGAGCCGCCGTCCATCGTCCGCCGGTGAGGTCAGTGGTCGTCCCAGTGGTCTTCGTGCGCGGCGTGCCGGTGCCCGTCGTGCAGATAGTCGACGTGGTCGCCGTGGCGTACCCGCGCGTGCCCGCACTCGTCGTGGTGTTCGTGCTCGTGGTCCTCGTGCTTGGTGTGCCCGGCCGGCTCGCACTCGTCCCAGTGGCCGGCGTGCTCCCGGTGCAGATGGCCGTCGTGCGCGTAGTCGAGGTGGTCGTCGTGCCGCACGGCCGTGTGCCCGCAGTCCGGACCGTGGCTGTGCGTCCAGTGCTCGCCGTGTTCCTGGTGAAGGGTGGTCATGATGCTCGCCTTCGGGTGCGGGGTGCTGACGACGGACAGGCTGCCACGCGAACGGCACATATCGGGGCATCCCGGCTATGTGGCGGGCCCGCCGGACATGGCCCGGACCGTTCCTCAGGCCACCAGCACGGCAGCGCACACCGCCAGCCCCACCGCGCACAGCACCGCCGCCACCGCGAGGCGAGGGGCGAGGGCGGCCGGCGGGCCGCCGAGGGACAGGGGCCGGATGCGGTGGTGGGCCACCCGCAGGAAGCCCAGCCACAGCGCGCAGCACACCGCGGCGACGACGATTCCGGCGGCCGAGGCGCCATGCAGCGCGGTCCTCACCGCGAGGACGGCGGCCACGGTGGCGGACAGGGTCGTGCGGCGCCAGGCCAGCCGGGTGCGCTCGGGCTGCAGCCCGGAATCCCGGCCGGCGGGGCTCACCCCTCCCATCCGACCAGCACCACGACGACCATCGCGACGGCCACCACCGCCACGACCACACTCAGCAGCACCGGGAAGCGGGACACGGGCAGGTCCTCGCCGCGCCGCATGGCCCGCTCGCAGCGCACCCAGTGGTTCACGGCCCGCAGCGAGCAGAGCACGCCGGCCCCCAGCAGCGCGAGCGCCAGCCCCACCCGCCACGCCCAGCGCAGGTCCGGCAGGAACTGGTCCACCGCGAATCCGCCGCCGATCAGCGCGAGCGCGGTCCGCAGCCACGCGAGGAAGGTGCGCTCGTTGGCCAGCGAGAAACGGTAGTCGGGTGTGGCACCCTCTTCCCGCACCTGGTCGGGCGCGAACCACAGCCGGATGTTCCGCACGAACTCGCTCACACCGACGACCCTACCGGCGGCTCACCGTCCGGCCCGGAACGCCCCCAGCCTCTCGTGGGCGGCCAGCCCGTCCGGCACCCACTCCCACGTGCCGAGCCGCGCCTCGACCTCCTCCTCGGACAGGAAGCCGTACCACTGGACCTCCTCCACCTGGGGCCGTACCGGCAGCTCGCAGCGCACCTCGTACACCGCCGACCACCAGCTCTTGCCGGCTCCGTCGTCGTACAGGAACTTGAAGAGGAACGCCGGCCGGGGCAGTCCGCTCACCCCCAGCTCCTCCTCCGCCTCCCGCAGGGCGGCCTCGTCGTAGGACTCGCCCGCCCCGACGACCCCGCCGACGAACATGTCGTACAGGGCGGGGAACACCAGCTTGGTCGCCGTGCGCCGGTGCACGAAGAGCCGGCCGTCCGCGTCCCGGGCCTGGACGAAGACGCAGCGGTGGCGCAGCCCGCGGGCGTACACCTCGCCACGCGGGTACTGGGCGACGACCTCGTCCTTCTCGTCGACGACGTCGAGGATCTCGTCAGCGGGATTCATACCCCCATCCAACCAGGCGCCCCCGGCGCCGGGGCCCTGGCGGGGGGCGGGGGGCTTGGCGTCGTTGGGGGCGTGGGCTCGGGGCGCGGGTGGGTTTCGGCGTCGCGGGGGTCCGGGGCTGGGGGGGGTGCGGGGGCTGGGGTCGGGTGTCGCGGGGGAGGGGGCTGGCCGGGCGCTGAGGGGGGCTCGGGTCGTAGGCCGAGGGCTTAAGGGGCGACGTCGTTGGGGTCGTGGGCTGGGCGTTGCGAGCGGGGTTCGGCGTCGCGGGGCGGCCCGGGGGGCGGGGTGGGGTCGGCGTCGCGGGGCCCGGGGCTCGGGGCTGGTGGTCGCGGGCGGGGTTCGGGGGCGTCGAGGCCGGCCCGTCCATGCAGGTGGCCTTGGTGTCGCGGAGGGCCTGGCCGGGGACTGAGGGCGGCTTGGTGTCGTCGGGGTCGTGAGCTGGGCATTGCGGACGTGGTTGGGCGTCGCGGGGCGGCCTGGGGCCGGGGTGGGGTCGGCGTCGCGGGGTCCGGGGACCGGAGGTGGGGCGTGGCGGGGCCGGGGCTGGTGGGTGTGGGTGGGGTTCGGCGTCGCGGGGGGAACGGGGGCCGAGATGGGGTCGGCCGCGGGGCGGCCCGGGGCCGGGGTGGGGTCGGCGTCCCGGGGCCCGGGGACCGGAGGGGGCGTCGCGGGGCCGGGGCTGGAGGGTGTGGGTGGGGTTTGGTGGTTCGTGGTCCGGGGCCGCCGGGCGGAGTCAGCGGCGCTGGAGGTCCCTGGCCGGGGGTTCCGTTTCCGTCGTGCCGCACGGCATCGCCGGGTGCAACCCGAGCAGCACGATGCCCGCAACCGCCGCCGCGAGTCCGGCCGCCTGCCAGGCCAGCGCCCCGGTGTCGGTGCGCAGCCGGTCGCCGAGGAAGCCCACCCCGCACAGGATCCCGGCCAGCGGCTCGGCCGCCGTGAGCGCGGGCAGCGACATACGCAGGGGCGCCGTCTCGAACGCGCTCTGCACCAGTATCAGCCCGGTGACCCCGCAGGCCAGCACACCGTACGGCTGCCAGCTGGTGAGCAGCTCCGGGAAGCCGCCCTCGCCGAAGAGCGTGCCGCTCACCCGGGTCAGCGCGTCCTGTACGCCGTACAGCAGCCCGGCCGCGGTGGCCAGCAGTACCGGGCCCCAGCTGAGCCGGGAACGCTTGGCGTACGCCGTGAGCACCAGCGCCACACCCACCATGGCACCGATGATCAGCCAGTGCCGCAGCGGGTCGGCGATGGCGGTGCCGCCGCGTGGTTGGCCCGCCAGGATGAACGCGCTCACCCCGCCGGCGAGCAGCAGCAGCCCGGCCCAGCCCTGGCGGCCCAAGGACTGCTTGGTCTGGTGGCGGGAGAGGGCGAGCGCGAACAGCAGGTTGGTCGCGAGCAGCGGTTCGACCAGGGAGATCTCGCCCTTGCCCAGGGCGACGGCGCCCAGCACCATGCCGGCCACCATCAGACCGAGGCCGCCCAGCCAGCGCGGCACCCGCATCAGGTCGAGCAGTAGCCGGGGGGAGAGGAAGTCGTCGAGGGGTGCCCGCTGTGCGACGTTCTGCTGGAGCACGAACCCGAAACCCAGACAGCAGGCCGCACCCACGGCGAGGAGGAGAACCAGAACGGACACGCTGCGTACCTCGATCATCCGGCCGGACCACGGACGCGTAGTGGCCGACTGTAGCGCTCCCGGTCGGCATTGACCC
Organism: Streptomyces sp. NPDC051452; assembly: GCF_044454765.1. Lineage (NCBI taxonomy): Bacteria > Bacillati > Actinomycetota > Actinomycetes > Kitasatosporales > Streptomycetaceae > Streptomyces > Streptomyces sp. NPDC051452. The sequence continues at coordinate 112,539 of NZ_JBITEB010000020.1, forward strand.
GGAGAGTACCCGCAACCGGGCGGTTGATTCGGTCACGCCGCCGGTCGGACGCACGGGGGAGCCGGGGCGGTGGCGGAACCGTCCGGCCATCGTCGGTGGCCGGGGCGCCGCGCGCCATGGCGTACGCCACAGGCCGCCGCCCGGACCCCGGCTTCCGGATGGTCCCCTTGCGCGGTTGGTCCTCAAGTACCCCTTCCCGGAGGGTAGTTGAAGCTGGCAACATCACGGTTCCGCTTGACGTGATCCTTGGCTGGGGGTTTGCTGTGAGTGATCGGCCGATGGCAGCCCGAGAAACAGGAAGTCCCGCGGTGCCCCCACTCTCGTCTCTGCTCGGCGCCCGCAGCGCCCCCACGGACCCGCCCGGCGACACCGCCCCGGCCGGCCCCGGCGCCCCCGACGACGCCTTAGGCGACGCCTCTACGGACGCCTTGGACGACGCGCTCGACGACGCGGCGTTGCGCACCGCCCGGGCCGCGCTGGCCCAGGGCCGACGGCAGACCGCCCGTGCCCTGCTGCTGCACACCGGCGACGACTGGGACCGCCGAGGCCACCGCCTCACCGTGCTCGCCCGCGACCCCCACGCCGCCGCCTTGGCCGAGGACTGGATACGGGCCGAGCCCGAGTCCGCCGACGCCGCCGCCCTGTACGCCATGGCCCTGGTCCAGCGTGCCCTGCGCGGCAAGGAGGACCCCGACCGGGCCCGAGAGGCCTGCGCCGCGGCCGGCACGCTCGCCCCCGCCGACCCCACCCCCTGGCTCGGCCTGCTGCTGCTCGCCCGCGCCCTCGGCCCGGAGCCCGAGGTGTTCGCCGTCTTCGCCGAACTGCGCCGCCGTCACCCCGAGCACCACCACGCCCACCATCTGCTGATCGCCCGCCTCGCCGAACGACCCTCGGGCGGCCGGGCCGACGCCCACGAGGTCTACGACCACGCCGAGCGGGCCGCCGCCGAGGCCCCCGCCGACTCCCCGCTCGCCGTCCTGCCGGTCGTCGCCTACGCCGAGCACTACCGGGTGCTGGCCGCCACCGGCCCGACCCCCGCCGACCCGGCCGCCTCCGGGCACTGGTCCGGACCCCGGGCCCGCCGCGTCCTGCGCACCGCCTTCGACTGGTGGCTGGAATGGGAGCACGACGAACACCCCCGCCGCCACCTCGACCTCAACCACCTCGCCTTCGCCCTGTCCTGCGCCGGCCGCCCGGCCGAGGCCGCCGCCCTCTTCCAGCGCATCGGCGGGCACGCCACCGGCGTGCCCTGGTCCTACGCGCACCGCGACCCCCTGGCGGCCTTCCACGCCGCCCGCACCCGAGCCCTGGGGCAGCGCAAATAATTACGGAACGCTGACCTGCTGCCCGGACCTCTGGCCCCACGACGCCCCGAGTGCTCGAATGAACAGGTGAACCCCAAACCCTCCGAGGAGCCGGACGGCCGGCCGATCGGCCGACGCGTCTTCCTCGGCACCCTGGGCCTGGGCGCGCTCGGCGTCATCACCGCGCCCACCCTGCAACGCGGCGCCGAGGGCCTGCTCGGCGCGGTCTCCGGCAAGGACCCGACGGGCCTGACCGGTCTGCTGCCCAACGGCGGCGGCTTCCGCTACTACTCCGTCGCCGCGTCCGTCCCGCACAAGAGCGCCGCCGACTACCGCCTCACCATCGACGGCCTGGTCGACCGCCCCCGCGGCTACACCCTCGCCGACCTGCGCGCCCTGCCCCAGACCCGGTTGGTCAGGGACGTCCAGTGCGTCACCGGCTGGCGGGTGCCCGGCACCCCCTTCCAGGGCGTCCGTCTCTCCCGTCTGCTGGACGCCGCCGGGGTCCGCTCCTCCGCCAGGGCCGTCCGCTTCACCTGCTTCGACGGCACCTACAGCGAGAGTCTCACCCTCGACCAGGCCCGCCGCCCGGACATCCTGGTCGCCCTGCGCATGCAGGACCAGGACATCGGCCACGACCACGGCGGCCCGGTCCGCCTCTACGTCGCCCCCATGTACTTCTACAAGTCGGCCAAATGGCTCTCCGGGATCACGGTCACCGACCGGGTGAAGCCCGGCTACTGGGAGGACCTCGGCTACGACGTCGACGCCTGGGTCGGCCGCTCGAACGGACGGACCGATGAGCCTACGAGCTGAGACCCCGGCCCCGCCGAGCGCCCGGGTCCGCCGCTTCGGCCCCGCCCAGCGGTGGGTGCACCGTACGACGGCGGCGCTGATGGGCGTGTGCGTGGCGACCGCCGCCGCCCTCTACATTCCCCAGCTGGCGGTCCTGGTCGGACGCCGCGAGCTGGTCGTCCGCGTCCACGAGTGCGCCGGCGTCGCGCTGCCGGTGCCCGTCCTGCTGGGCCTGGCCTCCCGCGCCTTCCGCTCCGACCTGCGCTTCCTCAACCGCTTCGGCCCGCACGACCGGCTCTGGCTGCGCGCCGCCCTCCAACGGGACAAACGGCACAGCTCGCGCCCGGCCGGCAAGTTCAACGCCGGCCAGAAGATCTACGCGGCCTGGATCGCCGGAGCGACGCTCGTCATGCTCGGCACGGGCCTGATGATGTGGTTCACCCACTTCACACCACTGGTGTGGCGCACCTCCGCGACCTTCGTCCACGACTGGCTGGCCCTCACGATCGGCGTGGTCGTCGCGGGCCACATCGGCATGGCCCTGGCCGACCCGGAAGCACGAAGAGGCCTGCGAACGGGAACGGTGAGCAGGGAATGGGCCCACCGGGAACACCGCCTGTGGCGCCCCTGAACGGCATCCGAGCCCGGCTCGCCGACGGCACCGGGCCTCACCCACCGGGCGCCAGACCCCGGGTCCGGAGCACCCGGCGCTCCAGCGGGCCGAACGCCAGCCACTCCACGGCGATCCCCACCAGCAGGATCAGGAGGATCGCCAGGAACACGCCCGGCATGTCGCTGTTGTCGCGCCCGTTCTCCAGCAACTGGCCCAGCCCCAGGCCGAGATCGGGCGAGGAGGCGATGATCTCGGCCGCCATCAGTGAGCGCCAGGAGAACGCCCAGCCCTGCTTCAACCCCGCCAGGAAGCCGGGGAACGCGGCCGGCAGGACGATGTGCCAGGTGCCGCGCAGCCCGGTGGCGCCCAGCGTCCGCCCGGCGCGCAGGTACAGCGGGGCCACCTGATCGACGCCCGCGACGAGGCCGTTGGCGATCGAGGGGACGGCGCCGAGCAGGACCACCGCGTACATCATCGAGTCGTTCAGCCCCAGCCACAGCACCGCCGGGGGCACCCACGCCACCGACGGCAGCGATTGCAGGCCCGACAGGACCGGGCGGACCGCGGCGCGTACGAACCGCGAGCGGGCGACCACGAGACCGAGCGGGGTCCCGATCGCCACGGCCAGCAGGAAACCCAGCAGCCCGCGCGACACGCTGGTCCAGACGACGTCCAGCAGGGTCCCCCGCAGCCACATCTCCCGCAGGCCGGACCAGACCGCGGACGGCGGCGGAAGCCGGTCGTCGGTCGTCACCTTTACCGAGACCAGGAGCTGCCAGGTGCCCAGCACCAGGCAGATCGCCACCACTGGCGGCAGGACCTTCGCCGTCAGGAACCCGCGTACGGACGCCCGGGCGCGCACGGGGGCCGCGTCCAGCGCGTCCAGGCCCGCCAGATCGTTCGCCTCCGGCGCCTTCGCGGGCGGGCCGCTCTTCCCCGCACCCCCGGTTGCCTCAATGACGGCCATGGCGGCGGATCTCCCTACGCAGTTCCTCGGTGATCTCGACGGACAACTCCGCAACGGCGGCGTCCTCGATGCGGCGCGGCTGCCCGATGTCCACGGTCCATTCGCGGACCACCCGGCCCGGCCGTGAGGAGAGCAGCACCACGCGCTGGGCGAGCCGCACGGCCTCCCGCACGTTGTGCGTCACGAACAGCACGGACACGTTCGTCTCACGCCAGACGCGGGTCAGTTCCTCGTGGAGCACATCCCGGGTGATGGCGTCGAGGGCCGCGAACGGCTCGTCCATCAGCAGGAGCCGGCTGTCCTGGGCGAGGGCCCGGGCCAGGGCCACGCGCTGTCGCATGCCGCCGGACAACTCGTGCACGCGCTTGCCGTGCGCGCCGCCGAGCCGGACGAGCTCGAGCAGGCGCTCGGACTCGGCGCGCCGTTCGGCTTTGGCAACGCCGCGCAGGCGCAGGGCCAGCTCGATGTTCTTGCCCGCGGTCAGCCACGGGAAGAGGGCGTGTTCCTGGAACATCAGCGCGGGCCGGCCGGCCGTGGAGATGCTGCCGTTACTGGGCTTGTCCAGCCCCGCCACCAGACCGAGCAGGGTCGACTTGCCGCAGCCCGAGGCTCCGAGCAGCGTGACGAACTCCCCTGGCGCCACGTCGAGGCTGATGTCGTCCAGGACGAGCTGCCCGCCGGCGGGGGTCGCGAAGGACTTCGAGACGTGCGCGAGGCGGGCGGCCGCACGGGGCACGGCCGCGTCCGCGGCGCCGGGGGCCGACGATGGAAGCGTGAGGGACATGGTCGATCACCTCCTGGAGGCGTCGGTACGGGGATGGGGCGGGGATCGGTACAGGGCCGGCAGCGGGATCAGCCGGTGCCGAGGCCCGCGTCCGGCACCGCCGGGCGGCCCTCTCCCGCGAGCACCTTGTCGAGCAACCTCAAGTCGTAGATCCCGTGCAGGTCGGGCCGCTTGAGCAGGCCCGTCGCCACCGCGTGCTCGGCCTGCGTCCGGAGCGTGGCGGCCAGCGGGTCGTCGGTGACCTGGATGGAGTCCCAGGCCGGATCGATCACCTCGGGCGCCAGTTCCTTGCCGGTGAGCGCCATGAGCGCGGCGTTCGCCGACGCCTTCGCGCCGCTCCGGTGGGTTTTGATCCAGGCGTTGGTCCGCACCGAGCCGCGCAGGACCGCCTCGACCACATCCGGGTGCTCCCTGAGGAAGCTCTGCCTGACGATGATGTTGGTGGTGACGAACCTCTTGTGCGGCCACAGCGTCGACTCGTCGAGCAGTACCTTCGCGCCTTGGCCGACGAGCTTGGAGGCGGTGGGCTCGGGCACCCAGGCGCCGTCGATGGAACCGGACTTGTAGGCGTCCGGAGTGATCTTGCTGTCCGTACGGACCACGGAGACATCGCCCCTGCCGCTCTGGGCGTCGACCTTCCAGCCCTTGCCCGCGACCCAGTCGAGGAACGCGACGTCCTGCGTGTTGCCGAGCTGCGGGGTGGCGATCCTCTTACCCTTGACGTCGTCAAGGGTCTTGATCCTCGCCGGGTTGACCACGAGCTTCACGCCGCCGGATGCCGCACCGGAGACGATCCGCAGGCTGGTGCCCTTGGACTTGGCGTATCCGTTGACAGCCGGTGACGGGCCGATGAAGCCGATGTCGATCGAGCCGCCGTTCAGCGCCTCGATCTCGGACGGACCGGCGTTGAAAATCTGCGGCTTGAGCACCGTACCGCCGAGTTCCTTCTGGATCAGGCCCTTCTGGACGCCGATCAGGGCGGTGGCGTGCGTGAGGTTCGGGAAGTAGCCGACGCGCACGGCGTCCGTGGACAGCTTCCTGCCCTTGGTCGCGGTCCTGGCCGTGGTGTCGTGCACGGCCTGGGAGCCGTAGCCGCAGGCGCTGAGCGCCATGGCCAGCAGCGCGGCTCCGGCAGCGGCGGCGGCGACGCGGCGTGGGGCGAGGGGGGTAGCGGGCACGCGATGTCCTCTCGTGGACCGGACTCAGAAGTCCCAGGCGTCGTCGTCGCGCGGACGGACGGCCAGGGGGGTGGCGAAGGATTCGCCGGTCATTCCGGCGGCGAGTGTGGTGCCGTCGGCGGGGTCGATCAGCAGGAAGGACCCGGTACGTCGGGAGTCGGCGTAGGAGTCCAGTGCGAGGGGTTCGGCGGTGCGGACCCTCACGGTGCCGATGTCGTTGGCGACCAGTTGTCCCGGGTCGGGGTGCGCGGAGAGGTCGTCCAGGGTCAGACGGGTGGGGATGTCCTCGACGATCGCCCTGACGGTCCGAGTGGTGTGCTTGAGCAGCACCCGCCGGCCCACGGTGAGGGGTGTGTCGGCGAGGTGGCAGACGGTCGCCTCGACGTCCCGGGTGGTGGCCGGCGCGTCGTCGCTCGGCACTATCAGATCGCCCCGGGAGATGTCGATGTCGTCCTCCAGGAGGACGGTCACCGACTGCGGGACCCAGGCCATGTCGACCTTCCGGCCCAGCAGGTCCAGGCCGGAGATCTTCGAGGTCCGGCCGGACGGCAGCACGGTCACGTCCTGGCCCACGCGCAGCGTTCCGGCGGCGATCTGGCCGGCGTAGCCGCGGTAGCCGCGGTAGTCGGGGTGTCCGGGCGTCCGGGGGCGGATGACGCACTGCACGGGCAGGCGGGCGTGGCAACCGGCCGGATCCTGGCCGACGGGGACGGTCTCCAGGTGTTCCAGGACCGTGGGGCCGCCGTACCAGTCCATGTGGGCGGAGGGCTCCACCACGTTGTCGCCGGCCAGCGCGGAGACCGGGATCGCGGTGATCTCCGGGACCCCCAGGCCCCTGGCGTACGTGCTGAACTCTTCGGCGATCCTGGCGAAGACCGGCTCGGCGTACTCCACCAGGTCCATCTTGTTCACCGCGAGCACCACGTGCGGGACGCGCAAGAGCGCGGCGACGGCGGCGTGGCGGCGGGTCTGCTCGACCACGCCGTTGCGGGCGTCGACGAGGACGACGGCGAGTTCGGCGGTGGAGGCGCCGGTCACCATGTTGCGGGTGTACTGCACGTGCCCGGGGGTGTCGGCCAGGATGAACCGACGCCGGGCGGTGGCGAAGTAGCGGTAGGCCACGTCGATGGTGATGCCCTGCTCCCGCTCCGCCCGCAACCCGTCGGTCAGCAGCGCCAGGTCCGGGCCCTCGCCGCCACGGCCGCGCGAGGCGCGCTCGACGGCCTCCAGGTGGTCGGTCAGCACCGACTTCGAATCGTGCAGCAGCCGGCCGACCAGGGTCGACTTGCCGTCGTCGACGGAACCCGCGGTCGCGAAACGCAGCAGCGTGGTGGCCGACAGGCCATCCGCCGGCCCGGTCGTGGTGGTGGTGCTGGTCATCTCTAGAAGTACCCTTCGCGCTTGCGGTCTTCCATCGCGGCCTCGGACACCTTGTCGTCGGCACGGGTCGCCCCCCGCTCGGTCAGCCTCGACGCGGCGATCTCCGCGATCACCGCCTCCAGCGTGGTGGCATCCGAATCCACCGCGCCGGTGCAGGACATGTCACCCACCGTGCGGTAGCGGATCAGCCGGGTCTGGATCGCCTCGGCCCCCTTCGGCCCGCCCCACTCACCCGCCGTAAGCCACATGCCGTCACGGCGGAAGACCTCACGCTCATGCGCGAAATAGATCTCCGGCAGCTCGATCCGCTCGCGCTGGATGTACTGCCACACATCCAGTTCCGTCCAGTTCGACAACGGGAAGACACGCACATGCTCGCCCGGTGCGTGCCGGCCGTTGTACAGCTGCCACAGCTCCGGACGCTGACGGCGCGGATCCCACTGTGAGAACTCGTCACGCAGCGAGAACACCCGCTCCTTGGCGCGTGCCTTCTCCTCGTCGCGCCGACCGCCGCCGAAGACCGCGTCGAAGCGTTCGGCGGCGATCCTCTCGGTCAGCGGCACCGTCTGCAGCGGATTGCGCGTCCCGTCCGGGCGCTCGCGCAGCCTGCCGGCGTCGATGTACTCCTGCACGGACGCCACATGCAGCCGCAGCCCGTGTTCGGCCACCACCCGGTCGCGGTAGTCGATCACCTCGGGGAAGTTGTGCCCGGTGTCCACGTGCAACAGCGGGAACGGCACCGGCGCCGGCGCGAACGCCTTCAGTGCCAGATGCAGCATCACGATCGAGTCCTTGCCTCCGGAGAACAGCACCACCGGACGCTCGAACTCCCCCGCGACCTCCCGCAGGATGTGCACCGCCTCCGACTCCAGAAGGTCCAGGTGCGACAGTGCGAAGGGGCTGTCCGTGCCCCGCTTGAGCGAGTCGACGGCCGTCATGCCAGCCCCCTCTCGGTCAGCAGCGCGTACAACGCCGTCACGGACTCCCGCACGGTCGCCTTCTGCGACCCGATCCGCAGATCCGGGCTCCGCGGCGCCTCGTACGGGTCGTCCACCCCGGTCAGACCACTGATCTCGCCCGCGGCCTGTCTGGCGTACAAGCCCTTCACATCGCGCACCGAGCACACCTCGACCGGCGTGGCCACATGCACCTCGACATACGCCGTTCCCTCCGCCTCGTGCCGCTCGCGTACCGCCGCACGGCTGTCGGCGTACGGCGCGATCACCGGCACCAGCGCGAGCACACCGTTGGACGCCAGAAGTTCGGCGAGGAACCCGATCCGCCGCAGATGCGTGTCACGGTCCGCGCGGCTGAAACCGAGGCCCGCGGAGAGGAACTCCCTGATCTCGTCCCCGTCGAGCACCTCGACGCGGCGCCCTTCGGCCCGCAGCCGCTCGGCCAGCGCGCAGGCGATCGTCGTCTTGCCCGCACTGGGCAGGCCGGTCAGCCAGACGGTGGCCCCCGTCGCCACTCAGACCGCCGGAAGCGTCGCGGCCAGCGAATTCGCCGCCTGGAGGCCGAGGTTGAGACCTGCCGCCGCCGGGTCGTGCGACCAGGGCTGAATCCGTGCGCTGTCGGCGAAGCGGCGCAATGCCGCCGACGGCGTGCTGCGAGGGGCCAGACGGCCCGCCCGCCATGCCTCGCGAAACGCGATGCCCGCGCCCTTGCTGTTGCGGTGCGCGACCCGGAGGGCGGGCACGAAGCAGACCTGTCCGCCCGTCTCCGCGAGCCGCTCCACGAGGCCGTTGTCGCTGGCGGTGACGATGTCCGGGAAGCCTCCCGCCGCCAGGAAACGGTCGGTCCACACGGCCGAGTTGCCACCCGCGAAGAAGGTGACAGGGCCGCAGTCCGGGTGCTTGGCGTATCGCACTTCGTACCGGTACTGGCGGGCGCGTGCGACTACGCCGCTGTCGAAGGGGAGGACGCGTCCGGTGATCGCGGACCGTTCCGTGGTCAGGGCGTCGTCCAGGACGTGGAACCAGTCCGGCAAGGGGCGTGCGTCGTCGTCGAGGAAGGCCAGGACGTCGCCGGTGGCCTCCTCGGCAGCGAGGTTGCGGCTGGCGGCGGCGCCGCGGCGGGTGGCGTTGCGCAGGATCCGGACCGGGAACGGGTAGGCGGCCTCGTCGAGGGTCAGGGGGGTGTCGGAGGCGTCGTCGACGAGCAGGATTTCGTGGACGGCGCCGCTGTCGTAGGCCGCGATGGCGGTCAGCAGGTGGCGGACGTCCGAGGGGCGGTTGCGGGTGGCGACCACCACGGAGACCCGCTTGGCGCGGTTCGGCTCCGGTGCGGGGTCGGTGGGGTGCTGTGGCGTACTCACTGCCGTACTCCTTGCGGGCGGGCGTCGGTGGCGCGGGTCGTCGCGGCGGCGAACGGGTCCAGGACCTCGTCGACCTCTTCCAGGAGGTCGCCGAGGGTTGCGGTGTCCTGGCCGGTGGCGGGCTCGGTGGTGATCGTGACGAGGGCGGCGGCCTCGGCTGCGCGGCGCACGGCGGTCGCGGCGTCCTCGGCCCGCGCCACGACGTAGCCGCAGCGGTCCTCCGACCAGCGCAGGGGGTGCACGGTGTCGCCCTCGTCGACCTGGACGTCGACGTCGACGACGCCGGGCGCGCACTCGGCATCGCCCGCACCGGTCACCGAGGTGACGACGCCGGGCCGGGCGACCAGGAAGCGGATCGCGGCCGCGCCGTCGGTCACGGCCTCGGGCAGCGGGTCGGGGACCTCCGCCAGGCGGTAGGTGGCCTCTTCGAGGTCGACGCCGTGCACCAGCCGTACGAGTTCGTTGATGCGGTCACCGCCGCGGCGGCTGTGCGACTCGACGACCCGCGGGCCTTCGGCGGTCAGGATCAGCTCGGTGTGCGCGGGGCCGTCCACGAGGCCGACGGCGTCCAGGAGGTCGAGGACCATGGCGTGCACCGCGTCGCGGTCCCGGTCGGTCATCGTGGCGGGGACGACATGGCCGAGTTCGACGGTGCCGCCGCCGGTCTCCTTCCCGGTAACGGCGACGACGGTGTGCCGGCCGCCGCTGGAGAAGGTCTCGACGCTCAGCTCTTCGCCCACCAGGAGCTGTTCGACGAGGAAGGCGTCCAGGCCGAACTCCTGGCGCCAGGCCCAGGCCGCGTCGGTCTCGTCCGGCGAACCGATCACGCGGACGCCGAGACTGCCGGAGCCCATCGTGGGCTTGAGGACGGCGGCGCCGTGGGCCTTCACGAAGTCCTGCAGTTCCCGGTGCGTCGGGCGGCTCAGCGTGGCGACCGGGCCGATGCCCCGCTCGTTGAGCAGGGAGCGCAGGGCGGACTTGTCGTGCAGCAGGCGGGTGGTGCGGGCGCTGTTGCCGGGCAGTCCGAGGGCGTCGGTAAGGTGCCCGGCAACCACCTGCGCGGCCTCGGTCTGCGTGAACACCCGTGCGAACGGCTGCTGTTCGTGCAGGGCGCGCACGAGTGCGGTGACGGTGGGGACGTCCTGGAAGTCCACGAGCAGCAGTTGTGCGCAGTGCTCGACGACGGAGGCGTCGAATGCGGACGGCTTCTGGACGTGCACGATCTCGTAGCCGAGGGCACGGGCTTTGCGGATGATGCCGGCCTTGCCTCCGAGGACGAGGACACGGGTCGCGGTCATGGAGTCACCTCTGGGTGGTCGCGGTGAGGGCGGATGCCGGGGCGGTGTCGGCGGCGGCCTGCCGCCGCAGCGCGTCCCACACGGCGGCCGTGTCCTGCGGGAGGCCGGCACCGGGCGTCGCGGCGGGCCGACGGGGGCTGAGCCCGGCCAGGTAGCGGCCCAGGTCCAGGCCCGTGAACTCCTCCAGGCGCGCGGTCTCCTCGCCCCGGCACAGGGCCTGGTACTCGACGACCAGCCGCCGCTCGGCCGGGACCCCGGGGGCGAAGTCCACCCAGTGCCGGTTCCACGCGGTCCACTTGGCGAGCGCGGCGGCCTCGGTCCGAGGCAGCCACGGCCGGTCGCCGGTCCAGCGCAGCATGGAGCGCGCGGCCTCCTCGGGGTGGCGCACCAGCATCACGTACCGCGCGTCGGGCAGCGCGGCGTCCAGCCAGGGCAGGTGCAGCAGGTACTCGTTGTACTTGTCACCCCAGCACGGCAGGCCCGCGTTGCTCTCGGCGAGGATACGACGGGCGAGCGCGGCGGGGTCGTCCTCGGCGCGGCCCTCGGCGACGTCGGCGGCCGCGGCGCGGAGGCTGGTCTCGACACGGGCGCGCCAGCCCTCCACGCCGGCGCCGTCGGGCGGCCGGCGGTCGAGGGCGTGCAGGATCTCGTCGGTGCGCAGGTGGCGGTCGGCCAGGTCCTGGCGGGTGAGCCAGCGGTGCAGCAGGTAGGGCAGCTTGCCGTTGACGGTGAAGTGGCCGCCCGCGTCGTGGAAGGCCAGGTTCATGGCGTAGGCGAAGGCGGTGGTGCCGCAGCGCTGGGCGCCGAGCAGGATGACGGGGGACGTGGTCATACGACCGGCTCCTCGGTGTGCGGTGCGGTTCCGGTGGCGGGCAGGGCACCGACGGCCTCGGCCATCGCGCGCAGCCGCCGCATACAGGTGGCGCTGGCTTCGAAGCCGCCCGCGGTGAACTCCTCGCCCCAGGGCTCGTCGCGCTGGGCCTGGGTGAGGACGCGGCCGATGCGCCAATGCGTCTCCAGGGAGACCCAGCCGTCGTAGCCGTCCTCGGCGAGACGGGTGAGGATCCGGGGCCACGGCAGGTCCCCGTCGCCCAGGCGGACGTACGCGGTGGTGCCGACGGGGTCCTTCACGTGGACGTGCCGGATGCGTTCGCGGCCGGTCTCGTAGTCGTCCGGGAAGGGCGCGGGATCCCAGCCGCTGAAGACGCTGTTGCCCGGGTCCCAGAGGATGCCGAGCCGGTCGTCTCCCAGCTCGTCCAGGAACTCCAGGGTGTGGCGCATGGTGGGGCTGTTGGTGCGCATGCCGGTCTCCACGACGAGCGGGACCCGGTCGGCGGGGACGCCGTCGAGGACCTCCCGGGCGGCCTTGGCAGCCGTGCGCGGGTCGGGGTCGCCCTCGCGGTAGAAAGTGAAGACGCGGACGAACGGCGCGCCGAGGAGCTCGGCCCGGCGGACGGCGTCGACGACCAGGTCGCGCACGCTCGTGATGTCGGCGTCGGTGCGCGGCAGGGCGCACTTGAGGGCGGGCGGGTCGAATCCGGCGACGCGCAGGCCGTGTCCGGTCACCGCCTCGCGTACGGCGGTCAGTTGGGCGTCGTCCATGAGGTGGGGCGGTACGCCGCCGCAGGACCGGATCTCCAGGCCGCCGAAGCCCTGGCGGGCCGCCTCGGCGGCCGCCTCGTCGATGTCCTGGGACAACTCGTCGTTGATGATGGCGAGTCTCAAGGGAGGATCTCCTCGAGGAGGGCTGGTGAATCGGGTGCGGGCCGGGCGCCGGAGGCGTACCACTGGCGCAGCAGCGCGATGTCCTCCGCCAGGGAGGGCGCCTTCGTCTCGGCGGTGACGGCACGCAGGTCTCCGGCCCGGGCGAGCACCTCCCGTGTCGGTGCGGCGCAGGTCGCGAGCGGCTGGTGCCGCGAGGTGTCGGGGGCGTCCCAGGCGAATCCCTTGACCTGACCGTGGGTGGTCCAGGGGGCGAGGCGGGCGGCGGCGGACGCCGGGTCCGGGGTGATGCGGGCCAGACCCATGGTGTCGAGCAGGATCGCGGTGCCGTGGTGCTCGCAGAGTGCCGCGAGTTCGTCGACGGGTGCGTAGCCGTGGTGGGTCTCCACCAGGACGAGGCGGCCGTCCCCGGTACGGGCGGACAGCGCGGCGATCTGGGCGACCGTCAGGTCCACGCGGTCCGGTGCGGTGCAGCCCTCGGCCGCGAACACCTTGACGGACAGGCCTGGTTCGAGCCAGGGCTGGGCCCCGCAGCGCGCGGCTGGGTGGGCCGGGTCGCCGAGGACGATGCCGGTGCCGACGAAGCATACGTCGACGCCCGCGGCGCGCAGCCCGGCGACGCCACCCGAGTCCTCCCAGCGGTGGCCCTTGCCCGCGCGGACGTCGACGGTGCTGCCGCCGAGGTCCAGGGTGAGCGCGGCGAGGGCGTCGGCGGTGAGGTCCGGGGCGGAGCCCGAGGAGAGGCCCACCCGCGTGGCGGGGGCGCTCACGCCGCCACCGCCAGATCTTGGGCCACGGAGGCCAGGATCGCGGTCACGGCGCGCGCGCCTTCCAGGTGGCAGCGGCGCGGCGGCAGTCCGGTGGTGACGGCCTCGGCCATCTCCTCGTACACCATCCGCCGCAGACGCGGGGTGGGCACCGTCGGCAGGGTCTGGCCGGTCTCGCCGAGCTGGGTGGTGACCATCCCGTCGGCGACACACAGCCCGCCGTCGGGGCCCAGCATCTGCAGCCGTTCGCTGCGGAACGCGGACTCGGCGGTGACCGTGAAGGCGAGGGTGGCGCCGCTTTGGAACTCGATGTGTCCGGTGACCCGGGAATCGATGCCGGGGGCCAGTTGCCTGCTCGGCGCCAGGCGCACTGCCCGGGGCTCGCCGAGGAGCTGGCAGGCGAGGTCGAGGTAGTGCACGCCCAGGTGGGCCGCGATGCCGCCGAAGGCGGAGACGGCGTCGCCGCGCCAGCCGGCCCTGCGGTAGTGGGCGGGCGGGCGGTAGCGGGACACTTCGAGGACCGCGGTGACGGCGGGGTCCGCCCAGTCGGCGTCGAGCACCGCGGCGGGCAGGCGCATCCGGTGCTGGAGCATCACGCCGACGGGCCTCCGGAACCTGCGCGCGGTGTCCGTGATCCAGTCGATCTCGGCCACGGACACGGCCGGGGGCTTCTCCAGGAGGACCGCCTTGCCGTGCTCCAGCGCTTGCACGGCGAGCGCGGCCCGGCTGCCGGGCGGCAGGCACAGGGCCACCAGCTCGACACGCGGGTCGGCGAGCAGGGCCTGCCAGGAGGCCGCCCGGGGAAGTCCGCCGACGTCCAGGGACGCGTCCTGCTCGAGCACCGCCACCGCTTCGGCGGCGCCGAGGCCGTCGAGGGCGGCCGCGTGCTGCCGTCCGGCGGAGCCGAAGCCGACGAGGCCCACGCCCACGCTCATCGGGTGCCTCCCGAGGCGGCCGGGGTGCGGTCCGCGGTCCAGCCCAGCCGCTCGACCACCGTCAGGGGCACGGGTATCCCGGAGTCCAGGGCGGCGGCCTCGGCCAGCTCCTCCTGTTGCTCCGGCAGGTGCACGCGCGGCGCGCCCTGGGGGTAGCCGGCGGTGACGGCTCCGGACAGCACGTCGAGCAGTTCGTCCACGGGGGGATCGCCGAAGGCCGCCGGGGACAGGGCGAGGAAGAGCTGCGAGCAGTCCATGGAGCGCTCGGGCTCCGCGCGCTGCTTGTGCACCAGCGGGCTCACGGTCCCCCCGGCGAGGATGCCGGCGAGGACCTCGGTGATCACGGCGACACCGAGTCCCTTGTGGCCGCCGAACACCGGTACCGCTCCGCCGCGGTCCAGTTCCCCGGGGTCGGTGGTGGGCCGTCCCCGCCGGTCCACCAGCCAGGTGGCGGGCACGGGCTCGCCGCGGTGGGCGGCGTGCCGGATCTTGCCGCTGGCGACGGATCCGGTGGCGAAGTCCACGACAAGCGGGCGCCCTTCGCCGCGTGGGACGACCATGCAGACGGCGTCGTTGCCGAGGGTCGGACGGCCGGCGCCGGGGGCGGCGACACTGGGTCCGGAGATGTTGAGGATCAGGCCCACGACGCCGTGCCGGACGAAGTGCTCGCGGTAGGCGGCGAGCATCCCGACGTGGTTGTTGCCGCGCACGGCGACGGCCGCGAGGCCCGTGGCCGCCGCCCGCCGGGCGCAGTGCTCGGCGGCGCGTCCGGCGGCGACCTGTCCGAAGCCGCCGCGGGCGTCGAGGACGGCCACCGGGGCGTCCTCGCAGATCCACTCGGGCTCGGCGGCGGGGTCGATGCCGCCGCGCTCGACCCGGTCGAGGTACATCGGGAGCAGCCCGACCCCATGCGAGAAGTGGCCGCGCACGTCGGCGTCGACGAGCACTCCGGCCACCAGCGCGGCGCGCTCCTCGCCGACTCCGGCGGAGGTGAGGGAACCGATCGCGGCGGCGGTGAGGGCAGCCGTGGAGAAGAGCGCCTGCTCCGGGGCCCGAGCCGGGGCGGCCGGGGGGCGGTTGAGGTGGACGACGCGGTCCGCTTCGGCGGCGGTGTCGGCGTCGGTGGTCACCAGCAGCACCCCACTTCCCTCGCGGGCCGCGGTGCGCGCCACGTCGGTGGCCACCGCGCCGGTGTCCGACGCGGTGGCGTCGACGACCACGACCGGACGGGGTCCCGCTCCGGTGGGCGGGGCCTGTCCGGCCCGTACCACCGTCACGCTCGCCGGCCGGACCGGGGCGACCCGGCGGGGGCGCCCACCGGTGCCCGCGGCCAGGGCGCCGTACTGGGCCCGCCGCCGTCCGTCCAGGACCTGGACCAGGGCCTGGGCCGAGGCCGCGTCGTCGGCCCGTACGGCGACGATCTCGCCGGCCGCCACGCTGACGGTCAGCCCGGCGATCAGGATGCGCTCGGCGCCTTCGGGGCCCTCGGCCACGATCAGGTCCGCCACGCTGAGTGCGGGCGGCCTGCCCGCTGCTTCGGTCATCACTGGCTCCTCAAGTGCCGTGCGGCGCACGGGTGGACGGCGGTGGGACGATCGGTTCCGGGGCTCAGGCGGCCTTGGGCTCCAGGAACTCCAAGCGGTTGCCGAGCTTGTCGAAGGCGTAGAAGCGGTGCATGCCGGGGAAGTTGTCGTCCCACGTCACCTCGTGACCGCACTCCTCCAGGCGCCTGGCCAGGCCTTCGAGGGACCGCACGAGGATGCCCGGGTGCGCCTTGCGGGCGGGGCTGAACTCCTGCTCCACTCCGAGGTGGACCTCCAGGCCGCCGCCGCGGAACCAGCAGCCGCCGCGCGCGGCGAGCACCGGGGGCTTCTCCAGCTCGGTCATGCCCAGCACCTCACCCCAGAACTGGCGGCACAGGTCCTCGGCCCCGGCGGGGATGGCGAGCTGGACGTGGTGCAGGCCGCCGAGGGCGTAGTCGTTGGTGGTCTGGTCGGTCATGGTCTTCTCTCTTCGTACTCGTGCGTGTGGTGAACCCGGTGGTGGTGCAAAGCGGCCGATGTCAGGTCAGCCGATGGTGAGGTCGTCGTGGCGGGCGGCCATGCCGTCGCTGCGTACGGTGAAGGCCAGCTTCCGCACGCCTTCCTTGGCGCGCTCCAGAGCCTCCTCCGGGGTGGCGCCGACCGCGCAGACGTGCGCACCGCGGGCGAAGGAGCCCGTCACGCCGTTGAGCCGCTTGCCCGGCTCGCGCAGCACCTCGACGTCGACGACGCCGTCCAGGACACGCGCCTCGTCCCCGCCGGTGACCTCGACGATCTCGCCGACGGCGTCCGGGCAGGCGTACCAGATGGCGGCCGCGCGCGGCCCCTGCGGCGTGCGGGCGAGCGTGGTCCGTACCTCGTCGAGGACCTTCAGGCCGACGGCCTGGCGGGCCACCACGTCGATCAGGTCGACGCCGCTGACGCGGGCCCACAGTTCGGGGATCTCGTCGCCCGCCGGGCGCAGATGGGTCTCCACCACGTGCACCGCGTCGGAGGCGACGATGACCTCGGTGTGGGTGACTCCGTGGCGCACGCCGAGCGCGGTGAGCATGTCCCGTACGGTCGCGGTGATCCGCCGCTCGTCCGCTTCGGGCAGCGGGGCCGGGACGACGTGGCCGACCTCGACGAAGTGGTCGTGCTCGGAGATCTTGCGGGTGACGCCGATGACGAGGTGTTCGCCGTCCTCGCTGACGGCCTCGACGCTGTACTCGTCGCCACTGAGGAAGGGCTCCACGAGCAGTTCGGGAGAGTCGAGGTCGTCCGCGCCGGTGGCGCCCCAGGACAGCGCGCGCTCGATGTCAGCGGGGCCGTCGATGCGGGTGACGCCCTTGCTGGCGACGCCACGGACGGGCTTGCAGATCAGGGGATAACCGGTCTGCTCGGCGACCTTGAGGACGCCCGCGGCGTCGTGCACGGTCTCGGCGGTGACGGAGCCGACGCCCGCGGCGGCGAGGACCCGGCGCATCTCGCACTTGTCGGCGACCGCGCGGACCGTCTCGGGGCTGTGCCAGGGCAGGCCGAGGTCGAGGCCGATGGCGGCGGTCTTCTCGGTGTCCTTCTCGGTGAAGTTGGTGAGCCGGTCCACCGGGTCCACGGCGTGGACGAACCGGGCGGCGGCGACCCACTCGTCGACGGACGCGTCCTCGCGCAGCACGATCAGCCGCTCGATCTTCTCCCGGCTGCGCAGCCGGGGCACGACCTCGGGCCGGCAGATGACGGTCGTGCGCAATCCGGGCCAGGCGTCGCGGGCCCGGTCGGGCAGGTCGCGGCCACCGCTGACGATCAGCAGGTGTTGGAGAGGCGGAGTGTCGGACATGGTGCTCCTCCGGGGATGCGGTGGGTTCAGGCGGCGGTGGGGGTGGACACGGTGGCGGGTTCGGTTCCGGCCGGCTCCGGGGCGGCCGGCTTCCTCGGGCGGGTGCCCACCCAGCTGAGGGCGGCGGCGAGCGGGAAGCACACGGCGAGGATCAGCCAGCCCGAGGAGCCGGTGCGGGCGAGCAGCCACAGCACGACGGCCGGCCCGGCGATCTCGGCGGCCGAGAAGCCCAGGTTGAAGAAGGCGAGGTAGCGGCCCTGGGCGGCCTCCGGGGACAGCGCGAAGGAGATCTCCCAGGAGGATGCCGAGTGCAGGAGCTCGGCGACGGTCAGCAGCAGCAGCGCGGCCATCAGCGTGACGGCCGCCCAGGCGGGGGTGTCGACGACACCGCTGGCGGCGAAGGCACAGCAGGCGAACGCCAGCAGGACGGCCGACCAGTTGGTGGCGCGCGCGGCGGAGGGGAGACTGTCGATGTGCCGGGTCACCCTGACCTGTCCGAGCACCGTGATGAGGGTGTTGGTGGTGACCAGGACGGTGATCATCCAGACCGGGGACGGGGTGTGGTCGGCGACCCACAGCGGGAGCACTGTGATGAGCACGGCGTCGTGCAGGAAGAGCACGCCGTTGGAGGCCATCGCGGCGACGAACCGCCAGTCGCGCAGCGGCGGGACCACGGCGCTCGCGGCGCCCTTGCCGCCGTCCTCGCCCTTCGGCGCGGTGGCGGGGCCGACCTTGGGCAGCATGCTGACGAAGGCGAAGACGAAGAGGAAGCTGATCGCGTTGCCGATGAACAGCCAGCGGAACGCGGTTTCGGAACCCGTGGTCAGGGCGATGCCGGCGATGCCGAAACCGATGGTGAAGCCGAGGTTGCGCAGGGATCTGATGAAGCCCATGGTGCGGTTGCGTTCGGTGCCGGTGATCAGGCGCCCCACCAGGGCCTGGTTCAGGGGTTGTCCGGCCCGGTCCATGACGAACAGCAGACAGGCCGTGACGACGAATTCCGTGAAGCCGTTGACGTTGAGGTACGCGATGTAGCCGATGGCCCGCCACAGGACGACGACGAGCAGGACGTTGCGCGGGCCGAACCGGTCGGCGAGCCGGCCCATGGGCACGGTGGTGGCCAGTCCGACGAGGCCCGCGATGCCCATGCCCAGGCCGAGCTGGGTCTCGCTCAAGCCCGCGAAACGGGTGAAGTACAGGGCCGAGCCCGCCAGGAACATACCGGTTCCCACGGAGCCGATCAGCGCGTTCAGCGCGATGATCTTCGATTCCCCGGTGGCGGGCAGGGCCCGGGTGAACCGGTCCCGCCACCTTGTGTGTTCAGTCATGGGGTTCCTCCCTCGGGGCGTGCGGAGTCGGACGGCGGGGCGGTGGGCACGCCGGTCCACCCCTCACGCCAGTGGTCCACCAGCCCGTCCCAGACCTCGACCGTCCCGGACGGCAGGTAGGTGCGCCGGATGGCGTGGGGCGCGGCCGTCCACGGCGCGGCGGCCGAGCGCACGGTGCCGAAGGCGAGCGCGTCTGCGGCGAGGGGGGCCGGCGGGTCGGGGATCCCCCCGTAGGGATAGGCGAACAGGCGGGCGGGGCCCGGCCCGTAGCGGGCCGCCACGTCCGAGACCGAGCCGAGCGTCTCCTCGCGTACCAGGTGCTCGGGGGAGCGGTCGAGGTGGGGGTGGGTACGGGTGTGGGCGCCGATCAGGTGCCCCGCCGCGGCCAGCCGGTCGCACTCGTCGTGGCTGAGCTGGTCCTGGCGCGGCTGTTCGCTGCGGTGGCCGAGCAGACCGGTGCAGACGAAGAACACCGCGCGCACGCCGAGCCGGTCGAGGATCGGCGCGGCGTACACGACGTTGTCGCGGTAGCCGTCGTCGAAGGTGACCAGCACAGTGGGGCGGTCCGGCCGCAGCGGGGCGGGGCCGGCTGTCAGGGCCGAGGGGTCGTACGGGGCGAAGTCCTCCAGCACTCGCGCCAGACCCTGTTCGAACTCACGGGGGGTGAGCGCGGTGTAGTGGCGGACGTCGGGGTGGACGTGGTGGAAGTAGAGGACGAGCGGCCAGCCGGGTGCGCTGCCCGTGGCGGGCTGGTGCTCGGCGGGGATGCCGGGGACGTACGGAGCGGTGGACCGGCTCATGTGGCGTCCTCCGTGCCCCGCGCCAGCGCGGCGTACATGACGTGCTCGATCTCCTCGGCCAGCGCCGCGATCCGCTCCGGACTCCAGCGACCGGTCGAGTACTTCAGGCTCAGCTCCAGCTCGCCGTCGATGATGTCGCCCTCCGCCATCAGCAGGTAACGCTCCCTCTGGAGGGGGGAGCGGTGGGCGCCGAAGCTCTCGTCGGCGGCCCGGAGCACGGCGCCGGACGCCCGCTGCTCCAGCCTGAGCAGATGGCCGCGGAAGTTCAGCCGGACGGTGGGCCTGGGCAGCCCCGCCAAGGCGGTCCGCTCGGCCTCGACGGGCGAGGCGTGGCGCAGCGCGTCGAATCCGTACCGCCGTTCCGGCAGCGCGTGGAGGCCTTCCAGGGCGGAGCGCAGCGCGGTGATGCCCTCGCCCTGCCAGCGCAGCACGGCGGGGAAGGTGCTCTGTACGTAGCCGACGGTGCGGGACAGGTCCAGGTCGCCGACGGAGGTGTCACGGCTGTGCGCGTACACGTCGACGCCGTGCGCGGGCTGTCCGGTCCAGCGGGCGAGGCCACCGACCAGGGCGCCGAGCGCGAAATCGTGCGGGGCGATGCCGGCGGCGGGCAGGTCGTGGGTGACCAGCCGGGTGGCCTCGGCGGACAGCCGGAACCGGTGGGTGCGCAGCGTGGGCAGCCGGTCGTCGTCGTTCCGCTCGGCCCGCAGGACGGTGAACTCCCCGATCTGACGCTCCCATTGCGCGGCGTCCTCGCGGGCCTGGAGGCTGTCCAGCCAGGTGCGGGTCGCGGTGCCGACGGCGCGGGGGCCGGTCGCGGGCGGCGGCGGGGGCGCGTCGGCGAGGAGGGCCTCCAACTCGTCGACGAGGAGTCCCATGGAGACGCCGTCGAGGACGAAGTGGTGCACGGTCAGCAGCAGTCGGGCCGTACCGTCGCCGAGTTCCGCGTACAGCAGTGCGAACACCCGGCCGTCGGCGAGTGACATCGACCGCTGGGCAGCGGCCAGTTCCTCCTCCAGGCGCGCGGTGCGGGTCGCTGCCGGGACGCCGGTGAGGTCGACGATGCGCACACACGTGTCCGGGTCCGGCTCGGCGAGGCAGGCCGTGCCGTCGGCGTGGAGGACCGTGCGTAGCGCGGGGTGGCGGCGCAGCAGGCTCCCGGCGACGGCGCGCAGCCGGCCCGCGCCGACGCCGGGGTCGGTGCTGAAGAGCGCGTTGAGACAGAAGTGGTCGCGCTCGGGAAGGTCGCCGTCGTACAGCCAGCGCCGCTGCGCGGGCAGCAGGTCGAGCGGTCCGGCCGGCTCCTCGCCGGCCGGTGCCGAGGGTGCGGTCCGCTCCGCGGCGCGGGACAGCGCGGCGCGTGCGGTGCGGCCGGTGAGCAGGTCGGCGGGGCGCAGGGGCACGCCGAGGGCGCGCATCCGCGCGCAGACCCGCATGGCCATCAGGGAGTCCCCGCCGCGGCCGAGGAAGTCGTCGTCGGGGCCGAGGTCCGGGTCCTGGAGCAGACCGCGCAGCATCCGGACGGCCGCGTCGAGGGGGGTGAGCGCGTCGTCCCCGTCCGGTGGCGCGGCGGTCGCGGCGAGGGCCGCGGCCGCCTGGGAGGCGGCGGCGCGCCGGTCGGTCTTGCCGGAGGTGGTGAGCGGCAGCCGGTCCAGGACGACGATGCGGCCCGGCACCAGGTAGCCGGGCACCCGCTCGCGCAGCCGGGCGCGCACGTCCCGCGGGTCGGGCCCGTCGGCGGAGCGGCCGAGGGCGGCGGCCAGTACGCGACCCCCGACGCCGTCGTCCAGGGTGAAGGAGGTCGCGGAGGTCACACCCGGGACGGTGAGCAGGTGGCGGTCGACCTCGTCGAGTTCGACCCGGTGGCCGCGTACCTTGACCTGGTTGTCGGCGCGACCCAGGAACTCCAGGTGACCCGCTGGATGGCGGCGCACGATGTCGCCGGTGCGGTACATGCGAGCGCCGGGATGACCGGCGAAGGGGTCGGGGGCGAAGCGCTCCTCGGTGCGGGCGGGCTCGTGGAGGTATCCGGCGGCGAGCAGCGGGCCGCCGATCCACAGTTCGCCGCTCTCGCCGTCGGCCACAGGTTCGCGCCCGTCGTCGAGCACGTGCAGCAGGCGGTCGCCGACGGGGCCGCCGATGGGCAGACCGGCCGTGTCGGGCAGCGGCGCGTGCGGGGGCAGCACCAGGGCACTCGCGGTGATCACGGTCTCGGTGGGGCCGTAGCCGTTGACCAGGGTGGTGTGGGCGAGCGGGGTGCGCCGGTGGGTCCTGGCGTCGTCCGTGGTGGCGCTCTCGCTGCCGATGACCACGGTGCGTACGCCCGCGAAGGCCGGACCGGTCGCGCCGTCGAGTTCGGCGCACGCCATCCGCCAGTAGACCGTGGGGAGCTGGAGCACGGTGACGCCCAGCCGGGCAGTGAGATCGGCCAGTGACGCGGTGTCGGGGACGCCGCCGTGGAAGGCGAGGGTGCCGCCCGCGGCGAGGGTGGGCCAGATCTCCTCCTGCGCGACGTCGAAGCCGAGGCTGGCGAACTGAAGCACCGTGTCGCACGAGGTGAGTTCGAGCAGGGCCGCGGTGGCGGCGACGTGACCGGCCAGCTGTTCGTGGCCGACCAGGACGCCCTTTGGGGTGCCGGTGGAGCCGGAGGTGTAGACGACGTACGCCGGTTCCCGCACGGCCGGTCGCGCCGTGCGGCGTGCGGCGGCGGCCCCCGCGTCCAGGACCGGACCGGTGCCGGGGTCGAACGTCGCCACGGCGCCGGAGTGCCGCAGCAGGTACGCGCGCCGCTCGTCGGGGGTGGCCGTGTCGACGGGCAGGAACGCGGCCCCGGCCAGCCAGGTGCCGAGCATCGCGACGACGGCCTCCGGACCGGCCGGCAGCCTGATCGCGACGATGTCTCCCGGCCGTACGCCGACGCGGTCGAGGTCACGCGCGGTGTCCGTGGCGCGCCGCCACAGGTCGGCGTAGCTGACGGTCGAGTCGGGAGTGCGCAGGGCGACCACGGCCGGGCGGTCGGTGACGCGGGCGTGGACGAGGGCGGCCACGGCGGGCGGAGGGGTTGCCACGGGTGCGGTGGCGGGGCTGGGCGCCGTCATGAAGGTCGGCCGTTCTTCGTGGGGGTGGGTCCGCTGGGATCGAGCACGAGCCGTGCCTTCGCGAGCAGTTCGGCGCGGTACACGCTGTGGTGCTGGACGACGACGGTCAGATCGGCGGCGGCGATCCCCGCGCGCAGGTCGCTGGTCGGGGCGAGCTGACGGCCGCGTACCGCGTACGACTCGACGTACGGGTCGTGGAAGGCCACATCGGCCCCGGCGCCGAGGAGTTCGGCGGCGAGCGGCTCGGCGGGCGAGTGGCGGATGTCGGCGATGTCGGGCTTATAGGTGACGCCGAGGAGCAGGATCCGTGCCCCGCGCACCGGGACGCCGTGCCGCTCCAACAGCTCCCGGGCGCGGGAGGCGACCCACACGGGCATAGAGTCGTTGACGCGTTGGGCCTGCTCCGCCATCCGGAACGGCACGCCCGCCTGGGTCGCGCGGTGGACCAGATACAGCGGGTCCACGGGGATGCAGTGGCCGCCGACCCCCGCGCCGGGGCGGAAGGGCGTGAAGCCGAAGGGCTTGGTGGCGGCCGCCTCGATGGTGTCCCACACGTCGACGTCGAGGCGGTGGCAGATTTGCGCGAACTCGTTGACGAGCGCCAGGTTCACCTGGCGGTAGGTGTTCTCCAGGATCTTCGCGGCCTCCGCCTCGCGGGGCGAGCGGGTGACGTGCACCCGCTCGGTCAGCTTGCCGTAGAACTCGGCGGCGCGGGCGGCGCACGTGTCGGTCAGGCCGCCGACGACCTTGGGGGTGTTGTGGAACCCGAACCGGGTGTTGCCGGGGTCGACGCGCTCCGGGGAGAACGCCAGCCCGAAGTCCCGTCCGGCGACGAGCCCGGACTCCTCCAGGATGTCGCGGATGACGCCCTCGGTGGTGCCGGGGTAGGTCGTCGACTCGACGATGACCAGCTGGCCGGGAGCGAGGTGGTGACGCATCGTGCGGGCGGCGGTCAGCAGCGGTTCGAGGTCCGGCGCGCCGTGGGGGTCGACCGGGGTGGGCACGCACAGCGCGATGATCGTGCAGTCGCGCAGGAACGCGGGATCGGTGGTGGCGTCGAGCAGTCCGGCGACCGCGTCGAGTTCGGCGCCGGTCACCGTGTCCACGGGTGGGCGGCCGATGTTGACCTGCGCCACCAGGAAGTCGCTGAGGTCGAGCCCCCGGGTGCGGTAGCCGGCCGTCGCGGCGGCCACGGCCAGGGGGAGGCCGGCGTACCCGATGCCGACGACGGCCACGTCGACGGTCCGGGTCAGGCCGAGCCTGCGGTCGCTGGCGGCGGCCGCGCCGGGTCCTTCGGGCGGCGCGGCGG
This sequence comes from Streptomyces sp. NPDC051452, assembly GCF_044454765.1. Lineage (NCBI taxonomy): Bacteria > Bacillati > Actinomycetota > Actinomycetes > Kitasatosporales > Streptomycetaceae > Streptomyces > Streptomyces sp. NPDC051452. The sequence continues at coordinate 136,488 of NZ_JBITEB010000020.1, forward strand.
CGATGAGATCCATCTGTGCTCCTGGGCGGGAGGCGCGGCTGCTCCCGGGAGGGGAGGCCGCGGGCGCGGGACGGTCCGGGCGGCGGGCGTGAGGAGATGGGAGCGACGCTGGTTCAGCGCCTTTGCAGCCGTGCTGAGCTGCTGTGCTGGGCTGCTACCACCAGCCGTTGTCGCCCTGCGGGCCCGAGGTCATCGCGGGGAGAGCCGGGACCGGTGCGGCGGCCTCGGTGTGGGTGACGGTCGCGGTGCCCGACTCGGACCCGGCGCCGGCGCACAGCGCGGCGAGGGCGAGCAGGGTGGTACAGAAGAAGGCGCGAACAGTCGCAGACATGGTGTTCCCCCGTGGTGTGGATCGCGGTGATGAGGTGGGCGTAGGCCGATCGCTCATTGCTTCGGCCTCGGGTGGCTCTCACCACCGGCCGGCCTCGTAGATCAACTCTGCTCGTCGGTGCCGTACCTGTTCAAGGGCCGCGCGCGGCGTCGACCTGACATGGCGGGCACGTGCCACAGCCGCACCCCGTCTCAGCATGCGAGACGGGGTCAAGGGGGAGTCGGGGCAAAGCGAGAGCCGAGGCGCGGACGCACGGCGTCGAAAGCCCGAGGAAACCGTCATGGAAGGACAAAGGGGCGGGTCACCGCGACCTCTCGTGGTCCGGTGACCCGCCCCTCGTACGGCGCTCTCAGCCCAGCAGCCCCGACTCGGCGATACGCAACGCCGCCTGGAAGCGCGTCTGCGCGCCGAGCCGTTCCATCAGCCCGGAGATGGACCGGCTGAGGGTGCGCGAGGAGATGCCGAGCCGGCGGGCGATCACCTCGTCCTTGACCCCGTCCGCGAGCATCCGCACGATGACACGCTCCGGCCCGTCCAGCACCGGCTCGACCGCCTGGGACGACGGAACGGGGTGCGCGGGCGTGGCGCTGTGCCAGCAGTAGTCGTACAGGGCGTGCAGGGAGCACACGAGCGCCTGCCCGTGGACGACGAGGGCGCCCTGTCCGCTGTCCTCCGGGTCGACCGGCAGCACCGCGACGTCGTCGTCGAACAGGAGCATCTGCAGCGGCAGGTAGTCGGCCGTACGGGCCTCCCGCCCCGGGCGCACGGCGTCGGCCAGGTAGCCGGCCATATAAGGCACCTCGGCGGTCCGGCACGGATACAGTGCCTCCACCTTGATGCCGCGGCTCTCCATCTCCTTGTCGCGCAGCAGCATGTCGTCGATCAGCTCCTCGGGCGGCGGTCCGCCCGGGTGCATCGACCTCATGCGCACGCGCGCGGTGCTCCCGGCGTCCTCCAGGAAGGCGTTCACCAGGGCCGGGTGCGGCAGAGTCTGCACCTCGACCTGTTCGCGCCGAACCTCCGACAGCCGGTGGTAGTCCCGCGCCAGCGTCGAGATCGACTCCCGGATCCGCGACACCAGCTCGGTGTGCGCGGCGACCTGCCGCTCCTCCGCGGAGAACAGTCTGCTCAAGGCCGCTTCCGGGGCCACGGTCAGATAGCCGCTCGACGAGTCGGACGCGGGCGTCAGCAGGCCCAGGACACTGAGTTCGTCACACAGCTGCTCCGCCTCGCCACGCGAACACCGGGCCTCCGCCGCCACGTCCTCCAGCGACCACCCGGGATTGCGAGAGATCAAGCCATAGATCTTGCGGCGTGCTTCGTCGTTCTCCCCCATCGAGAAGTCCCCCTTCCTCCCGCGGCCCCGCGCCGACCGGGAACGCTACCAGCGAGCGGTCGCCGTCGGCAGGTCATATTCGCACAGGCCGAAACACCGGTGGACGTCCCACCGTGGCCGAAACCGGACGCCCGTGCTCGCCGGACCACCCGGTACGCCACGTCCGCTCACGGCCGACGCCTCAAGAGAACTCCAGCAGCACCTTGCAGGACCGTCCGCGGTCGACGGCCCGGGCGAAGGCCGTCGCGGCGTCGTGGACCGGGAACACCGCGCTGATCAGCCCGTCGAACTCGCCGCGCGCCGCCGGCAGTTCCAGCGCCTCGTCGAACTCGGCGTCGAAGTCGCCGGCCGCCTTCGCCGCCGCGACCACCAGGCACCCGATCGGCCCCGCCCCCGTCACCAGCACATGCCTGCCGGACACGCGCCCTTGGTCGCCGCGTACGGCGCGATACCCGGCCGGACCACCTCGCTCTGCGGCGAGCAGATGTTGACGATCTTGCCGTGCCCACGTGCCGTCATCCGCCGGGCGGCCTCCCGACCGACCAGGAACGCGCTGGTGAGGTTGGTGTCCAGCAGGCGGTGCCAGTCGGAGTCGGTGAACTCGCGCAGCGGAGCGCGTAGTTGCATGCCCGCGTTGTTCGCCAGGATGTCCAGCGGGCCCACCCGCTCCTCGACGTCGGCGATGCCCGCGGCCACGGCGGGGCCGTCGGTCACGTCGAACACCGCCGTACGGACCTCACCGGGCAGGTGCGCCGCCGCCAGGGCCGTGCGGCCGCCGATGTCGAAGAGGGGATGAGCCGTCATCGCCGTACCCCGCCTAGACCACGAGGGACAGCAGCAGGATCAGGCCGCCCGCGACCACCGAGATGATCGTCTCCATCACCGACCACGTCTTCACGGTCTGCCCGACGCTCAGCCCGAAGTACTCCTTCACCAGCCAGAAGCCGGCGTCGTTGACGAAGCTGAAGAAGAGCGAGCCGGCACCGACGGCGAGGACCAGCAGGGCGGTGTGGGTCGTCGACATGTCGGCCGCGAGCGGCGCGACCAGACCGGCCGCCGAGACCGTCGCCACCGTCGCCGAACCGGTCGCCAGCCGGATCACCACCGCGATCAGCCAGCCCAGCAGCAGCGCCGGGATCGACCAGTCCTTGGAGATGTCCAGGATCATCTGGCCCACCCCGGAGTCGATCAGCGTCTGCTTGAAGCCGCCGCCCGCACCGACGATCAGCAGGATGCCGGCGATGGGCATCAGCCCCTTCTCGACGGTCCGCTGCAGGCGCTCCTTGCTGAACCCGGCGGGCCGGCCCAGCGTGAAGAACCCGACCAGCACGGCGGCGAGCAGCGCGATCAGCGGCGAGCCGACGACGTCGAAGACCCGCTGGGTCCGGTTCGCCGGGTCGTCCACGACGATGTCCACCAGCGCCTTGGCCAGCATCAGCACCACCGGCAGCAGCACGGTGGCCAGCGTCGCCCCGAAGCCCGGGCGGCCCTTCAGCTCCTCGGAGGGGCGCTGCGGCAGCATGCGCTCGGGAGCCGGGACGTCCACCCAGCGCGCCGCGACCTTGGAGAACAGCGGACCGGCGACGATCACCGTCGGTATGGCGACGAGGATGCCGAAGGCCAGCGTCACGCCCAGGTTGGCGTGCAGCGCGTCGATCGCGACGAGCGGGCCGGGGTGCGGCGGGATCAGACCGTGCATCACGGACAGGCCGGCCAGCGCCGGGATGCCGATGCGCATCAGGGAGTAGTTGCCCCGTTTGGCGACCATCAGCACGACCGGGATCAGCAGCACGATGCCGACCTCGAAGAACAGCGGAAGGCCGATCACGGAGGCGATCAGCACCATCGCCCAGGGCATGGCGCGCCCGCCCGCCCGGGCGAGGATCGTGTCGACGATCTGGTCGGCGCCACCGGAGTCGGCGAGCAGCTTGCCCAGGATCGCCCCGAGCGCGATCAGGACGCCGACGCCGGCCACGGTGCTGCCGAGCCCGGTGGTGAAGCTGACGATGGCCTTGTCGAGCGGCGCGCCGGCGACCGCCCCGAGCACCAGCGCCCCGATGGTCAGTGCCAGGAAGGCGTGGAGCTTGAACTTGGTGATGAGCAGGACGATCACGGCGATGCCCACGAGGACGGCGATGCCCAGCTGGGCGTGTCCGGCGGAGGTGATCGGCGGAGGCGCGTCCGCTGCCAGCATCTCGACGCTGAGTCTGGTCACGGGGGTTCCCTTGCGAATACGGGGGACGGGGGTGGGTGTTACTCGGATGCCACGGGAAGCGTGTCCAGCGCCCGTACTGCGCGTTCGGTGATCTCCTGGGGGCTGCCGTCGACGTCCACGGCGACTCCAGCCTCGTCCGACTCCAGGGGCTGCAGCGTGGCGAACTGGGAGTCCAGCAGCGCGGTCGGCATGAAGTGCCCCTGCCGCTGCGACATCCGGTCCTCGATCAGCTTCCGGTCACCCGAGAGGTGCACGAACACCACTCCGGGGGCCACGGCCCTGAGCCGGTCGCGGTACGACCGCTTCAGCGCCGAGCTGCTGACCACCCCGCCGAGCCCGGCCCGCCCGTGCGCCCAGTGTCCGATGGCGTCGAGCCACGGCCACCGGTCGGTGTCCTCGAGCGGGATGCCGGCCGACATCTTGTCGATGTTGGCCTGCGGGTGGAAGTCGTCGCCCTCGGCGTACGGAACGCCCAGCCGCGCGGCGAGCAAGGGACCGATCGTCGTCTTGCCCGTCCCCGCGACGCCCATCACGACGACGACCTGGGGGGTACGCATCACTGCCTCGCTGTCTTCCTCGACATCCGACGCCACATCGGCGTCGCCACACTGAAACCCATTAGGTACGACGAATTCAAGAGTTTGTGATTTATAAGTCTGACTTTTTGTGTCAGTGATCCACGCCGTACTCTGAGTGCATGACCACACCGGGCCGGGGGCTGCACGGCCGCGTACTGGACACCCTGGGCCCCGCGATCACGGCGGGCGAGTACCCGCCCGGCAGTGTTCTGCGCACGGACGAACTCGCACAGCACTTCGAGGTCTCACGTTCCGTGATGCGCGAGGCGGTGCGCGTACTCGAATCCATGCACCTGGTCGAGTCCCGCCGCCGGGTGGGCGTCACGGTCCGCCCCAAGCCCGAGTGGAACGTCTACGACCCGCAGGTCATCCGCTGGCGCCTCGCGGGCGCCGACCGCCCCCAGCAGCTGCGCTCCCTGACGGTGCTGCGGTCCGCGGTCGAGCCGGTCGCCGCGGGCCTCGCCGCCCAGCACGCCACGCCCGAGCAGTGCGCCGAGCTCACCGAGTGCGCCCTCGGCATGGTGGCCAACTCACGCGGCCACCGACTGGAGAAGTACCTGGTCCACGACGTCGCCTTCCACCGGGTCGTCCTCAACGCCTCCGGCAACGAGATGTTCGCCCGCCTCGGCGATGTCGTCGCCGAGGTCCTGGCCGGACGCACCCAGCACGAGGTCATGTTCGAGGACCCCGACCCGGCGGCCGTCACCCTGCATGTGCGGGTGGCCGAGGCGGTCCGCGCCGGCGACGCGGCCCGCGCGGAGGAGCTGACCCGGCAGATCACCGTGGGCGCCCTCCAGGAACTCGACATCCTGGCGCCCTGACGGCGGGTCCCGACGGCGGCCACCGACCTCGGGCCCCGGCGACGGAACCCCACGCTCGGGGGCTACTTGCCGTCCTCGGGGAAGTCTCCGTCGACGTACACCCACGCCCCGGCCACCCGCTCGAACCGGCTGCGCTCCAGCAGCGACCCGCCCCGGTAGGAGGCGCGGAACGTCACCGTGCCCGTGGTGTGGAAGGCGGACCCGTCGGCGGTGCCGAGCACCTCCAGCCCCGTCCACCTCGTCCGGGGATCGAGATCCAGCCGCTCCGGCCGGGTCCGCGGATGCCAGGTCCGCAGCAGATACCCCGCGTCCCCCTTCACGAACGCGCAGTAACGCGACCGCATCAGCGCCTCGGCGGTCGGCGCGGTGTCCGGACCGGCGTGAAACCGGCCGCAGCAGGCGTCGTAGGGCCGGGGCAGTCCGCAGGGGCAGTGGCGCGTGGTCATGCCCCCATTCTGCCCGCGGCCGGGGAGGCGCCCGCCCCTGACCGGGTGCACAGTGGAAGGGCCTGACCGACGTGCCCCGCCGGGCGTAACGCAGGGAGGAGCGACGGACGATGACCCGTCCCGTGCGAAGCCGTCCTCCGGCCGTCAAGGAGTGGCGGCTGAACCTCTACCTGTCCGAGCGTGACCCGGACACCACCGCCCGGATCGTCCTGGACACCGGCGACAACGTCCTGGAGAGCTGCGCCGAGGCCCGCCGTAGCCCCTACGACCCGGCGATGCCCGACATCGGAGACGAACTCGCCGCCGGACGCGCCCTCATCGCCATGGGCCGCATGCTCCTGCGGGCCGCCGACGGCGACCTGAGGACGACGGGAGCCGCCGAGGACGAGGGCCCGAGCCCGCTGTGGCTGACCCGGGAGTGACCGCGTCGACCCGGCGGTGACCGCACCCCGGGCACGCGAAAGGCCCCCGCGAATCGCGGGGGCCTCACTGGTGTCCGAGGGGGGACTTGAACCCCCACGCCCGATAAAGGGCACTAGCACCTCAAGCTAGCGCGTCTGCCATTCCGCCACCCGGACAAGGTGTCTGTCGTGCGAGGCTTCCCTCGGCGGGGCTCCCTCGCGGCGACGAAGGAAACATTACCAGGCTTTCCGGGGTGGCCGATCACCCCCTGTTCCCGTCGCCGGGCAGGCGTGAACGGCGTGTGACGGGCCGGGACCGGTCTTGGGCCCACGGCGGGGGCGGAGAGAGGATGAGGAGACCGCCGGCGGGACGGACCCGTACGACGACGGGCGCGACGGCCGGCGGACAACCGGCAGTGACAGCGGGAGGAACCAGCGTGAGCGAGACGGACACGACCAGGCACGTCACCGGCGAGGACGAGGTCGTGGACCTCTGCCGCGACCTCATCCGGTTCGACACCAGCAACTACGGCGACCACTCCGGACCCGGCGAACGCAAGGCGGCCGAGTGGGTCGCCGAGAAGCTCGCCGAGGTCGGACTGGAACCGAGGATCTTCGAGTCGCACCCGGGCCGCGCCTCGACGGTGGCCCGCATCGCGGGTGAGGACCCCTCCCGGCCCGCGCTGCTGATCCACGGCCACCTCGACGTCGTACCGGCCAACGCCGGCGACTGGACCCACCACCCCTTCTCCGGCGAGATCACCGACGGGTGCGTGTGGGGGCGCGGTGCCGTCGACATGAAGGACATGGACGCCATGACGCTCGCCGTCGTGCGCGACCGGCTGCGCAGCGGGCGCCGGCCGCCGCGGGACGTCGTGGTCGCCTTCCTCGCCGACGAGGAGGCGGGCGGCACCTACGGCGCCCGCTACCTGGTCGATCACCACCCCGAGCTGTTCGAGGGCGTCACCGAGGCGATCAGCGAGGTGGGCGGCTTCTCCTTCACCGTCGACGACCAGCGGCGGCTCTATCTGATCCAGACCGCCGAGAAGGGCATGCACTGGATGAAGCTGACCGTGGCCGGCACCGCCGGGCACGGCTCGATGATCCACCGCGACAACGCCATCACGGAGCTGTCCGAGGCGGTCGCCCGGGTCGGCCGGCACACGTTCCCGGTGCGGGTCACCAAGACCACGCGGGCCTTCCTCGACGAGCTGGGTGACGCGCTCGGCACCGAGCTGGACCCGGAGGACATGCAGTCCACGCTCGCCAAGCTCGGCGGCATCGCCAAGCTGATCGGCGCGACCCTGAGCAACACCGCCAACCCCACCCAGCTGAACGCCGGGTACAAGGTCAACGTGATCCCGGGCGAGGCCACCGCGCACATCGACGGACGGTTCCTGCCCGGCCACGAGGAGGAGTTCCTCGGCGACCTCGACCGGCTGCTCGGACCGCACGTCCGCCGCGAGGACGTCCACACCGACAAGGCGCTGGAGACCACCTTCGACGGGGCGCTGGTGGAGGCCATGCAGTCCTCGCTGCTGGCCGAGGACCCCACCGCCAAGGCGATCCCCTACATGCTCTCCGGCGGCACCGACGCCAAGTCCTTCGACGACCTCGGCATCCGCGGCTTCGGCTTCGCGCCGCTGAAGCTGCCGCCGGAGCTGGACTTCGCCGGCATGTTCCACGGTGTCGACGAGCGCGTGCCGGTGGACGGGCTGCGGTTCGGCGTCCGGGTGCTCGACCGTTTCCTCGACGCGTCGTGAGGCCCTGACCTCAGCTAATCGGGCAGTCGTACGGGACCGACTGAGAAGAGTGAATGCGACCATAAGCTCGTAGCTCCATTAGTTCCTCCTCGTTACAGGTGATGCGATCAGCTACTTGTTATCGCATTGCCAACGAGGAGGAACTAATGATCAAGAAGGTCGTCGCCGCTGCGGCCGCCACCGGTGGACTGGTTCTCGCGGGTGCGGGCCTGGCCGTCGCCGACTCCGGTGCCCAGGGTGCCGCCGTGCACTCTCCGGGCGTCGTCTCCGGCAATGTCATCCAGGTGCCCGTGCACGTCCCGGTGAACGTGTGCGGTAACACGATCAACGTGATCGGGCTCCTGAACCCCGCCTTCGGCAACACCTGTTTCAACAAGTGACGCCGGCTCCCTGAGGGGGCGCGTTGTCAAGCCGTCGGCCTCGGAGCGCGCACCATGCGCCCCGGGGCCGACCGGCTTTTCCGTACCGGTCCCGCCACGCGGACCGGTCGTTCAGGGAAAACGAAGGCAGGGGGGAACTCAGCATGCGACAAGGCACCCGCAAGGGCCTGATGACCATGGCCGCAGCGACCGGTGTGATCGCCGCCGCGAGCGGCTACGCCCACGCCGACTCGGGCGCGCACGGCAGCGCCACCGGCTCACCCGGCGTACTGTCCGGCAACACGGTGCAGGCGCCGGTGCACGTGCCGGTGAACGTCTGCGGCAACACCGTGAACGTCGTCGGGCTGCTCAACCCGGCGATCGGCAACACCTGCGCTCACGGCAGCGGCAGGTCCGGGGGGTACGGCGACACGAGCGGCCACTCCGGCTCCGGCGGCGCACACGCCGGCGGCCACACCACGGGGTCGCCGGGGGTCGGATCCGGCAACACCGTCCAGGTGCCGATCGACGCGCCGGTGAACGTCTGCGGCAACAGCGTGAACGTCATCGGCGTCGGGAACACCGCCACGGGCAACGACTGCGGCGACGGCGGCCACCACGGCACGCCACCGGGCCACGGCCACGGCAACCCGCCCGGAAAGCCGGGACACCCGGGACACCCGGGACATCCCGGGGAGCCTGGTCACCCCGGGCAGCCTGGCCATCCGGGGCAGCCCGGTCATCCGGGGCAGCCCGGTCATCCGGGTCAGCCCGGGCACCCCGGCACGCCGCATCAGCCGGGTACGCCGGGTCAGCCCGGCCGGCCCGGTGCTCCGGGCGGGCCCGGGACGGGCACTCCGCCCGCCGGTCATGGTTCCACGTCCCACGGTGCGTCGCAGGTCAGCGCGGAGTCCGGCAGCCCGGCCGGATCCGGGGCGGCCGGCACCCAGCTCGCGCACACGGGCGGCGACGTGCCCCTGGGACTCGCGCTGCCGGTCGGCGCGGGCGCCCTGCTCGCGGGCGCGGTGCTGTACCGCAAGGGCCGCTCCGCGGCCTAGCCGTACCGCCGCGGGGCCGACGCGGTACGGCGCGCGCCGCCGCTACCGCCCGTGCCGCCCGACATCGAGGCCGTCACCGCCCGGGACGACGGAGCGGGCCCAGCCATGCCGACGGGGCCCGCTCCGTTCATCAGTGCCACCTCACCACGTGGCCCGCACCTGGCGGATGATCCGCCGGCGCAACCGCACCCTGCGGCTGCCGTCACGCAGCAGGCTCAGTCGGTCCAACTCCCAGTTTCCGTACTCGGCATGGTCGGTCAGCAGACGAGTCGCCTCCTTGCGGGACACCCCGCGAGGCACGTACACGTCGACAAATTCGTATTCCGGCATCGCATCTATTGTGCGGGCTGGTGCCCGGTACGGATAGCGTCTGCACTATGTCTGATGCTGCGCAGCCCACCGCTGCCGAGGTACGCGCCGCCGCCGAGTCGGTCAAGACCGCGCTCGACCGCCACCTGGCGGCGGTCGAACGCAGGTCGGGGGAGGACGACCCGGCGGTCTCCGAGGCGTTCAACCAGCTGGCCGCGGCCGCCGAGGCGTACGACGAGCTGCTCTACGACCGCTACGACGAGGTCACACCTTTCGAGATCCCGGGCGCGGAGGACACCCTGCCCCCGTACGCGGGACCCGAGGAACCGAGCGCGCTCAGTGTGCTGATCCGCCGCGACTACACCGTCGCCGAACCCCAGCGGCTGCTGGCGCAGGCCCAGCGCGTGGAGGCGGCCGAGTACGAGCAGATCGGCGGCGACGGCGACGAGGCCGCCGGTACGGTCCCCGGGGCGCTTGGCGTCCTCTTCGGCGAGTTCGAGCCGGACGAGATCGCCTCCCGGCACAAGGAGTTCGGTCTGGAGGAGGGCGACTCCACGCTCTGGGTCACCGCCGCGGACGAGGCTCCCGAGGCGGGCGAGTGGCTGGACGCGCCCTTCGAGCACATCGACGCGCAGCGGGTGGTGTGCCGCTTCGACGTCAGCGCGGTGTTCGACGACGAGGACGTCGAGGACGAGGACGACCTCGAGTTCGTCGAGGACGAGGCCACCGTGGACGAGACCGGTGACGGCACCGGGGCCGGGGCCGGGGACACGGAGAGGTGACCTCGGCCGGCGGTGCCGCGGCGCCTGTGAAGCGCCGCGGCACCCCGGTCGCCGCCCCGGGCCGGCGTCAGCCCGCCGCCGGGATCTGGGGGCGCAGGAGGGCCCCCAGGCGGGTCGTGCGGGGCCTGGCCGGGATCTCCGCGACCGCCTTCGGCAACGCCTGGTCCACGCCGTGGACCACGGACAGATGCCGTTCCGCCCGCCCGAACGCCGTGTACACCCAAGGTCTGGTGAGAGTCTGAGCGGCGTCACCGGGCAGCACCACGACCACCGCCGGCCAGCGGGTGCCCACCGCCTGGTGCGCGGTCACCGCCCAGCCGAGCCGCACCTGGCTCTCCACCCGCTCCCGGGGCACCACGACGGCCGCTCCCGCGCACGTCAGATGCAGTCCGTCGGCGTCGGCCCGCACCACCACGCCCGGCACCGAACGGCCCGGCGCGGGGGAGTAGACGACCCGGTCACCCGGGTCGAAGCCGCCGAACCGGCCCGGCCCGGGATTGAGGCGCTCCTTCAGCGCGGTGTTGAGAGCGCGGGTGCCCGCGGCGCCGCCATGGCCCGGCGTGATCACCACGGTCTGCTCGGCCGGGACACCGATCGCCCGCGGCACCGAGTCCGCGACCAGCTGCACCGTCCGGTGCACGGCCTCGCCCGGGTCCCGCACCGGAACGATGACGATCTCCTTGCCCGGCGCCTCGACCTGGTTCAGCTCGCCGATACCGACCCCGGAGAGCAGCTCGCCCAGCGGACCGGGATCGGGCACCCGGGAGGCGATCTGGGGACAGGCACGGGCGGCGAGGAGATCCGCGAAGACCCGGCCGGGTCCGGCCGACCACAGCACCCCGGGATCGCCGCCGAGCACCAGCCGGGCCCCGTCGGGCAGCGACTCCACGAGCATCGCGGCGCTCTCCAGGTCCAGCTGGGGGGCGTCCGACACGATCAGCAGATCGAGGTTCAGCGCCCCGTCCGCGTCCCGGCCGGGGCCCTCGGCGCCGGACAGCAGACCGGCGACCGTCCCCACACTCCGCTCCGCCGGTTCCCCGCCCTCGCCGAGCAGCGCCGCGAGGCGGCGACCGCCGTCGGGGGTGTGGCAGGCCGCGAAGGCCCGCAGACCCGCGGCGCGAGCGGCACCGAGCAGCGCGGCCGGTTCGGCGCGGGCCGCCTCCCCGCCGGTGTGCAGCACCAGGGCGTGCCCGGCGACCGCGCGGCCCACCTCGGCCGCGCCACCGGACACCCCGGAGGCCAGCGCCTGCCACGCCTGCTCGGCGTCCTCGGACAGCGAGTTGACCAGCCGGGCCAGACCGTCGGCGAGACTCTCCTCCGCCAGCGCGTACCGCTCCAGACCGACCAGGACCCGGACGGGGCGCTCCAACTCGCCGTCCTCGGCGCCCTCCTGCCGCGGGGCCGGGGCCCCGGGCTCGTCCAGGGCGTCCTGGAACAGCAGGGCCTCGCCCTCCGCGAGGGCGCTCTGCACCGCCGCGTCCGGGTCGGGCACGCCCTGCCGGCCCAAGGCAGTGATCAGCGCGGGCAGTTCCAGGGCGGTGTGTCCCGCCACGGCGGCCTGCTCCAGCAGCCAGGCGGTCACCGCGCGGCCGCGCCGCTCGTCGTCCGGGCCGCACTCGGCGCCGAGCAACGCCCGTGCGAAGCCGTCGGCCTGCTCGGGCCGGACCCCGCCGACCTGCAACAGCCGCCAGGGGTCCGCCCGGAGCGTGTCACCGGCGCCCTCGCCCAGCGCCGCGGCCACCTGCGGGGCCAGCGTGTCGGGCGCGCCGCCCTCGCCCAGCACCTCGCGCACGGCCGCCACGGTCTCCGGCGCGGGTACACCCGCCGCCACGGTCGCGGGGACCGGCTGCGGGGGGCGCACGGGTTCCGGAGCCGGGCGGCGGGGCGCGGGCGTCGGATCGGCGAACACCGCGGCCGTCGGCTTCTCGCCGCTCTCCACGGCGCGCACCGCGGCGAGCAGGTCCGCCGCCTTCCCGCTGAGCTTGGTGCCGCTCTGGACCGGGGCCGCCCGCTCCGCCTTGCGCCGCTCGATACGCTCCCGCTCGATCCGCTGCGCGGCCAGCTCCGCCGCGGCCTCGGACAGCCCACCCGCGCCGGCACCGCCGTCGGCGGCAGCCCCTTCAGCGCTCTCCGAGTCCTCGGTGTTCGTCGGTCCGTCCGCGCTCTTCGAGTCCTCGGTGTTCGTCGATCCGTCCGCGCTCTTCGAGTCCTCGGTGCTCGCCGATCCGTCCGCGTTCTCCGAGTCGTCCGTGCTCTGCGAGCCGTCCGCCTTCTCCGCGTCCCCGGGGCCCGTCGTGCTCCCCGCGCCCCCGGTGTCGGCCACGCTTCCCCCGGCGTCCGCGGGCGCGGCTTCCGGCGCGGTCCCTTCCCGCTCGGCCCGAGGGGTGTCCGGTGTCCCCGGCCCGGCTTCCTCCGTGGTCTCCGGCTCCGTGCTCACAGCGTGCTCCAGTCGTGATCGGGATAGCGGTGCACGGGCGCCGACACATCGTCCAGCGCCCGGCAGATCTCGTCAGGAAGACTAAGGGCCTCCACTGACAATGCCGCCGTGAGCTGCCGGGCGTTGCGTGCGCCGACGATCGGTGCGACCACCCCCGGCCGGTCCCGGACCCAGGCGAGGGCCACCTGCAGCGGGGTGACCGCGAGCCCGTCGGCGGCCGTCGTCACCGCGTCCACGATGCCGGTCGCCGTGTCGTCCAGGTAGGGCTCGACGAACCGGGCCATGTGGTCCGAGGCACCGCGCGAGTCCTGGGGAATGGTGTGCCGGTACTTGCCGGTCAGCACGCCCCGGCCGAGCGGGGAGGAGGGCAGCATGCCCACCCCCAGGTCCAGCGCGGCGGGCAGCACCTCGCGCTCCACGCCCCGCTGGAGCAGCGAGTACTCCATCTGCGTGCTGGCCAGCCGGGTGCGGGTGCCCGGCGCCGCGAGCTGCCAGGTGGCGGCCTTGGCCAGCTGCCAGCCGCAGAAGTTGGAGACGCCCGCGTACCGGGCCCGGCCGCTGCCAACCGCCAGGTCGAGGGCCTGCAGCGTCTCCTCGAGCGGTGTCTCGGGGTCGAAGGCGTGGACGTGCCAGACGTCCACGTAGTCCGTCCCGAGACGGCCCAGCGAGGCGTCGAGCGCGGCGAGCAGATGGCCCCGGGAGCCGTCGAAACGGCGGTCGGGGTCGGGGACGCTGCCGGCCTTGGTGGAGATCACCAGGTCCCGGCGCGGCACCAGCCCGTCCAAGAGCTGTCCGAGCAGATACTCCGCCTCGCCGTCCCCGTACACGTCGGCGGTGTCGACCAGGGTGCCGCCGGCCTCCCAGAACGCCTTCAGCATGTCCGCGGCGTCGTGCTCGTCGGTGTCCCGGCCCCAGGTGAGGGTGCCGAGGCCGATCCGGGACACGCGCAGGCCGGTACGGCCGAGATGCCTCTGCTCCATGTCCGCGAGATTACTGGCCAGAACTGCTGCCGTGGGTTGCCTGTGGATAACTCGACCGGCCCGCTCGGGGCCGCCTCGGACCGCGTGATCCGGCCCTCTGTCCCGGCCGTGCCCTGCCCGCGGGCCGTACCCCCGCGCTAAGGTCGGCGCCACACGACGTTACTCACGGGTAAGGGGATTCGGCCATGCAACTCGGGATCAACCTCGGCTACTGGGGTGCCGGAATGGACGGGGACAATCTGGCCGTGGCGCAGGAGGCCGACCGGCTGGGCTTCTCGGTGTGCTGGGCCGCCGAGGCGTACGGCTCCGACGCGGCCACCGTGCTCAGCTGGGTCGCCGCGCAGACCGAGCGCATCGACGTCGGCTCGGCCATCTTCCAGATCCCGGCCCGCCAGCCGGCGATGACCGCGATGACGGCCGCGACCCTCGACTCCCTCTCCGGCGGCCGGTTCCGGCTCGGTCTCGGCGTCTCCGGGCCCCAGGTCTCCGAGGGCTGGTACGGCGTCAAGTTCGACAAGCCGCTGGCGCGCACACGCGAGTACGTGGAGATCGTCCGTCGGGCGATGACCCGGGAGCGGCTGACGTACGAGGGCGAGCACTGGACGCTTCCGCTGCCCGACGGCCCGGGCAAGCCGATCAAGCTGACCGTGCACCCGCAGCGCGAGCACATCCCGCTGTACATCGCCGCGATCGGTCCGAAGAACCTGGAGCAGACCGGCGAGATCGCCGACGGCGCGCTGCTGATCTTCCCCGCCGCCGAACACCTCGAGGACACCACCCTCAAGTACCTGCGGGCCGGGCGCGAGAAGGCGGGCAAGACCCTCGACGGGTTCGACGTCTGTCCCACGCTGCCGCTGGCCGTCGGCGACGACCGGGACGTGGCCCGCCTCGCAGACACCTTCCGCCCCTACACCGCGCTGTACGTCGGCGGCATGGGCAGTGCCAAGCAGAACTTCTACAACCAGCTCGCGCAGCGCATGGGTTACGAGAAGGAGGCGGCCGAGATCCAGCGGAAGTACCTGTCGGGGGACAAGCAGGGCGCCGCCGCCGCGGTCCCGCAGGACCTCATCGACAAGACCACGCTGCTGGGTTCGGTCGACCGCATCGCCGACCGGATGAAGGCCTACGCCGCCGCCGGGGTGACCACCCTCAGCCTCGCCCCGGCCGGCTTCACGCTCGACGAGCGGCTCGCCTCCCTGCGGGCCGGCAGCGAGGCGCTGGAGCGTGCCGGCCTCGCTTAGGGCGCAGGGCGCACATCCACGACCGGCCCTGAGGGCCTCTCTTCCGGATCTTGCCGGGGTCGCGGGGTCCGGCCATGCGGCGTCCCCCGACCCCGGGCGGCCTTGTCCGAGAGAACGGCCCATTCGGGAGGGAAGGTCAGCGGCCGTGGTGGGGGCTCGGGGGTCTTCCCCGCCACGGCCGTCACGGGGAACAACGCGCCCGGCGCCGCCCGGTTACGACCCGCGCGGTCCTTCATCCGGCAGAGTCTGTCCGCACACTTGTCGCGGCTCCCATATGCCCGCATTCGCCCGAGTCGAGACCGGTCACGCCGGCGCCGGACCGCCCGAACCGACCCCGGCTCAGAGCCACCCGCGCCGCTTGAACAGCCGGTACAGCACCATCTCCAGCGCCCCCATCACCAGGATCACCGCCGGGTACGACCACACCCAGTGCAGCTCGGGCATGTGGTCGAAGTTCATGCCGTAGATCCCCGCGATCATCGTGGGTACCGCGGCCATCGCCGCCCACGCCGAGATCTTCCGCATGTCGTCGTTCTGCCGCACGCTCGTCTGCGCCAGATGGGCCGACAGGATGTCCGACACCAGCCGGTCCAGGCCGTCCACGGACTCGTTCACGCGCGCGAGGTGGTCGTTGACGTCCCGGAAGAAGGGCCGCGCCTTGTCGTGCACGAACGGCACGTCGCCGCCGAACTGGCCCACGCCCGCCAGCCGGGTCATCGGCACCGTCAGCGGCCCGGTGGCCCGGCGGAACGTCAGGACCTGCCGCTTGAAGGCGTAGATCCGGGACGCGGTGTTGCGCGAGCCGCCGGTCTCCGGCTGGAACACCTCCGCCTCCAGCTCGTCCAGGTCGGTCTGCAGCTCCGTCGCCACCTCCAGATAGCGGTCGACGACGGCGTCGGACACCGCGTACATGACCGCGGTGGGGCCCTTGTCCAGCATCTCGGGCTCCTTCTCCAGCCGGTGCCGCACATCCGCCAGCGGCGAACCCTCACCGTGCCGGACGGTCACCACGAAACAGTCCCCGATGAAGATCATGATCTCGCCGGTCGAGACGGTGTCGCCCTCCGGCTCGTACGTGACCGGCTTGAGCACGAGGAACAGCGAGTCGTCGTAGACCTCCAGCTTGGGCCGCTGATGCGCTTTAAGCGCGTCCTCGACCGCCAGCGGATGCAGCCCGAACTCGCGGGTGACGAGGTCGAACTCCCGCTCCGACGGCTCGTGCAGCCCGATCCAGACGAAACCGCCCGCCGCCCGCGCCTCGTCCAGCGCGTCGGACAGGTCCTCCGGGCCCTCGGTGCGGTGCCCGTGCCGGTAGATGGCGCAGTCAACGATCACGCGGCGCATTCTCCCTTCGCCCGCCCACCACCGCCCGGTGGTGAACACCTACCCTTGCCGCATGCCCACGCTGATCCTTCTAAGGCACGGACGTTCCACCGCCAACACCTCCGGGGTCCTCGCCGGCTGGACGCCGGACGTCGCCCTGGACGAGCGCGGCGCCGCACAGGCCGCCGCGCTGCCCGGCCGGCTCGCGGGCCTGCCGATCTCCGAGGCCGTCCTCAGTCCCCTGCAGCGCTGTCAGGAAACCGTACGGCCGCTGCTGGAGGCCCGTCCCGAACTGCGCGCCCACACCGACGAGCGGATCGGGGAGTGTCACTACGGCGACTGGACCGGCCGCAAGCTCGCCGAGCTGACGGACGAACCCCTGATGGAGGTCGTCCAGTCCCACCCGTCGGCCGCCGCCTTCCCCGGCGGCGAGTCCATGAGGGCCATGCAGACCCGAGCCGCCGAGGCCGTACGCGAGTGGAACGCGCGCGTGGAGCGCGACCACGGCGCCGACGCCGTCTACCTCATGTGCTCCCACGGTGACATCATCAAGTCCCTCGTCGCGGACGCCCTCGGACTCCATCTCGACCTCTTCCAGCGGATCTCCGTGGAACCGTGTTCCATCACCGCGATCCGCTACACCCGCCTCAGGCCCTACGTCGTCCGCCTCGGCGACACCGGGAACTTCGCCGCACTCGCCCCGCGCGAGGACTCCGGCGAGGGCGACGCACCGGTCGGGGGTGGTGCGGGCGCACCGTGATCGTCGCCCGCAGTAGGGTGAAGCGATCCACCCACCCGCCCAGCCGCATGGCCCGCACCGCCGAACCTCTCGAATCCCATGGAGACAGGACGTGTCCCGTCAGGTGTTCCTCTACGACCAACCGGACCGTTTCGTGGCCGGCACGGTCGGACTGCCCGGGCGCCGTACGTTCTTCCTCCAGGCCACCGCAGGCCCCCGGGTGACCAGCGTGGTCCTGGAGAAGACCCAGGTCGCCGCACTCGCCGAACGCATGGAAGAACTGCTCGACGAGGTCGTACGGCGTAGCGGCGGCAGCGCCGCCGTGCCCGCCGTGACCCCCTCGGAGATCTCCGACACCGCCCCGCTGGAGGCGCCCGTCGAGGAGGAGTTCCGCGTCGGCACCATGGCCCTGGCCTGGGACGGCGAGGACCAGCGCATGATCGTCGAGGCACAGGCCCTCGTCGAACTGGACGCCGATACCGAGGAAGACCTCGCCGAGGCCGAGGAGCGCCTGCTCCAGGACGAGGAGAACGGACCCCCGATGCTCCGGGTCCGGCTCACCGGCGCCCAGGCCCGGGCCTTCGCCAAGCGCGCCCTCGACGTCGTCAACGCCGGGCGGCCGCCGTGCCCGCTGTGCAGCCTCCCGCTCGACCCGGAAGGACACGTATGTCCGCGCCAGAACGGATACCGCCGGGGAGCGTGACGGCCGCCGACACGGACCTCGCCGAGCTGCTCGCGCGAGGTGAACTGACCGTACGCGGCCGGATCCGCGAGGCGTCCAACGCGGCCCTCTTCTGCACGGTCGCCCTCGACGGCCGGGAAGCCTCCTGCGTGTACAAACCGGTGGCCGGGGAGCGCCCACTGTGGGACTTCCCCGACGGCACCCTCGCGGCCCGCGAGGTGGCCGCCTACGAGGTGTGCGAGGCCACCGGCTGGGGGCTCGTCCCGCCGACCGTGCTGCGCGACGGGCCGTACGGCGAAGGCATGTGCCAGCTGTGGATCGACGTCCACGCCGAGGCGGAGCTGCTCGCCCTGGTCGACGGCGAGGAGCCCGGGCCCGGCTGGAAGGCGATCGGCTTCGCCGAGGTCGGCGAGGGCCGCACCGCACTGCTCGTGCACGCCGACGACGAGCGGCTGCGCCGCCTCGCCGTCCTCGACGCGGTGATCAACAACGCCGACCGCAAGGGCGGCCACCTGCTGCCCACCGCCGACGGGCGGCTCTACGGGATCGACCACGGCGTCACCTTCAACGCCGAGAACAAGCTGCGCACCCTGCTGTGGGGCTGGGCCGGGGAACCCCTCACCCCGGAGGCCGTCGACGTCCTCAAGGGGCTGCGGGACGCCCTGGGCGGACCGCTGGGCGAGCGGCTCGCCACCCTCGTCACGCCCGCCGAGACCGACGCCACGCGCGCGCGTGTCGACGCGCTGCTCGCCTCCGGCCGCCACCCGGAGCCGAACGGGGAGTGGCCCGCCATTCCCTGGCCGCCGGTCTGACCACGCCGAGGGCGGGGCCCCGGCGCGAGGACGCCCCGCCCCGGCACCAGCACAGTGCGGCGCGGCCCGCAAGGGCGCCGAACCGGCCATCCGGTCCGATCCCGTTCGTATACGCAGCTCGCCGCCGGTTAGGCTCATGTACATGCATGCCTGGCCCGCTTCCGAGGTCCCCGCCCTGCCTGGTCAGGGCCGCGACCTGAGGATCCACGACACCGCGACCGGCGGCCTCGTCACCCTCGACCCCGGTCCCGTCGCCCGTATCTACGTCTGCGGCATCACCCCGTACGACGCGACCCACATCGGTCACGCGGCGACCTACAACGCGTTCGACCTCGTTCAGCGCGTGTGGCTCGACACCAAGCGGCAGGTCCACTACGTCCAGAACGTCACCGACGTCGACGACCCGCTGCTGGAACGAGCGGAGCGGGACGGCGTCGACTGGGTCGCCCTCGCCGAGAAGGAGACCGCGCTCTTCCGCGAGGACATGACCGCCCTGCGGATGCTCCCGCCGCGGCACTACATAGGCGCCGTCGAGGCGATACCCGGCATCGTCCCGCTCGTCCAGCGGCTGCGCGACCTCGGCGCGGCCTACGAGCTGGAGGGGGACATCTACTTCTCCGTCGAGTCCGACCCGCACTTCGGCCAGGTCTCCAACCTCGACGCGGCCGCCATGCGGCTGCTGTCCGCCGAGCGCGGCGGCGACCCGGACCGCCCGGGCAAGAAGAACCCGCTGGACCCCATCCTCTGGATGGCGGCCCGCGAGGGCGAGCCCAGCTGGGACGGCGGCCTCCTCGGCCGGGGACGCCCCGGCTGGCACATCGAGTGCGTCGCCATCGCCCTGGACCACCTCGGCATGGGCTTCGACGTCCAGGGCGGCGGCTCCGACCTCGCCTTCCCGCACCACGAGATGGGCGCTTCGCACGCCCAGGTCCTCACCGGCGAGTTCCCCATGTCCAAGGCGTACGTCCACGCCGGCATGGTCGCCCTGGACGGCGAGAAGATGTCCAAGTCCAGGGGCAACCTCGTCTTCGTCTCGCAGCTGCGCCGCGACGGAGTCGACCCGGCCGCCATCCGGCTCGCCCTGCTGGCCCACCACTACCGCGCCGACTGGGAGTGGACCGACCGGATCCTCCAGGACGCCGTCGCCCGCCTCGACCGCTGGCGCGCGGCCGTCTCCCGGCCCGACGGCCCGTCCGCCGACGCACTCGTGGAGGAGATCCGCGAGGCCCTGGTCGACGACCTGGACGCGCCCACCGCGCTCCGCGCCATCGACCGCTGGGCGGCCCGTCAGGAGCGCGACGGCGGCACCGACACCGGCGCCCCCGGCCTGGTCACCCGGGCCGTGGACGCCCTGCTGGGCGTGGCCCTCTAGCGCGGGACACCCCGGCACGAGGAGTGCGGGGGCGGCACCCTCACCGGGCGCCGCCCCCGCACGGCCGTAAGGCACCCCCCAGCCCGGAAGGTCGCCCCCGAAGCCCGCCCGCAAGGGCGCCCCGCGGGGATGCCTCCCCGCAACCGCTCCGAACGGCCGAAGGGCGGTACGCGTCCCGCGTACCGCGCCCTTCGGCCTCACTCCTCGGAGGTGTCGCCCTCGTCCCCGTCGTCGCTCTCGGCGGCGCCGGGCCTGGGCGGCTTCGGCGGCCGCCCCTTACCGCTCGGGTTGTCCCGCAGGAAGGAACCGCCCTCCCCGCCGTCCGCCGTCGCGTGACCGCCCGGCGGGCCCACGTCCCGACGGCGCAGATACCGCTCGAACTCGCGGGCGATCGCCTCACCCGACGCCTCCGGCAGCTCGGCGGTGTCCCGGGCCTCCTCCAGCGTCTGGACGTACTCGGCGACCTCGCTGTCCTCGGCGGCCAGCTGATCCACCCCCACCTGCCAGGCACGCGCGTCCTCGGGCAGCTCCCCCTGCGGAATCCGCAGGTCCAGCAGGTCCTCCAGACGGTTCAGCAGCGCCAGGGTGGCCTTCGGATTGGGCGGCTGGGAGACGTAGTGCGGCACGGCCGCCCACAGCGACACCGCCGGGACACCGGCGTGCGCGCACGCCTCCTGCAGGACGCCGACGATGCCCGTCGGCCCCTCGTACTTGGTCTCCTCCAGGTCCATCCGCTGTGCCAGGTCCGCGTCGGACGTCACCCCGCTGACCGGCACCGGACGCGTGTGCGGGGTGTCACCGAGCAGGGCGCCCAGCACCACCACCAGCTCCACACCCAGCTCGTGCGCGAAGCCCAGCAGCTCGTTGCAGAACGAGCGCCAGCGCATCGACGGCTCGATACCGCGCACCAGCACCAGATCGCGGGGCTTCTCGCCGCCGACGCGGACGACCGACAACCGGGTCGTCGGCCATGTGATCTTGCGCACGCCGCCGTCCATGAACACCGTGGGGCGGTTCACCTGGAAGTCGTAGTAGTCCTCGGCGTCCAGCGCCGCGAACACCTCGCCCTTCCACTCGCGTTCCAGATGCGCGACCGCCGTGGAGGCGGCGTCGCCGGCATCGTTCCAGCCCTCGAACGCGGCCACCATGACTGGGTCGATCAGCTCGGGAACCCCCTCCAGCTCGATCACCCAGTGCCTCCTTCCGACGTGCCCTCGCCTGACTCACCAACCTTACGGCGTCCGGCGGGGGCGTCCGCAGCCCCCTCACACGGGCCGGTGAACGGATCACTGCCCCGTTCACCACCGACGAACACCCCCGGCCCACCGCGAGTGGCCGCCCGCCCGTACCGCGTCCATGCGTCGTCCCGTTCCCGAGACCCACGCCGTCCCCTCGAACTAGGGTGCTGCACGGTCGTGTTCGGTGTCGGACGTCATCGCAACGGCAGGAGTGGCACGTCATGCCCCAGGAACTGCGCGCCGTCCACTGGACGGGCAGCGGCCTCGCTCTGATCGACCAGACGCGCCTGCCGCACCGCACCGAAACCGTGGACGTCCGCGATGTCGACACCCTGGTCGACGCCATCCGGCGGCTCGTGGTGCGCGGCGCGCCCGCGATAGGCGCCGCAGGCGGCTACGGCGTCGCGCTCGCGCTGCTCCAAGGCGAGCGGGAGGGATGGACCGACGGCGAAGTCCTCCGGGCGATCTCCCGCATCCGCGGCGCACGGCCCACCGCCGTCAACCTCATGGTCAGCGTCGACCGGGTCGCCGCGCGCCTGCCGCACGGCCTCACAGCGGTCCTGGCGGAGGCGGCCGCGATCCAGCGCGAGGACGTCGAGGCCAACCGCTCGATGGGCGCGTACGGCGCCGACTGGCTGATCGAACGCGTCGCCGTGGACCGCCCGCTGCGCGTCCTGACCCACTGCAACACCGGCGCACTCGCGACGGCCGGGTGGGGTACGGCGCTCGGCGTCATCCGGGAACTGCACGCGCGCGGACGGCTGGAGATCGTGTACGCCGACGAGACCCGCCCACTGCTCCAGGGTTCGCGGCTCACCGCCTGGGAGTTGACGCAGGAGGGCATACCGCACTACGTCCAGGCCGATGGCGCCGCCGCCGGCACGATCCTGCGGGGCGCCGTCGACGCGGCGATCGTGGGCGCCGACCGCATCGCGGCCAACGGAGACACCGCCAACAAGGTCGGCACGGTGGGAGTGGCCCTGGCCTGCTCCTACGCCCGGATCCCCTTCCTGGTGGCCGCCCCCACGACCACGGTCGACCTCTCCACGGCCACCGGCGACGACATCCACATCGAACTCAGGGACCAGACCGAGGTGCTGGAATGGGGCGGCCTGCGAACGGCCCCCGCCGGATCACCGGGCCACAACCCGGCGTTCGACGTCACCCCCGGACGCCTGGTGACGGGCCTGGTCACGGAGCGCGGCGTACTCGAGGTGTCGACGGGGGAACTGCCGGGACAGCGGCTGCGCTAGGTCCTGTCTGACAATTCGCGTCTGCCGCGCGACGCCATGCACGCTCCCCCAGCCTTCGGCCGGGGGGACCCCCACTCGCCGCACCGGCCCCAGACCCGAGTACGTCCAGTACGAGGGCCTGGGGCCGGCACTCCCCCAGCCTCCGGCCGGGGGGACCCCCAGAGCACGCACCTGACGCCGCGCGGCCGCCCTTCGGGCGACGACGCGAATTGTCAGACAGGACCTAGGGCCTTCCTCCCAAGGCCCCAGCCGCCGTCACCGTCGCCCCTACCCTTCCGCGAGCGTCAACTCCAGCAGCCACTCGACCACTTCGGTGTGGTGCCGGGCCTGCCGCGGATCGGCGCCCCAGACATACAGTCCGTGCCCGGCGACCACCACCGCCGGCATCCGGGGATCCCGGGCGGCCGCCAGCCGGTCGCCAAGCTCCGTCATGTCCTGGCTGTTGGCGACGACGGGCAGCTTCACCTCGACGCCGTGGGCCGGCTGCCCGATGCCCTTGAGCATCTCCAGATCCCGGAACACGATCCCGCCGGGCTCCCGGCGGCCCATGGCCACGGACGCCACGGTGTGCACGTGCACCACCGCGCCTGCGCCCGTCAGCGCCGCCACGCGGGCGTGCAATTGGGCCTCCGCCGACGGCCTGCCGCCCCGCACGGCGGCACCCCGCTCGTCCACCAGCACCACGTCGTCCGGTCCCAGCTCCCCCTTGTCGTGACCGCTCGCGGTGACCGCGAGCCGCAGCGGATCCCGCGACAGCACCACGGACAGGTTCCCCGAGGTGCCCCGCATCCATCCGAAGGCGGCGAACCGGGCCGCCTCCGCGGCGAGGACCGCCCCCGCCTCCTTCAGGTCGAGCGCGCCGACATCGGCGGTCATCCGGCGACCCTCCCCACGGTGATCTCGTCGAACGTCCTCACCTCGGGGTGGTCACCGACGCCCCCCGCCTCGTACGGTTCCCCGGGCCGCCGTACCCCGACGGTCCGCCAGCCCGCCTCCCGGGCCGCGTCCAGCTCACCGGGCCGGTCGGAGAGGAACAGCAGCCGCTTCGGCGCCACCCCGGTCGCCGCGGCGATACGGCGATACGACTCCGGCTCCCGCTTGGGCCCCGCGTTGTCCGTGTCGTACAGACCGCCGAGCAGCGGCAGCAGATCGCCCCACGGGGTCGAGGAGAACCACGCCCGCTGCGCCGCCACCGAACCGGACGAGTACACATGCAGCCCCAGGCCCGCCGCGTGCCAGGACCGCAGCGCCGGCACCACGTCGTCGAAGAAGTGCGCGACCAGGTCGCCGCACGCGAAACCCTCCGCCCACACGATGCCCTGAAGGGTCTTCAGCGGGGTCGCCTTGCGGTCCTCGTCGAGCCAGGCGTTCAGTGTCTTCTCGATCCGTACGGCGTCGGCGTCCGGCTCGCCCGTCAGCTCCCGCACCTGGGCCACCGCCCGCGCCACCGCGGGCTCGGCGGCGCGTTCGGTGAGCAACGCCGCGAACCGGGAGCGGGAGTACGGGTAGAGCACGTCCACCACGAAGCCGGTGGCGCTCGTGGTGCCCTCGATGTCGAGCACCACCGCGTCCACGTCGAAGCACGCGCTCACGCGGCTCCCTCGTCCCGCGCGTACCCGGCGGCGACGGTGTCGTAGTCCGGGAAGCGGGCGGCTATGTCGGAGCCGGTGAAGTTGCCGATCCAGCCGTCCTCCTCGTGGAAGAAGCGGATCGCGGTGAACGACGGCCTCGTGCCCATGTCGAACCAGTGCGTGGTGCCGCGCGGCACACCCAGCAGGTCCCCCTTCTCGCAGAGGACGGCGTGCACCTCGCCGTCCGCGTGCAGATAGAAGATGCCGGAGCCGGAGACGAAGAATCGGACCTCGTCATCGTCGTCGTGCGTGTGCTCCCGCAGAAACCTCTCACGGGCCGCCTTCGCCCTCACCGGATACTCGGGGTCGTCACCGGGGTGCAGGCCGAGCACGTCGACGGTGGTGAAGCCCTCCTCGGCGGTCAGCCGGTCGATCTCCGGCCCGTACGCCGTGAACACCGTCTCGCTGTCGGCGTCGAACGGCACCTCCTCGCGGACCGGCCAGCGCTCGTAGCGCACACCGAGCGGCTTGAGGGCGGCGGCGATCTCGGCGGGGTCCGAGGTGCGGCGGACCACGGTCCCGGGACCGGACTCCGGCCAGGTCGTCAACAAGGTCATGGCAGCGACTCCAGGGGACTGGAAGGAAAGCCGGATACCGAGACAAGCACCCGAGGGTCGGCGACGGAAGAGGGCCTCGGGCCCGGATCCCGGCCCGGGCATGCGAAAGGGGCGGCTCCCTCGGTGGGAGCCGCCCCTGTCGAAACCGCCGGGGCGGGACTACTTCTTGTCGAGCAGGTCCTGGACCTTGGCCCGGACCTCGTCCGTGGCCAGGCCCCGGATCGTCAGCGTCGTGCGGCGGCGCAGCACGTCGTCCTGGGTCTCGGCCCACTCGTGGTCACGCGCCCAGACGACCTGCGCCCAGATCTCCGGCGCGTCCGGGTGGACGCGCTCGGCCAGCTCCGGGCTCTCGTTCGCCAGTCGCGCGATGTCGAAGGCCAGCGAGCCGTAGTGGGTCGCCAGATGCCTGGCGGTGTCGGCGGCCATCCGCGGACCGGGCGCCGGATAGTCCACCAGGAGACGGTGCGCGACCGCGCGCGGGTTCGCGACACCCGGCAGCGGAAGCTTCTTCGGCAGCGAGGAGATCGGCTCGAAGTCGTCACCGAGCGGATGACCGGGCAGCTGCTCCAGCTTTTGCATCACCGTGCGGCCGATGTGCCGGAAGGTCGTCCACTTGCCGCCCGCGACGGACAGCATGCCGCCCTTGCCCTCGGTGACGACGGTCTCGCGCTTGGCCTTCGCCGTGTCGCCGGGACCGCCCGGCAGCACCCGAAGACCGGCGAAGGCGTACGTGATCAGGTCACGCCGCAGCTGCTGGTCCCGGACCGAGAACGCGGCCTCGTCGAGTATCTGGGCTATGTCCTGGTCGTTGACCGACACGTCCCCCGGGTCGCCCTCGTACTCCTCGTCGGTGGTGCCGAGCAGCAGCATGTCCTCCCACGGGAGGGCGAACGTGATGCGGTACTTGTCGATCGGGGTCGCCAGCGCGGCCTTCCACGGCGAGGTGCGCTTGAGCACCAGGTGCGCGCCCTTGGACAGCCGGATCGACGGCGCCGCGCCCGGGTCCTCCATCCGGCGCAGGTGGTCCACCCACGGACCGGTCGCGTTCAGGACGAGACGGGCGTTCACCCCGAACTCGTCGCCGCTCGTCCCGTCCCGCAGATCCGCACCGGTCACCCGGCCCCGGGTGAAGCGCAGACCGGTGACCTCGGCGTGGTTCAGCACGACCGCGCCCGCCTCGACGGCCGCGCGGACCGTCATCAGCGCCATGCGCGCGTCGTTCATCTGGTCGTCGCCGTACACGGCCACGGCCTTCAGGTTCTCGGTGCGCAGCTCCGGCACGTCCTGCGCCGCCTTCGCCGGCGACAGCAGATGACCGACGCCGTCACCGAAGGCGGAGAGCGCGGAGTAGGCGAAGACGCCCGCGCCGAGCTTCGCCGCGCCGTGCGGCCCGCCCTTGTACACGGGGAGGTAGAACGTGAGCGGGTTCGCCAGGTGGGGGGCCACCTGACGGGAGACCGCACGGCGCTCGAAGTGGTTCTCCGCCACCAGCTTCACCGCGCCGGTCTGCAGGTAGCGCAGACCGCCGTGGAGCAGCTTGGAGGAGGCGGAGGAGGTGGCACCGGCGAAGTCGCCGGCGTCGACCAGCGCCACCCTGAGCCCGGACTGCGCGGCGTGCCAGGCGGTGGAGATACCCAGGATGCCGCCGCCGATCACAAGAAGGTCGTACGACGCCTTGGAGAGCTGCTCCCTGGTCTCGGCCCGGCTCGGGTTGGAGCCGGAGGCCGGGTGCGTCCCCAGGGCAGGCACGGACTGCAGGGTGGACTGACTGGTCATGTTTGGTACTTACTCCTCGTCAGAGCTGTAGGAGTTCAGCTCAGCTCTCGTCCTCGATCCAGCCCATGGTCCGGTCGACGGCCTTGAGCCAGCTCTTGTACTCACGGTCGCGGGTCTCCGCGTCCATGTGGGGGGTCCACTCGGCGGCCCGGCGCCAGTTGGCGCGCAACTCGTCGGTGCTGGACCAGAAGCCGACGGCCAGACCGGCGGCGTAGGCGGCGCCGAGGCAGGTGGTCTCGGCGACCATCGGGCGCACCACCGGTGCGTCCAGAACGTCGGCGAGGGTCTGCATCAGCAGGTTGTTGGAGGTCATGCCGCCGTCGACCTTCAGGGTCACCAGCTCGTCGCCGGAGTCCTTGACCATGGCGTCGGCGATCTCCCGCGTCTGCCAGGCGGTGGCTTCCAGGACGGCGCGCGCCAGGTGCGCCTTGGTCACGTACCGGGTCAGGCCGGCGATCACACCACGGGCGTCGGAGCGCCAGTGCGGGGCGAACAGACCGGAGAAGGCCGGCACGAAGTAGGCGCCGCCGTTGTCCTCCACCGAGAGCGCGAGCGTCTCGATCTCGGCGGCGGTGGAGATCAGGCCCATCTGGTCGCGCATCCACTGCACCAGCGAGCCGGTGACGGCGATGGACCCCTCAAGGGCGAACACCGTCGGCTGGTCACCGATCTTGTAGCCGACGGTGGTCAGCAGACCGGCGTAGGAGTTGATGATCTTGGAGCCGGTGTTCATCACCATGAAGGTGCCGGTTCCGTACGTCGACTTGGTCTCGCCCTCGGAGAAACAGGTCTGGCCGAACAGGGCCGCCTGCTGGTCACCGAGCGCCGAGGCGACCGGGATGCCGCCCAGCAGTTCACCGAGCTTGCCGCCGGTGACCTCGCCGTACACCTCGGCGGAGGAGCGGATCTCGGGCAGGATCTGCATCGGCACGCCGATCGACTCGGCGATCTTCTCGTCCCACCGCATCGTGTGCAGGTTCATGAGCATGGTGCGCGAGGCGTTGGTGACGTCGGTGACGTGCTTGCCGCCGTTGGCGCCGCCGGTCAGGTTCCAGATGACCCAGCTGTCCATGGTGCCGAAGAGGATGTCGCCCGCCTCGGCGCGCTCCTTGAGGCCGTCGACGTTGTCGAGCAGCCAGCGGGCCTTGGGCCCGGCGAAGTAGGACGCCAGCGGCAGACCGGTCTCGCGGCGGAAGCGGTCCTGGCCGACGTTGCGGCCCAGCTCCCGGCAGAGGGCGTCGGTGCGGGTGTCCTGCCAGACGATGGCGTTGTGGACGGGCTCACCGGTGTTCTTGTCCCACAGCACGGTCGTCTCGCGCTGATTGGTGATACCGATGGCCTTGATGTCGTCGCGGGTGATGCCGGCCTTCTCGACGGCCCCGGCGACGACTTCCTGGACGTTGGTCCAGATCTCGTTGGCGTTGTGCTCGACCCAGCCCGGCTTGGGGAAGATCTGCTCGTGCTCCTTCTGGTCGACGGAGACGATCCGGCCGTCCCGGTCGAACACGATGCAGCGCGAGGAGGTGGTGCCCTGGTCGATCGCCGCGATGAACGGGCCTGCGGTGTGGGCGTCGGTCACTGTGTGCTCCTGAAGATCCGTGGTGATGGGCTGTACGTACGGCGCGTGCGCGAAGTCTCGGTGTTTCCCTGGGCTTCTCAGGCGAATGCGACGTTGTAGATGCCTGCGGCGATGGCGCCGCCGATCAGCGGACCGACCACCGGGATCCAGGCGTAGCTCCAGTCGGAACCGCCCTTGTTGGGCAGGGGCAGCAGGGCGTGCACGATACGCGGGCCGAGGTCACGGGCCGGGTTGATCGCGTAGCCCGTGGGGCCGCCGAGCGAGAGACCGATCGACACGACCACGAGCGCGGTGATCAGGCCGCCCATGATGCCGAGGCCGTTGCCCTTGTCGTTCAGGCCCTGGGTGAGGACCGCGAGGATCAGGACCACCGTGCCGATGATCTCCGTGGCCAGGTTCTGCACCACGTTCCGGATCTCCGGGCCCGTGGAGAAGATGCCGAGGACCGGGCCGGCGGCCTGCTCCTGGGCCTCGACGGCCTTGGCCGCGGTGTCCTGGGCGCCCGGACCGCCGACGATCTCCTTGTCGGTCAGGTGCGCGTGGAACTGGCCGTAGTACGCCACCCACACCAGGGTCGCGCCGATCATCGCGCCGAGCAGCTGGCCGCCGAGATAGGTCGGGACGTTCGTCCAGTCGCCGTCCTTGATGGCGAGGGCGACGGTGACCGCGGGGTTGAGGTGGGCACCGGAGAGCGGGCCGGAGATGTAGACGGCCGTCAGGACCGCGAAACCCCACCCGAAGGCGATGGCGAGCCAGCCGGCGTTACGGGCCTTGGAGGCCTTGAGCGTCACGGCGGCGCAGACGCCGCCGCCGAGCAGGATGAGTATGGCGGTACCGATGGTCTCGCCGATGAAGATGTCGGAGCTGGACACCCGCGACTCCTTTGTCCTTCGTCCAGGGGATAGCCGAACCCCGGGTCCCGCCGGGGGTCTGGTGCCCTCGGGGGTGAGAGCGATGTTCCGGCCTCTGGCGTTGTCACACTCTAGCGCGTATTGCCGGTAGGTGTTCGACAATGCCGACCGATGGACGGGAGTCTTGCTTCGGCGTTACGCGTGCGTCAAGAGTTCTGTTATCGAAAGCAGGATCGTTATTGATCGCTGTCGGTTATCGCTCTTCATGCGCTGACGTACCTTCTCACCCTTTATGTCCATTTCAGGGTAGGGCGAGAACCGGAACGCCGCCCGGCGTCCCGGTCCTTCCCTCGAGGGGCCCCGCACCCGGAGCCCGGTGCTCAGAAGCGGCCCGCGCCCAGGTCCCTGGAGACGGCACGGGCGCAGTCCCGCACCGCGGCGATCAGCTCGGGACGCAGCTCGCCCTCCCGGCACAGCCGCTCCACGGCGCCCGTGATCCCGACCGCGCCCACCGGCATACGGCGCCGGTCGTGGATGGGCGCGGCGATCGACGCCACCCCCTCCCAGGTCTCCTCGACATCGGCCGCGTAGCCACGCGCGCGCGTGATGTCCAGCAGGTGCTCGAAGTCGCCGGCGCCGCACACCGTGCGGTCCGTGAAGGGCTTGCGTTCGGTGTCCAGCGCCTCGCTGTGCGCCACCGGGTCGTACGCCGACAGCACCTTGCCGAGCGCCGTGGAGTGCAGCGGCTGCATCGCCCCGATCTCCAGCACCTGCCGGCTGTCGTCGGGCCGGAAGACGTGGTGCACGATCAGTACGCCCTGCTGGTGCAGAACACCCAGGTGCACGCTCTCCCCGCTGGAGCGGGCCAGGTCGTCGGTCCACACCAGGGCCCGCGCCCGCAGCTCGTGCACATCCAGATAGGTGGTGCCCAGCCGCAGCAGCTCCGCGCCCAGCTGATAGCGCCCGGAGGCGTCGTCCTGCTCCACGAACCCCTCCTGCTGGAGGGTGCGCAGGATGCCGTGGGCGGTGCCCTTGGCCAGGCCCAGCGACGAGGCGATGTCCGACAGGCCGAGCCGTCGCTCGCCGCCCGCGAGCAGCCGCAGCATCGCGGCCGCCCGTTCGAGCGACTGGATGTTCCGTGCCATCGCCGTCCTGCCTCCGTCCCCTTCGACTCGCCGACGAACGCCGGTCGACGCCGTCCGCCGGTGTCGACCGCAGTCGTACACCCGTCGTACGTCTCGCTAACCCTCGTTCGGCAATGTCGAACACTACCGGTCCATGTCGACCGCCCGCCAATGATCGGTCGACTCCTGTTACATCCCAGGTGACCTCGGCGCGGCGCGAGCGCCGTCCGAGTCCGCCCTGTGGACGTCGCTGCCCATCCAAGCCGACTCCCGGTTAGTCTGGCGCCGTGCGGCATACCCGCTTGTCAGGGAAACCGCATAGCCGACAGCCGTCGCACTCCAGGGAGCCCCTTCATGGCCTCGTCGCCAACGTCCCCTTCCGCCGACATCCGGACCCGTGTGTCCGCGCTTCGTGAGGCGCTCGCCACCCGTGTGGTGGTGGCCGATGGAGCGATGGGCACGATGCTCCAGGCGCAGGAGCCGACCCTTGATGACTTCCAGCAGCTGGAGGGCTGCAACGAGGTTTTGAACGTGACGCGTCCCGACATCGTGCGTTCGGTGCACGAGGCGTACTTCGCGGTGGGCGTGGACTGTGTGGAGACGAACACGTTCGGGGCGAACCACTCGGCGTTGGGTGAGTACGACATCCCCGAGCGGGTGTTCGAGTTGTCGGAGACGGGTGCGCGGGTGGCCCGTGAGGTCGCGGACGAGTTCACCGGCCGGGACGGCCGGCCGCGCTGGGTGCTGGGCTCGATCGGTCCGGGCACGAAGCTGCCCACTCTGGGACACGCCCCCTACACCACTTTGCGTGACGCGTATCAGCGCAATGCCGAGGGTCTGGTCACCGGTGGCGCGGACGCGCTGCTCGTGGAGACCACCCAGGACCTGCTGCAGACCAAGGCGGCGGTGCTGGGTGCCCGCCGTGGCCTGGACGCCCTCGGCCTCGACGTGCCGGTCATCGTGTCGGTGACCGTGGAGACGACGGGCACGATGCTGCTGGGCTCCGAGATCGGTGCGGCGCTGACCGCGCTGGAACCTCTCGGCATCGACATGATCGGCCTGAACTGCGCCACCGGCCCGGCGGAGATGAGCGAGCATCTGCGCTACCTCGCCCGCAACGCGCGCGTGCCGCTGTCCTGCATGCCCAATGCGGGTCTGCCGGTCCTGGGCAAGAACGGCGCCCACTACCCGCTGACCGCGCCCGAGCTGGCCGACGCCCAGGAGACGTTCGTCCGCGAGTACGGTCTCTCGCTCATCGGCGGTTGTTGCGGTACGACGCCGGAGCATCTGCGGCAGGTGGTCGAACGGGTCCGGGGTGTGGTGCCGGGCGTGCGTGATCCGCGTCCGGAGGCGGGTGCCGCCTCGTTGTATCAGTCTGTTCCGTTCCGGCAGGACACCTCGTATCTGGCGATCGGTGAGCGGACGAACGCCAATGGTTCGAAGAAGTTCCGGGAGGCCATGCTGGAGGGCCGCTGGGACGACTGTGTGGAGATGGCGCGCGAGCAGATCCGTGAGGGTGCCCATCTGCTCGATCTGTGTGTGGATTATGTCGGCCGGGACGGGGTGGCCGACATGGAGGAGCTGGCGGGTCGTTTCGCCACCGCTTCGACCCTGCCGATCGTGCTGGACTCCACGGAGGTCGACGTCATCCGGGCGGGTCTGGAGAAGCTCGGCGGCCGGGCGGTGATCAACTCGGTGAACTACGAGGACGGTGACGGTCCGGACTCGCGGTTTGCGAAGGTGACGGGGCTGGCGCGGGAGCACGGTGCCGCGTTGATCGCGCTGACCATCGACGAGGAGGGTCAGGCCCGTACGCCGGAGAAGAAGGTGGAGATCGCCGAGCGGCTGATCGAGGATCTGACGGGGAACTGGGGCATCCGTGAGGAGGACATCCTCGTCGACACCCTGACCTTCACGATCTGCACGGGTCAGGAGGAGTCCCGTGGGGACGGGGTGGCCACCATCGAGGCGATCCGTGAGCTGAAGCGGCGGCATCCGGCCGTGCAGACCACGCTGGGCTTGTCGAACATCTCCTTCGGTCTGAATCCGGCCGCCCGGATCCTGCTGAACTCCGTCTTCCTGGACGAGTGTGTCAAGGCGGGTCTGGATTCGGCGATCGTGCATGCCTCCAAGATCCTGCCGATCGCCCGGTTCAGCGAGGAGGAGGTGGCCACGGCGCTGGATCTGATCTACGACCGTCGTGCGGAGGGTTACGACCCGCTGCAGAAGCTGATGGCGCTGTTCGAGGGTGCGACGGCGAAGTCGCTGAAGGCGGGCAAGGCCGAGGAGCTGGCGGCGCTGCCGCTGGAGGAGCGGCTGAAGCGGCGGATCATCGACGGTGAGAA
>NZ_JBITEB010000021.1:0-136263 GCF_044454765.1 Streptomyces sp. NPDC051452
CGGACGATCTGGCAGCCGGACGCCGTCAGCTCGGCGATCTGCTGGAGGGTCGCGCCGATGTCGGACGTACGGGTCGTCGTCATCGACTGCACCGAGACGGGCGCGTCTCCGCCGACCGCCACGCTTCCGACCTGGATCTGCCGGCTCTTCCGGCGCTCGGCAACCTTGGTCGGGACGGACGGCATGCCGAGAGAAATCGCAGTCATCTGCTGTGCAACCCCAAGTCGTGGATCAAAGTGCCGTCCCGTGGACGGCGGGCTCCAGGCTTCGAGATTACGGCACCGGCCCCGGCACGAGCACATCCCACCCGCCAAACCCACTCGATGGAAGGCGGCCCGGAACCACGGGGGTTCCGGGCCGCCTGGCACAGCGCGTGGCTACGAGATCTTCACCGGGTTGACCACGTCCGCGATCAGGACCAGGAGCGTGAAGCAGACGAAGATCCCGGCCACCACGTAGGCCACCGGCATCAGCTTGGCGACGTCGAACGGACCGGGGTCCGGCCGGCGCAGCACCCGGGCCAGGTTCCGGCGCAGGGCCTCCCACAGGGCGCCCGCGATGTGACCGCCGTCGAGCGGGAGCAGCGGGAGCATGTTGAACAGGAACAGCGAGAGGTTGAACCCGGCGAGCAGCATCACGAACATCGCCACCTGCTGGGAGGCGGGGATGTCCAGGGTGGCGATGTCGCCGGTGATCCGGGCCGCGCCGACGATGCCCACCGGGGAGTCCGGCTCGCGCGGGCCGTCGCCGAAGGCGGCGTCCCACAGGGCGGGGATCTTGCCGGGCAGGACGGCCAGTGAGTCGACGGCGTCGCCCACGCGGTCGGTCATCCAGGTGGTGGAGTCGCCGAAGTCCAGTTTCACCACGCCGGTGGCGGAGCTGAAGCCGAGGAAGCCGGCCTCGACGTACTTGCCCTGGACGTAGGTGCCGCTGGAGTCCTTCTTGGCGACCAGGTTGGTGGCGATCCTGGCGTGCAGCGTGAGCTGTTCGCCGTCGCGGTCGACGACGATCGGCACGGTCTTGCCGGCGCTGTCGCGGATCAGGTCCGAGAGGGTGTTCCAGTCCTTGGTGGACCTGCCGTCGAAGGAGACGATCCTGTCGCGCTTGCGGATGCCGGCGGCCTGGGCCGGGGAGGCGGGGTCGGACTTCTTGCAGCTGTCGCGGTGCTCGCTCTGGGCGATGACGCAGGGCGAGACGGAGGCGACGGTGGTGGTCTGCTGCTGGATGCCGAAGCCCATGAGCACGGTGAAGAACAGGGCGATCGCGAGGACCAGGTTCATGAACGGTCCGGCGAACATGACGATGACCCGCTTCCACGGCTTGCGCGTGTAGAACATGCGCGTGTCGTCACCCGGCTTGAGCTCCTCGAAGGCCGCCGAGCGGGCGTCCTCGATCATGCCGCGCCACGGGGAGGTGGAGCGGGCGGAGACCCGGCCCTCCTCGTCGGGCGGGAACATGCCGATCATGCGGATGTAGCCGCCGAGCGGTATGGCCTTGATGCCGTACTCGGTCTCGCCCTTGTTCCGTGACCACACGGTCGGGCCGAAGCCGACCATGTACTGCGGGACGCGGATGCCGAAGAGCTTGGCCGTGGACAGGTGCCCCAGCTCGTGCCACGCGATCGAGACGAGCAGGCCCACCGCGAAGACCACTATGCCGAGGATGAACATCAAGGTCGTCATGCACGCGCCTCCGCGGTCGCCGTCGTGGCTGTGAGTTCGCGGGCCCGGGCCCGCGCCCAGGTCTCCGCTTCGAGGACGTCCGACACGGTGAGCGAGGTTCCCGTGTCCGGGGTGCCGTGCTCCTCGACCACCCGGGTGACGGTCTCCATGATCCCGTTGAAGGGCAGCGCGCCGCCCAGGAAGGCCTCGACGCACTCCTCGTTGGCCGCATTGAACACCGCCGGAGCCGTCCCCGCGAGCCGCCCGACGTGCCGGGCAAGGTCCACCGAGGGGAAGGCCTCGTTGTCCAGCGGGAAGAACTCCCAGGTGGAGGCCTTGCTCCAGTCGAAAGCGGGCGCGGCGTCGGGAACACGTTCGGGCCAGCCCAGACCGATGGCGATCGGCCCGCGCATGTCGGGGGGCGTCGCCTGGGCGATCGTGGAACCGTCGGTGAACTCGACCATCGAGTGGACATACGACTGCGGGTGCACGACCACCTCAATGCGGTCGAGGGGAATGTCGTAGAGGAGGTGCGCCTCGATCACCTCCAGGCCCTTGTTGACCAGGGTCGCGGAGTTGACCGTGATCACCGGCCCCATCGCCCAGGTGGGGTGCGCGAGCGCGTCCTGGACGGTGACGTCCGCCAGCTCGGCCTTGGTCCGGCCGCGGAAGGGGCCGCCGGAGGCGGTGACGACGAGCTTGCGGACGTCGGCGCGGGTGCCGGCGGCCAGCGCCTGGAAGAGGGCCGCGTGCTCGGAGTCGACCGGGATGATCTGGCCCGGCTTGGCGAGCGCGGTGACCAGCGGGCCGCCGACGATCAGCGACTCCTTGTTGGCCAGGGCGAGGGTGCGTCCCGCCTCCAGGGCGGCGAGGGTGGGCGCGAGGCCGATGGACCCGGTGATGCCGTTGAGCACGGTGTGGCAGTCGGAGGCGGCGACCTCGCGGGCCGCGTCCGGCCCGGCGAGGATCTCGGGCAACGGTTCCCCCGCGCCGTACTCGCCGGCGAGGGCCTCGCGCAGGGCGGGTACGGCGTCCTCGCGGGCGACCGCGACGGTGCGCACCCGGAGCCGGTGCGCCTGCTCGGCCAGCAGGGCGACCCGGCCGCCGTTCGCGGACAGGGCGGTGACGCGGAAGCGGGCGGGGTTGCGCAGCACGAGGTCGATGGCCTGGGTGCCGATGGATCCGGTGGAGCCGAGGATCACCACGTCCTTGGGGCCGTCCCCGGCGACGGGGTCGTAGACGAGGTGCGGATCGGCGAGGGGTGCCGGATGGGCGGGACGTTCGGTCATCCCCCCATTGTCGCGGTAAGCGGCGGCCGCCGGGACAGCGCATCCCTCGGGCGGGTGCGTTGACCGCATTCATCGGCGAACGGGACGTTGCTCCCGTTGTGGGACGGCGGTGAGGACCGGGGGGTGCGGGGCCCTCCCGACGCCGGCTCCCACGACGGTGACGTCCGGTCGACGTCCGGTACCCGGCACCGCGCGGGCCAGGGCGGTCTCCCTCCCTGCCCCGCGCGGGCGGTGGCCGCGTGCGGCCGGTGTCGCTAGCCGCCGAAGGGGCGGCGGGCGTTCTCCCGGGCGGAGGGGCCGGGGCTCGCGTCCGCGATCCACGGTCCGTCGCCCGACGGGTCGATGACACCCTCCTCCAACCACTCGTACGCACCGCCGAGGACTCCCTTGACCACCTTGCGGTCGAGATCGTCGGTGTTGGTCCACAGGCGGCCGAACAGCTCCTCCGTGCGGATGCGGGACTGGCGGCAGAAGGCGTCGGCGAGCTGGTAGGCCTCCCGGCCGTGTACGCCCTCGCCGCGCAGCCGCTCGGCGCGCACACAGGCCGCGCTCATGGCGAACAGTTCGGCGCCGATGTCCACGATCCGGCCGAGGAAGCCCTGCTTGGTCTCCATCCGGCCCTGCCAGCGGGACATGGCGTAGAAGGTGGAGCGGGCCAGCTTGCGGGCGGTGCGCTCGACGTAGCGCAGATGGCCGGAGAGGTCGACGTCGTGCTTGAACTCGCCGTAGGCGGTGGGCAGCTGGCCCGGACCGGCGACCAGTTTGGGCAGCCACTTGGCGTAGAAGAGGCCGGCGTTCGCGCCCGCCTTCGCCTTGTCGGACAGGGTCTTGTCCGGGTCGATGAGGTCGCCGGCGACCGAGAGGTGGGCGTCGACGGCCTCGCGGGCGATCAGCAGGTGCATGATCTCCGTCGAGCCCTCGAAGATGCGGTTGATGCGCAGGTCGCGCAGGATCTGCTCGGCCGGGACACCGCGTTCGCCGCGGGCCCGCAGCGACTCGGCCGTCTCGTAGCCGCGGCCGCCGCGGATCTGGACCAGTTCGTCGGCCATCAGCCAGGCCATCTCGGAGCCGTAGAGCTTGGCGAGGGCGGCTTCGATGCGGATGTCGTTGCGGTCCTCGTCGGCCATCTGCGAGGACAGGTCGAGGACGGCTTCCAGGGCGAAGGTGGTGGCGGCGATGAAGCTGATCTTGGAGCCGACGGCCTCGTGGAACGCGACCGGCTTGCCCCACTGCTCCCGCTCGGCCGCCCACTCGCGAGCGATCTTCAGGCACCATTTGCCGGCGCCGGCGCACATGGCGGGCAGGGACAGCCGGCCGGTGTTGAGGGTGGTCAGCGCGATCTTCAGGCCGGCGCCCTCGGGTCCGATGCGGTTCGCGGCGGGCACGCGGACCTGGTGGAAGCGGGTGACGCCGTTCTCGATGCCGCGCAGGCCCATGAAGGCGTTGCGGTTCTCGACGGTGATGCCCTCGGAGGCGGCCTCCACCACGAACGCCGTGATGCCGCCCTTGTGCCCCTCGGACTTCGGGACGCGCGCCATGACGACGAGGAGGTCGGCGACGACCCCGTTGGTGGTCCACAGCTTCACGCCGTCGAGGACGTAGTCTCCCCCCTCGTCGGGCACGGCCGTCGTGGCCAGGCGCGCCGGGTCGGAGCCGACGTCGGGCTCGGTGAGCAGGAAGGCGGAGATGTCGGTGCGGGCGCAGCGGGGCAGGAAGGCGTCCTTCTGCTCCTGGGTGCCGAACATCTTCAGCGGCTGCGGTACGCCGATCGACTGGTGGGCGGAGAGCAGCGCGCCGACGGCGGGGCTCACGGAGCCGACCAGGGCGAGGGCCTTGTTGTAGTAGAGCTGGGTGAGGCCCAGGCCGCCGTACTTGGGGTCGATCTTCATGCCGAGGGCGCCGAGTTCCTTGAGCCCGGCGACGACCTCGTCGGGGATGCGGGCCTCGCGCTCGATGCGGGCGGAGTCGACGGCCGTCTCGCAGAAGGTGCGCAGCCGGGCGAGGAACTCCTCGCCGCGCCGGACGGACTCCTCGTCGGGCAGGGGGTGGGGGTGGATGAGGTCGAGCCGGAAGCGCCCGAGGAACAGTTCCTTGGCGAAGCTGGGCTTGTGCCAGTCCTGCTGCCGGGCGGCCTCCGCCACCTGACGGGCCTCGCGCTCGGTCACGGTGGTGCGTGGGGTGGTGGTGGCGGACATTGAGGCTCACCTCGCCGCGAAGGGGGATGAATGCGGACCGTTCATTACCGACCAGTGCTACTGGATCGTTGGTACCTGAAACGGCCCGTCTCCACCACCCCTCGCGGTCCGATCGGGTCGAAATGGGGGTGGGGGTGGCGGATGAGTGGCGGATGAGGGACGGGTGCGGTACCGCCCTCGTGGGGGCCTCACGGGTCCGGCCTCGCCGCATGGGTGCGGCGAGGCCGGGTGGGTGGCTCGGGTGGTTCAGGGGCGCCCTGGCGGTGCCCCTGGGTGGGCGGGGTCAGCCGTGGCGGGCTGCCTTGGCCAGGGCCGGTACGAAGCGGAGGGCGTCCAGGGTGCCGACGCCGGTGGCCATGTCGTAGCCCTTGACGGCCTTGTAGCCCTTGACTCCGGCGTAGCTGTTGTCCGTGCCGTCCTTGACGTCCACCACACCCGTGCCGGCGTGGCGCGACAGGGTGTAGAGCGCGGCGTTGATGTCGCCGAGCCGGTGGCCGGCCGCCTGGTCGGCGAGGGCGACGATGCCGGAGAAGAGCGGGCCGGCCTCGCTGGTGCCGCCGGAGACGTCCCAGCCGGTGGCGGTCGGGTCGAAGCTGGAGTAGATCCAGGCGCCGCCGTCGACCGCCGCGGCCATCGAGATGTCCGGGGTGCCGCGCCGGGCGCCGACGACCTTCTTCACGCCGTTCTGGAAGGCCGGCCGGGGGAAGACGTGGGACTGGCCGCCACCGCCCGCGCCGTAGTCGTTGTAGACGCTGTCCGGCTTGACGCGCCGCCCCTTGTCGTCCAGGTGGAGCTGGGTGCCGCCGACGGAGGTGACCAGCGGGTCCGAGGAGGGCCAGGAGTTGACGCGCTTCTTGTAGTAGTCCTTGCCGTCGGCGGTGTTGTCGGTGGCGCCGCCGTCGCCGGAGGAGGCGAGGACGGTGACGTTCTTGCGAGCGGCGGCCTGGAAGGCGTAGCGCAGCTTCTTGATGCTGGAGAAGTCGCCCCGGCCGAAGCCGGGGAAGGTGTTCTCGGTGGCGCCGAAGCTCTGCGAGATGACGTCGCCGACGCCGTGGTCGATCAGATGCTTCTCGGCGCTCATCATCTCCGGCAGGCCGGTCGTGCCCTCCGTCTCGGCCACCCCCGTCTCCACCACGACGATCTTCGCCCCGGGCGCCACGGCGTGGGCCATCTCGACGTCCAGGGTGGTCTCCCCGGCCCAGCCGGTCATGTCGGAGTTCTTGGGGTCGAAGGCGGGGACGTGGCCCCACTTGACGACCTTCACCTTGGTGCTGGGCAGCCCGAACTGCTTGCTGTAGACGTCGAGATCGTGCTGGACGGTCGGGGAGCCGAAGGAGTCGACGATGACGATCGTGCGGCCCTTGCCCGTGATGCCCTTCCGGTACAGCGCGTTCAGGTTGTACGCGGTGCGGTACTGGAGCGGGTTGTAGCAGGCGATGTGCCACTTGGCCTGGCACTGCGCGATGGGCAGCGGGGCGGCGACGTCATGCGCCAGGACGTGCCCCGCGAGGGCCGGAACCGCCTTGGTGTGCGGCACGGCGGCGGGCGCGGCGGCGCTGACGCCGGCCTGCGAGGTGGTGGCCAGCGCGGCGGCGACGAGTGCGGTGACGGCGGCCGTCGAAGCCGCGACGCCGCGCCCGGTACGGGCTATGTGCATGGAGTCCCCTGAGTGGTGCCGAGACGTCCCGAGAGGGACGAAGTGGTCTCCGCGCATCCCATCGGGCGAGTCATGCACAGGACAAGACAATTGAACGGTAGATGCCGAATCCTTTACCCGAACCCACCCCGAGGGAAGGGCGACAGCGAGCGACCTGGTCAGCCCGGGGGACCCCCGGTCGGCGTGGGGGCGAGCGCCCGGGCATCATGACGGGGGTGGGCTCGCGGGTAGGACACCCGCGGGCGGCGCGCCGGCCATGGTGCCGGTGACGGCCGGGGGGGACGGTACGACGGATGCACGGACGGACGGATGGGCCGGCGGACTTCGGGGGGACCGCGCGGCCGGCGGCCGAGGCCCTGTTCGGGTTCCTCACCGCCAAGCGCGCGGACCGGGAGTCGCTCGCGCCGGGCGTGGCCGCCGCCGTGGGGCGTGAGCGGCTCGACCGGATCACGGACGGGACCCTCGAGCGCGTCGGCGAGATCACCGGCGTCCGGGACGGCCCCGACGGGCTGGTGATCGAAGGCTCCAAGGGACGGGCTCTCGCCTTCGCGGTCACGGGTGACGGGCGGGTGCTCGACGGCCTGTTGATCTCCCCTGGCGCCTACCGCGCACCGCGCCTGCGCGTTCCCCCCGGGGCACGCGCCGCCCTCGCCTGGCTCATCTGGGTACTGCTCCTCGCCGCGCTGGTCGAGGCGTGCTGGCAGGCTCCCTCCCGCGTCGCCTGGTGCGGCCGCCTGCTCATCGTCGCCGCCGGCTATCTGCTCCTGGAGGGCTGGAGCGCCCCGGCCCTGCTGCCGCGGTGGATACGCCGGGCCGTGGAAAGCGGGGCGCCGGTCGCCCTCGCCTCCGCGTGGCGGCTGCCGGGACTGCCGTGGTCGGGAAGCGGCGTGGCGGAACCGATCGTGGGGGCCGCCCTGTTCACCGCCTTCGGCTGGTTCCTGGCCCGGGCCCGCCGCCACCGTTGGGGTGTCGCGGTGTCACGGCCCCTCACCTTCCCCCTGCGGGGCGGCGACTGGTATGTGGCACAAGGGGGCGGGCACGGCCTGAACCACCACACGCCCTTCCCCGAGCAGCGCGGCGCCCTGGACGTGATCCAGGTCGGCTCCCGTGGGGTCCGGATGCCCGGCAGCGGCATGCGGGCAGGCAACGACGGTCACCTCGTGTACGGCCGGACCGTGCACGCGCCCTGCGCCGGCACGGTGATCTCCGCCGCGGGCCGGTTGGACGACCAGGAACCCGGCACGATCCGCTACCAACCCCCTTATGGCAACCACGTGTTCATCGACACCGGCGCGGAGGTCGTCAAGCTCGCGCACCTGCGCCGGGGAACCGTGACGGTGAGAACGGGCGATCGCGTGCGCGCCGGGCAGGTGCTCGGCGAGGTGGGCAACTCCGGCAACAGCACGATGCCCCACCTGCACCTCCATGCCGAACGCGACGGCCTCGGACTCGACTTGGAGTTCACCGGCGTCACGGGCCGCCTGTACCGGGGCAGAACCGTCCGCACCCGGCCTCGAACCGCCTGACCGAACGTCCCCTGCGAGTCGTCCGGGCAAGGGAAACGGCCGCAACCCCCGCACAGTGGGTTGCGGCCGTTCCGGTTCTCGACCTGTCCGTGGCAGGTCAGAGCGCGAGACCGGTGAGGATCAGTACGCGCTCGTAGGTGTAGTCCTCCATCGCGAACCGCACGCCCTCGCGGCCGACGCCGGACTGCTTGGCGCCGCCGTAGGGCATCTGGTCGGCGCGGTAGGACGGAACGTCGCCGATCACCACGCCACCGACCTCCAGGGCGCGGTGGGCACGGAAGGCGACCTGCAGGTCGTGGGTGAACACGCCCGCCTGAAGGCCGTACTTGGAGCTGTTGACCGCGGCGAACGCCTCGTCCTCGCCGTCCACCTTCTGCACGGTGAGGACGGGTCCGAAGACCTCCTCGCAGGCGAGGGTGGTGTCCGCCGGTACGTCGGTGAGGACGGTCGGCGCGTAGGAGGCGCCGTCCCGGTCGCCGCCGGTGTGGAGGGTGGCGCCGGCCTCGACGGCCTCCTTCACCCAGGCCTCGACGCGCTTGGCGGCGTCCTCGCTGACCAGCGGGCCGACGTCCGTCTTGGCGTCGGACGGGTCGCCGGTGACCTGGGCCTCGACGGCGGCGACGACGCGCGGCAGCAGCCGGTCGTACACCGCCGCGTCGGCGATCACGCGCTGCACGGAGATGCAGGACTGGCCGCCCTGGTAGTTGGAGAAGGTCGCGATGCGGGTCGCGGCCCAGTCCAGGTCGGCGTCGGAGGCGTAGTCGCCGAGGACGACGGCCGCGCCGTTGCCGCCCAGCTCCAGCGTGCAGTGCTTGCGCGGCACCGAGTCCATGATCGCGTAGCCGACCTTCTCGGAACCCGTGAAGGAGATGACCGGCAGGCGCTCGTCCTGGACGAGGGCGGGCATCTTGTCGTTGGCGACCGGCAGGATGCTCCAGGAGCCGGCCGGCAGCTCGGTCTCGGCGAGCAGGTCACCGATGATCAGACCGGAGAGCGGGGTGGCCGGGGCCGGCTTCAGGATGATCGGGGCGCCGGCGGCGATCGCCGGGGCGACCTTGTGGGCGCACAGGTTCAGCGGGAAGTTGAAGGGCGCGATGCCGAGCACGACACCCTTCGGGAAGCGGCGGGTGAGCGCCAGACGGCCCTGGCCACCGGCGTCGGTGTCCAGCCGCTGGGCCTCGCCACCGTTGAACCGGCGGGCCTCCTCGGCGGCGAACCGGAACACGGAGACGGCACGGCCGACCTCGCCCCGGGCCCACTTGATCGGCTTGCCGTTCTCGGCGGAGATCAGCTGGGCGATCTCCTCGGTGCGCTCGGCCAGCCGCTTGCTGACGTGGTCGAGGGCGGCGGCGCGTACGTGGGCCGGGGTGGCGGCGAACTCGTCGCGCACGGCGTACGCGGCGGCCACGGCCTCCTCGACCTGGGCGTCGGTCGGCACGCTGACCTTGCCGACGACCCGGCCGTCCCACGGGGAGGTGACGTCGAAGGTTTCCGAGCCGGTGACCTGGCGGCCGGCGAGCCAGAAGGCGTGGGTGGAAGTCATGTGCGAGTCCCGGCCCTTCCGCGTTGGAGGTGTGCTTGGCTTTCGTGCTCCACGGTAGGGCGGCGGCGGCCGACGGTCGCTTGTCCGAGTCGTAGCAGTCACGGCGGGGGGTACGCCGGAATGGCGAGGTCGCCGCCTGGCACCCGGGTGTCGCGCGCGGTCAGTCGGCCGAGGTCGCCTTCAGGGCGAGCCACAGCTCCATCCGGACGTCCGGGTCGTCCAGCGAGCGGCCCAGGATCTCCTCCACCCGCCGCATCCGGTAGCGCAGTGTGTGCCGGTGCACGCCCAGGTCGGCCGCGGCCGCGTCCCACTGGCCGTGCCGCGACAGCCACGCCCGCAGCGAGGCGACCAGGTCCCCCCGCCCGGTCGCGTCGTGCTCGCGCAGCGCCCGCAGCAGCCCGTCCGCGAACGCCTTCACCGCGTCGTCGGCGAGCAGCGGCAGCACGGATCCGGCGGCCAGCCGCTCGTGCTCGACGAGGACCCGCCCCCGGCGCCGGGCCACCGACAGCGCCTGCTCGGCCTGCTTGTAGGCCGCCGCGGCGGCGATCGGTCCGGCGGGCGCGGAGAGGCCGACGACCAGCTCACCGGCGTCGGCGGGGCCTGTCTGATCCGGGGCCGAGCGGGCCGTCTCCAGCGCTGCGGCGTACTCGGCGCAGGCGGCCGCCGCCGCGCCGCCGTCCGCGGCGAGTACCACCAGCCGCTCGCCGTCGGGCACCACCAGCACGGCCTCCCCGGAGCGCGCGGCGGCGGACTCCACGGTCTCCGCGAGGCCGTCCAGCGGATCTCCGCCGGGGCCGACGGCGGTGAGCGCGGCGGCGCCCGGCTTGGCACCCGCCTTCACGGCCTGCTTGGGAGCCGGCCCGGCGGCCGCGGTGGGCAGTCGGGCCGAGTGGGCGTCCGGATGGGCGTCCGCGTGGGCGCGGGCCGCCGGGCCGGGCACCGACTCGGCGACGATCACCCGGAAGGGGGCGTCCAGCAGGGCGCCGTACAGGTCCCCGGCGACGGCGCGGGCGTGGTCGGGCTCCCCGGCGAGCAGCATGCGCAGCACGGCCGTGCCGATCCGCTGCTCGGCCGCGTGCAGGGAGCGGGAGCGTTCGGTGGTGAGGGTGAGCAGGGCGATGGCGGAGTGGACGGCGTAGCGCTCGGCGGTGCCGAGTGCGGCGGCCGTGCCGACGGCGAGCGCCGCTCGCGGTCGCCGTCCGGTGCCCAGG
Organism: Streptomyces sp. NPDC051452; assembly: GCF_044454765.1. Lineage (NCBI taxonomy): Bacteria > Bacillati > Actinomycetota > Actinomycetes > Kitasatosporales > Streptomycetaceae > Streptomyces > Streptomyces sp. NPDC051452. The sequence continues at coordinate 11,083 of NZ_JBITEB010000021.1, forward strand.
GAGTGCAGCTCGACGCGGTCCTCGTGCTCGGGGCCGCCGACGACGGAGGACGCCGGGGCGGACCGCTCGCGCAGCCGCTCCACGTCGGCGGTCAGCCGGGCGGCCCGGCGGCCGGCCCACTCCGGGGCGGCGGCCACGACGGCGCCGGAGGCGTCGTAGAGGGCGGCCCAGCCGTCGACCTGTGCGGCGAGCGCGGCCAGCAGGCCCTCGGGGCCGGTGTTGAGGGCCTGTTTGGTCAGCTCGCGCTGGGCGGCGAAGCCGGCGGTGACCGACCGGTACTGGTCGGCGGCGATCGCCGCGGAGACGGCCTTGCTGATGGCGAGGAAGGGGGTGCGGCGGGGCACCTCCAGCAAGGGCAGGTCCGCTTCCCTTGCGGCGTCGACGAGGGCCGTGGGGATCTCGTCGTAGTTGACGCCGATGGCGAAGCCGAGCCCGACGACGCCGGCGTCGGCCAGTCGCCGTACGTACCGCCGCATCGCCTCCGGGTCCTCGGCGTCCAGCTTGAGGGCGGTGATCAGCAGCAGCTCGCCGCCCTCCATGTAGGGGACGGGGTCGGCCAGCTCGCTGACGTGCGCCCAGCGGACGGGTACGTCGAGGCGGTCCTCGCCCGCGCGCACCGTCAGTTTGAGCGCGGAGTGGTGGACGAGCGAGGCGAGGGTCGGGGGCATGAGGCCTTCACGGTGAGGGGGTCCGGCGAGCGCGGTGATCTATTGGCCGCCGCGTATGAACGACCTAGGCCGATTCTGCCTCACCGTACGGTCGCCCGCTGGCCCCGTCTCATCCCCGCAGATCCACCAGCAGGGGGGGCGCGTGCTCCCCGCGCACGGTCGTCAACGACAGCACCGCGTGCCCCGGGGGCACCCCGTGAGCCAACTCGGAAGCAGACCACCGCTCCCGCTCAACCTGCCGCACGGTGACGGCATCTGTTGTGACCGGCTTACCCGTGCCCAACTTCCGTACAGCGTGGATCAACCGAGTCAGCGGCTGGTCCGCGAACACCGTGTGCTTGGCGACCTCCGTCGTCTCCACCCACTCCGTACCCCAGGCCTGCGCGAACAGCGAGCCCTCCCATGTGGTGATGCCCGAGAAGGCGGCGTGACAGCCGACCGCGGCGATCAGAGGCTGCCTCAGGTGTTCCGGCACGTCTCCAAGGGCCCGCAGACTCAACACCACTCCCGCGTGGCTCTCCCGCAGCCTGCGCAGAGCACGCACGGACCCGGCGGTGATCGCATGTGCCGCGTCGTCCAGGACGAGGCAGGCGAACAGGGACCGGTCCGAACGAGTGGTCATGCCTGCCGTGAATTGCGCGAGCAGCAGCCGGGCCAGCAGCTGGGCCGCCTCCGGATGGGCTCGTTCGGGCAGGTCGACCCTGACGCGCAGCGGGTGATCGAGCGATCGCAGCGTGAACGGCCGAGCGTCGGCGGACGTGTCGAAGAAACCGGCGAAAGCTGGGCGGTCGAAGCAGGCGAGCCGATCCGCGAGCAGTATCCCGGGATCCCCGGGGGCGCCCGTCTGCCGCGCCCGCGCGTCCAATTCGCGGCGCAGCGCCGGGTCATCGTGCGGGTCTAGCATCGCCTTCAGCCGGTCCAGCGCCGACGGCTCGCCGTCCAACAGCTGTCGGAGCTCAGGTACGGAGGGGAACCGGCCGTGGACAGCCCGGAAGGGCCCGAGGAGCTGAGCCATGACGGTGACCGCACGCCGCAGCTCCACCTCTGGCCAGTCGCCCGCGAGGACATCCGCGAGGAGCGCGGCCGCCTCGTCGGGGTCCTGCGCCCCGCCGTAGAGATCCAGGTCGTGTGCCGAAGCCCTGTCCCCGGGCCTGATCACGATGTCGTAGGCCTGATCGGGTCCCATGGGCGCGCCGGCGGCGCACACCGTGACCAGGGCGGCCTGCCCCGCGAGCGCCTGGAGCGCGACGGACTCCGCGACGGGACGCACCAGACGCTCGGTCCTGCCCGAGCCGGGCGGCCCGACCACCAGCAGGGAAGTGCCCAGCGTGCCGGGGTCCACGGCCGCACCCGCCGCGCGGCGGGCGGCCGGGGTCCGCTCGGCGTCCGCGTACCGGCCAATGCGTACCTGTGAGGTCAGCAGGTCGTGAAGGGCCGTCCGGCCGGGAAGGTCGCGATGGCCGGAGGGGTGCAGACACGCGCGCGCTCCGCTGCTGAGCACGGCCGAGGTGAACGCGGGCAGACGTGCGGGGTCGGCGACCACGGAGCTCCAGGCACGCCGGATCCTCGCGCAGTCCACGTCGTTCATGCGGCCGTTGCGAGCATCCTCGGTCAGCCTTTCGGCTGTCACCTTCTGACCGTAGGCATGCAGCTCGGGCCAGTCCACGACGGGCTCGTGCGCTCCCCCCGCGTGGCTCTCGGTCTCCGTCCGCGGACGCGGCAGACCGCGCAGCAGCCCCGCCCAATCACCCGCTCTGGCGAACGGCACCAGGACCAGCACAGTGAGCACGGTCTTGAAGACCCGGAGGCGGTGCAGGGTGCCTACCGGGTCACCGGGCGACACAAACCAGTCGGAGGGCGTCACGCTCACGGCGAGCTTGTAATACGACAGCAGCCCGTGCCAGACGACCAGCCAGACGACCAGCCCCCCGAGGGCGGCGGCGCGCAGTGCGCGCGACGGCTGTGGCCGGTCGGTCACGTACCGCCGGACCACCTCTTTCCAGTTGCCCACGCGCGCGAAGTAATAGAGCACGAGGGTGGCGAAGACGCTGTCGTAGACGGCGCTCGCGGTGAGCGCGGCCCGGGGCGGGTCGAATCCCCACCAGTCGGACGGTGTGACCAGCTCGAGCAGGATCCTCTTGTGGGGGACGAGATTATTGACCCACAGCGACCATACGAGCAGCGCCGCAACGAGTGAGCCCACTGCTCCCGTGAGTAGTGAGCGGTCGGAGACCCGGCTGTCGGTTTCCTCAGGCCGCGGCCGGTGGCCGAGGCGCCATACTCCCGGGGGGGCCTCGGGGCGGGGGGTGCGTAGCCAGGTCAGGAAGGTGGAGCCGTCCGGCCTGGGCGGGTTCGAGGGCATCGGTGGCACGGCGGGCCCCTCACGGGGCTCCGCCGGGCGCGGTACCGGGTTCGGGTGTGTGGCGCGTGGGTCCCGTGTGCCGTCGCTGTCCATCCGCCTTGCCCCCTGACCAGCCGTTCCGTCCACCGTCAGCGAGCAATCTAACGCCCCGGCAAGGGGAGTTCACCGCTTACGCGGCCGAGAAAGGCCGCCGACCGGGCGTATGGCGCCCCCGCTGCTATGTCCACGGCGGACAATGGATGCCGTGGACAACGCCCACATGGAGCATGCCCACCCCGCACACCCGGCCCTAGCCTGCGAAGAAAGATAGGTAAGCGTCCGAAAACGCACCGCCCGGTACAGCCCGGGACCGCCCGGTACGCAAGATCATCAGGGAGCCACCATGACCGCACTTCCGCAGGAGCGCCGCGTCGTCACCGCCATCCCCGGCCCGAAGTCGCTGGAGCTTCAGGCCCGCCGTACCGCCGTGGTCGCCCAGGGTGTGGGTTCCGTGCTGCCGGTGTTCACCGCGCGCGCCGGCGGCGGGATCATCGAGGACGTCGACGGCAACCGGCTCATCGACTTCGGTTCCGGTATCGCGGTGACGAGCGTCGGCGCCTCCGCCGAGGCCGTCGTGCGCCGGGCCTCCGCCCAGCTGGCCGACTTCACCCACACCTGTTTCATGGTCACCCCCTACGAGGGTTACGTGGAGGTCGCGGAGGCGCTGGCCGAGCTGACCCCGGGCGACCACGCCAAGAAGTCCGCGCTGTTCAACTCCGGCGCCGAGGCCGTCGAGAACGCCGTCAAGATCGCCCGCGCGTACACCAAGCGGCAGGCCGTCGTCGTGTTCGACCACGGCTACCACGGCCGCACCAACCTGACCATGGCGCTGACGGCGAAGAACATGCCGTACAAGCACGGCTTCGGTCCGTTCGCGCCCGAGGTGTACCGCGTCCCGGTCGCCTACGGCTACCGCTGGCCGACCGGTGCGGAGAACGCCGGCGCCGAGGCCGCCGCGCAGGCCATCGACCAGATCACCAAGCAGGTCGGCCCGGACAACGTCGCCGCGATCATCATCGAGCCGGTCCTCGGCGAGGGCGGCTTCATCGAGCCGGCCAAGGGCTTCCTGCCGGAGATCGTGAAGTTCGCCAACGACAACGGCATCGTCTTCGTCGCCGACGAGATCCAGTCCGGCTTCTGCCGTACGGGCCAGTGGTTCGCGTGCGAGGACGAGGGCATCGTCCCCGACCTGATCACCACGGCCAAGGGCATAGCCGGCGGTCTGCCGCTGGCCGCCGTGACCGGCCGTGCCGAGATCATGGACGCCGCGCACGCCGGGGGCCTGGGCGGCACCTACGGCGGCAACCCCGTCGCCTGCGCCGGTGCGCTCGGTGCCATCGAGACGATGCGGGAGCTGGACCTCAACGGCAAGGCCCGGCGCATCGAGGAGATCATGAAGGGTCGCCTCACCGCCATGGCCGAGAAGTTCGACGTCATCGGCGACGTCCGCGGCCGTGGCGCCATGATCGCCATCGAGCTGGTCAAGGACCGCGCCACCAAGGAGCCGAACCCGGAGGCCACCGCCGCGCTCGCCAAGGCCTGCCACGCCGAGGGACTGCTGGTCCTCACCTGTGGCACGTACGGCAACGTGCTGCGCTTCCTGCCCCCGCTGGTCATCGGCGAGGACCTTCTGAACGAGGGCCTGGACATCATCGAGCAGGCCTTTTCGCGCATCTGAGCGAGTGGTCCGCACCTTTGACGGGTGCCTCCGGCAGGCCATGTGAAGAAGGTGTGCGGGGTGGATGTCGGGACGTTCTTCCGTCTGCCCAAGCGCCTCGGCCTGCCGTAGGTTCTACCCGGATGAGAGATACACCCCGCCCGCAGGCGACTGTGGGCGATCTCAGGCCGGGGCCTCCCCAGCTTCGACCTGGTCGTGCCCTCGCGCACACAACCGGCGCCTGACGCCGGGATCTCCTCACCGATCGGACGGTCGCCGCCCCAAACCCCCCGGGGCGTGCGACGTTCCGGTCCGGACGGCCGCCCCGGAACCATCCCCCCCTGTTCCGGGGCGGCCGACCTCCTTCTCCGCCGCCCCGAGCGGGACCGCACCGGTACGCCCCCCGCGCGAGCGGACCTGCGAAGCTGGGCGCGTGTCGACCCCAGCCCGCCGCGTGCCGCTCCTCGGCGTCCCGGCCGTCCTCTTCGCCCTGATCACCTGGCAGGTCCTCGCCCACGGCCCGCTCCTCGGGCTGGACGCCCGGCTCAGCCGGTCCCTGGTCCATCCGGACCGGTTCTCCGAACTCCTCTCCGACCTCGGCAACGTCCAGGTCGCCGTGCCCGTGCTGGCCGCGACCCTCGGGTATTCGGCCTGGCGGGGACACCGCAGCGGCATGGAACGGTGGTGGTGGCCGCCGCTCGCCGCCGCCGTGCTGATGGCGCTGGTCCCGGCGATCGTGGTACCGCTGAAGGAGTGGACCGCGCGCCCGGGGACCCCCGTGATGCCCCCGGGCGTCGGCTACTTCCCGTCCGGCCATACGGCGACGGCCGGGATCGCGTACGGTTCCGCGACCCTGCTTCTGCTGCCGTGGCTGCGCTCGCCCGCCGCCCGCCGGACGCTGGTGGCGGGCTGTCTGGCGCTGGTGCTCGCGGTGTCGTACGGCCTGGTGCGCCGCGGCTGGCACTGGCCGCTGGACGTGGTGGCCGGCTGGTGCCTGTGCACGGTGCTGCTGGCCACCCTGTCCCTCGTGCTCAGCCGAAGTAGGCGTCGAAGTTCTTCTGGAACTCCCAGTTCGCGAAGCGGTCCCAGTTCACCGACCAGGTCATCAGACCCCGCAGGGCCGGCCAGGTCCCATGGGTCGGGTACGAGCCGCAGTTCGTCTTCTTCGTGAGGCAGTCCAGGGTCTTGGTGACCTCGGCAGGGGACACATAGCCGTTGCCCGCGTTCGTCGACGCCGGCATGCCGATCGCCACCTGGTCCGGGCGCAGCGGCGGGAAGACGTTGTCCGGGTTCCCCGCCACCGGGAAGCCGGTGAGCAGCATGTCGGTCATGGCGATGTGGAAGTCCGCGCCGCCCATGGAGTGGTACTGGTTGTCCAGGCCCATGATCGGGCCCGAGTTGTAGTCCTGGACGTGCAGCAGGGTGAGGTCGTCGCGCAGGGCGTGGATGACCGGCAGGTACGCCCCGCAGCGGGGGTCCTGGCCGCCCCACTTGCCGGTGCCGTAGTACTGGTAGCCGTTCTGCACGAAGAAGGTCTCGGGCGCCATCGTCAGCACGAACGCCGGGCCGTACCTGGCCTTCAGGGTCTTCAGGGCCGAGATCAGGTTCACGATCACGGGGGTGGTGGGGTGCTTGAAGTCGGTGTCGTTGGTGTCCAGGGACAGCGAGTGGCCCTCGAAGTCGATGTCGAGGCCGTCCAGGCCCCAGTCGTCGATGATCTTCGAGACGGAGGAGACGAAGGTGTCCCGGGCCGCGGTCGTGGTCAGCTGGACCTGGCCGTTCTGGCCGCCGATGGAGATCAGCACCTTCTTGCCGGCCGCCTGTTTGGCCTTGATCGCGGCCTTGAAGTCGGCGTCGCTCTCGACGTTCGGGCACTGGGTGACCGGGCAGCGGTCGAAGCGGATGTCGCCCGAGGTGGCCGAGGTGGGCTCGCCGAAGGCCAGGTCGACGACGTCCCAGCTGTCGGGGACGTCCGCGAGCCGGGTGTAGCCGGAGCCGTTGGCGAAGCTCGCGTGGAGGTAGCCGACGAGGGCGTGCGTCGGCAGGCCGGCGGAGCCGCCGCCACCGCCGCCGGTCCCGGCGGTGGTGGTCGCCGTCACGACCGCGGACTTCGCCGACTCGCCGGTGTCGTTGCTCGCGGTGACCTGGAAGCCGTACGCCGTCGAGGCCGCGAGGCCGGTGACGGTCGCCGAAGTGCCGCTCACCGTTTGGGACTTGACGCCGTCGCGATAGACGGCGTAACTCGTGGCGCCGGTGACCGCCGTCCAGGACAGGGCGACGGAGGACGAGGTGACGGCGGTGGTCCGCAGCCCGGTGGGCGGGGCGGGCGGCTGTCCGGTGCCGTCGCCGCCGGGGCCGACCAGGGAGATGTCGTCGGCGTAGTAGGCGCCGGTGCCGTACCAGCCGTGGGTGTAGATGGTGACCTTGGTGGTCGTGGCGCCGGTGCGGAAGGTGGTGTTCAGCTTCTGCCAGTCGGGGGCGGACTGGGTCCAGGTGGAGACGTCGGTGGTGCCGGTGCCGCTCGCGCCCAGGTAGACGTAGGAGCCGCGGACATAGCCGGAGAGCGTGTACTGGGCGTCGGGCCGGACGGTCACCGTCTGCGCGCACTGGGCGTTGTCGCCGCCCTCCGGGGTGGCCCGCAGGGCGGAACTCCCGCTGTGCACGGGTGTGTTCACCGTGGTGCCGGCCGGGCAGGTCCAGTCGGTCAGACCGGACTCGAAGCCGCCGTTGCGGCTCACGTCCGCGTCGGCCGCACGGGCGGCCGACGAGAGCGCGGTGACGCCGGGCACGGCCAGCAGCGCGGCGGTGAGGAGGGCGAGGACGGTTCTGGGGCGCCGGGCACCATGAGGGGGTCGGGCACGTTCCACAAGGGCCTCCGAGGCAGGGGGAGTTGGAGGGGTGGAGCGCACTCAACTTGGTCCAGACCAATCCTCTTGTCAAGGGATTCCGGCGCCGACCGTCGGCCCGCCGCCCACCAGCCGCCCCCTGTCCGTCCGCCTCACGTCCGCCTCACGTCCGCTGCGCCATCGGCCCCTCCCCCGCTCGCTACCCGTCCGCTTCCCGCTCCGCGGCCGGCCCCGCCGCCGCCTCGTGCATCGCCAGCTCCAGCAGCGCGGGGTCGGTCAGCAGGCCCGTGCCGTCCGGCGGGACCAGCCAGCGCACCCCATGGGTCGCCCGGCCCGGGTAGGGCACGACGATCCAGGTGCCGGGCCCCGCGGTACGGATGCCGGTGCCCAGCCAACGGGCGGCGGTGCCGGGCGGCACGAAGAACCCGACCCGGTTGTCGCCGAAGTCGGCGAGCACCGGGCCGGGTTGGTCGAGGACGCGGGTGAGCACGTCCAGGGTCGGATAGCCGAGCGCGCCCGGCAGGATCAGGACGTCCCAGGCCCGACCGGCGGGCAGCAGGGCGACCCCGAGGGGGTTGCGCTCCCACTCCCGGCGGCAGGCCTCGGGGTCCGGTGCGACGGATGCCAGCCAGTCGACCGCCGTCTTCGCCCCAGTCATCGATGCGCCTCCCTCTTCCTCGTGCGACGCGGTCGCGTCAGGAGGAGAGAGGGAGGCTTCCCGGGAGCGTTACGCGGTTTGCGCACCCCTCTTGGAGTGACCTGGCTCACATACCGGCCTCGGCCGGAGAGGGGTCGCCGGCCCGGTCAGCTGTCGAAGCCCAGGCCAAGCCGGTCCATCGTCCGCAGCCACAGATTGCGGCGGCCGTCCCGCTCGTCGGCGCGGGCCAGGGACCACTTGGTGAGGGCGATGCCCGTCCACGCGAAGGGCTCCGGCGGGAACGGCAGCGGCTTCCTGCGCACCATCTCCAGCTCGGTCCGCTCGGTGCGCTCCCCGTCCAGCAGGTCCAGCATCACGTCCGCGCCGAAGCGGGTGGCGCCGACGCCGAGACCGGTGTAGCCCGCCGCGTACGCCACCTTGCCCTGGTGGGCGGTGCCGAAGAACGCGGAGAAGCGGGAGCAGGTGTCGATCGCGCCGCCCCACGCGTGGCTGAAGCGGACGCCCTCCAGCTGCGGGAAGCAGGTGAAGAAGTGCCCGGCTAGCTTGGCGTACGTCTCGGGCCGGTCGTCGTACTCGGCGCGCACCCGTCCGCCGTACGGGTAGATCGCGTCGTAGCCGCCCCACAGGACGCGGTTGTCGGCGGACAGCCGGAAGTAGTGGAACTGGTTCGCGCTGTCGCCCAGGCCCTGCCGGTTCTTCCAGCCGATGTCCGCCAGCTGGCCTTCGGTCAGCGGCTCGGTCATCAGCGCGTAGTCGTAGACCGGGACGGTGTACGAGCGCACGCGCTTGACCAGGTTGGGGAAGATGTTCGTGCCGAGGGCGACCCTGCGGGCCCGGATCCGGCCGTACGGGGTGCGTACGGCCATGCCGGCGCCGTGGCTCTTCAGGCTCACCGCGGGTGTGTGCTCGTACACCCGGACGCCCAGCTCGACGCACGCCCGCTTCAGGCCCCAGGCCAGTTTCGCCGGGTGCAGCATGGCCACGCCCCGGCGGTCCCACAGACCTGCCTCGAAGGTGGGCGAGTTCACCTGCTCGCGCACCGCTTCGGCGTCCAGGAACTCGACACCGTCGGCGAGGCCCCGCTCCGCCAACTCGTCGTGCCAGTCGCGCAGTTCGCGGGCCTGGTAGGGCTCGGTGGCGACGTCGATCTCGCCGGTGCGCTCGAAGTCGCAGTCGATGCCGTACCGGGCGACGGCGGCCTCGATCTCGTCGAGGTTGCGCCGGCCCAGCTCCTCCAGCCTGTCGATCTCCCCGGGCCACCGGGTCAGGCCGTTGGACAGGCCGTGGGTGAGGGAGGCGGCGCAGAAGCCGCCGTTGCGGCCCGAGGCGGCCCAGCCCACCTCGCGGCCCTCCAGCAGGACCACGTCACGCCGCGGGTCGCGCTCCTTGGCGTTGAGCGCGGTCCACAGCCCGCTGTAGCCGCCGCCGACGACCAGCAGGTCGCAGGTCTCGCTGCCGGTGAGGGCGGGCTCGGCGTGCGGCTTGCCGGGGTCTTCCAGCCAGTACGGGACCGGCTGGGCTTCGGAAAGAGAGGCGATCCAGTTGCCTTTGCCACGACTCATGGCGCTTGGGGCCATGATTTCAACTCCCTACAGAGCTTTACGCCTTGTACTTGTTGCGGCGATTGCTGATGACCATGGAGGTCAGGACGAACAGGACGGCGACCAGGAACATGGCCGTACCTATGACATTGATCTGCACGGGCGTTCCGCGCTGGGCCGATCCCCACACGAACATGGGGAAGGTGACGGTCGAGCCCGCGTTGAAGTTGGTGATGATGAAGTCGTCGAAGGAGAGCGCGAAGGAGAGCAGCGCGCCCGCGGCGATTCCGGGTGCCGCGATCGGCAGGGTGACCCGCACGAAGGTCTGCGCCGGGCCGGCGTACAGGTCCCGGGCGGCCTCCTCCAGGCGCGGGTCCATCGACATCACGCGCGCCTTGACGGCGGTGACGACGAAACTCAGGCAGAACATGATGTGGGCGATCAGGATCGTCCAGAAGCCCAGCTGCGCGCCCATGTTGAGGAACAGGGTGAGCAGGGACGCGGCCATGACGACCTCGGGCATCGCCATCGGCAGGAAGATCAGCGAGTTCACGGCACCGCGCGCGCGGAAGCGGTAGCGGACCAGCGCGAAGGAGATCATCGTGCCGAGGAGGGTGGCGCCGACCGTCGCCCAGACCGCGATCTGGAGACTGATGGACAGCGAGCCGCACATGTCGGCGACGCCGCACGGGTCCTTCCAGGCGGCCGTGGAGAACTGCTGCCACTCGTAGTTGAAGCGTCCCTTCGGCTTGTTGAAGGAGAACACCGTGACGATGACGTTCGGCAGCAGGAGATAGGCGAGCGTGATGAGGCCCGCGATGACGACGAGATGGCGCTTGAGCCAGGTGACGACGGTCATTTAGACCAGGTCCTCCGTCCCGGAGCGGCGGATGTAGATCGTGACCATGGCCAGGATGGCGGCCATGAGGATGAAGGAGAGGGCCGCCGCCGTCGGATAGTCCAGGATGCGCAGGAACTGTGTCTGGATGACATTGCCGATCATGCGGGTGTCGGTCGAGCCGAGGAGTTCGGCGTTGACGTAGTCACCGGCCGCGGGGATGAACGTCAGCAGCGTGCCGGAGACCACGCCCGGCATCGACAGCGGGAAGGTGACCTTGCGGAAGGTGGTCGAGGGCTTGGCGTACAGGTCGCCGGCCGCTTCGTGCAGTCGGCCGTCGATCCGCTCCAGCGAGGTGTAGAGCGGCAGGATCATGAACGGCAGGAAGTTGTAGGTGAGGCCGCAGACCACCGCCATGGGGGTGGCCAGGACGCGGTCGCCGGCCGTCCAGCCGAGCCAGTCGGTGAGATCGAGGATGTGCAGCGTGTTCAGGGTGTGCACGATCGGGCCGTTGTCGGCGAGGATCGTCTTCCAGGCCAGGGTGCGGATCAGGAAGCTGGTGAAGAACGGGGCGATCACCAGGATCATGATCAGGTTCTTCCAGCGGCCGGCGCGGAAGGCGATGAGGTAGGCCAGCGGGTAGCCCAGCACCAGGCACAGGATCGTCGCGGCGGCCGCGTAGAAGACCGAACGCAGGAACTGCGGCCAGTACTCGGCGAGCGCGTCCCAGTAGGTCGCGAAGTGCCAGGTGATCTTGTAGCCGTTCTCCAGGGAGCCCTGCTGCACGGAGGTGGAGGCCTGGTAGATCATCGGCAGCGCGAAGAAGACGATCAGCCACAGCATGCCCGGCAGCAGCAGCCAGTACGGCGTCAACCGGCCGCGCTTGCGCGCGGGCTTCTTCCCAGTTGCGGCCGGGGCGAGGGGCGGGGGCGCCTCGGTGAGCGTCGACATCAGGCGGCCGCCTCTTCCTCGGCGCCGGCGGAGCCCACCGTGCCGGCAAGCGGGGACTGGGCCGCGTCGAGACCGAAGGTGTGGGCCGGGCTCCAGTGCATGACGACCTCGGCGCCGGGGACGAGACGGCCGTCCCGCTCGATGTTCTGCGCGTACACCGCGAACTCGTCGCAGACCGGGGTGTCGATCACGTACTGGGTGGAGACGCCGATGAAACTGGCGTCGGCGATCCTGCCGGTGAGGCGGTTGCGGCCCTCGGGGATGGTGCCCGCGTCGTCGGCGTGGGTGAGGGCGATCTTCTCCGGGCGGATGCCGACCAGCACCTTGCCGCCGGCCGTCGTCGGCGCCGAACATCGCGCCTCGGGCAGCACGAGCTTCCCGCCGCCCGCCTTGAGCACGATGTCGTCGCCGCTCTTGGTGTCGACCTCGGCCTCGATGAGGTTGGAGGTGCCGAGGAAGTTGGCGACGAAGGTCGTCCGCGGGTTCTCGTACAGGTCGGTGGGCGCGCCGAGTTGCTCGACGCGGCCCGCGTTCATCACGGCGACCGTGTCGGCCATGGTCATGGCCTCCTCCTGGTCGTGTGTGACGTGCACGAAGGTGATGCCGACCTCGGTCTGGATGCGCTTGAGCTCCAGCTGCATCTGGCGGCGCAGCTTCAGGTCCAGGGCGCCGAGGGGCTCGTCGAGGAGGAGCACCTTGGGGTGGTTGATCAGGGCCCGGGCCACCGCCACGCGCTGCTGCTGGCCGCCGGAGAGCTGGTGCGGTTTCTTGCGCGCCTGCTCGCCGAGCTGGACCAGCTCCAGCATGTCCCCCACCTGCGTCTTCACGCTTTTGATACCGCGTCGGCGCAGACCGAAGGCGACGTTCTCGAAGATGTCGAGGTGCGGGAAGAGGGCATAGGACTGGAACACCGTGTTGACCGGCCGCTTGTACGGCGGCAGGTGGGTGACGTCCTGGTCGCCCAGGTGCACGGTGCCGGAGGACGGTTCCTCCAGACCGGCGATCATGCGCAGCGTGGTGGTCTTGCCGCAGCCGGAGGCACCGAGCAGGGCGAAGAAGGAGCCCTGCGGCACGGTCAGGTCCAGCGGCTGTACGGCGGTGAAGCCGTTGTCGTAGGTCTTGGAGATACCGGAGAGGCGGACGTCGCCGCTGTTGTCTGGTGTCGTCTTCATCGTCGTCACGCCCCTGTGAGCTTCGCGAACTTCTCTTCGTAGGCCGTCTCTTCCTTCGGGCTCAGGGAGCGGAAGGCATGGGATCTCGCCTGCATGGCCTTGTCGGGAACGATCAGCGGGTTGTTCGCCGCGTCCTTGTCGATCCTCGCAAGGTAGGGCTTCACACCGTCGACCGGAGTCACGTAGTTGATGTAGGCGGCGAGCGCGGCGGCCTGCTCGGGCTCGTAGTAGAAGTCGATCAGCCGCTCGGCGTTCGTCTTGTGCCGCGCCCGGTTGGGGACGCACATGTTGTCGGTCGACGTCACATAGCCGCTGTCCGGGATGACGAAGTCCACGTCGGGGCTGTCCGCCTTGAGCTGGACCACGTCGCCGGCCCAGGCGACGCAGGCCGCGAAGTCGCCCTTGGTGAGGTCGGAGGTGTAGTCGTTGCCGGTGAAGCGGCGGATCTGCCCCTTGTCGACGGCCTTCTGGAGGCGGGCGATCGCCGCGTCGAAGTCGTCGCCGGTGAACTTCGCCGGGTCCTTGCCCATGTCGAGCAGCGTCATGCCGATGCTGTCACGCATCTCCGACAGGAAGCCGACGCGCCCCTTGAGCCTGGGGTTGTCGAGCAGGTCGGAGACCGACTTCACCTCGATGCCGTCCAGCGCCTTCTTGTTGTAGGCGATGACCGTCGAGATGCCCTGCCACGGGTAGGAGTAGGCGCGGCCGGGGTCCCAGTCGGGGTTGCGGAACTGGGGCGAGAGGTTGCTGTAGGCGTGCGGCAGGTTGGACGGGTCCAGTTTCTGGACCCACCCGAGGCGGATCAGCCGGGCGGCCAGCCAGTCGGTGAGGACGATGATGTCGCGGCCGGTGTCCTGGCCCGCGGCGAGCTGCGGCTTGAGCTTGCCGAAGAACTCGTTGTTGTCGTTGATGTCCTCGGTGTAGTCGACGGTGATGCCGGTCCGCTTGCGGAAGGTCTCCAGGGTCGGGTGGCGCTTGCCGCTGTCGTCGACGTCGATGTACTCGGTCCAGTTGGAGAAGCTCACGCGCTTCTCCGTGGCCGAGTGGTCCTCGGCGGACGTGCCGCCCTGCGTCTTGCCGGCCGCGGGGATCCCGCAGGCGCTCAGTGTCCCCAGTCCGCCGACCGCGAGCGCGCCGCCCGCGGAGGCGCGCAGCAACGACCGCCGGGTCATCGCCGCCCGGCCGTTTCGCAGGCTGCGCCGCATGGCGGCCACTTGGGCCGGGGACAGGCGGTCGGGCTCGTACTGCTCCATGCGCGTGGTGCCCTTTCGGGAGGGGTCGGCCTGGTACGTGGCCGGGAACTTCTCTACCGGTCCCCGAAGATGGTGCGGTGCCAGTCCTTCCTGGCCACCGCGGTGTTGTCGAACATGACGTGCTTGACCTGCGTGTACTCCTCGAACGAGTACGCCGACATGTCCTTGCCGAAGCCGGAGGCCTTGTAACCGCCGTGCGGCATCTCGCTGATGATCGGGATGTGGTCGTTGATCCAGACGCAGCCCGCCTTGATCTCGCGGGTGGCCCGGTTCGCGCGGAAGACGTTGCCGCTCCACGCGGACGCGGCGAGGCCGTAGGGGGTGTCGTTGGCCAGCCGAATGCCCTCGTCGTCATCGTCGAACGGCAGCACGACCAGTACGGGTCCGAAGATCTCCGACTGGACGATCTCGCTGTCCTGCGCCGCGTCGGCGACCAGGGTGGGCCGGTAGTAGGCCCCCTTCTCCAGGTCGCCCAGCGGAGCCTCGCCGCCGGTCACCACGCGCGCGTAGTCACGCGCCCGGTCCACGAAACCGGCGACCCGGTCCCGCTGGAGGTGCGAGATGAGCGGTCCGAGGTCGGTGCCCGGCGCGAACGGGTCGCCCAGTCGCACGGTCTCCATCAGGGCCGCGGTCCGCTCCACGAAGGCGTCGTACAGCGGTCGTTGCACATACGCGCGCGTGGCGGCGGTGCAGTCCTGCCCGGTGTTGATGAGCGCGCCCGCGACCGCGCCGTTGGCGGCCGCCTCCAGGTCGGCGTCGTCGAAGACGACGAAGGGGGCCTTGCCGCCCAGCTCCAGATGGAGCCGCTTGACGGTGGCGGTGGCGATCTCGGCGACGCGCTTGCCGACGCCGGTGGACCCGGTGAAGGAGGTCATGGCCACGTCGGGGTGGCCGACGAGACGCTCGCCGGCCTCCTTGCCGGTACCGGTGACGATGTTGACCACACCGGCGGGGATACCGGCGTCCGTGGCGGCCTGGGCGAACAGCAGCGAGGTGAGCGGGGTCAGCTCGGCGGGCTTCAGGACGATGGTGTTGCCGGCGGCGATCGCCGGAAGGATCTTCCAGGCGGCCATCTGGAGCGGGTAGTTCCAGGGGGCGATGGACCCGACGACGCCGATCGGCTCGCGCCGGACGTACGAGGTGTGGTCGCTCGAGTACTCACCGGCGGACTGCCCCTGCAGATGCCGGGCGGCACCGGCGAAGAAGGCGATGTTGTCGATCGTCCCGGGCACGTCGAACTCACGCGTGAGCTTCAGCGGCTTTCCGCACTGCAGCGACTCGGCACGGGCGAACTCCTCGGCGCGCTCGGCGACCACGGCGGCGAACCGGTGCAGGGCGTCCGAGCGCTCGCCCGGGGTGGTCGACGCCCAGGCGGGGAAGGCCTCACGGGCGGCGGCGACGGCCGCGTCGACGTCGTCGGCGCCGGCCAGCTCGTAGGTGTACACCTCCGCGCCGGTGGCGGGGTCGACCACGGAATGGGATCGACCCGAGGTGCCCTTGCTCAGGCGTCCCGCGACGAATTGCGCGCCGTCCGCGAATCGGTCCTGCGCGGGGAATCGTTCCGGGGTGGCGGTGCCCGGGTTCTGCATGTCGCTCTCCTCCGCCGTTCGCCCGTCCCGGGGGGCGGGTGGCGTAGCTCCAGCTCGATTTGAGTGCCGATCCTGACAGAGCCATAGGGCTGCAACAAGTGATTCCGTTGTTGCCTTTTGGTTACGCAACGGAATCTGTCGACCAGGTGTCGAGTCACGGCGGAAAAGGACGGACGGAGTGTCAGTGGTGCGTGCCAGACTCGCGTGCATGGGGAAGATCGATGGGCGGGAAGCGCTGATCAGCGAGGTCCGGGCGGGCGGCCGCGTGAAGTACCTGCACTTCTGGGGACACCGGCCGCGGCCCGACGGCGGGATCGGCGCGAGCTGTCTGAGCCAGTGGTGGCCGTCACCGTTCGTGGTGGACGGCGTGCGGTACGCGACGGCCGAGCACTGGATGATGGCCGGCAAGGCGCGGCTGTTCGGGGACGCCGAGGCGGAGCGCCGGGTCCTTCAGGCCACGCATCCGTCCGAGGCCAAGAAGGCGGGGCGACTGGTCCGGGGCTTCGACGACGCGATATGGCGGCGCGAGCGGTTCGCAGTCGTGGTCGAGGGCAGCGTGCACAAGTTCGCGGCCGACGGGGACCTGCGGGCGTTCCTGCTCGGCACCGGCGACCGGGTCCTGGTGGAGGCGAGCCCCGTGGACCGCGTCTGGGGCATCGGCCTCGCGGCGACGGACGAGGCGGCCTCGGACCCGGAGCGATGGCGCGGCCCCAACCTGCTGGGCTTCGCTTTGATGGAGGCGCGGGAGAGGTTGAGGGGGGCAGGGTTGAGGGGTAGGGGCTGAGGGTGGCGGGTTGAGGGGTGTTGGGTTCGGTGGGGGGGGGTGCCGAGGGGTGCCTAGGGTCGCGCGGTGGCTCGGGCGTCATGCCGAGCTCCCGACCTGCCGAGCCCCGGGCCTGCTGAACCCCTGACGCTCGGCCCCGCCTCAGGGACCCCCCTCAGGGGTTGCCCTCCCTCAGGGGTTGCTCCCCTCAGGCGTTGGCCCGCCTCAGGGGGCTGCCCCTCAGGGGTTGAGCGCGATGACGAAGGCGAACAGTCCGAGTACCAGGACGATGCCGACCGCTCCGCAGATCAGCCCGGCCAGCGCCACGCCCGGGTTGGTGGCCTCGCCCCGACGGGCCTTGCCCCGGCCGATCGCGCCGAAGATGACCGCCAGGATGCCCAGCACCAGCGCCACCGGCCACAGCAGGAAGCCGATGGACGCGAGGATGCCCAGCACCAGGGAGGCCGTTCCCAAGCCGTCGCGCGGCGGCGGCCGCAGACCGGGCCAGCCGTAACCGCTCGGACCCGGGTAGGGGACGGCGTACGCCGGCTGCTGTCCCTGCCCGGGGTAACCGTAGGCCGACGGGCCGCCCGGGTATCCGTACGGCACCTGCCCCGGACCGTCGGGCGCGATGGGGGGCGGCGGGACCGGCTCCACTCCCCCCTGCCGCGCGGTGGGCGGGGCGAAGGGGTTCGCCGGCGGTGGGTAGAGCGGAGGGGCGACGGGCCCGGCCGGCGGCGCGAACGCCTGCACCGCGGGCGCGGCGGGGGCGCCCGGACCGGCCCACGGTGCGGGGCGGAACGCGGGCCCGGAGCCGGGCCCGGACGGGGCCCCGGCGCCGGCCTCGGCGCTCACGGGCGGAGCCGTCGGCAGCGAGGGCAGCGTCCGCTGGTCGGCGGCGGGGGCGGAGCGCGGACCGGGGACGGGGCCTTGGGCGGAACCGGCGGGCCCGGGCGGGGAGCCGGGGACCGGACCGGCGCCGGAACCCGAGCCGACGGCGGAGTCGGAAACAGGGAGCTGGGCCGGTGCCGCGTCCCGCGGCTCGGCGGGCGTCGGTGGTGCCGTCGGCTTGTCCAGGGACACGCGAGGTGACGCCGGTGCTCCCCCGGCGCTCCGCTCCGACGGTATGGGCTGCGGCACCTCGTCGGACATGCTGGAGGACCCCTTCTGCTGGACGTCCCGTCATGTTACGGCCGGCTCAGGACGGCGCGGACCGGGGCCTACGATGATCCCGCGTCATCGATCAGCCGATCACCGCGCCCGGACCGGACTCCGTTCCGCGGGCGCCCGTCCCGGGGAGGACCCCATGACCGACAGCAGCTCCGTACCCGCCGCCGGCACGGCCGCCCGCGATCTGCGGACCTTCATCGCCGGGCTGCCCAAGGCCGAACTGCACGTCCACCACGTCGGCTCCGCCTCCCCCCGCATCGTCTCGGAACTGGCCGCCCGCCACCCCGACTCCAAGGTGCCCACCGACCCCGAGGCCCTGGCCGACTACTTCACCTTCACCGACTTCGCGCACTTCATCGACGTGTATCTGTCGGTCGTCGACCTCATCCGCACCCCGGAGGACGTCCGGCTGCTCACCTATGAGGTGGCCCGCGACCTGGCCCGCCAGCAGGTGCGGTACGCCGAGCTGACCCTCACCCCCTTCTCCTCCACCCGGCGCGGGATCGAGGAGACGGCGTTCATGGCCGCGATCGAGGACGCCCGGAAGGCGGCCGAGGCCGATTTCGGGACGATCCTGCGCTGGTGCTTCGACATCCCCGGCGAGGCCGGCCTGGAATCCGCGGAGGAGACCGTGCGGCTGGCCACCGACGACCGGATCCGCCCGGAGGGCCTGGTCTCCTTCGGCCTCGGCGGGCCCGAGATCGGTGTGCCCCGGCCGCAGTTCAAGCCGTACTTCGACCGGGCCATCGCGGCGGGGCTGCACTCCGTCCCGCACGCCGGTGAGACGACCGGCCCGGAGACGGTGTGGGACGCGCTGAACGACCTGCGCGCCGAGCGCATCGGGCACGGCACCAGCTCCGCGCAGGACCCCAGGCTGCTCGCGCACCTCGCCGAGCACCGCATCCCGCTGGAGGTGTGCCCGACCTCCAACATCGCCACCCGCGCGGTGCGCACCCTGGAGGAGCACCCGCTCAAGGAGTTCACCCGCGCCGGGGTGCTGGTCACGATCAACTCGGACGACCCGCCGATGTTCGGCACCGCCCTCAACAACGAGTACGCGGTGGCCGCCCGTCTGCTCGACCTGGACGAGCGTGGCCTCGCCGACCTCGCCAAGAACGCCGTAGAGGCGTCGTTCCTGGATCCCGAGGGCAAGGCGCGACTCGCGGCGGAGATCGACACCTACACCGCCGACCGGCTCGCCGGCTGAGGTCCGCCCACCGCGCCCCGCCCCACCGCGCCCTTCCCCGCCACCCGCCACCGCCACGGCGACACGGCCGCGGCGACCTCACGGCACGGCAGGCCTCACGGCACGGCCACAATGGAGGCATGCAGACCGTGACCGCCGTGGCCCACCGCGGCGACCCCTACCGCTTCCGCGAGAACACGATCGACTCGCTGCGTTCCGCGCTCGACCAGGGCGCGGACGCGGTCGAGGTCGACGTACGGCTCACCCGTGACGGTGTCCCCGTGCTGCTGCACGACGGGAGCCTGGAGCGGCTGTGGCAGGTGCGGCGGCCGCTGCGCGCGCTGTCGGCCGAGGAGCTGCGCGGACTCACGGCGGGCGGTGTGCCGACGTTCGCGGAGGCCTTGGCCGCGACCGGGGACAGCCGGGTGATGGTGGACCTGTGCGGGCGGGTGGACCGGCGGTTCGCGGACCGGGTCGTGGACGTGGTCCGGCAGAGCGGGGCGCGGGACCGCGTCTACTACTGCGCGGGCGCCGAGGCGATGCTCGCCGTCCGTGCCGCCGACCCGGCCGCCGAGATCGCCCTCACCTGGACGAGCCTGGCCCCGCCCCGGCCGGCGCTGCTGGACGCGGTCGAGCCGCGCTGGCTCAACTACCGCTTCTCGCTGGTGACCCGGGACCTGGCGGCGCGCGTCCACCACGAAGGCCGGCTGTTGTCGGTGTGGACCCCGGACACCCGCCGCTCCCTGCGCCGGCTGCTGGACCTGGGGGTCGACTCGATCACGACGAACCGGATCGACGTCCTGCACGCCCTGCGCACCCAGGACGTCTGACTCCTCGGCATCCCCCATGGGGGCAACCTGTTCCCGTAGGGGACACCCCGGACAACTCCGCTACCTCCGCGGGGCGTTGTCGCAGGGACACGTCCGGGTCGCAGCTCCCTCCTGGTGAGGATCCGTGGCCCGGCGCGCGGACGGAGGATGATCGCGAACCGTCACCGCGATCATTCGAGGAGTCACCCATGCGCCGAGACAGCCGCGCCACCGTCCTGGCCGCCGGACTCGCCGTCGCGCTGGCCGCCGGCCCGCTGGCCGCGCCCGCCTTCGCCGCACCCGGCCGGCCGACGACGGCAAGCGCTCCGGCCCTCGCGCGGGCCGGCGGGGCGAACGGCACGACCTCCGGCCCGGACGCCGAGGCCCTCGCCGCGGCGATAGCCGGACTTCCCGACCACGACGCCACCGCGGCCCAACTGCGCGTCGGCGGCCAGGGAACCTGGCGCGGCACGGCCGGGGTGCGGAACATCCGGAGCGGGGCGCCGGCCCTGGAGAACGGTCGGTTCCGCGCCGGTTCGGTGACCAAGGTGGTCACGGCGGCGATCGTGCTGCAGCTGGCCGCCGAGAAACGCCTCGACCTCGACGGCACCGTGCAGCACTACCTGCCGGGCCTGCTGACCGAGGACTTCGCCCCGATCACCGTGCGCGAGCTGCTCGACTTCACCAGCGGCCTGCACTCGGGCGCGTCCCTCGGCGACACGGTCGAGGACGGTTACCCGCACCGCTTCGAGACACTGACGCCCCGGCAGGTCGTGGCGGCGTCCGTGGCACAGGGACCGGGGTACGAGCCGGGCACCCACCAGGAGTACGACAACATCCACTACACCGTGCTCGGCATGCTCATCGAGAAGGTGACCGGCGACTCGTACGCGCACCAGGCGGCGGTGCGGATCTTCAGGCCGCTGGGGATGCGGGACAGTTCCTTCCCCGTGGGCGCGGACCCCTATATCCACGGGCCGCACGACCGGGGCTACGACTGGATCGACGGCAAGCTGGTCGACGTGACCGACTGGAACATGTCCGACCGCTGGGCGGCCGGCGATCTGATCTCGACGACCGCCGATCTGGAGCGGCTGCTGGTGGGCCTGTTCCGGGGCCGGGTGGTGCCCGAACCACAGCTGAAGGAGATGTTCACGCTTCCCGACGTGCCCGGCGCGCGCTACAGCGCCGGCCTGGAGCGGTTCGACCTGAACGGCAAGGTGATCTGGGGCAAGACGGGATCGCGGCCCGGTTACGCCACCGTGATCGCCGCGACCCGCGACCTGTCCCGCACCCTCGTCTACTCGGTGGAGTCGACGGACGCGAAGGGCGACGGCCGGCCCACCGCCGAGCGGTTCGGCTACCCCGCGTTCAACCGCTGAGCCCCGGCTCGGTCACCCGGTCACGGCGACGGCGGTGGGCACGGGCGGCCCACCGAGGGCCTCCAGCCGTTTGATCTTCCTGCGTACGACGTACAGCGGGACGACACCGAAGATCCCGAACGACATGTCGATCAGGGTCCACCAGAAGGGGATGCCGCGCACCGGTCCGCACACGAGGGCGAGCGGGACGATCCCCGCGCAGGCGATCATCCCGAACTCGATCACCCAGATGTTGCGGACCGGGTCCCGGTACGGGCCGTAGAAGGCGACCGCGATGACCAGGTGCGCGTACGCCAGCCAGTCGGTCCCGTAGAGCACGAACGGGTACTCGGCGTCGACGGTGTCGAGCCCGCGCCGCACCCTCGCGATCCATTCCACGAGGGCCGGCAGGTGCTCGGGCACGGACAGCGCGCGCAAGGCGCCCTCGGTCCAGCGCAGTTCGTGCACCAGCGGGAAGGCGGTGGCCCCGCTGAGCACGAGACACACGACGAAGATGACCAGCCAGACACGGATGCCCCGGAGAAGGGCGGCTCTGTCGCTCATGATCAGAGAGTACGCCTACATTTGAACGTGTTCAAAACCCTCTCGTGCGGGTCGGGCCGCCGTACCGTGCCGTCTCACAGCCCCGCGATCCGGTTCCACCGCTTCGCGAACTCCACCCGTTCCGTGGAGGTGATGTCCCGGGCGATGGCGAGGCGTTCGCGCATGCCGGAGTCGGGGAAGATCAGGGTGTTGTTCGCGAGGGCCGCGGTGTCCTTGTCCTTCGCCGTCGCCAGGACCTCGCGGGCGGCGGGGACGGGGCAGACGTAGTTGACCCAGGCGGCGAGTTTCGCGGCGACCTCGGGGTCGTAGTAATAGTCGACCAGGCGCTCGGCGTTGGCCTTGTGGCGGGCGCGGTCGGGGATCATCAGGGAGTCCGACCACAGCTCGGCGCCCTCCTCGGGGACGACGAAGTGGATGTCGGGGTTGTCCGCCTGGAGCTGGATGACGTCACCGGAGTACGCCTGACAGGCGAGGACATCGCCGCTGACCAGGTCCTTGGTGTAGTCGTTGCCGGTGAAGCGGCGGATCTGGCCCCGCCGGACCTCTCGTTCGACCTGGTCGCAGACCCGGTGGAAGTCGTCGGCGGTCCAGCGGGTGATGTCCACCCCGTTGCCCTGCATCAGCAGCGCGAAGGACTCGTCCAGGCCGGACAGAAGCGTCACGCGGCCCTTCAGGTCGCTCGCCCAGAGGTCCTTCACGTGCCGTATCTCGCGGCCGAGCTTCCTGCGGTTGTAGGCGATGCCGGTGATGCCCGACTGGTAAGGCACCGTGTACCGGCGCCCCTTGTCGAAGGCGGGCGAGCGCAGCAGCGGGTCCAGGTGCTTCGCCACGTTCGGCTGGTGGGCCCGGTCCATCTGCTGCACCCAGCCCAGCCGCACGAACCGGGCGCACATCCAGTCGCTGACGACGATCAGATCCCGGCCGGTGGACTGATGGTTCATCAGCGCGGGGCTGATCTTGCCGAAGAACTCGTCGTTGTCGTTGATCTCCTCGACGTAGTCCACGGAGATCCCGGTGCGCTTCTCGAACCCCTCCAGCGTGGGCCGCCGGTTGGGGTTGTCGTCGTCGGTGTCGATGTACAGCGGCCAGTTCGCCCACTTCAGCCTTCTGTCGGCCGCGGAGGTGTCGGCCACCGCGCGCTCGCCGGGGGCGACGTAGGCGGCGGGGACCCCGCAGCCGGCCAGGGCGCCGAGCGCGGCGGTGCCGCCGAGGGCGCGCAGGAGGGAACGGCGGGACGGCGCGGGGGTACGTGACGAAGTCTGGGGCACCCCGGCAGCATGTCGCCCCCGCGCGCGGCCGGACAATCGACGCTGCGTCGAGCAAGCCCCGGCCTGCCGGACACCTTGTCGATCAATGGCCCCGGACGAGGACACGACCGGCCCCGGACGGGGATGCGAGCCCGTCCGAGGCCGGTCGTGTCATGCCGTACGCCCCCGTGGAGCGCGGGGCGTCACTCGCCGAGCGAGGTCATGACGTGCTTGATGCGGGTGTAGTCCTCGAAGCCGTACGCCGACAGGTCCTTGCCGTAGCCGGACTTCTTGAAGCCGCCGTGGGGCATCTCGGCGACCAGCGGGATGTGGGTGTTGATCCACACGCAGCCGAAGTCGAGCTTCTTGGACAGGCGCATCGCGCGGGAGTGGTCCTTGGTCCACACCGAGGAGGCGAGGGCGTACTCGACGCCGTTGGCCCACTCGACGGCCTGGTCCTCGTCCGAGAAGGACTGCACGGTGATGACCGGGCCGAAGACCTCGTTCTGGACGATCT
Source organism: Streptomyces sp. NPDC051452 (assembly GCF_044454765.1). Taxonomy (NCBI): domain Bacteria; kingdom Bacillati; phylum Actinomycetota; class Actinomycetes; order Kitasatosporales; family Streptomycetaceae; genus Streptomyces; species Streptomyces sp. NPDC051452. Next base: position 34,274 of record NZ_JBITEB010000021.1, read on the forward strand.
CGTCATCCTGCTTGAGGCCGGAGACGACGGTCGGGGCGTAGAAGTAGCCCTTGTCGCCGACCCGCTCGCCGCCGGTCTCGACCTTGGCGTGCGCGGGCAGGCGGTCGATGAAGCCCGCGACCTGCTTGAGCTGGTTCGGGTTGTTCAGCGGGCCGAAGAGGACGTCCTCGTCGTCCGGCTGACCGGTCTTCGTCTCGGAGGCGGCCTTGGCGAGCGCGGCCACGAACTCGTCGTGGATGGACTCCTGGACCAGGACGCGGGTCGCGGCCGTACAGTCCTGGCCGGCGTTGAAGAAGCCGGCGACCGAGATGTCCTCGACGGCCTTGGCGATGTCGGTGTCCTCGAAGACGACGACCGGGGCCTTGCCGCCCAGCTCCAGGTGGACCCGCTTGACGTCCTTGGAGGCGGACTCGGCGACCGAGATGCCCGCGCGGACGGAGCCGGTGATGGAGGCCATCGCCGGGGTCGGGTGCTCGACCATCGCGCGGCCGGTGTCGCGGTCGCCGCAGATGACGTTGAAGACGCCCTTGGGCAGGATCGAACCGATGATGTCGGCGATCAGGACCGTGGAGGCCGGGGTGGTGTCGGACGGCTTCAGGACGACCGTGTTGCCGGCCGCGATGGCGGGGGCGAACTTCCACACGGCCATCATCATCGGGTAGTTCCAGGGGGCGACCTGGGCGCAGACGCCGACCGGCTCGCGGCGGACGATCGAGGTCAGCCCCTCCATGTACTCGCCGGCCGAGCGGCCTTCGAGCAGCCGGGCCGCGCCCGCGAAGAAGCGGATCTGGTCGACCATCGGCGGGATCTCCTCGGAGCGGGTGAGCCCGACGGGCTTGCCCGTGTTCTCCACCTCCGCCGCGATCAGTTCCTCGGCGCGCTCCTCGAAGGCGTCCGCGATCTTCAGCAGGGCCCGCTGCCGCTCGGCGGGGGTCGTGTCGCGCCAGGCCGGGAAGGCGCGGGCCGCGGCTTCCATGGCGGCGTCGACGTCGGCCTGTCCGGACAGCGGCGCGGTCGCGTACGCCTCGCCCGTCGCGGGGTTGACCACCTCGGTGGTCCGTCCGTCGGCGGCGTCCCGGAACTCACCGTCGATGTAGTTGCGCAGACGACGCAGCTCGGTGCTCACTGCCGGCCTCCTGATCTGGTTCGAGGGTTCTAGCGGCTCAGCCGGTGCAGCCCGCTCCGGCTGTCCAATCGCTGAGACACCCCACCCTAATCGCCATACCGACGTTTTCAACACCCCCGCCGCCATCACTTCTGCGAAATCCGCACACTGCGGGCTCCCAGACAACGAATTTCATCGCTCAGGGCTTGCGAAACTGTCGAGACCTCGTGCACAGTGGCGTCGTGGCCAGTCGAAGCGCAGACCAGAGGGACTCGTCCCGCGAGTCCAGGAGCGGCACCCCTACCTTGGATGCCGTCTCCCTCGCCATCATTCAGCAGCTCCAGGAGGACGGCCGCAGGCCCTACGCCGCGATCGGCAAGGCCGTCGGCCTCTCCGAGGCGGCCGTGCGCCAGCGCGTCCAGAAGCTGCTGGACCAGGGCGTGATGCAGATCGTCGCCGTCACGGACCCGCTCACCGTGGGCTTCCGCCGGCAGGCGATGGTCGGGATCAACGTCGAAGGTGATGTCGAGTCGATCGCGGACGCGCTGACTGACATGTCGGAAGTCGAGTACGTGGTGATGGCCGCGGGCTCGTTCGACATCCTCGCCGAGATCGTCTGCGAGGACGACGACCACCTGCTGGGCGTCATCAACAAACGCATCCGGGCGCTGCCCGGCGTGCGCTCCACCGAGAGCTTCGTCTACCTCAAGCTCAAGAAGCAGACCTACATGTGGGGAACCCGATAACCGTGAGTTCTAAGGACCTCAGCAAGACCGCGTACGACCACCTGTGGATGCACTTCACCCGCATGTCCTCGTACGAGAACTCCCCCGTCCCGACCATCGTGCGGGGCGAGGGCACCTACATCTACGACGACAAGGGCAAGCGCTACCTCGACGGTCTCGCGGGTCTGTTCGTGGTCCAGGCCGGTCACGGCCGCACGGAACTCGCCGAGACCGCGTTCAAGCAGGCCCAGGAGCTGGCCTTCTTCCCGGTGTGGTCCTACGCCCACCCCAAGGCCGTCGAGCTGGCCGAGCGCCTCGCCGACTACGCCCCGGGCGACCTGAACAAGGTCTTCTTCACCACCGGCGGCGGCGAGGCCGTCGAGACCGCGTGGAAGCTCGCCAAGCAGTACTTCAAGCTCCAGGGCAAGCCGACCAAGTACAAGGTCATCTCCCGCGCGGTCGCCTACCACGGCACCCCGCAGGGCGCCCTGTCGATCACCGGCCTGCCGGCCCTGAAGGCCCCCTTCGAGCCGCTCGTCCCGGGCGCGCACAAGGTGCCGAACACCAACATCTACCGCGCCCCGCTCTTCGGCGACGACCCGGAGGCCTTCGGCCGCTGGGCCGCCGACCAGATCGAGCAGCAGATCCTCTTCGAGGGGCCGGAGACGGTCGCCGCGGTCTTCCTGGAGCCCGTGCAGAACGCCGGCGGCTGCTTCCCGCCCCCGCCCGGCTACTTCCAACGCGTGCGCGAGATCTGCGACCAGTACGACGTACTGCTCGTCTCGGACGAGGTCATCTGCGCCTTCGGCCGCCTCGGCACGATGTTCGCCTGCGACAAGTTCGGCTACGTCCCGGACATGATCACCTGCGCCAAGGGCATGACCTCGGGCTACTCCCCGATCGGCGCCTGCATCATCTCCGACAAGCTCGCCGAGCCGTTCTACAAGGGCGACAACACCTTCCTGCACGGTTACACCTTCGGTGGCCACCCGGTCTCCGCCGCGGTGGGCGTGGCCAACCTCGACCTGTTCGAGCGCGAGGGCATCAACCAGCACGTGCTGGACAACGAGGGCGCCTTCCTGCAGACCCTGCAGAAGCTGCACGACCTGCCGATCGTCGGCGACGTCCGCGGCAACGGCTTCTTCTACGGCATCGAGCTGGTGAAGGACAAGCACACCAAGGAGTCGTTCAACGACGAGGAGACCGAGCGCGTCCTGTACGGCTTCCTCTCCAAGGCGCTGTTCGACAACGGCCTGTACTGCCGTGCCGACGACCGTGGCGACCCGGTCATCCAGCTCGCCCCGCCGCTGATCTCCAACCAGGAGACCTTCGACGAGATCGAGCAGATCCTGCGCGCCACCCTCACGGAGGCGTGGACGAAGCTCTGATCATCCGACTGGATGATCGACCCCGGCCCCGGTGCCGTCCGTTCGAGTGGGAACGGCGGCCCGGGGCCGTGTGCTGTCCGGCCACACCGCACCGGCTGCCTAGCGTTCCAGTGACCGATCGGCCCAGCCCTCGTTCCCCCGCACGGGGGAACAGGCACGGGAAAACGGATCTGAACCGAGGTGTACGCCCATGGAGGCCCCGCCGGACAACGACGTGCTCTGGGCACGCTCACTGCACTTTCTGCACCCCGACGGCTCCCCCGGTCTCGCCGGGGTCTCGTTCGGCGTGCGGGAGGGCGAGATCCTCGCCGTCAGCGGCCCACGCGGCAGCGGCAAGACCACGCTGCTGCGCTGTCTGTCGGGCCAGGTGCCGGTGCGGCACGGCGAGGTCTGGTTCAACAGCTCGCCCGTCCACACCCTCGGGCCGATGGCGCGGGAGCGGCTGCGCCGGGAGCGCTTCGGCTGGATCGACCCGGAGCCGGTCCTGATCCCCGAGCTGAACGTCTGGGAGAACGCCGCGCTGCCGCTGATGCTGCGCGGCACCAGCCGCCGGCGGGCCAAGGTGGCCGCGTTGGAGTGGCTGGAGCGCCTGGACGTGGGCGACAAGGCGCGCAGACGGCCGCACGAGCTCCAGCACACCGAACGCCAGCGCGTCGCCATCGCCCGCGCGCTCGCCCCCGCGCCCACGGTCCTCTTCGCCGACGAGCCGACCGCCCCGCTGCACCGCGCCGACCGCGCCCATGTCCTGCGCATGCTCACCGCGGCGGCCCGCTCGCACGGCATCACGGTGGTCCTCGCCACGCACGACCCGGACACCGCCGCCCTCGCCGACCGCACGGTGGGCCTGCTGGACGGCCGGCGTGTGAACACCGTGCACCTGCCGGACGTCGCCGACGCGGAGGGCCGGGCCGCGTGCTCGCTCTCCGTCTGACCCGCGCCGCCCGCCCCGCCGTCCAGCTGCGCCGCCTGCTGGTGGCGGCGGCCTCGGCGGGCACCGGATTCCTGCTGCTGTCCTGCCTGGGCTACGCCCTGAAGCACCCCGCGGCGGCGGACGCCGCCGCGCTGCGCCTGGCGTGGTGCGCGCTGCCGCTGGCCGCCACGGTGTACTTCGCGCTCGCGGTCGCCCGCACCGACCCCGGCACCCGGCAGCGCTCCGGACTCTCCGCCGTCGGCCTCGGACCGGCCCGGCTGATGGCGATCTCGGCCCTCACCACGGCCCTGGCGTGCGCTCTCGGTTCGACGCTGGCCCTGCTGGCCTTCCTGCATCTGCGCGGCGATCTGACGGGGATGCCCTTCGACGGCGCCGCGGCGGACTTCCTGGCGGCGGACCAGCCCCTGCCCGCCCCGGCCACCCTCATCCTGCTGTCCCTGACGCCGGCCATCACCTCGGCGGCCGTGGCCCTCGCCTTCCGGCCGACCGATCCCCGCCCCACCGCGGGGTTCCGAGGGTACGGGCGCTTCGGCGCGTACGGGCGCGCCGCGCGGCGCGAGACGTTCGGGGCCTACGGACGGTTCGGGGCGAGGCGCCGCCCCCGGCCCGCGGACGCCGCGCCGAAGGAAGCGGACGCCACCGGGACGCGGGACGCCACCCCCGCCGTGCCGACGGGCGGGGCGGCCGTCGCCCTGAGCGGCGCGGCAGTAGTCTCGGTGGCCGACGGCACCACGCCGGTGTCGCGCGGCGCGGGGCCGTCCGGGCTTCCTGCCCCGGGCGGTCCGCCCACCGGCGAGCCCCCGGCCCCGGACTCGGTGGTCACGGCCGAGACCCCGGCCCCGGAGGACCCCGGGTCCGCCGGCTCCCCTTCGGCCGACGCCGCCCTGGCCGGAGCCGACCGGGTCTCCGCCGGACTGGGCCTGCCCTGGGGCATCGCCCTCCTCGCCGCCGGCCTCGCCCTGCCGGCGTACGCCGACCGCTCCACCTCCGCCCCCTCCCTCACCACCCTCCCCGGCGGAGCCGTCGCCGTGCTGCTCGGCTGGTCGCTCACCGCCGCCGGGCTCGTCCTGGCCGCCCCCGGTCTCACCGATCTGAGCGGCCGGCTGCTTCAGGCGGCGCGCCCGGGTGCGCTACGGCTGCTCGCGGGCCGGGTCCTCATGGCGGAGGCCGGCCGGATCGGCCGGCCCCTGGGCGTGGTCTGCGCGGTGGCGTCCGCCGGCTACGCCATGGCCACCCTGTACGACCACTCGGCGCGCGCCGTCGGGCCGCTGACCACCCTCGGCGCGGCCCTGGTCGGCGGCTGCGCGGTCGCGACCCTGCTCACCGCGGCGGTCGAGGCCCGCCAGTGCCGCGCCGACACCATCGCGGCCCTGCTCCGCCTCGGCGCGCCGGCCACCATGCTGCGCGCCGCCGCCGCCCTCCGCGCGGCCGTCCTGATCGGCCTGTTCGTCCCGCTCACCGCGGTGATCGCCGCGCTGGCGGCCCTGCCGCTGGTCCGCTGAGCGGTCCCGTTTCGACGATTCCCTCACCCCGCCGATGAGTTCGGCGGGGTACGCCGGTCTACCCACCGACCGCGATCCGGCGCGGACGGACGACCATGTCGAACCCTGACGGGAGAGCCCCCATGTACCAGCAGATGATCTTCGTCAACCTGCCCGTGAACGACCTCGACGCCTCGAAGAAGTTCTTCACGGAACTCGGCTACACGATCAACGCCCAGTTCAGCGACGAGAAGGCCACCTCGGTGGTGATCAGCGACACCATCGTCGCGATGCTGCTCACCAAGCCGTTCTACGCGTCCTTCACCAAGAAGGAGATCGCCGACGCGACGACGACCAGCGAGGTGCTGCTCTGTCTGAGCGCGGAGAGCCGCGAGAAGGTCGACGAGCTGGTCGACAAGGCGCTCGCGGCCGGCGGCACGGCGAGCGGCGAGACCCAGGACCACGGCTTCATGTACGGCCGGGCCTTCGACGACCTCGACGGCCACACCTGGGAGGTCATGTGGATGGACCCGTCGGCGGTCCAGGGCTGACCCGTCCGGCCGGACGACCGTGCCAGCATGGGCGGGTGCATCCGATACCCGCCCAGCCGCAACCACCCGCCCCCGACCGCGAGATAGAGTCCCTCGCCGAGTTCGACGAGGTGGTCGCCGCGCACGGCTCACTGACCGGGTTCCGTGTGCAGGCCGTCGACCTGACCGCCCGCACCGACGCCCTGCTCGGCCTCGACACGACGGGCGCCGTCTTCCTCGGCTGCCCGATGGAACCCGAGGCCGCCGCCCGGGTCCGGTCGTCGGGCGCCCTGGTGTTCCCCCCGATGCCCGGCCTCCCCTTCGACCCCTACCGCGGCTTCGTCTACGCGCCGGACGAGCTGTTCGCGTCACTGGGCGAGGGCTACGAGGCGACACCGGACGCGCGGGCCTACGCCTGGTTCCAGCGGACGAAGGCCGACGGCGACGTCTTCGCCTCGATGCTCAGGGCCGTCCACGACGACGCCGTCTCCGACGCCCTGGACGAACTCCTCGTCAAGTCAAGGGTGGTGGGGGTCATGGGCGGACACGCCATGGCGCGCGGTACCACCGCCTACGCCGGCGCCGCCCGGCTGGGCCGCGAGCTGACCCGTGCCGGGTTCACGGTGGCCACCGGGGGCGGGCCCGGTGCGATGGAGGCGGCGAACCTCGGTGCCTACGCCGCGCCCTTCGACGACGGCATGCTCGACGACGCGCTCGGGATCCTCGCCGCGGCCCCCTCGTTCCGCCCCTCGGTCACCGACTGGGCGCGGGCCGCCTTCGAGGTCCGCGAACGCTGGCCCGGCGGCGGGGAGTCGGTGGGCATCCCCACCTGGTTCTACGGCCACGAGCCGCCGAACGCGTTCGCCGCGCACATCGCCAAGTACTTCGCCAACGCCACCCGCGAGGACGGCCTGCTGGCCCGGTCCACCGCCGGTGTGGTCTTCCTGCCGGGTGCCGCCGGGACCGTACAGGAGATCTTCGACAACGCGACCCCGAACTACTACGAGTCGCGCGGCGAGCCGACGCCGATGGTGCTCGTGGACGAGGCGCACTGGACACGGGAGTTGCCGGCGTGGCCGTTGCTGCGGTCGCTGGCGCGGGGGCGGTCAATGGAGTCCCGAATCACCCTCGTTGACCGGATCGAGCAGGCTCCGGCCGCGATCAAACGTCTCGGTGGTTAATAAACGGGCAAAGCCGCTCGCTGTTGACGGCATATGCATTGACACTGCCGACGGAGCGCTTATAGACCTGTGAGCCACTTGGGGGCGCTGGGACATCACCTCATCCGTCGTCCCAACTCCCCCTCAGCCCCCCGCAGTTATGCTCTGTAAAGGACAAACGTGTCCATAACTCGTCGTAGTGCACGCCGTTCCGTGCGCGCCCTCGGTGTCGCGTCCGCCTCGGCCGCGGTGGTGCTCGGACTGTCGAGCTCCGCCTTCGCCTGCGCCATCGGTGACTTCAAGGCCGAGGCCAAGTGCGACGGTGCCAAGGGCGTCATCGTCGTCACCGACATCGATGCCTCCGGCGTCCCGGCCGCCGTCAGCGTCTTCCTCGAGGGTGCCGGCGGCGTCGAGACGAAGGTCGCCGACCAGGTGGTCAAGGGATCCAAGGAGGGCACCCAGGCCACCTTCCGGGAGGACTGGAAGCCGAACGCGACCTACCGTGTCCACATCAAGGCGGGCAACATCGTCGACGCCGACGTCAAGCCGGATCTGGTGACCCCGTCCACCGCCTGCAAGAAGGAGGAGAGCCCGACCCCGACGCCGCCGGCCTCCTCGACCCCGACGCCGTCGAAGTCGGCCCCGACCGGGTCGGCGACCCCGACGCCGTCGGCCTCCCGGTCCACCCCCGCCCCGGCGGGCACCCCCGGCAACGCGCCGTCCCCGGCGGCCGCCGACTCCAACCTCGCCGAGACCGGCGCCGACTCCAACACCGGCCTGATCGCGGGCGTCGCGGCCGCCCTGGTCGTCGTCGGTGGCGGCGCGGTCTTCTTCGGCATGCGCCGGCGCGGGGCCCGCAACGACGGCTGACCCCTCGCCCCCCGCACCACACCGCGGCCCGTCCCCGTCACCGGGGACGGGCCGCGGTCGTACGCCCGCCAGGCCGGGGTGCCCGGTCATGGCGCCCCGTGATCAGCTGAGCAGGACGATCTCCGCCGGGTCGAACTCCACGCCGACCGCGTCTCCGACCCCGGGCGCGTCCCGGAGCGCCGAGGCCGCCTCCAGGGGCGGGCCGTCCTGGGGGCGCAGGCGGACGGACACATGGGTGCCCTTGAAGGTGCGGGCGGTCACCGTGCACGGCAAACCCTCGCCGGGCGCCACGAGCCGTACCCCGGCGGGCCGGACGAGGAGCGTGCGGTCGCCCTGCGCGCAGCCGTCGGGCACCGGCAGCTTGCCCCAGGCGCTGTCGGCCGCGGTCCCGGCGACGGTCGCCGGGACGATGTTGTCGAAGCCGAGGAAGCGGGCCACGAACGCGTCGGCTGGCCGCTGCCAGACCTCCAGAGGCGTCCCGGACTGGGCGATCCGCCCGTCCCGCATCACCACCACCCGGTCGGCCAGCGCGAACGCCTCGCCCTGGTCGTGGGTCACGGCGAGCACGGTCGTCCCCAACCGGCCGAACAGCTCGCGCAGTTCGACCACCAGGCGTTCGCGCAGCGAGCGGTCGAGCTGCCCGAGCGGCTCGTCCAGCATGAGCAGCCGGGGCCGGGGCGCCAGCGCCCGGGCGAGGGCCACGCGCTGCTGCTCGCCGCCGGAGAGGGAGGCCACGGCCCGCCGTTCGGCACCGGGCAGCCCGACCAGCTCCAGCAACTCCCCCACCTTGGCCTCGCGTTCGCCCTTGGCGACCCCGTGCATACGCAGCCCGAAGGCCACGTTGGCGCCGACGTCCCGCTGCGGGAAGAGCTGATGGTCCTGGAACATCAGCCCGACACCCCGCCGGTGCGCGGGCGCGTCCCGCTGGTCGCGCCCGTCGAGCAGCACCCGCCCGGAGTCCAGCCGCTGGAGCCCGGCCACCGCGCGCAGCAGTGTGGACTTGCCGCTGCCACTGGGCCCGAGCACACACACCACCTCGTGCTCGGCGACCGCGAGGTCGACCGCGTCGAGCACGGGCCGCCCGCCGAAGCGTACCGTCGCGGCGTCGAGGCCCAGCAGCATCAGAACTCCCCCGTCCTGTCGGTGCGCAGCCGCTCGAGGACGAGCAGCGCGAGCGCGCACACCACCATCAGAATCGTCGAAAGGGCCATCGCCTGGCCGTAGTTGAGATCGCCGGGACGGCTCAGCAGCCGGGCCACGGCGACCGGGAGCGTCGGGTTGTCGGGCCGGGCGATGAACACGGTCGCCCCGAACTCGCCGAGCGAGACGGCGAACGCGAACCCGGCCGCGACCAGCAGCGCCCGCCGCACCATCGGCAGGTCCACCTCGCGCCACACCCGCCACGGCGAGGCTCCGAGCACGGCCGCCGCCTCCCGGAGCCGGCCGTCCACCGCACGCAGCACGGGCAGCATGGTCCGTACGACGAAGGGGGCGCCCACCAGCGCCTGGGCGAGCGGCACCAGGATCCAGGACTGGCGCAGGTCCAGCGGCGGCTTGTCGAGGGCGATCAGGAACCCGAAGCCGACGGTCACGGCGGACACGCCGAGCGGGAGCATGAGCAGCGCGTCGAAGCCCCGTACCAGCCGCCCCGCGTCCCGGCGGGCCAGCGCGGCGGCGGCGAGGCCGCCGATCACCACGGCGATGGCGGTGGCGGCGGCCACGTACTGCAGCGAGGTCCACACGGCGTGCACCGGCGCCACCAGGAACGTACCGCCGTCGGAGTTCGTCAGCGCCCGATAGTAGCCGAGGCCGGGCGCGTCCAGGGAGCGGCGGACCAGGACGGCGAGCGGCAGCACCAGGAGCAGGGCGATGGTGGCGAGGACGGCTCCGAGCAGCGCCCGCTGCCGTACGCCGCGCGGCCTGCGGGCGGTCGTTCCCGGGTCGACGAGGCGCAGCGCGGTCTCCCGCCGCCGTACGGTCCAGGCGTGCACGGCGAGGATCGCGCCGACGGCCGCGAACTGCACGAGGGTGAGGACGGCGGCCGTGGACAGGTCGAAGACCTCGGAGGTCTGCCGGTAGATCTCCACTTCGAGGGTGGAGAAGGTGGGGCCGCCGAGGATCTGCACGACACCGAAGGAGGTGAAGGTGAACAGGAACACCATCAGCGCGGCAGCGGCCACCGCGGGCGCGAGCGCGGGCAGGGTGACCTTCCGCCAGGCCGCGAACGGCGAGGCGCCCAGCATCCGGGCGGCCTCCTCCTGCCGGGGATCGAGCTGGGCCCACAGACCGCCGACCGTGCGCACGACGACGGCGTAGTTGAAGAACACGTGGGCCAGCAGGATCGCCCACACGGTGGTGTCCAGCCGTACCCCCCACAGCTCGTCGAGCAGTCCGCCCCGTCCGACGAGCGCCAGGAAGGCGCTGCCGGCGACGACGGTCGGCAGCACGAAGGGAACGGTCACGACGGCCCGCAGCAGCCGCTTGCCCGGGAAGTCCAGACGGGCGAAGACATGGGCGGCGGGCAGGGCGAGCAGCAGGGTGAGCGCGGTGGAGGCGAGCGCCTGCCAGGTGGTGAACCACAACACGTGCCGGATGTCCGGTTGCGTGACGACGTCCGTGATCCGCCCGAACTGCCAGCCACCGTCCGTCTTCAGGCCGCGGCCGACGATCGCGGCCACGGGCCAGGCGAAGAACAGCGCGAAGAACGCGACGGGCAGGGCCATCAGGCCCAGCCGTGCCGCGCTTGTCCGGCCGCCGCTCCGGCGCGGGGCTACTTCAGTACGAGTGACGTCCACGTCTTGACCCACTGGTCGCGGTCGGCGGCGATCTTGTCGGGGGCCAGGATCTGGGGGTCCGCGGCCTGGGGGCCGTACTTCACGAACTCCGGCGGCACCTGGGCGCCCTTGCGCACCGGGTAGACGAACATGTTCAGCGGCATGTCGTCCTGGAACTCCCTGCTGAGCAAGAAGTCCAGGAGCGCCTTGCCACCCTTGGCGTTCCGCGCGTTGCTCAGCAGTCCGGCGTACTCGGTCTGGCGGAAGCAGGTCCCGGCCGACACCCCGGTCGGGGCGGTCGCGGGCCGCTTCTTGGCGTAGATCACCTCGGCGGGCGGGGAGGAGGCGTAGGACACCACCAGCGGCCGGTCGCCGCCGGCCTTCCTGCCCTCGGAGGAGCCGGAGAACTCCTGGTAGTAGGCCTGCTCCCAGCCGTCGACGACCTTGACGCCGTTGGCCTTGAGCTTCTTCCAGTAGTCGGGCCAGCGGTCGTCGCCGAACTTCGCGGCGCTGCCGAGCAGAAAGCCGAGGCCGGGCGAGGAGGTGGCCGCGTTCTCGGTGACCAGGAGGTTCTTGTACCGGGGGTCGGCCAGGTCGGCGAAGGTCCGCGGCGGGGTCAGCTTGTGCTCGCTGAAGTAGGCCTTGTCGTAGTTGACGCAGATGTCGCCGGTGTCGACGGGCGTGACACGGTGCCTGTCCTGGTCGACCCGGTACGGCGGCAGGACCAGAGCGGAGTCCTTGGCCCGGTACGGCTGGAACAGCCCGTTGTCCAGGGCCCGGGAGAGCAGGGTGTTGTCGACGCCGAAGAGGACGTCGCCCTGGGGGTTGTCCTTGGTGAGGAGGGCCTTGTTGACGGCCTGTCCGGCGTCGCCGTCCTTGAGGACCCTCACCTTGTACCCGGACCGCTTCTCGAAGTCCTCGAGGACGTTCTTGGAGACGGCCCAGGAGTCGTGGCTGACGAGGGTCACGGTCTTGGCGTCCGTGGCCTTCACGGTGCCGCCCGACCCGCACCCGGTCAGGGCGGGGAGGGCGGCCAGGCAGAGCCCCGCCGCCACGGCCACGAAGGTCTTGTTGTGCACTGGATGTCCTCCTGGGGGTTGGCCAGGAAGAGACGCGGCCCCGCCCGGGCTCCACGAGGGGACCCGGGCAGGGCGCAACAGCATGAGTGATGACCGAACTTCCTACCCAGAATGACCTGGGCGAGGTTCAGAGGGTCTGCGGCCCGATCGCCGCACTCTCAGCGCTGTGGCGCTCCCCTGTCGGAATATGAAGATATGTGGACTGGACCCGGCCAGGTTACCGCTCGGTGGCGGCGAGCTGACCACACGCCCCGTCGATCTCCTGACCACGGGTGTCCCGGACCGTGACCGGCACCCCGTGCGCGGCGATTGCCTCGACGAACGCCTTCTCGTCCTCCGGCCGGGAGGCGGTCCACTTGGAACCCGGCGTCGGGTTCAGCGGGATGAGGTTGACGTGCACCGGCCTGCCCCGCAGCAGCCGGCCGAGCCGGTCACCGCGCCAGGCCTGGTCGTTGATGTCCCGGATCAGCGCGTACTCGATGGACAGCCGGCGGCCGGACTTCTCGCTGTATTCGAAGCCGGCGTCCAGCACCTCGCGCACCTTCCACCGCGTGTTCACGGGGACGAGGGTGTCGCGCAGTTCGTCGTCGGGGGCGTGCAGGGAGATCGCGAGCCTGCACTTGAAGCCCTCGTCGGAGAACCGGTGGATGGCCGGCACCAATCCGACGGTCGAGACGGTGATCCCGCGCTGCGAGAGCCCCAGTCCGTCCGGGGCGGGGTCGGTGAGCGCGCGGATGGAGCCGACCACGCGCTTGTAGTTGGCGAGCGGCTCGCCCATCCCCATGAAGACGATGTTGGACAGGCGCGCCGGTCCCCCGGGCACCTCGCCGTCCCGCAGCGCCCGCATGCCGTCCACGATCTGGTGGACGATCTCGGCGGTGGACAGGTTCCGGTCCAGGCCCGCCTGCCCGGTGGCGCAGAACGGACAGTTCATGCCGCATCCCGCCTGCGAGCTGATGCACATGGTGACCCGGTCCGGGTACCGCATCAGCACGGACTCGACGAGCGTGCCGTCGAACAGCCGCCACAGCGTCTTGCGCGTGGTCCCCTGGTCGGTCGACAGATGCCGGACGACGCTCATCAGCTCCGGGAACAGCGCCTCGCGCAGCTTCTCGCGGGAGGCGGCGGGGATGTCGGTCCACTGCTCGGGGTCGTGCGCGTACCGCGCGAAGTAGTGCTGCGAGAGCTGCTTGGCGCGGAACGGCTTCTCACCGATCTCGGCCACCGCGTCCTTGCGCTCGGCGGGCGAGAGGTCGGCGAGATGCCGCGGCGGCTTCTTGGCTCCGCGCGGGGCGACGAAAGTGAGTTCTCCGGGTGCAGGCATAACACGTCCAGTGTCGCAGATCATCGCCGGGGGCCCAGGCCAGAGCGGGGTGGGGGTGGTCACCCGCGGGCGGCGACTGTCAGCGTTGGTCGACCTCGGACGGCCCAGGGACGGCCCGCACCCGTCCGGCGTCGTCGATGTTGATGCGGAAGGCTGTCGTCCGCGTGTGCCCGGCCGTACGGCCGGGCACACGCGAGGAACGACCTCCTCCTACGCGGCGGTGCGACGGGCGGAGCGCTGGGAAGGCCCGCCGTGGTTCCGGTGGGCCTTCGTGGGCGTAGGGGTCCTGTGCGGAGTCTTCGTCCTCTTGGCTCAGTTGTACACCAGCAGGTAGTCGCAGGTGCTGGTGCCGTTGTGGAGGGAAGTGTCGCTGTTGAGGACGTAGAACGATCCGGCGAAGCCGGCGGTGGTCATCTTGGGCACCACGATCAGGGTCTGGTCCGCCATGTTCAGGCCGGACGGCACCACCACATAGCGGTAGAGCAGCGTGAAGAGGTTCTGCGCGAGGTTGGGGAGTTTGAGGATCCGGTAGGTGCGGTCCCCGCTGCCCGGGGGGCCCGAGACGGCGGACTGGTTGGCCGGGGCGTTCCACTGCGAGGGCTGGGTGGCCAGACGGCCCATCGTGTCGAGTTCCTGCAACCGTCGCTGGGTACTGGCCCGGACACCCGCCATGTGGATGTGCAGCTGGTCGAAGCGGCGGGCGCCCTGCGAGTTGATCCCCAGCCCGATGTTGGGGTACTGCACGGGGAAGCTCCCCCCGCTCCGCGCGTTCTCCCACGCGTCGTTCCAGTAGTTCTCCGCCCCGGAGGTCTCCAGGAACGGGCATTCGATGCCGGTGATCCGGCAGGTGGGGATCAGGAGGTAGTTGTGCTGGTTCTCCGGCTTGCCGTGCAGGACGACGTAGTTCGGCGTCGTCTTCAGGCAGGCGGGCTTCGGCTGCGGTGGCGGCGGGACCGTCCCGTGGGTGCAGTACTGGACGTCGTTCCACAGCGGGTCGTTGTCGGTGGGCTGGCCGCACAGGGGTCGCATCTGCGGGGGCGGGCAGGGACTCGAACCGGAACCGGGAGGCGCGGGCGGGGTGGGGCACGTATCGGGCGAGGGCCCCGTCCGTACCGGGCCGGCCGCCGCCGACGCGCTTCCGATCGCTCCGGCGCCGGTCAGGAGTGTTGCCGCGCCGATGGCCCCGGAGAGCGCGACGAACTGTCGCCGGGGGACCTCGTTCGAACTCTTCTGCTCAGGCATGCGTGATCTCCGATGGTGAGGACGGTGGCCGAGAACCGGGAGTTAGGACCGGGAGTGAGGATCGTGGGGGGATCTACCAGGTCACGGGGAGGGTTCGGGGGCCGCGGATCAGGCCTTGGCGTTGGAACTCGACGTCCTCGGGGGGCACGGCCAGGCGTAGTGCCGGGAACCGGGTGAGGAGCGTGCCGATCAGGACCTCGGCCTCCATGCGGGCCATGATGGCGGCCAGGCAGTGGTGGGGGCCGTGCCCGAAGGCGAGATGGGGGGCGCCCTCGCGGTCGAAGTCCAGGGCGTCGGGGTCGGGGAAGACCTCGGGGTCGCGGTTGGCGGCGAGGTAGGCGTTGTAGACGACGTCACCGGCGCGGATCAGCCGGCCGCCGACCTCGACGTCCTCGAGCGCGACGCGCGGGATACCGACGCCGTTGCGGTGTGGGACGTAGCGGAACAGCTCGTCCACGGCCTTCGGCAGCAGTTCCGGCTCCCGGCGCAGTCGGTCCATCTGCTCGGGGTGGGTGAGCAGCGCGTACATCATCGAGCCGCTGTTGTTGCGGACCGCGTGGCCGCCGCTGACCTGGATGGCGGTGGTGAGGGAGATCGCCTCGTCGTCGGTGAGCTCCCCCGCCGCCACGGCCTGCGCCAGTACCCCGGCGAGGTCCTCGCGCGGCTCGTCACGACGGCTGCGGAGCAGTTCGACGATGCGGGCCCGGGCGTCCTGGGCGGCCTCGCGGGCGCGCTGCTCGGACTCGGTGCCCGCCGACAGCAGGGCCTCTCCCGTCGCCGCCCACCGGTGCCAGTCCTTCTCGTCCACGCCGAGGAAGTCCCGGATCACGGCGATCGGGAACGGGCCGTGCAGATGCTCCATGAGGTCCGCAGGGGCGCCCTGGCGTTCCATCACGTCGAGCAGTTCTCCGGCCCGGCGCTCGGCCAGCGGCCGCATCCGCCGCATGCTGTTGCCGGTGAACGCGCGGGCGACGACCCGGCGCAGCCGGTTGTGCCGGGGCGGGTCGATGTACTGCAGGCCCGCCGTCTGGGAGGCCACCGGTACCGGGCGCATGCTGGTGATGTCGCGGCCGACGAGCCGCTCCCGGGAGAAGCGCGGGTCGGCGGTGACGAAGCGGACGTCCTCGTAGCGGGTGACCAGCCAGGCGTCCCCCTCGCCGTGCGGCAGCCTGATCCGGGTCACCGGCTCCTCGCGCAGCAGTTCGTCCAGGAACGGGTCGGGGTCGAGCGCGGGCAGGTCGTCGACGGGCCAGAAGCGCACCTGCGGGGCGGGCGGCGCGGAGGCCGGGTCGACCGGCGCGGAAGCCGGGTCGACCGGCGCGGAAGCTGGGTCGAGAGGCATCGCACACTCCCTGCGGCGTCTGGGGCGACGGCGGACAGCACCCTGCGGCGTCGAACGCGACGGAGGACACGCCGTCCGCACACCGAGCGTCCTCTCAGGGAGTCTGCCGTCCACCGGCCGGGCCCGGCGATTTCTGCTGCGGCATCCGGGGTCCGGGGCATGGCAGGGGGCCGGCGGCCCCGGAAGCGGCCCGGACAACGGCGAAGGCCCCCGCCTGTATCCAGGACGGGGGCCCGCAAGCCGTACGGCGTGTGCTCACGTGGAGCCGACGAACACCACCAGCAGCAGCCAGACGACCGGCGCCGTCGGCAGCAGCGAGTCGAGCCGGTCCATGATGCCGCCGTGCCCGGGCAGCAGGGTGCCCATGTCCTTGATCCCCAGGTCCCGCTTGATCATGGACTCGCCGAGGTCACCGAGGGTGGCGCTGACCGCGACCGCGAGCCCCAGCAGCAGGCCCTGCCACCAGGTGCCGTCGTCGATCAGGAACCGCGTGCACAGCGCGCCCGCGACCATGGCGAACGCCACCGCGCCCAGCAGGCCCTCACGGGTCTTGCCGGGGCTGATGCGCGGGGCGAGCTTGTGCCTGCCGAAGCGCCAGCCGACCGCGTAGGCACCGGTGTCGCTGACGACCGTCAGCAGCAGGAAGGTCAGGACCCGCCAGGGGCCGTCGTCGGCGGCCAGCATCAGCGCGACGAACGTGGCCAGGAACGGCACGTAGAACGCCGCGAAGACGCCGGCCGTGACGTCCTTGAGGTAGCCCTCCGGTGGCTCGGTCATGCGCCAGACCAGAACGGCCAGGGCCGTCAGGGCCATGGCGACCCACGCGCCCTCGGCGCCGCGCACATAGCCGGCGACGACCATCGCCGCACCGCCGACCGCGAGCGGCACGAGCGGCGCCTTGATGCCCTTGCGCTCCTGCAGCCTGCTGGTCAGCTCCCACAGACCGACGACGACGGCGACCGCCACCACGCCGACGAACACGGCTTTGACGACGAACAGCGACGCGATGATCACCACACCGAGCCCGACGCCGACCCCTATGGCCGCGGTCAGGTCACGGCCCGCGCTCTTCTTCTGCGGCGCTGGCGCCGGATGCGGGGCGTCGGGCATGGGCTCCGGATTCTGGGTCTCGGCCGGGACGGGCCGGTCCTGGAAGGTCTGGTCTCTCAGCGAGGGGCCGCCCGGCCGAGCGGCCCCCCGGACGCCGTCCTGGCCACCGCCGTAGGCGCGTACGTCGGGCACGAGGGGCATGGGGCGAGTCCGCTGCGCTTCAGGCGCATCGTACGCGGGGCCCGCCGGGGCGTCCCCCTGGGCAGGCCGGCCCGGCCTGCCCTCGGTGGACCCCCAGTACCCGGCCTGGCCCACCGGTGGCGGCACCGCCCAGGAAGAGTCGCTCATCAGACTTCGAGCAGCTCCGCTTCCTTGTGCTTGAGGAGCTCGTCCACCTGGGCGACGTACTTGTGCGTGGTGTCGTCCAGCTCCTTCTCCGCGCGACGACCCTCGTCCTCGCCGACCTCGCCGTCCTTGACGAGCTTGTCGAGGGCCTCCTTGGCCTTGCGGCGCACGGAGCGGATCGAGATCTTGGAGTCCTCGGCCTTGCCGCGGGCGACCTTGATGTAGTCGCGGCGGCGCTCCTCGGTGAGCTCGGGGAACACCACTCGGATGATGTTGCCGTCGTTGCTGGGGTTGACGCCCAGGTCGGAGTCGCGGATGGCCTGCTCGATGTTGCGCAGCGCGCTCTTGTCGAACGGGGTCACGACCGCCATGCGCGGCTCCGGCACGGAGAACGAGGCCAGCTGGTTGATCGGCGTCGGGGCACCGTAGTAGTCGGCCACGATCTTGTTGAACATCGCCGGGTGCGCACGGCCGGTGCGGATCGCGGCGAAGTCCTCCTTGGCGACCACGACGGCCTTCTCCATCTTCTCCTCGGCCTCGAGGAGGGTCTCTTCGATCACCACTTGCTCCTGCGTGTCTTGAGTGAGGCCCGGCTGCGGTTCCTGTGACGGGCGGCGGCCGGCTGCGTCGCGTCTTATTCCTGCACGGTTCCCGACCGGCAGGACATTGTCCATCCCCCGGCCAGGGCGCGTCCCGTCCGTACCCGGACAGGTGACTGCCCCGCGCGCCGGAGCGTGCCGGTCAGTCCCGGCTGTCCTGGTCACCCACCAGCGTGCCGATCTTCTCACCCTTGACGGCACGGGCGATATTGCCCTCCGCGAGAAGCTCGAACACGAGGATCGGGAGCTTGTTGTCGCGGCACAGCGTGACGGCAGTCGCGTCGGCGACCTTGAGGTCCCGGGTGATGACCTCGCCGTATCCGAGGGCGTCGAACTTGACGGCGTCCGGGTTGGTCTTGGGGTCGGAGTCGTAGACCCCGTCCACGCCGTTCTTGCCCATGAGCAGCGCCTCGGCGTCGATCTCCAGGGCGCGCTGGGCGGCGGTGGTGTCGGTGGAGAAGTACGGCATTCCCATACCGGCGCCGAAGATGACCACGCGGCCCTTCTCCAGGTGGCGCACGGCACGCAGCGGGATGTACGGCTCGGCGACCTGGCCCATGGTGATGGCGGTCTGCACCCGGCTGTCGATGCCCTCCTTCTCCAGGAAGTCCTGGAGGGCGAGGCAGTTCATCACGGTGCCGAGCATGCCCATGTAGTCGGAGCGGGCGCGGTCCATGCCCCGCTGCTGGAGCTCGGCGCCACGGAAGAAGTTGCCGCCGCCGATGACGACCGCGACCTGCGCGCCGTCGCGGACGACGGCCGCGATCTCACGGGCGATCTTGTGCACCACGTCCGGGTCCACGCCCAGGCCGCCGCCACCGGCGAACGCCTCTCCGGACAGCTTCAGCAGAAACCGGCCGCTTACTTTGCCGTCGTCGCTCTTCTCGGCTTTGGTGGTCATGGGAGTTCCCGCCTCTTTCACGTGTTGCACATACGAAGAAGGCCATTGCCGATGGGGTCGCTTTTCGCTCCCTGCGCGGCAATGGCCTCCTCGTCAGTTCTGCTGCCGTCCGCCCCACGCCCGGGTGTGGCGGTGTGCGCGGACGACCGCTGTCGACCCTACCGAGTTTTCTCGCCGGGTCGCGCGTCGATCGCGGTACGGACTCAGATGCCGACCTTGATGCGCGTGAAGCGCTTCAGGGTGACACCGGCCTCGTCCAGAACCTTCTGGACCGACTTCTTGTTGTCCAGCGCGTACGGCTGGCCGAGGAGCGTGGCGTCCTTGAAGAAGCCGTTGACGCGACCCTCGACGATCTTGGCGATCGCGGCCTCGGGCTTGCCCTCGGCGCGGGTGGTCTCCTCGGCGACGCGGCGCTCGGTCTCGACGACGTCGGCCGGGACGTCCTCACGGGAGAGGTACTTCGGCGCGAAGGCGGCGATGTGCTGGGCGATGCCCTTGGCGACCTCGGCGTTCGGCTTGTCCAGCTCGACCAGGACACCGATCTGCGGGGGCAGGTCGGGCATGGTGCGGTGCATGTAGGCGGTGACGTAGCCGTCGGCGAACTGCGCGAAGCGGTCGAGGACGATCTTCTCGCCGAGGTTGGCGTTGGCCTCGTCCACGAAGGCCTGCACGGTCTTGCCGGGCTCGATCTCGGAGGCCAGCAGCGCCTCGAGGTCGGCCGGGTTCGTCTTGGCGACGTGCTCGGCGATGGCGTTGGCCACGGCCTGGAACTTCTCGCCCTTGGCGACGAAGTCCGTCTCGCACTTCAGCTCGACCAGGACACCGGAGGAGTTGTCGTCGGCGATGATGGAAACCACGGCGCCGTTCTCGGCGGAGCGGCCCTCGCGCTTGGCGACGCCCTTCTGGCCCTTGATGCGCAGCGCCTCGACGGCCTTGTCGACGCTGCCCTCGGCCTCGTCCAGCGCCTTCTTGCAGTCCATCATGCCGGCGCCGGTGAGCTCACGGAGCTTCTTGACGTCGGCGGCGGTGTAGTTCGCCATGAGTCTGTGAGTCTTTCTCGAAGTCTTCGGAGAAGGGAGATCGGTACGGTTCGCGGTTCACCTGGGTGACGCGGTTCGCGGACCTCGTGCCGACCTACGGGTGAACAGCGGGGGCGGACTTCATGTCGCCGCCCCCGCCGTCAACACTGACGTCAGGCCTGCTCGCCCTCGGCGGCCGGAGCCTCGGCCGCGGGGGCCTCGGCGGCCGGAGCCTCAGCGGCCGGAGCCTCGTCGGCGGGGGCCTCGGCAGCGGCCTCGGCCGGCTTCTCGGCCTCGGCGGCCGGAGCCTCGTCGGCCTTCTTCTCACCCTCGAGCAGGTCGCGCTCCCACTCGGCGAGCGGCTCGCCCGCGGCCTTCTCGCCCTTGTCGCCGGTGGCGACGCCGGAACGGGAGATGAGGCCCTCGGCGACGGCGTCGGCGATCACGCGGGTGAGCAGGGTGACGGAGCGGATCGCGTCGTCGTTGCCCGGGATCTTGTAGTCGACCTCGTCGGGGTCGCAGTTGGTGTCGAGGATCGCGACGACCGGGATGTTCAGCTTCCGGGCCTCACCAACGGCGATGTGCTCCTTCTTGGTGTCCACGATCCAGACGGCGCTGGGCACCTTCTGCATCTCGCGGATACCACCGAGGGTCTTCTCCAGCTTGGCCTTCTCGCGCGAGAGCACGAGAAGCTCCTTCTTGGTCAGACCCGACGCGGCGACGTCCTCGAAGTCGATCTGCTCGAGCTCCTTGAGGCGCTGCAGACGCTTGTAGACGGTCGAGAAGTTGGTGAGCATGCCGCCCAGCCAGCGCTGGTTGACGTAGGGCATGCCGACGCGGGTGGCCTGCTCGGCGATGGCCTCCTGCGCCTGCTTCTTCGTGCCGACGAACATGACCGTGCCGCCGTGGGCGACGGTCTCCTTGACGAACTCGTAGGCGCGGTCGATGTACGACAGCGACTGGAGCAGGTCGATGATGTAGATGCCGTTGCGCTCGGTGAAGATGAAGCGCTTCATCTTCGGGTTCCAGCGACGGGTCTGGTGACCGAAGTGGACGCCGCTCTCCAGCAGCTCCCGCATCGTGACGACGGCCATGGCCGTTCTCCTTGGTTTTCTCGGTTGTGCCGCGCCCGCCGGACGGCGGTCGCGCCTGACGCCCGCGACGCGCCATGCCACTGAGGACCGAGGGGCGCTTGGTACGAACCGTTGACGGGTGTCGTACCGGGGCGTGCGAAGTCGACCCGGTGACCCGGATCGCCAGAAGAAGTGTACGGGACCGGCGGGGCACCGGGTGACGCCACTGTCCCCAACCGGGAAGTTGTCCACAGGGCGCGACCTTGATCGAGGCGGATGCGGGACGGTTCTCGCATGCGATGTGCGATGCGATATGTCTCGGTCTGGGCGGTCGTGGTGCTGGCCCTGGCCGTGGCCGCGCTCATTCCGGCAGCCCGGGCGGCCACCCCGGTTCCGGTGGCGCCGAGCGCTCCACCGGCGCCGGTCCCGGCCATCGGGCGGGCCTGGCCGGTGGGCGTCCGCCCGCCGGTCCTCCGCGGCTGGGAGCCACCGGCGACGGTCTACGGTCCCGGCCACCGGGGCGTGGACCTCGCGGCGCCCGCCGGATCCACGGTACGGGCGGTCGCGGCCGGCCGGGTGTCCTTCGCGGGCCGGGTGGCGGGGCGGGGTGTGGTGTCCGTGGAGCTGACCGGAACGGATCTGCGGATCACGTACGAGCCGGTGGAACCGTCGGTGCGCGAGGGGGACGCGGTGAGGGCGGCCGAGGAGGTGGGCCGCGTACAGCCGACGGGCTCGCACTGCGGGCCGACGCCGTGCGTGCACTGGGGCCTGCGCAGAGGCGAGACCTACCTGAACCCGCTCGCCCTCCTGCCCGCTTGGCTCCTGACGAGGGGCCCGTCGAGACTCCTACCGGTACTGGGCGTACCCCTGCCTCGGACAGCAGGGTTCCGTTGGTCCGGTGGGAGGTCAGGAGGCGAGCCCATGCGGGGGGCGGCGCCCCCGGGGAAGGCGGCCCCACCGGCCCGGCGCCCCTACGGTCGGATCCGCGGACACCGGCCGGATGGAGAGGCAGCCGCAGTCCGAGCAGACCGGACGCGCGCGCGACCTACCCGGCAGGGCGGGTGACCTACCCGGCAGGGCGGACGGACCCGTGTCCGCCCGGGCGGACACCGGCTGGCGCGCATCGGACGGGTTCCGCCTGGGCGGGGAGACGCTTGGAGGCGCGGCATCACTCGGGTGGGGACACCGCTTGAGCTGCGGGGCACCGCTCGGGGCGGAGCACGGCTTGGGGCGGGGCGGCACGCCGGGCGGGGCGCCGCTCGGGGCGGGGCGGCACACGAGGCGGAGACCGCTCGGGGCGGAGCACCGCACGGGGCGGCCGGCGCTCCCGTGGGCGGGGGGCGGGCGCTTCTGGGGCACGGAGGCCGAGCCGACGTCGCTCCAGGCCACCCTGCGGGCAGCGAGCGAGGCTGGGGTCAGCCCCCGACGCCTCGTAGGGCCCCGCACGGGGCGGAGACCGCTCGGGGCGGAGCACCACACGGGGCGAGGCGGCGCTCCCCATGAGCGGGGGCGGGCGCTCTGGGGGCACCGGGGGCGAGCCGGCGTCGCTCCTCCAGGCCCACCCCGCGGGCAGCGAGCGAGGCTGGGGTCAGCGCCCGACGCCTCGTAGGGCCATGGTCACGGCCGCATCCGTGATCGCCGCGGGATCCTCCGCGGCGCCCAGCTCGATCCGTCGCACGGCGGCGTCCACGACGCCCTGCAGCAGCATCGCCGCCAGCCGGGGCTCCTTCTGCCCCAGCTCCGCCAGCGCCTCGACGATCATGGCGATCAGCCCACCGTGGGCCGCCCGGATCTTCTCCCGGGCCCCCGCGTCCAGCTCGCTCGCGGAGATCGCCACGACCGCCCGGTGCCGGCGGTCGCCGACCAGCGCCAGCTGCTGTCGTACATACGCCTCGACCTTGCCCTCGGCCGAGTCCGCGCGCTCCATCGCCGAGGCGACCTCCGCGGCCCACAGCGGGAAGTCGACCTCGCACAGCTCCTCGACCACGGCCGCACGCGAGCGGAAGTACTCGTACACCGACGACCGCGCCAGTCCCGTCCGCTCGGCCAGCGCGGGGAAGGTCAGCGCCTCCGTCCCGCCCTCGGACAACAGGGAACGAGCCGCGTCCAGCAAGGCGGCTCGCTGCATCGACCGGTGCTCGGCCACGGAGGCCGCTCGAATCCTTGGCACGTCGACCACTTTACGGACCCCTCACCCCACAGGGGAGGACGTAGGCCGACTCAGCGCCCGAAGCTCGCCAGCTTGGCCCTCAGCTGGAGCACCGACTTGGTGTGGATCTGGCTGACCCGGCTCTCGGTGACACCGAGCACGTTGCCGATCTCGGCGAGGGTGAGCCCCTCGTAGTAGTACAGCGTGACCACGGTCTTCTCCCGGTCGGGCAGCGTGTTGATGGCCCGCGCGAGAAACCGCCGCAGCTCCCGGTCCTCGGCCACCTCCACCGGGTTGTCGGCGGCGGTGTCCTCCAGCGTGTCCATCAGGCTGAGCCGGTCCCCGCCCTCGCCGCCGACGTGCAGCAGTTCCTCCAGGGCGACCACGTTGGCCAGCGACAACTGACTGAACACGGCGTGCAGTTCGTCGACCTCCATGCCCAGCTCGGCGGCGACCTCAACCTCGGACGGGGTACGCCGCAGCCGGGCCTCCAGGGTGGCGTAGGCGCGCTCGACGTTGCGCGCCTTCTGCCGGACCGAGCGGGGGATCCAGTCCAGCGCCCGCAGCTCGTCGATCATCGCGCCGCGGATCCGGGTGATCGCGTACGTCTCGAACTTGATCTCCCGGCCGATGTCGAACTTCTCGATCGCGTCGATCAGCCCGAAGACACCCGAGGAGACGAAGTCCGCCTGCTCCACGTTGGGCGGCAGGCCGACGCTCACCCGGCCCGCCACGTACTTCACGAGCGGCGAGTAGTGCAGGATCAGCTGCTCCCGCAGCCGCTCGTCCCCCGTCGCCTTGTACGACCGCCACAGTTCGTCGAGCGTCGAGGGAGCGGGCGGCCGCACGCTGCCACCGTCGCGGGCGGCTGGGGGGATCGCCGCCCGGTCGGACCCGGAGGTGTGCTGGGGCATTCGTCGCCTTGTGCCGTTCTGCCGTGAAGTGCTGTGAAGTGCCGTGAAGCGGGGAAGGGTGGGGGTCGTGGGATGAAGTGGGCTGCCTGGGTGAGCTGTCGGTCTGATGTCGAGTTGGCGCGTTCTGCGTCGACGTCTTCGTGAGCGTAGCGTGACTGAGGTGTCGCGGTGTGCGAACAAAGGGCGCTCCACCCGTGCGCGGGGCCCCCGGCCGGCCCCGCCGCGACCTTTCGGGGCTCGCTCTGCGTGACCGGCCGCAGGGGCCAACTCCGGGAAACCTCAAGGGCGTCGAGGGTTCCCCCGGACGGCCGAACACGCTCGGTCAACACGGCCGTCGACCGTCTCGGACCGAGATCATCGCCTGGCGTGTCAACTTCCAGCCATCGCCGTGTCGTTCGACGTAACCAAGTGCTCGGAGTTCGTACAGTCTCGCGATCGCCTCGTCGCGTGTGGTCCGGGCGCCGAGCGCGATCTCCTCGACGGGGGCGGCCCGGTCACCGGGCAGCGCGGCGAGGACGGTCCGGACGGCCGGTGCCAGCAGATCGCGCGGGAGGACGGGCCCTTGCCGGGGCGGGGCCAGCTCACCGATGTCTCCGACGAGTTCGACGACTTCCGCGGCGTCGGTGACCAGGGTGGCCTCCGCCCGCAGCAGTTCGTGGACGCCGGCGGACAGGGGGCTGGTGGCCGGGCCGGGCACGCCCATGGTGAACCGGCCGAGACGCTGCGCGGCCCGGGCGGTGGCCAGCGAGCCGCTGCGGCAGGCGGCCTCCACGACGACGGTGCCCCGGGTGAGGGCGGCGATGACCCGGTTGCGGAGGATGAAGCGGCTCGGGGTGGGGTGATCGCCCGGCGGCAACTCGCCCACGACCAGTCCCTGTTCCGCGATCCTGCCGATCAGCGCGGTGTGTCCACGGGGGTAGGTCCGGTCGACGCCGCAGGCGAGGACGGCGACGGTGGCTCCGCGGGCGGCGAGGGCGCCGCGGTGCGCGGCGCCGTCGATGCCGTACGCGCCTCCGGAGACGACGACCCAGCCGTGCTCGGCGAGGCCCGAGGCGAGGGTGGCCGCCATATGGGTGCCGTACTCGGTGCAGGCCCGGGCCCCCACCAGGGCGACGGATCTCAGCGCCCACACGCGCAGGCTGGGCCGTCCGCGCACCCACAGGCCGAGGGGGCGGGCGTCCGCGAGGTCGTCGAGCTGACCGGGCCATTCGGCGTCCCCGGGGCACACGAACCGCGCCCCGGCGGCCTCGGCCGTGGCGAGGTCCCGCGCCGGCTGTGCGTGCCCGGCCCGTGCGACGAGTCCCGCCCACCGCGTCACGCTCACCCCGGGCAACGGCTCCCGGCCCTCGCGCAGCCGCCGCGTCACCTCCGCGACCCCTGCCTCTCGCACCCACCTCCCTCCGACCTCGTCCCCCGGTTCCAGGACCCGGGCGAGGAAGACCCGCCCGAGCCGCTCGCCGTCGGGGTCCTCCCCCGCGGTCATGTCAGGGCTCCGATCGCCATCGGTACTCCTCGGGGGACGCCGGTGCGCAGTTGCAGGGCCAGGGCGACGTCGGTCGCGTCGGGGCGGTCGTGCCCCACGAGGTCGGCGACCGTCCAGGCGACGCGCAGCACCCGGTCGATCCCCCGGGCCGTGAGCACGCCTCGCTCGAGACCGCGCTCGGCCTCGTCCATGGCGCCGGGCACGGCGTGGTAGCGGCCGCGCAGTTCCCGGCCGGGTACCTCGCTGTTGGTGCGCCAGGGAGTGCCGGCCAGACGGGCGGCCGACCGCAGCCGGGCCGTGGCCACCCGGTCGGCCACCGTCGCGGTGGTCTCGCCCCGGGCGCCGGGCTCGACGAGCTGGGCCCGGCTGACCGGATCGACCTCGACACGCAGGTCCACCCGGTCCAGCAGTGGACCCGACACACGGGACTGGTACCGGCGGACCGCCGAGGGCGGGCACTCGCACAGGGAGTCGCGCAGCGAGAAACGCCCGCACGGACAGGGGTTGGCCGCCAGCAGCATCAGAAAGCGCGCCGGGAACCGGACCACGCCGGCGCTGCGCGCGATCACGACGTGGCCCGACTCCAGCGGTTGCCGCAGGGCGTCGAGCGTCTGGCTGCGGAACTCCGGTGCCTCGTCCAGGAACAGCACCCCGCGGTGGGCGAGGGACACGGCTCCCGGCCGGGCGATGCCTGCGCCGCCACCGACGAGGGCCTGCATCGTCGCGGAATGGTGCGGGGCGCAGTAGGGGGCGACGTCGATGAGCGGCTTGCCCGGTGGCAGCAGCCCGGCCACCGAGTGCACCGCCGTGACCTCCAGCGACTCCTCTCTGGTGAGCCGGGGCAGGACGGCGGGCAGGCGCTCGGCGAGCATGGTCTTGCCCGCGCCGGGCGGTCCCTCGAGGAAGAGGTGGTGTCCACCGGCGGCGGCCACCTCCACGGCCGTACGGGCCGAGGTCTGGCCCACGACGTCGGCCAGGTCGTGGTCACACTCGTGTTGCGCGGTGCCGAGGCTGTGCATGCCGGTGGCGGCGCCCGTGCCCGGTACGCGCAGACCGGCCAGCAGGGGGTCCGGACGCCCCTGTTCCTCCGGCTCCTCGTGCGGGACCGGCTCGTCGGTCAGGACGGCGATGAGCTGCCGCAGGCTCCGGACGCCGAGGACCGACACGCCGGGGACCAGCGAGGCCTCGGCGGCGGCGCACTCCGGCACGACGACCTGCTCGTATCCCGCGTCGGCCGCCGCCAGGACCGCGGGCAGGATGCCCCGCACCGGCCGCACCCGGCCGTCCAGGCCCAGTTCCCCGATCATGACGATGTCGGCGAGGACGCGGGGGTCGATCCGCTCGGCGGCCCCGAGCACGGCGCAGGCCACGGCCAGGTCGAAGCCGGAGCCGGCCTTGGGCACCGAGGCCGGGCTGAGTCCGACGGTGAGTTTCTTCTGCGGCCACTCGCCGCCCGAGTTCACCACCGCCGCCCGGACCCGGTCGCGGCTTTCGGTCAGACTCTTGTCCGGGAGGCCGACCAGGGTGAAGGCCGCCACGCCTGGTTCGAGATCGGCCTGGACCTCGACGACCACGCCCTCGACGCCGACCAGGGCCACGGAGCATGTGCGGGCGAACGCCATTCAGGCCACCCCCCGGGCGTGTTCGACGGCCGGGGCGCCGCGGCGGGGCAGCAGGACGCCGATCAGGTCGATGCGGACGCCTCCCGGCGGGGCTCCCCCGTGGGCTTGGGTCCAGCGTTCGGCGAGGCCGCGCAGCCGTGCCGCCTTCTCCGGGGTGATCCCGGCCATCGGATGCTGGAAGGACGCGTCCCTGCGGGTCTTCACCTCGCAGACGACGAGCGCGTCCCCGTCACGGGCCACGATGTCGATCTCACCGGACCGTCCGCAGCGCCAGTTGCGCTCCAGGACCGTCATGCCGGCCTGGACCAGCCGCCGCGCGGCCAGGTCCTCGCCGTACTTGCCGAGTGCACTGCGTGCCTTGTTCATGTCGGCACCACCTCCGGCGCCAACCGTCACGCATCCCGTCCACAGTTGTTGATCATGGTGGACGGCCCGGCGATTGTGGATAACCCCGTCACTCGTGCGGGGAGGGCGATCAGCTGCCCGGGAGCTCCAGGTCGCTCTTGTTCAGTTCCTCGATGTTCACGTCCTTGAAAGTGAGGACGCGGACCTGCTTGACGAAGCGAGCCGGCCGGTACATGTCCCAGACCCAGGCATCGGCCATGGTCACCTCGAAGAACACCTCGCCCTGGACCGAATGCACCTGCATTTCGTAGTCGTTGGTGAGGTAGAAGCGCCGTTCGGTCTCGATCACGTATTTGAACAGACCGACGACGTCTCGGTACTCCCGGTAGAGCTTCAGCTCCATCTCGGTCTCGTACTTCTCGAGGTCCTCGGCGCTCATGGCATGTTCCCCTTCAGCCGTGCGATCCCACCATTGTGCGCCAGTCCCGGGCCTCCTCAGACGATTTCCGTGTCGAGGGTCACCGGCCTGGCCGGGGGACCTTCGTCGAGCAGCCGTTGCAGCAGCTCGGCGAGTCTGGTCGGATACACCGTCTCATGTGCCCGGGTCAGTTCCCGGCACGTCCACCAGCGCGCTCCGGCGACGCTGCGCCGCTCCAGCTCGGTCAGGCCCGTCGCGGCGGTGGCGGTCTGACTCGTACGGGCCAGGTAGTACCACTCGTCCTGGTCCCAGCGTCGGCCGGCGAAGGGGAAGGAGCACCGGCGCCGCCACAGTACGGGGCCGAGGTCGACCTCGGTGATGCCGGTCTCCTCGACGAGTTCCCGCAGCGCGGCCTCTTCCCGCGTCTCGGTGCCCTCCAGGCCGCCGCCGGGGGTGAACCACCAGTCGTCGGCCGGGTCGTCCGGCTCGTGTCCGTGCAGAAGCAGGATGCGGTCCTCGGGGTCGAGGAGGACCACCCGGGCCACCTTGCGCGGGGCGCCCTCGTACCCCTCTTCGCCCGGCAGGGTGGGCTCAGCGGGCACCGGCCGGCCCCGGCTCGGTGCGGGCCCGTGAGCCGCCGAGGCGCTTGGCGATCGGACCGTACGCGCCGCCGCCGAGGATCAAGACGGCACCGGCGACGATCAGCAGTTCGATGGTGCGCAGCGGGCCGGGCCGGGAGAGGGCGCCGAGGGCCTCGAAGCCGGTGGGGCGCTTGAGCATGCCGTTCCAGGGCCAGACGACGGCGTCCACGCGCGCGGAGACGGCGTCGCGGGAGACCGTGCCCTGTGCCGCGTCCGTGAGGTGGGCGGTGGAGTCCAGGGAGCCCTGGCGCTCGTCGCCGAGGAGGAACAGCCGGCCCTTGGGGACCGTCACGGTCGGGAAGCCCTTGATCTCGGCCAGGCTGCCGGCGGGCAGGTACGGCTCGTCGATCCGCTTGCCGTTGACGGTCAGCTTGCCGTCGGTGCAGCAGGAGACGGTGTCGCCGCCGACCGCCACGACGCGCTTGACCACCTTGGCGTTGCTCACCCAGGACTTGTCCTCGAAGACGACGACGTCACCGCGCCGCACCTCGTCACCGTCGACGCGCTGGGCGACCACGCGGTCGCCGGCGTCGATGGTGGGGGTCATGGAGCTGGTCGGCACCGTGTACGGCCGGTAGCTCACGGCCGCCCACCCGAACCCGCCGAGGAACAGCACCAGGCCCAGCGCCACGGCGATCCCGGACAACCGTTGCCCGATCCGGCCGCCACCGGCCCGTGCCGTGCCGGTGCCACCGCCGTGCGGGGCCGTACGCGTCATGCTCTCGCCACCCATGGACCCGCACCCTACCCGGCGGTACCGAACGGGGGCAGCCCCCTCCCGCAGGTCACCCGCACGTCCCGGACGGCCGGGGCCGTCCGCGAAGCGTGCGGGGGTGCGGGGCGTGGCGGGTCAGCGGGTGCCGGTGGCCGTCGTCCGGTCGGCCGTGGACCGCGTCCGGTCGGTACGCCGGCGCCGCCACACCACGACCGGCAGCAGCGCGGCCACGGTCACGCCCCCGGGCGCCGGGACGAGGGAGGCGGCGGAGGACTGTCGGCCGAGGCCGGGCTGGTCGAAGGTGTCCGGAACCGGCAGGGTGCCCCAGCGGTTGATCGGCCAGGCCTTGACGATCGCGCGGCCGACGACGTCCTTCACCGGCACCATGCCGTGGTGCTTGTCGGACTGGTTGTAGCGGGAGTCGCGGGAGTTCTGGCGGTGGTCGCCCATCACCCAGATGTAGCCCTTGGGCACCTTCACCTTGAACTGGCCGCCCAGGTCGTCGTCGGTGCAGGGGGTGTTGCCGGGGTAGACGTACGGCTCGTTGAGCGCCTTGCCGTTCACCGTCAGGGGACCGGTCTTGTTGCACTCGACCGTGTCGCCGCCGACTCCGATCACCCGCTTGATCAGGTCCTTCTCCTCGGCGGACGGCATCAGGCCGATCCAGCTGAGGACCTTCTGCACGGCGTTGGGGTTGGGCGCGGGTTCGCCCGCCAGCCAGTTGTCCGGGTCGTGGAAGACGACGACCTCGCCACGGCCGGGCTCGGAGCCGAACCACGGGGTGAGCTTGTCGACCAGGACGCGGTCCCCCTGCTGGAGGGTGTTCTGCATCGAGTCCGACGGGATGGAGAACGCCTGCACCAGGAAGGTCTTGATCAGCAACGCCAGGACCAGCGCGATGACGACGAGGATCGGCAGTTCCTTCCAGAAGGAGCGCTGCTTCCTCGGCGGGCTCGCGGCCTCGCCCCCGTCCTGGGTGGGGGCCCGCTGCTCGTCCCGCGGTGTGCCCTCGCCGCCGGACGCCGCGTCATTCCCGGGGGTCATGGCGCCGTCCGGTACGGGGACGTGCGCTTCCCCGGGGTGCCCGCGGTGTTCCTCGCCGTCGTGTCCCGAACGTGCGCCAACCGCCACATCCCCCACGCCAACTCCTTACTCCGTGCCGCCGCCTGCCCCGGATGCGGTGCAGGCCCACCACTCCCATAACGAGCGGGAGTTCCGCAGGGGTCGGGAGTCGGGTCAGTCCGTGCTGATCCTCGGACACAACCCTATGCGACGGCCGGGGGCCCGCGGCCGCCCCCGACACGGAGTCGGAGACGCTTGCGAAGGTTTTAGGTTCCCGCAGGCGCGTCCAGTGGCCGACCGGCCAGCCGATGACCATGGCCCGGCCGACGACGGAGTCCTCGGAGACCGTGCCGCCGTAGGACGTGTTCTGGTGGAAGCGGGAGTCCGCCGAGTTGCCGCGGTGGTCGCCCATCACCCACAGCCGGCCCTTGGGCACGGTGATGTCGAAGGGGGTCGCGGAGGGCGCGTCGCCGGGGTAGATGTAGGCGCCCTCGGTGAGCGGTACGCCGTTGACGGTGATGCGGCCCTGCGCGTCGCAGCACTTGACGTGGTCGCCGCCGACCCCGATGACCCGCTTGATCAGGTCTTTCTCGTTGTCGGAGGGCAGCAGGCCGATGAAGGTGAGGCCTTCCTTGAACTGCTTGACGACGATGGGGTCGTGCTTCTTGGCGGTCTGCTCGTCGGCCAGCCAGCCGCCCGGGTCGTGGAAGACGACGACGTCCCCGCGCTGCGGCTTGGCGCCGAACCACGGGGTGAACTTGTCGACCAGCACCCGGTCGCCGATCCGGATCGTCTGCTCCATGGAGCCGGACGGGATCACGAACGCCTGGAGCAGGAAGGTCTTCAGGACCAGCGCTATCAGGACGGCGACGCCCACCAGGAGGGGGATCTCCCGGACGGCCGAGCGTCGGCGCTTGCGCTTGACCTTGCGCTGCAGTTTGCGGCGCTCCGCGCGCGTGCGGCCGCTGCCGGGCACCGCGGCGGTGCGGCGGGTCCCGGTGGGCAGCAGGTGGTCGGCGGGGGTGTCGGGCGCCCCGCGTGGTTTGCCGCGGTTACCCATGGCTGCCCTCCGCGGGGGCGGGCACGCGCGCGTAGGCGGACGGCCGCGTCAGACGGGTCCAGTGGTCGTAGGGCCAGACGATCCAGTCCGCCCGGCCGATGACGTCACCGACGGGGATCATGCCGCCGCCGGGCGAGCCGAGGTGGTCGCGGGAGTCGCTGGAGTCGTCGCGGTGGTCGCCGAGGACGAAGAGGCGGCCCGCGGGCACGGCGACGTCGAAGGGCACGCTGGAGGCGCTGTCCCCGGAGTGGAGGAACGACGTCTCGTCGACCGGCCGGCCGTTCACCTCGATCCTCCCCTTCGTGTCACAGCAGACCACGTGGTCTCCCCCTACTCCGGCGACACGTTTGACGTAGTCCGCGTCCCCGAAATACCCGGTGCCGTCGAACACAATCACGTCGCCGCGGCGCGGCTGGCCACCGAAACGGTATGCCAACTTATTTACGAGAACGCGGTCCCCGATCCTCAATCCCGGCTCCATGGATCCGCTGGGGATCTGGAAGGGCTGCGCCACGAAGGTGTTGACGAGCAGCAGGGACGCCAGGCAGGCGAAGAGGGTGAAGGTGATCCGGCCGCCCGGCAGCCAGGCCGCGAGCCGCTCCACCAACGCGAAACGCGACCGGCCCTCCGCACCCGGGGAGTCCGGATGGGAGGAGCGGTCGCGTTCCGTCGGCTGTGCTTCGGTGTCCATCGGTGCCAGATGTTATCCGGCCCCGCCGTGACGCCGGGCAAGCACTCAGTTGTCGCGCTTCTCCTTGATCTTCGCGGCCTTGCCGCGCAGGTCACGGAGGTAGTACAGCTTGGCGCGGCGCACGTCGCCACGGGTGACCAGCTCGATCTTCTCGACGATCGGGGTGTGCACCGGGAAGGTGCGCTCCACGCCGACGGAGAACGAGACCTTGCGGACCGTGAAGGTCTCGCGGACACCGGAGCCCTGGCGGCGGATCACAACGCCCTTGAACTGCTGCACACGGGAGCGGTTGCCCTCGATGACGCGGACGTGGACGTTGACGGTGTCACCCGGGCGGAAGGCCGGGATGTCGCTGCGCAGCGACGCGACGTCGACGGTGTCGAGCAGGTGAGACATTTCGTCTGCTTTCTTCGCTGATGCCACAGGTCATCAACGGGAGATAGGTGTACATGAGGGTGCCGCGCGGATCGGGGTGGGCGTCGTGTCCCCCTGTGGCAGGGGCGCACACCGGACGGACGCACAGCAGCGGCCTATTCTTCCACGCCCTCGGCCCGGCGCCAAAATCGGCCGTACGGCTTCCCCTCGGGGTCCGGTTCCCAGCCCAGGATGGAGAGCATCTCGCGGTCCTTCTTGTCGAAGGCCGCGGGGGCGCTGTGCGCGATCAGTTCGGGCCGGTGCGCCGTCGTGCGCCGCAGGGCCTCGTCGCGGCGCCAGCGGGCGATCTTCCCGTGGTGGCCGCTGAGCAGCACCTCGGGGATGTCCCGGCCGCGCCAGACGGGCGGCTTGGTGTAGACGGGGCCTTCCAGGAGGTCGGCCATGGCGCCGGGGGCGAAGGAGTCGTCCCGGTGGGACTCGGCGTTGCCGAGGACGCCGGGCAGCAGCCGGGCCACGGCCTCGGTGATGACGAGGACGGCCGCCTCGCCGCCCGCGAGGACGTAGTCGCCGATGGACACCTCGCGGACGGG
Source organism: Streptomyces sp. NPDC051452 (assembly GCF_044454765.1). Taxonomy (NCBI): domain Bacteria; kingdom Bacillati; phylum Actinomycetota; class Actinomycetes; order Kitasatosporales; family Streptomycetaceae; genus Streptomyces; species Streptomyces sp. NPDC051452. The sequence goes on from NZ_JBITEB010000021.1 coordinate 67,277, forward strand.
CATCCGGGAGGCGTACTCGTCCGTCACGCGGCGGTCGATGCCCTCGTAACGGGCCGGGGTGAAGATCAGCCAGGGGCTCTCGGCGAGCTCGACGGCCACTTCCTGGGTGAACGGACGGCCACTGGGGGTGGGGACGATCAGCGTGGGGGCGAAGGCGCCACTCTCGTAGCCGTCCGCGAGGACCGTGTCCAGGGCGTCGCCCCAGGGGTCGGTCTTCATGACCATGCCGGGGCCGCCGCCGTACGGCGTGTCGTCGACCGTGTTGTGCCGGTCGTACGTCCATGAGCGCAGGTCGTGGACGTGCACGTTCAGCCGGCCGCGCGCGCGTGCCTTGCCGACGAGGGAGACGTTCAGCGGCTCCAGGTACTCCGGGAAGATCGTGACGACGTCGAGACGCATGTCAGTCCTCGCCCTCCGCGGCGTCCCGGGCGGAGTCGTCCTCGGCGGAGTCGTCCTCGGCGGCGGCGTCCCGGGCGGAGGCGATCTCCGCGCGGTCGTCGATCAGACCGGGGGGCGGGGTGATGACCGCCTTCTGCTCGACCAGGTCGATCTCGGCGACGATCTCCTCCACGAAGGGGATCAGCACCTCGCTGCCGTCGGGGCGCTCGACGATGAACAGGTCCTGGGAGGGCAGGTGCGAGATCTCGGTGATCCGGCCGACCTCCGTGCCGTCCGCGGTGACCACGTCGAGGTCCATGAGCTGATGGTCGTAGTACTCGTCCTCGCCCTCGGGGAGTTCCTCGGGGTCGATCTCGGCGATCAGCAGGGTGTTGCGCAGGGCCTCGGCGCCGTTGCGGTCGGTGACGCCCTCGAAGCGCAGCAGCAGACGGCCGCTGTGGACGCGGCCGGTGGCGATGGTGAGGGGCCCGGTGGAAGCCGGGTCGGTGGCCAGGACGGCGCCCGGGGCGAGCCGCAGCTCGGGCTCGTCGGTACGTACCTCGACGGTGACCTCGCCCTTGATGCCGTGGGCGCGGCCGATCCGTGCGACTACCAGCTGCACGTGTACAGATCTCCTGTCGTACGACTGCGGGCCGGGGACGGCCCAGTGGCCCTCCCCGGCCCGAGCCGGTTGCGATGAAGCGTCAGCGGACGTGGTCCACGTCGACGAGGTCGACACGGACACCGCGGCCGCCGATGGCGCCCACGACGGTACGCAGAGCGCGTGCGGTGCGGCCGTTACGGCCGATCACCTTGCCGAGGTCGTCCGGGTGGACCCGGACCTCGAGCACGCGACCGCGGCGCAGGTCGCGCGAGGCGACCTGCACATCGTCAGGGTTGTCGACGATGCCCTTCACGAGGTGCTCAAGCGCCTCTTCGAGCATGGTGCTCAGGCCTCGGTCGACTCGGACTCAGCCGGGGCCTCGTCCTTCTTCTCAGCCTTCTTCTTCTGGGTGATGGCCTCACCCTTGCCGTCGTCGTCACCGCCGAGAGCCTCGAACGACGGACGCGCGGCCTTCGGCTCGGCGACGAGCAGCGGCGCCGGGGCGGGCTCGCCCTTGTACTTCTGCCAGTCGCCGGTCTTCTTCAGGATGGCGAGCACGGGCTCGGTCGGCTGCGCGCCGACACCCAGCCAGTACGCGACGCGGTCGGCGTCCACCTCGATGACCGACGGGTTGTAGGTCGGGTGGTACTTGCCGATCTCCTCGATGGCCCGGCCGTCACGGCGGGTACGGGAGTCGGCGACGACGATGCGGTAGTGAGGCGAACGGATCTTGCCCAGACGCTTCAGCTTGATCTTGACTGCCACGGGAGTGGATTCTCCTGGATTGACGTGGTTGGGCACGGCAGATTGCCGCGTGGGGTTGCGGTACCCGAGTGCCCGATGGACGCGTCAGCCGGAGGAGAGAGGGGTCCTATGCGACTGTCGAGTACAGCTGACCATTGTGCCACACCCCGTGGGCCGCTCCGGGCCGCGGGTGGGTGAGCCCGCCGGGGTGCGCCGGCCGGGCGCGGGGCAGCGGCATCCGGCGTGGAGGTGAGGTACGTCGGATGCGCCGCCCTTGGAGTTCGCCGTCCGCGTCCGGCACCCACGAGATGCCGGCACTGTCGCGGTCCGCGCCTACGCCGCCCCCATGACCTCCGGGATGCGGAACGGCTTGCCGCAGCCGCCGCACACGATCGGGGCCTGGGCCAGCACCGAGGGGACCACCCGGACGTTGCGCCCGCAGTCGCAGACCGCCTTGACCCGGACGCCGCCGCCGGAGGAGCCGTGCCGGGCCGCCGGTCCGCGGAAGGTGCGGGTGGTGTCGGAGGAGGTGGCCGCCGTGTGGGCCTTCAGCGCGCGCTGCAGGCGCTCCATGGTCGGGCGGTAGCGCCGCTTCGCCTCGGGGTTGAGCGTGACCAGCGAGAAACCGCTGCTCGGGTGCGGCTCCTCGGGGTGGTCGAGGCCCAGCTCCTCGGCGATCGCGAGGAAACGACGGTTGTGGTAGCGGCCGGCGCGGGAGGTGTCGCGGACCCCGCGGGCGGCGGCGATGCCGTGGACTGCCTCATGGAGCAGTCGCTCGAAGGAGAGTTCGTGCCCGCACGCGGACGACGACTCTCCGATCAGGGATTCTGGCGCGGCGAGGTCGGGCAGCTCGGGGTGGTACCGCTGAATGTCGGCCCACGCCTGTGCCAGCTCCGCGGCGAGAACAGGTGGTGTCTGTGTCGTGCTCACGTAATGACAACGAGCGGGGGTGCCACTGTGTTCCTATTCCGGGCCATCCCAAATAATTTGCACGTACCCGTCAGTTGGCACTGATGCGTCCTGACGAGGGCGGGTGCGCTGATCTGCGGAGAAGCCTCACAGCTCCTACCAAGCTGGTGCGTAGGCCGCACTACGACCGGCGGGTAGTACGCGAGTGCGACCGTGCCCGGCGGCTGCGCAAGGGGCGTTTCGGCCGCTCTGGGCGAGGCCCCCGTCTTGGTCAGCGTCCGTGACGGCCGTGACGTTACCGCGAGTGGCGGCGACCCCCGGCACCGGCCCGTTCCGCCGGAGCGGTCACCGTAGAGCCGTCCAGATTGCCGGGACGTGAAATCTCGCCACTCTCGCGTCCGGACACCAAGCCGGGGCCCACGACCCCTGGACGGCACCGCGAGCCGGGAGTTACCTGGCATACGTGGGAAGTGCGCGCGCACGGCACGGGGGCCACGCAACCGGGCACAGCGGCGAACTGTCGGCGGATTGGGGCGCTTACCTATGACACCTACGCTCGTGCGGCAGCACCGGTCTCACGCGGAGTGCGTACCCCGGGTGGATCTGTGCGCACGCGCGCGTGACTGGTCCGAGATCCAGGAGCGGATGCTGGTCCCGCTCTACGAGGCGGTCTACGAACGGCTGGAAGTGGGCCCCGCGACCCGGCTGCTGGGGCTGCGCTGCGGCTCCGGCCTCGCCCTGCTGATGGCGGCGTCCCGGGGGGCCACGGTGACCGGGGTCGACTCCTGCCGTGAACGGCTCGCCCTCGCGCGCGAACGGCTGCTGCCGGACGCCCCGCGCGGCGGCTGCCGCGGTCGCGGCACGCGCGCGCGTGCGACCGCGAGGCTCCTCGACGGCGCGCCGGGGGACGCGGCCGACGCGGAGACGGCCGGGTACACCCTGGTGACCGTCTTCGAGCCGGTCGGCTGCCTGGCGGGCGACTCGGAGGGGCTCGCCGAGCAGCTGGCGGCCGCGCTGCCGCCGGCCCGGCGGGGAGCCGCCGTGGTGCTGGCCGGCTGGGGCCCGCCGGAGCGCTGCGCGACCTCCTCGGTGCTGCGGGCGGCCAGGAAACCGGCCGATCCGCTGCCCGGGGGGCGCGGTTGGCGGCCGGCCCGGCGGGACGATCTGGAGGAGGTCGCCCAGCGGGCGGGGCTGAAGCCGGACGGCTCGGGCCGGGTGGCCTGCCCGTTCGGGTACGCCGACGTGGACAGCGCCGTACGCGGGCTGCTCTCGACCGGCCTGTTCGACACGGCGATGGCGGCGACCGACGCCAGGCAGGTCGACAAGGAGCTGACGGAGGCCCTGCATCCGCACCGGCGCCAGGACGGGACCGTGTGGATGCCGAACGTCTTCCGCTACCTCATAGCCCGCGTGCCCTGACCCCACCGGCCCGTCCGCCCGGCGAACCCGCCGCGCCCCGCGTGCCGAGGCCGTGGCGACGCGCGTTGCCCGGACCGCCCGGTCTCGCGTACGGCGCGTGCCAAGGGCGGCTGAGTCCCGGGTGGGCCGGGGCGGGTGGCATCGGTGGGTCGGGTGTCACCGGAACCCGCCGGGCGGGTGGGACCGGATCCCGTAGGGCGGGTGGGACCAGGGGGAACACGCGCGAAGGGCGCCCCCGCGCGGAGGGCGCCCCAGAGTCGCCACGACGGGCCGGCTCAGCGCTCGACCGGCCCGAGCCAGGCCTTCACTTCCCGATCAGCCCATGAACTTCTTGAACTCGTCCGGCAGCTCGAAGTCCTGGCCGCCCTGCTCGGGCAGGCCGAACGCGCCGCCGCCCTGGGCCGCGGCCTCGCGGCGCTGGGCCTCCTCCAGCTCCTGCTGCCTGCGCTTCATCGGGTTGCCCGAGCGCTGCTTGCCCTTGGCCTTCTTCGGCTGCTTCTTGGTCCGGCCGGGGCCGCCGCCCATGCCCGGGATCCCCGGCATGCCCGGCATACCGCCGCCCTGGGCCATCCGGGACATCATCTTGCGGGCGTCGAAGAACCGCTCGACGAGGTTCTTCACCGCGCTGACCTCGACACCGGAACCCTTGGCGATACGGGCGCGGCGGGAGCCGTTGATGATCGTCGGGTCCTGGCGCTCGCCCGGGGTCATCGACTTGATGATCGCCGCGGTGCGGTCCACGTCCCGCTCGTCCAGGTTCTGGATCTGGTCCTTGATCTGTCCCATGCCCGGGAGCATGCCGAGCAGCTTGGAGATGGAGCCCATCTTGCGGACCTGCTCCATCTGGGACAGGAAGTCGTCCAGGGTGAATTCCTGGCCCTTCTTGGACGCCAGCTTCGAGGCCATCTTCTGGGCCTCTTCCTGGCTGAAGGTCTTCTCCGCCTGCTCGATCAGGGTGAGCAGGTCACCCATGTCGAGGATGCGGGAGGCCATCCGGTCAGGGTGGAACGCGTCGAAGTCGTCCAGCTTCTCGCCGTTGGACGCGAACATGATCGGCTTGCCGGTGATCTGCCGGATCGACAGGGCGGCACCACCGCGGGCGTCACCGTCGAGCTTGGAGAGCACCACGCCGTCGAAGCCGACGCCGTCGCGGAAGGCCTCGGCGGTGTTGACCGCGTCCTGGCCGATCATCGCGTCGACGACGAAGAGGATCTCGTCCGGGGAGACGGCGTCGCGGATGTCCGCCGCCTGCTGCATCATCTCGGCGTCGATACCGAGGCGGCCGGCGGTGTCCACGATCACGATGTCGTGGACCTTGGACTTCGCGAACTCGATGGAGTCCTTGGCCACCTTCACCGGGTCGCCGACGCCGTTGCCGGGCTCGGGCGCGTAGACGGCGACGCCCGCGCGCTCGGCGACGACGCTCAGCTGGTTGACGGCGTTGGGACGCTGGAGGTCACAGGCCACCAGCAGCGGCGAGTGGCCCTGCTCCTTCAGCCACCGGCCGAGCTTGCCCGCCAAGGTGGTCTTACCGGCACCCTGCAGACCCGCGAGCATGAGCACGGTGGGGGGCTGCTTGGCGAACCGGAGCCGGCGGGTCTCACCGCCGAGGATGGTGACCAGTTCCTCGTTGACGATCTTGAGGACCTGCTGGGCCGGGTTGAGGGCCCGGGAGACGTCGGCGCCGAGCGCGCGCTCCTTGAGGTTCTTGATGAACGTGCGGACGACGGGGAGGGCCACGTCCGCCTCGAGGAGCGCGATACGGATCTCGCGTGCGGTGGCGTCGATGTCCGCCTCGGAGAGCCGTCCCTTGCCGCGCAGGTTCTTGAAAGTCGCTGACAGGCGATCGGAGAGAGTGTCGAACACGGCGCTCGCGGTCCTCGGGGTCGGTGACGGTCTTCAGGGAATCGCCCTCCAGGGTATCCCGGCGCCGAAGTCACCGGGACAGGGTCACCCGCGCAGTGTCTCCTCCAGCGCCCGGGCCGTCGACGCCGCGTCCTGCTCGGGCAGCGGCGCGCCGGTGCCGGTCGTGACGTAGAAGGCGTCGACGGCGTTCGATCCCAGTGTGCTGACGTGCATGCTGCGCACCCGTACGGCCGCCTTCTCCAGGGCGGTGCCGATGCGGTGCAGCAGACCCGGGGCGTCCTGGGCGCGGACCTCGATCACCGTGGCGTGGTGCGAGGCCGCCGGGGCCACGGTCACCCGCGCGGGCGGGGCGGTCCAGCCGCGGCGGCGGGGGTAGGCCGCGTCCCGTTCGGCGAGGCGGCCGGCGATGTCGAGGGAGCCATCCAGGGCGCGGACGAGGTCGGCGCGCAGCCGGGTCGCCTGGGGCAGGGAGCCGTACTCCGCGGCGACGCGCCAGTTGAGCAGCAGCACCGAGCCGTCGTCGACGTCGCCGGGCAGCCGCAGGGCGCGCAGCTCCGCCGTGCGGACGGTGAGGCGGTGCACGGCGAGGACGCCGGCGACCGCGGGCAGCACGCCGGGCTGGTCGGGTACGGCGATGAGCAGTTCGACGCCGAGGGGCTGCGGTCCGCCGGGGGGCTCCTCGTCGGTGACCGGCTCGGTCCGGGCGCGCAGGGCGAGGACCGGGCCACCGGTGCGGAAGGCCTCGACGGCGAGGCGTTCCTGCTCGGCCGTGGCCGCGGCGGGCTCGGGCTCGTCGGGGGTTTCCCCGGCGAGGACGGCGGCGACGCGTCGTACCAGGTCGGCGACGAGCGAGCCGCGCCAGGAGGACCAGGCCGCGGGGCCGGTGGCGAGGGCGTCGGCCTCGGTGAGGGCGTGCAGCAGCTCCAGGGTGCTCTGGGTGCCTACGGCCTTGGCGACCGAGCGGACGGTGGCCGGGTCGTCCAGGTCGCGCCGGGTGGCCGTCTCGATGAGCAGCAGGTGGTGGCGGACGAGCGCCGAGATCACACCCACCTCCGCCTGGTCGAAGCCGATCCGCGCGGCCACGTCCTTGGCGATGATCTCGCCGGCCACCGAGTGGTCTCCGGGCCAGCCCTTGCCGATGTCGTGCAACAGGGCGGCGACGAGCAGCAGGTCGGGGCGGCTGACGTGGCGGGCCAGGGCGGAGGCGCGGACCGCGGTCTCGATCAGGTGCCGGTCGACCGTCCAGACGTGGACCGCGTTGCGCTGCGGGCGGCAGCGGACGCGTTCCCAGTCGGGCAGGATCCGGCTGACCAGGCCTTCGGCCTCCAGGGCCTCCCATACCTCCACCGTGGGGCGGCCGGAGCCGAGGAGGGTCACCAGCTGTTCGCGCGCCTCGGCGGGCCAGGGCGTGGGCAGGGGGCGCGCGGTGGCGGCCATGTGCCGTACGGCGTGCAGGGAGAGCGGCAGGCCGGCCTGCGCGGCGGCGGCCGCGGCACGCAGCGGGAGCACGGGGTCGCGTTCGGGGCGTGCGGCGCGGGCGAGCACCACTTCTCCGTCCTGCTCGACCACGCCCTCGGCCAGCGGGGAGCGCTCGGCGACCGGTTTGCCGCCGCCCAGCATGGCGCGCAGCCGGGGGCGGACGGCCCGCGAGCGCAGCACCCGCCCCACCTCGCGCCAGGTGACGTCGCTGGCGTAGGAGATGACCCGCGCCGCCTCGTACACCTGCCGCAGCAGGGTGTCGGCGTCCAGCAGGCCCAGTTCGGCCGCCACCTGGTCCTGTTCCTGCAGGGCGAGCCGGTCGGTGGCGCGGCCGGTGGCCAGGTGCAGGGCGTCGCGGACGTCGAGGAGGCGCCGGCGGGCGTCCGTGAGGCCCTCGCGCGGGGCGTCGGCGACCCAGGAGGCGGCGACGGCGCGCAGGGCGGTGGCGTCGCGCAGGCCGCCGCGGGCCTCCTTGAGGTCGGGTTCCAGCAGATAGCGCAGTTCGCCCTGGCGTTCCGCGCGGTCGGCGCACAGTTCCCGCAGTTCCGGCAGGCGCTTGGGCGCCTGGTTGCGCCAGTCGGCGAGGACGGCGGTGCGCAGCCCAGTGGTGAAGCCGAGGTCGCCGGCGAGGTGACGGGCGTCCAGGAGGCCGAGCTGGACCTTCAGATCCTCCCCGGCCGTCTTGCGGGCCTCCGCGGGGGTGCGCACCGAGTGGTCCAGGGCCAGCCCGAGGTCCCAGACGGGGTACCAGAGGCGATCGGCCAGCGCGGCGACGGCGCCCGGGTCGGAGCCGTCGTGCAGCAGCAGGAGGTCGAGGTCGCTGCGCGGGGACAGCTCGCCGCGGCCGTAACCGCCGACGGCGACCAGGGAGACGCCCCGCAGCCCCCGCGCCGCCGCCGTGAACAGTCCGGCCAGCCAGTCGTCGGTCAGCTCGGCGAGCGCGGTACGGCGCGACGGCCCGGACCGCGCCCCCTCGGTGAGGAGGCGCAGCCGGGCCGCCGCGTAGCCGCTGGGTCCGGGGTCATCCGTTTCGTTGCGTACGTCCGTACGTGTCACCCAGCGACTCCTGTTCGTTCTCGTACCGGCGGGGGCGGCTCAGAGAGCGTCCGGGCCGCGCTCACCGGTGCGGACCCGTACGGCCGTCTCGACCGGCAGGGACCAGACCTTGCCGTCACCGATCTTGCCCGTTCGGGCCGCCTTCACGATGACCTCGACCAGCTGCTCGGCGTCGTCGTCCTCGGCCAGCACCTCGATACGGATCTTGGGGACCAGGTCGACGGTGTACTCGGCACCGCGGTAGACCTCGGTGTGGCCCCGCTGGCGACCGTAGCCACTGGCCTCGGTGACCGTCAGTCCCTGGACACCGAAGGCCTGCAGGGCCTCCTTGATCTCGTCGAGCCGGTGGGGCTTGACGACGGCGGTGATGAGCTTCATGCGTCCACCTTCCTGGTCTGCGTGGCGGCCGGCGACGAGGGGGCGGAGGAACCGATGACACCACCGCCGGTGCCGCTGAAGTCGTACGCGGTCTCGGCGTGCTCGGCCTGGTCGATGCCGGAGATCTCCTCGTCCTGGGAGACGCGCATCCCGATGGTCTTGTCGAGCAGGAAGGCCAGGACGGCGGAGACGACCAGGGAGTAGGCGAGCACCGCGAAGACGCCGGCGCACTGCTTCCACAGCTGGCCGAACGTGTGGTCGCCGTAGAAGACGCCCGTGGCGGCGGACTGGCCCTTGCCGGTGGCGAAGAAGCCGATGAGCAGGGAGCCGATGATGCCGCCGACCATGTGGACGCCGACGACGTCGAGCGAGTCGTCGTAGCCGAACCGGAACTTCAGGCCCACGGCCGCCGCGCAGGCGACACCGGCGATGGCGCCGACGGCGATCGCGCCGAGCGGGGAGACCGCGCCGCCGGACGGGGTGATGGCGACCAGACCGGCGACCGCGCCGGAGGCGGCGCCGAGCGTGGTGAACGCGCCGTGCCGGATCTTCTCGTAGGCGAGCCAGGCCAGCATGGCGGCGGCCGTCGCGACCTGGGTGTTGACGAACATCAGCGCGCCGACGCCGTCGTCGTTGCCGAGCCAGGAGCCGGCGTTGAAGCCGAACCAGCCGAACCAGAGCAGCCCGGCGCCGAGCATGACCAGCGGGAGGCTGTGCGGGCGCATCGGGTCCCTCTTGAAGCCGACGCGCTTGCCGATGACGAGGATGACGCCGAGGGCGGCCGCACCGGCGTTGATGTGGACCGCCGTGCCGCCGGCGAAGTCGATCACACCGAGCTTGTAGGCCCAGCCGTCGGCGCCCCAGACCCAGTGCGCGACCGGGATGTAGACGATCGTGACCCACAGCGCGATGAACAGCGCCCAGGCCGAGAACTTCACGCGGTCCGCGAGGGCGCCGCTTATCAGGGCCGGCGTGATGATGGCGAACATCATCTGGAACACCATGAAGACGAAGATCGGGATGGTGTAGCCGTCCCACAGCTGCGTCAGCCCGATGTTGCTCAGGCCCAGCCAGTCGGGGTTCCAGCCGATGAAGGCGTTGTTCGTGCCGAAGGCGAGCGAGAAGCCGTAGAGCACCCAGAGAAGGGTGACGATGCCCATGCTGATGAAGCTCATCATCAGCATGTTGAGGGTGCTCTTGACCCGGACCATGCCTCCGTAGAAGAAGGCCAGGCCCGGGGTCATGAGCAGCACCAGGGCGGAGCAGATGAGCATGAAGCCTGTGTTCGCGGAGGACAGCTTGGGTGCCTCTGCGGCAAGCGTGATGGCTGGTGCCATCGGCGTCTCCTCGTCGGTTGGTACGGCCCCGTGCGGGCGGTGCCTGAGCGGTCCGGTCGGTGGAGGGGGTGGCCGGTTATGCGCCCTGAGACTGACGCAGCGCGGTTTCGGTCGAGGCCCCTCGGTGTTTCACCGGGGTGACGAAGGCGGCCTGCGTGTTACGCGTCGATGAAGTGCCGGATACCGGTGGGCGGGATCGTTATCGTGGCGCAACGTCGCGCCGAGGGATCCCGCGGGAGAACGGACCGGCCGCGGCGGGCCTCTCGATGACCTGGCGTGGGGGAGCCGAGTCGGGCAGTTCGGGAGGACCGGCCGCGGCCGGGGCTTGGGCGGGCCGGGCGGATCAGACGGCCTCGGCGGTCTCGGGCAGATCGACGGCGAGCTGATCGGTGAGGTCGATGACGGCGGCGAGGTCGCCGTAGTCGCGCACGGCGGTGTCGACCGTCTTTCGGATACGGGTGTTCACACGTTCGGAGCGGACCTTCTTGGCGATGCCCAGGGCCTGCGAGGCGAATTCCGTACTGCGCTCGGGCTCGCGCTGGAGCAGGTGCACGGTGGCCATGCCGATCAGGTTGAGCGCGTACGACCGCTGGTGCTCGGCGTCCTTGGCGAACAGCTCCACCGCGCGCTGCATGAGCGGCTCGGCCAGCGAGGCGTAGGCGGGGCTGCGGCCGGCGACGTAGGCGAGATCGCGGAAGGAGTGGGAGTTCTCGCCGTACAGCTCGGCCTCGGAGAAGAAGCGGATCCAGTCGGGGTCCGGCTCGTCCCACTCGTCGGCTTCGGCGAAGGTGTCCTCGGCCATGCGGACGGCGCGCTTGGTCTTGCCGGGCTGGCCCATGTTGGCGTAGGCGCGGGCCTCCATCGCATACAGCATGGACTGGGTGCGCGGGCCGGCGCAGTCGCGGCTGCCGTACTGGGCGAGGTGGATCAGTTCCAGGGCGTCGTCGGGCCGCCCGAGATGGATCATCTGGCGGCTCATGCTGGAGAGGACGTAGGAGCCGAGCGGTTTGTCGCCGGCTTCCTTGGCCGCGTGCAGGGCGAGGACGAAGTACTTCTGCGCGGTGGGCTGGAGGCCGACGTCGTACGACATCCAGCCGGCCAGTTCGGCCAGTTCGGCGGCGACCTTGAAGAGTTTGCGGGTGGTGGCCGCGGGCTGGGGTTCCTGGAGGAGGTCGGTGACCTCGTGCAGCTGGCCGACGACCGCCTTGCGGCGCAGTCCGCCGCCGCACTGGGCGTCCCACTGGCGGAACATCTGCGTGGTGGACTCCAGCAGGTCCAGCTCGGGTGTGGACAGCCGGCCCGGCCGCCGGGAGTCGAACGCGCTCTCCGGCTGGGGCGGGACCGGGGAGGCCGGGGTGGGCACCAGCCAGCGCTGCATGGGCTCGATGAGGGAGGGCCCCGCGGACAGCCCGAGGGCGGTGCCGAGGAAGCCGCGGCGGGCGAGCATCAGGTCGCTGCGGGAGAACTCGCTGAGCAGGGCGACCGTCTGCGGGCCCGTCCAGGGCAGGTCGACGCCGGACGCGGCGGGCGACTGGCGGGCGGCGCGCAGGCCGAGGTCCTCGATGGAGACCACACAGCCGAAACGCTCGGAGAACAGCTCCGAGAGGATGCGCGGGATCGGCTCGCGCGGATTCTCCCCGTCCAGCCAGCGCCGGACACGCGAGGTGTCGGTGGAGATGTGGTTGGCACCCAACTGACGTGCTCTGCGGTTCACTTGGCGGGCGAGCTCGCCCTTGGACCAGCCGCTCCGCACGAACCACGAACCGAGCAGCTCGTTGGGGCGCTTGTCAGCGTTCTCCCCGCTACCGCCGTTGCTGCCCACCGGAACGCCCCCATCCCTCGCACCACTTGTCGCCTACTGCGCCAAGCCCTATCAGAATGCCGGTATATACGGCCTCCCGTCCGCCGGTTCTCACCCCTCGAACGAGCTGACGACTTGCCTCCGGCATACCCGCGAGTGCATGTGCCCCTTGGCCTCGCACACTCACAGTAATCCCACGATCACCGCACCAGCCACGGGGATCCCGGAAACGCCACCATTCGCCACCCCTTCGAATGAACTCACGATCGCCGCCACGCGATTCACTTGACACATGACGTCCGGGAGTGGGCGGAGTGAAGCACCCGGGGGCGCACAGCCTCCGGTGCGCCACCACCCGAGCTTCGATGCGCCACCTTGGCCTCGGGTCACACCGGGCAAGCGGAGCCGTAGCGTTACGTTCCGCTTCCGTCTCGCTCCGTGTCGTAACCACCGGCGCGCTGGACCCGTTGGAGGGGGCATGGGCTTCACGATCGGCGGCATCCGCGAGATCCGTTCCGGCACCCGTCGGCGCGGCCGTTCCTCGGAGTGCACCGCCGTCGCCGAGTTCACCGGGCTGTGGGGCTGGGACGTGGTGCCGGGTGCGCGGGCCGCGGCGGGCGTCTGCTCCTGCGGGCACGGCGACTGCCCGGCCCCGGGAGCGCATCCGCTGGACTTCGCGCCCCACGTGCCCGCCGGGGCCACCCTGGACGAGGTGACCAGGACCTGGTCGGAGTTCCCGGGCGCCGCCGTGATGCTGCCGGTCGGCACCGCGTTCGACGTCCTCGAGGTCTCCGAGGCCGCCGGGCGCCGCGCCCTGGTCCGCCTGGAGCGCATGGGCCTGCCGCTCGGTCCGGTGACCGTGACCCCGGACGGCCGCGCCCGGTTCTTCGTCCGGCCCGGTGCCGCCGCCGAACTCCCCCGGCTGCTCTACCGCACCGGCTGGGACGATCCCCGCGCGCTGGACCTGCACGGCCTCGGCCCGGGCACGTACATCACCGCGCCGCCCTCCGACCAGGGCGGCCTCGGCCCGGTGCGCTGGCTGCGCCCGCCGGCGCTGGACTCGGCGACGAAGCCCCCGGCGGCGCGGCTGCTGCTGGGGACCCTCGCCTATGTGGCCCACCGGTCGCGAGCCGTGACCTGACCGCGCGCGGCCGGCGCGCAGCCCGGTTCGGCCCCCGCGCCGCGCCACGCGTGCCGCGCCGGGAAGAGCGAAGCGCCCGTCCCCGACTGCACCTCGGGGGCGGGCGCTTCTCGCCGTCCGGAACGAATCCGTGCCATACGAGAGACCAGTGGGCGCTATTCGCCGATCAGCGCGTCCACGAACGCCTCCGGCTCGAACGGCGCGAGATCGTCCGCGCCCTCCCCGAGCCCGATGAGCTTGACCGGCACACCGAGCTCCCGCTGGACCGCGACGACGATGCCGCCCTTGGCGGTGCCGTCCAGCTTGGTCAGCACGATGCCGGTGATGTCCACGACCTCGGCGAACACGCGGGCCTGCACCAGGCCGTTCTGACCGGTGGTGGCGTCCAGCACGAGCAGCACCTCGTCCAGCGGCGCGTGCTTCTCCACGACCCGCTTGACCTTGCCCAGCTCGTCCATGAGGCCGGTCTTGGTGTGCAGGCGGCCGGCGGTGTCGATGAGGACGACGTCGACCCCCATCTCCTTGCCCTCCTTGACCGCGTCGAAGGCGACGGAGGCGGGATCGCCGGCCTCGGGCCCGCGCACGGTGTAGGCACCGACCCGCTCGCCCCAGGTCTGCAACTGGTCGGCGGCGGCGGCACGGAAGGTGTCGGCGGCGCCCAGGACGACCGTACGGCCGTCCGCCACGAGCACGCGGGCCAGCTTGCCGGTGGTGGTGGTCTTGCCCGTGCCGTTGACCCCGACGACCATCACGATGCCGGGCTTGCGGTCCTCGGGCTCGGTCTTCACCGCGCGGTCCACGTCGGTGCCGATCAGCTTGAGCAGCTCTTCGCGCAGCAGGCCGCGCAGTTCCACCGGCGTACGGGTGCCGAGCACCTTCACGCGCTCGCGCAGCCGCTCGACCAGTTCCTGGGTGGGCTGCACGCCGACGTCGGCGGTGAGCAGCGTGTCCTCGACCTCCTCCCAGGTGTCCTCGTCGAGGTGCTCGCGGGAGAGCAGCGTGAGCAGGCCCTGGCCGAGGGCGTTCTGCGAGCGGGACAGGCGGGCGCGCAGGCGCACCAGGCGGCCCGCGGTGGGCTCCGGGATCTCGATCCCGGGAGCCTCGACAGTGGGAGGCTCCTCTACGACGACCGGTGCCGGGCCGCCTGGAAGGTCCACCTCCTCGATGGTCCGGCGCGGTTCGTCGCGCGGCGTCTCGGCCTCGTCGCCGACGTGCGGCTCGGCCGGGGGCGCGGTGATGTCGGGCGCTGCGGGGGGCGGCGGGGGCAGCGGCTTCTTGCGCCGGCTGCCGACGACGAGCCCGCCGAGCGCACCGAGCACGACCACGGCGATGACTACGGCAAGGATGATGGTTTCCATAACCCGTCCAGTATCAGCCATGGGGCACGACGGGAGCCCGATTGTGGCTTCCTCCCAGAGACAAAGGCCACCTATGGCAAGGAGTGGGAGCAAAGTACGATGGTGAGGACTCTGTTGACGCGCGTAGAGTCCCTTCGTCCCCCTGTCCCCCCATGACTGGCACCTCTTTCATGAGCAAAACCGTCGAGACCGAAGGCGCTCTCGAGACCCGCGGCATCGAGCAGGTTCCCGACCACGAGCGCACCGCGAAGCCGCGCGAGCTGTTCCCCACCTGGGTCGGCGCGAACATCAGCGTGCTGCTGCTGACGATGGGCGCGAGCCTCGTCGTGGCGTACCACCTGAACATCTGGCAGGCGCTCGTCGTCGCGGTGGCCGCGCCGGTCGTGTCGTACGGCCTGGTCGGGTTGATCGGCATCGCCGGCAAGCGGGGTGGGGCGCCCGGCATGGCGCTGTCGCGCGCGGTCTTCGGTCAGCGCGGCAATCTGCTGCCCGGCTCGCTGATCTGGGTGGCCCGCTGGGGCTGGGAGACGATCAACGCGGTCACCGGCGCCTACGCGATGCTCACCATCCTGGACATGGTGTTCGGACTCAAGGCGAACAGCGTCCTGGACCTGGTGACGCTGCTGGTCTTCGTCGTGGCGACCTTCGCGATCTCCGGGCTCGGCATCAACGCCGTACAGAGGTGCAACAAGTACGCCACCTATCTCTTCGGCGTCTTCTCGGTGCTGGTCCTGGCCTATCTGGTGGCGAACACCGACTGGTCGAAGGTGATGGACCACGGCGCCGGCTCCACGGCCGCGGTGATCACCGGTGTCGGCATGATCGCGGCCGGCGGTGTCAGCTGGATCCCGTCCGCGCCGGACTTCACCCGCTACCTGCCGCGCACGGCCTCCTCGAAGGCGATCGTGGGCACGGCGGTCGGCGGCGCCGGTGTCGTGGTCCTGCCGATGGTGCTGATGGGCGCGGTGATGGCGGTGTCCACGCCGGACCTGGCCTCGGCCACCGACCCGGTGTCCTTCCTCGGCGAGATCCTGCCGACGTGGATCGCGGTGCCGTACCTGTGCATCGCGCTGATCGGCATGCTGCTGATCAACTCGATGTCGATGTACTCGGCCGGGTTCACCGCGCAGACCCTCGGCTTCAAGGTGCCGCGGCACTGGGCGGTCTCGGTCAACGCCGTGATCTCGCTGGCCTTCGGCGGCGTGCTGATGCTGGTGGCGACGAGCTTCATGGGCTCGTTCATCGCCTTCCTGTCCCTGCTGGCGGTCGCCTTCTCCGCCTGGGTCGGCGTGTTCGGCGCGGACATGCTGCGCCGCACGGAGTACGACGGCGAGGCCATGGCCGACACCACCCGCACCAGCGCCTACTGGTACCGCGGCGGCTTCTCCCCCGCGGCCGTCGCCGCCTGGGCCGTCGGCCTGCTCTCGGGTCTGATGTTCACCACCTCGGACTGGTTCACCGGACCGCTCGCGAAGAACAACCTGATCGGCGAGTACGGCCTCGGCTGGGTCGCGACGATCATCGTCTCGGGCCTGCTCTACCTGGCACTGCCGAAGCCGTCGGCGACGACCGCGGCACCGGACGCCGAGGCCGGCGAGGCCGGCGAGGCCACCGCGGTCTCCCGGGACCGCGTGACCGTCGAGGTCTGAGCAAGCGCAAGTCTCCCGGCCGAGCCGCGGCTCCCCCAGGCCGGGACGGGCGGCGGAGTCCGGGGCCGGCTCGCGATCCCGCGCCCGCGCTCGCGGCTTGTCCGGGTCGCGGACCGCCCGGATCCGCCCGACCCGCCGGCCAAGACGTCGGACGCGGCCACGGTCATGACGACTCCGTCGCGTCGGGCCACCAGACCCGGCACGCCGCTCGCGATCGCCTCGCAGACCCTGACCATCTTCGCCAGGAGGTCTCCGCCGGACTGCCGCTGACCGCGTCCTTCGGAGAGACGGTGCACAGCGTCGGGGCCCGCGTGATGTACGGGCGACGACGCTGTACGCGCTCGCGGCGGTGCCGGCGTGGAAGCCGGGCGGCGACTCGCCCCGACCCGTCCGGCAGGCGTCGGGTTTCCCTCCGCAGGTCCCCGCGGTCCATGTCCCCCCGGTGTCATGACGTTCGGACCGTGCGGGTCGGCACTGATCCGGTGCCGAGGCCTCACGCGGCGCCCGCCGGGCCCGACCGGGCACCGCTTCGACCAGGCACCGCGACCGCGGCCCTCGCCGCGCGACTGCGTCCCCACTGCGCTCCGACTCCGGCGTCTCGCCCGGCTCCGGCCCGGCGCATGGCCATTTGACGCTCCGTCAGTTACGGTCCCCCTCCACCGCATCGCACCGGAGGGGGACTTCCCATGCCCGTCACGGTCGTACGCTTCAACCTCGTCGCTCCCGGCGCCACCCCCGCCGCCCTGTCCGCCCGCTACCGGGCCGCCCTGGAGATGGCGGCGTACGCGGACGAGCACGGGATCACCACCGTGCAGACCGAGGAGCATCACGGAGTCGACGACAACTGGCTGCCGTCGCCGTTCGCCTTCGCGGGCGCGGTGTTCGGGGCGACCCGGAACATCGCCGTGACGGTGTCGGCGGTGATCGGGCCGCTGCACGATCCCCTGCGACTGGCCGAGGACATCGCCGTCCTCGACCTGCTCAGCGGCGGGCGGCTGGTCACGGTGGCCGGGATCGGCTACCGGCCGGAGGAGTACGCGCTGTTCGACGTCGACTGGAAGCGCCGGGGCAGGCTTCAGGACGAGCTGCTGGAGACGCTGCTGAAGGCCTGGTCCGGCACCGAGTTCACGTACCGGGGCCGACGGGTTCGGCTCACCCCGCGTCCGTTCACCGATCCGCACCCGCTGCTGCTGGTCGGCGGTTCCTCGAAGGCCGCCGCCCGCCGGGCCGCCCGGCTGGGCCTGCCGTTCTTCCCGAGCGCGCATCTGCCGGAGCTCGAGGCCTACTACAAGGAGCGGCTCACCGAGTTCGGCACCGAGGGCTGGGTCATGATGCCCGCGGCCGAGACCCCCCTGCTGCACATCGCCGAGGACCCGGATCGGGCGTGGGCGTTGTACGGCGAGCATTTCCTGCACGAGGCGCGGACGTACGCCTCGTGGCAGTCGGAGCAGATCCGCTCGGCGGTGCGGTCGGCGGCCGGCACGGTGGCGGAGCTGCGCGCGGAGGGCGTGTACCGGATCCTCACTCCGGAGCAGTGCGTGGCGCAGGGCCTCGACAGCCTGGTGCTGCATCCGCTGGCGGGCGGGATGCCGGTGGAGGAGGGGTGGCGGAGCCTCGCGCTGTTCGCGGAGCGTGTGGTTCCGGCGCTGGCGGGCTGAGGCCTCCGCCGAGGCCGGTGACGGGCGGTGACGACACCGCCGCCCCCGGTCCGGTGGTGGCCGGGCCGGGGGCGGCGGACGGTGCGAGGAGAGGGGCAGCGGGGACTTGGCCCTACTCCTCGGGCTTCGAGGGGCTGCGGCTCAGCCCATCTCCTCCAGCGACTTACCCTTCGTCTCCTTGACGAACTTGAGCACGAAGGGGATGGAGAGCGCGGCGAAGACCGTGTAGATGATGTAGGTGCCGGACAGGTTCCAGTCGGCGAGCGAGGGGAAGCTCGCGGTGATGGCCCAGTTGGCGATCCACTGCGCGGAGGCGGCGACACCGAGCGCTGCGGCGCGGATCCGGTTCGGGAACATCTCGCCGAGGAAGACCCAGACCACCACGCCCCACGACAGGGCGAAGAAGAGCACGAACACATGGGCGGCGACGAGGGCGACCCAGCCCTGGGTGGCCGGCAGCTTGCCGTCGACGAGGTGGTAGCTGAACGCCCAGGCCTCCAGGGCCAGACCGATGACCATGCCGACGGAGCCGATCAGGGCCAGGGGCTTGCGGCCGATGCGGTCCACGAAGATCATCGCGATCACGGTGCCGACGATGTTGATGATCGACGTCGTGAAGGAGTAGAGGAACGAGTTCGTCGGGTCGACGCCGACCGACTGCCACAGCGTCGAGGAGTAGTAGAACGCGACGTTGATGCCGACGAACTGCTGGAAGACCGACAGGCCGATACCGATCCAGACGATCGGCTTGAAGAAGAACGAGCCGCCCAGGAGGTCCTTGAAGGAGGACTTGTGCTCCCGCTTCATGGCGTGCTCGATCTCGGCGATCCGGGCGTCCAGGTCGATCTTGTCGCCCTCGACCTCCTTGAGCACCTCGCGGGCGCGCTCCTTGCGGCCGACCTCGATCAGGAAGCGCGGCGACTCGGGGATCGCGAAGGAGAGCAGGCCGTACAGCACGGCCGGGATCACCATGACGCCGAGCATGACCTGCCAGGCCTCCAGGCCCAGCAGCTTGCCGCGCTGGTCACCGCCCGCGGCGTTCAGGATGGCCCAGTTGACGAGCTGGGAGACGGCGATGCCGACCACGATCGCGGCCTGCTGGAAGGAGCCGAGCCGGCCGCGGTAGGCCGGCGGGGCGACCTCGGCGATATAGGCGGGGCCGATGACGGAGGCCATGCCGATGGCGAAGCCGCCGATGATGCGCCAGAAGGCGAGGTCCCACAGCGCGAAGGGCAGCGCGGAACCGACGGCGCTGATCGTGAACAGGACGGCGGCGATCTGCATACAGCGGATGCGGCCGATCCGGTCGGCTATGCGGCCGGCGGTGGCGGCGCCGATGGCACAGCCGATCAGCGCGATCGCGATGACCTGCGCGAGGGCCGCGGAGCCGATGTCGTAGCGGCTGCGGATCGCCTCGACCGCGCCGTTGATCACGGAGCTGTCGTAGCCGAAGAGGAATCCGCCCATGGCGGCCGCAGCCGCGATGAAGATGACATGCCCGAGATGCTCGGGATGAGCCGTCCTGGCTCCTGGCTGAGGTGCCTGCGCAGTGCTGGTCACGAAAAACTCCTCGGGCCGCGGCAACACTGCCGGGGTGGGGTGATCTCCTCCAGGTATCCAGTGGCGCACAGGTTCACACCACTCACACCTGAAGGTAAAAGCAACGTTGCAGAGACTATGCCTTCAAGTTTCGAAGTCAATAGTTCGACGGCTGTGAGTTTTGAGATACGTCGAGGCCTTCTGTGTTCAAGAAGTGAACATGCCGTCAGTTGATCTCGTGGTGGATCTCGGAATGGTCTCGAAAGGGCCTCAGCGAAGACGCTGCGAGATGACCTTCGACACGCCGTCGCCCTGCATGGAGACGCCGTAGAGCGCGTCGGCCACCTCCATCGTGCGCTTCTGGTGCGTGATCACGATCAGCTGCGAGGCCTCCTGCAGCTCCTGCATGATCCGGATCAGCCGCTGGAGGTTGGTGTCGTCCAGCGCGGCCTCGACCTCGTCCATGACGTAGAACGGGCTCGGCCGGGCCTTGAAGATGGACACCAGCAGCGCTACGGCGGTCAGTGAGCGCTCGCCGCCGGAGAGCAGGGAGAGCCGCTTGACCTTCTTGCCGGGCGGACGCGCCTCGACGTCCACACCCGTGGCGAGCATGTCGCCCGGGTCGGTGAGCACCAGGCGCCCCTCGCCACCGGGGAACAGGCGGCCGAAGACGCCCTCGAACTCGCGGGCCGTGTCCCGGTAGGCCTCGGTGAAGACCTGCTCGACCCGCTCGTCGACCTCCTTCACCACTTGAAGCAGATCGGCGCGCGTCTTCTTCAGGTCCTCCAGCTGCTCGCCGAGGAACTTGTGCCGCTCCTCCAGCGCCGCGAACTCCTCCAGCGCCAGCGGGTTGACCTTGCCCAGCTGCTGGTATGCCCGCTCGGCCGCCTTGAGCCGCCTCTCCTGCTCGCCGCGCGCGAAGGGCCTCGGCTGGTTGCGCGGGTCTTCGGGGTCCTCGGGCAACACCTCGCCCTCGGCGGGGGGCGAGGGCGGCACCGGCAGATGCGGCCCGTACTCCGCCACCAGGGCCGCCGGTTCGACGCCCAGCTCCTCCAGCGCCCTGGTCTCCAGCTGCTCGATGCGCAGCCGCTTCTCGGCACCGAGCACCTCGCCGCGGTGCACCGAGTCCGTCAGCTTGTCCAGTTCTGCCTTCAGGTCACGCCCGGCCGTGCGCGCGGCCGTCAGCTCCTGCTCCCGCAGCGCCTTGGCGGCCTCGGCGGCGGCCCGCTCCCGCTCGGCCCGGGCGAGGGACACCTCGACGTGCGCGAGCAGCTGCCGGGCGCCCAAGGCCACGGCTTCCGCCACCGCCGCCTCGTGCCGCAGCCGGGCCCGGCGCTGCTCGGCACGCGCGCGTGCCTCGCGTTCGGCGCGGGCGGCCCGGTCGAGCGAGTCGGCCCGGCCGGCGAGCCCCTTGACCCGTTCCTCGTGCGTACGCAGCTGGAGCCGGGCCTCCATCTCGGTCTGCCGGGCGTTGGCCCCGTCGGCGGCGAGCCGGTCCCGCGCGGAGGTGTCCGGCTCCTCCTCGACCGGCATCTCCTCGGCCACGGCCAGCCGCTCCGCCAGCTCCTCGGCGTCCAGTACGGCGTTCTCCAGGGCCTCCTGAGCCCGGGCGGCGGCCGCGGCCGAACGCTCGGCCTCGCCGGCCGCCCCGCGCGCCTGTCCGGCGAGGCGGCCCAGTTGCTGGGCCACGCCCGACTTCTCCCGGTCGGCGGCCCGCCTGCGCTCTCCCAGCTCCTCCACCAGGGCGGCCGCGCGTGCGCGCCGCTCGGCCGCGGCGTCCTGCTCCTCGGCGAGTCCGGCGCAGCGCACGGCCAGGTCGGCCAGTTCGGCGGCGGCCTCGTCCACGGAGGCCTGGACCTCCAGCAGGCTGGGCGCGCCGGCGGAGCCGCCGTGGGCGAAGTGGGCGCCGAGCAGGTCGCCCTCGGCGGTCACCGCGGTCAGCTCGGGGTGGGCGTGGACGAGGTCCTCGGCGTCCTCCAGGGTGCCGACGACGACGATGCCGCGCAGGAGGCGGCGTACGGCGGGCATCAGTTCGGCGGGGCCGCGGACGAGGCGCTCCGCGGGGATGGGCTCCTCGGGGGCGGGCTCCGCCGGGTGGGGCGGGGGCGTGGGTGTCAGGGGGTGTGGAGCGGGTGCGGGGGTGGTGAGGAGCAGGGACGCTCGGCCGGCGTCCTGTTTGCGCAGGAGGCGGATCGCCTCGGCTGCCGAGGCCGGGGTGGTCACGGCGATGGCGTCCGCCGCCGCGCCGAACGCGGCGGCCAGTGCGACCTCGTGGCCCGGTGTGACGGTGAGCAGCTCCGCCGCCGGGCCGAGGATCCCGGTGAGGGTGTCCCGGGCGCCGAGCAGTATGCCGGTGCCGTCCTTGCGGCGCAGGCCCAGGGCGAGTGCCTCGTGGCGGGCCTGGGTCGCGGCGCGCCGGCGCTCCACCGCCGTGACCGCCTCACGGGCCGCGCCCAGTGCGGAGTCGGCGTCGGCGAGCCGCCGCTTGGCCGTCTCGTGCCGCTCGGCCAGGTCCACGTCCTCGGCGTCGAGTCCGTCGACCTCGGCCTTCAGGGCCTCGTACTCCTCCTGGGCCCGGACCGCGCGCTCCTGTGCCTCGTCACGCGCCGTGGCCAGCCGGTCGATCTCGGCCTGGGCCGAGGCGGCGCGCGAGCGGGCCGCGTTGACCTGGCCGGAGAGCCGGGCCAGGCCCTCGCGCCGGTCGGCGATGGCGCGGGCCACGTCCTTCAGGCGACGCTCCTCCACGGCCAGCTCCCGCTCCAGCTCCGCGCGGTGCCCGACCGTGTCGTCCAGTGCCCGCCGCGCCGCCTCCAGGGCCGCTGCCAGCTCGGCCTCCTGCTCGCGGACGCGGGCGGCCTCGCGCTCCAGGTCCTCGGGGTCCCGGCCGCGCCGCTCCTCGACGGGTGCGGAGGTGGCGCTCCTCACCCGGGCGTCGGCCAGCGAGATGGTGCCGCGCACGCGCTCGGCCAGCTGGGACAGCTCGTAGAAGGTCTGCTGGGCACGCTGCAGCCGGGGTGTGAGCCGCCGTACCTCGTCCTCCAGCAGGGCCTCGCGCCGGAGTGCCTTCCCCAGCTCGCCCTCGGCGCTCTCCTTGCGCTCCTTCAGGGCCGCCTCGTCGGCGATCTCCGCCTCGAGGGCCGCGCGCAGGCGGACGAGGTCGTCGGCGAGGAGCCTGAGCCGGGCGTCGCGCAGATCCGCCTGGATGACGGCGGCCCGCCGCGCCACCGCCGCCTGCCGGCCCAGCGGCTTGAGCTGGCGCCGCAGTTCGTCGGTGAGGTCCTGCACGCGCGCGAGGTTGGCCTGCATCGCGTCCAGCTTCCGCAGCGCCTTCTCCTTGCGCTTGCGGTGCTTCAGGACGCCCGCGGCCTCTTCGATGAAGGCGCGGCGGCCCATGGGGTCGGCCTGGAGGACGGAGTCCAGCTGACCCTGGCCGACGATGACGTGCATCTCGCGGCCGATGCCGGAGTCGGAGAGGAGTTCCTGGATGTCGAGCAGTCGGCAGGTGTCGCCGTTGATCTGGTACTCGCTGCCGCCGTTGCGGAACATGATCCGCGTGATGGTGACCTCGGCGTACTCGATGGGCAGCGCGCCGTCGGAGTTGTCGATCGTCAGCGAGACCTCGGCGCGGCCGAGCGGCGGGCGCCCGGTGGTGCCGGCGAAGATGACGTCCTCCATCTTGCCGCCGCGCAGGGACTTGGCGCCCTGCTCGCCCATGACCCAGCTGAGCGCGTCCACGACGTTGGACTTGCCCGAGCCGTTCGGTCCGACGACACAGGTGATGCCCGGTTCGAACCGGAGTGTGGTCGCGGAGGCGAACGACTTGAAGCCGCGCAGGGTCAGGGCCTTGAGGTGCACGCCGCCGGACTCTACCGGGCGCCGCTATCTCACTCCATGAACCTTCGCAACCCCGCGGTTTCGCCGATGAACCCGCAGGGCAGACCGTACGTTGAAGAGGGTGAAAGGATGCACGGGGGAAGAAAGCACGGCGGAAGAAAGAAGGGACGCCGAAGCGTCCCTTGCAACTCTGACGGCTGGGCGCCAGCCGCCGGATCAACTGAGGTTGATACGAGCAGCCCAAACGGTGCTGCCGTAGTGGAGCGATGCAGTGATCAGGTGAGCGCAGGCTCCGCCTGGTGTGCGTCGATGCTCTCCATGATCCTGTCCTGAGAAGCGGCAGCCGTCAGCGCTTCGTTCTCCGCCTGGATCCGTCCGAGCTCGGACTCCAGGTCCTGTACGCGCTGCTGCAGCCGTCGCATCTCGGCGAGGAGTCGAGGGTCGGAGCCGCCGACGTAACCGAGAAGCGCCTTTGCCATGATGGATGGTCCTCCACACTGAGTGACCGACCGATGCGGTGTGGGTCGTGAGGGATTCGCACCCGCGTGCTTGACACATCCGGGTGTTGCTCTGGTGTTGCTCCATGCCAAACAGCTAAGGTGCGCGGGGCTTTCAGCGTCTCACCAAAAAGTTTGACGGTCAACACGATCACACCCCGTATTGGCGGGCACACCCGGTGCGCGCGGCCGGAGAACGGCGGCGCCGCGACTCGTCCGGGGCCCTCGGGACGTGGCGATCAGCTGTACCAGCGGAGCCTGCCACGCCACGCCGTCCTTGGCAACCACCAGGTCGTTTCCGCTTTCCGCATGTGCCTCGGGCAGTTCGCGACGCCCTCGCCCGCGGGTTTGCGCAGATCCGGCTCAGCGGATGGCGAAGCCGTCGTAGCCGCCGCGGGGTGTGTCCCAGATCTCGGTGACGCCGTCGACGCGTCCGGGCGTGTCGTCGCCCACGAGCCAGTCGAGCAGTCCCTCGCAGTCCTCGCGCGGCCCTTCCGCGACCACCTGGACCCGGCCGTCGGCCAAATTGAGAGCAAAACCACTCAGGCCGCCGATCTCCAGCGCCCTCGCACGCGTGAACCAGCGAAAACCCACGCCCTGGACGTGTCCACGCACCCAGGCGACCAGCCGTACTTCCTCGCTCATGGGTGCAACCTAACCGCCCGATGTCGCTCGGGACACGTCGCCCTCAGACGCCATGCGGTAGCGTCCGCTCCCGATGCATCTCATATGAAACTCACTCGATCGAGTGAAGTGGGTCGACCAGGGGGGCCACTCACCGCGCGGGCACCGGTCGACCGCGAGCACGAGGAAGAGGGCCAGGACATGGGACGCCACCGACGCTCCGCCGCCGGCCGCGCCACGACGGCCGCGCACGCGCAGGGATCCGACGGCGTGGGCGCCGAGCCGCGGCACTGGTCCGCGGACGGGCAGGCGCCCAGGGGCATCGCGCCCTATCTGAACCCCGAGGCCTATGCCGAGACCAACGCCCGGGCGCACGCCTACCTCTTCGCGGACGACGACGGCCTGCCGGTCGCTTCCGCCGGCGGCGGCTTCACCCCGGCGGGCGGTCCGTCCGGCGGACGCCGGCACCGCGGGAAGGCCGGACGCCCGGTGCGCGCGGGTCTGCTCGGGGTGTCGGCGGCCGTCGCGCTCGGTACGGCCGCGGTGGCCACCGGCGTGGTGCCGGGCCTGCAGAACTACCAGCTCGGCGGCAGCACGCACACCACCGGCGGCGAGCGGCCACCGGCGGCGGGCACCCCCAGCAACACGGCCAGCGAACAGGGCGGCACCTCGGGCAGCGCCGACGGCCACGTGAGCCCCGCCCCCGCCGCCGGCGACACCGGGCACGCGGGCTCCCCCGACCCGTCCACCTCCCCGACCACGGCCTCGCCCCCGTCGGCCTCCGCCTCCGCCTCCGCTTCCGCTTCCGCTCCGAAGCCGTCGTCGCCCACCCCCGCTCCGTCGAGGCCGTCGGCCTCGAAGCCCGCGCCTCCCGCGCCGAGGACGACGCCGTCCGCGCCGCCGAAGACGGCCCCGCCACGCGAGGCGACCAAGGCGCCGGCGGCGACCCAGGCCCCGGGGACGGTGTCGAACGAGGCCGTCGCCGAGGCGGAGGTGCTGGCACTCGTCAACCAGGAGCGGGCGAAGGTCGGCTGCAGCGCGCTCGCGGCGAACTCCTCGCTCACCGGTCTGGCCTCGGCCTTCAGCGACGACATGGCCGCGCGGGGCTTCTTCGACCACACCGACCCGGACGGCGCGACGCCGTGGGACCGGGCGGCGAAGTCCGGCATCACCGACCTCGGCGGCGAGAACATAGCCCGCGGCCAGGCGACGGCGGCGGCCGTGATGGATGCCTGGATGAACAGCCCCGGCCACCGCGCGAACATACTGAACTGCGACTTCAAGACCCTCGGCGTCGGCGTGCACTTCGGCTCGGGCGGCCCTTGGTGGACGCAGGACTTCGGCTACTGAGATAGCCGCAGGTCAGAGTCCTACGCACGCTACCTCAGTGGACGATCGGCCGAGGCGTAGGACCGGTTGGTCAACGCCCATGGTCCCCGGCGATCGGCCTGATGGGGATGAGGCCATAGGTTCAAGTTCACGATCGTCGGGGGGATGCGGCGCATGACGGAATACACGTGGCCGAAAGGCGTGGGGGATCCGACGCCCGAGGACATACGACGGGCCTGGCCGGCAACCGTGAGCGCGCTGCCAGTGGGCGCCGCCGTGACCGGCAAGGTCATCGGCCGACAGCCCTTCGGCGTATTCGTGCAGTTGGACGGAGTGCCAGACGCGGTGGGGCTGGCAGAGATCTTCAGTTCACCGCCCGGAACCGTTCCTCCCCCACTGGGGTTCGCTATCAGTGGGAGCGTGGTCGATCACGCGGAGCACAACTACCAAGTCAGGCTCAGGCTCGATGACTGGGGAGACGAACGCGCACCCCTCCGACTTGAGGCCAACGAGCGCCTTACCGACCTCGAGGCCCTGGGCGGCTTCTTGAGGTGCCTTCGGCAGGACTTCGAAGCGAGCGGCGACCAGTGGGAGAACCGGACGCTGGACAGCTTCCTGGAGGCTCTGGAAGCGTGGGTGTCGGACGCCCCAGGGTGGTACGCGAACCACGACGAGGAGCTACCGACCGACGCCGACTGGACGTTCATCGCTCGGGCCCTGAGCGCAGCGCGATTCTACGAGTGACCCCGCACCCCCTGCGTGCCAGAGGAGCCTTCAGCTGAGCCTGGCCCTCTCCATCAGATCGATCACGTAGTGGACCACCTCGTCGGGAACCTCGGTGACTGCAAAGGCTCGGCGCGGGCTGCCGGTTGTGTCGTCGAACCAAGCCGTGAAGAGCACTGCCGGGGTATCGATGCCAAGTTGCTCCAACTCATCCAGGAGAGTGATCCCGGCCTGGGGATCTCCGGCGCGCCCGATGTCACTCAAGATGATGTCGTACGAGTGGCGGCGTAGATCCATGAGAGCCTCGTCTGTCGACAGGGCGGTATCTACTTCCATGCCGGTGGTGCGGAAAAGTTCGATCAGCGCAGTGTTCTGCTCTGGGTGATCGTCAACCCAAAGGATCTTCCCGCCCTCGAGCACCTCAGCTGCGTGCTCCAAGCGCCGCAGTGCGCCACGACGTGTACTGGCCCGGACGGTCACGTTGGCCGCGGCTGTAGCTTGATCCAGCAACACTCGGGCCTCGGTGAACTCGACACTTCCCGCAGGTGTCGAAAGGCTCTTTATACGTGGGATCAAGGAGCCGATGTGACTCTGATACCGCCACACGACAAACAGCACGACAGCCGGCCAGACTAAGGCTCTGATGTAGTTCAAGATCAGATTGGCGGTCTCCACGCTGACATCATTGCGTCCGGAGACATGGCAGTACAGCACAGAGGTACAGCAACCATGGCAGTCAAAGCTGACCGCCTGGAGCCGTCAGCATCCCGCAAACCAGGGCGGAAGACCTCAGCGACCTCCGTGCCCGTAGTTCGCATCGAGAGTCACGCACTACGACACCCCCGCACGGGCCGTCTCTGGGCCGTACGGGGGTGTCCGACGCCCGGTCCGCCCGGGGAGGGTGTTGGGCGGGGTGGGCGGGCGGGTTACGCGGTGGCGCGGCCGCGGGTGAGCTGGTGTGCCGTTTCGGTCACCCGGCGGCCCAGGTGCTCGGCGGTGGCCAAGTCGGCCTTGTGGACGGCCTCGGGGCCCTCGTCGGTGTTGCTCTGGGCGGCGGCGCCGGCGAAGAAGCCGAGGCGGTTGAGGTCGTTCTCGGATGCGGTGCTGCTGTTCCAGCCGGGGAGCAGGCCGAGGTTGACCCAGTGCATGCCGTGCTGGGCGGCGAGGGTCTGGAAGAACTGCAGGGTGTGCAGCTTGTCGCCGCTCTTGGAGGCCGAGTTGGTGAAGCCGGCGGCCAGCTTGTCCCGCCAGTCCTGGCCGAACCAGCGCTTCGAGGTCGCCTCGGCGAAGACGTGGAAGGCGCCGGAGGCGGTGCCCATGTAGGTGGGCGAGCCGAAGACGATCGCGTCGGACCGGTCCAGCGTGGCCCACTGCTCGTCGGTGATGTCGTCGACCTTTATCAGGTGCACCTCGGCACCCGCGTCGGCGGCACCGGCGCGGACGGCCTCGGCGAGGACGGCGGTGTGGCCGAAGCCGGAGTGGTAGGCGATGGAGACGACGGGGGCGGTGGTGGCGGTC
Organism: Streptomyces sp. NPDC051452; assembly: GCF_044454765.1. Lineage (NCBI taxonomy): Bacteria > Bacillati > Actinomycetota > Actinomycetes > Kitasatosporales > Streptomycetaceae > Streptomyces > Streptomyces sp. NPDC051452. Next base: position 95,118 of record NZ_JBITEB010000021.1, read on the forward strand.
ATGGCACTCCTCGGAAGGCGGGCTCGGTAACGATGACCAAAGGAAAGCACTAACCATGAGTTAGTGCAACCTAGCGGTTAGCGCTGCCTGCGCGTACCCTGTCCGGTATGAGCGACAGCAGCCAGGACCTCGACGACCTCGCCTACAACGTCTTCGCCAAGGCCTGCCCCTCGCGCGGCACGCTGGAGCACGTCACCGGGCGCTGGGGCGGACTGACGCTCGGCGCGCTGTACGAGGGTTCGCTGCGCTTCAACGAGCTGCGCCGCCGCGTCGACGGGGTGAGCGAGAAGATGCTGTCGCAGACCCTGCACGCGCTGGAGCGCGACGGGCTGGTGCACCGCGAGGCCCAGCCGACCAACCCGCCCCGCGTGGACTACGAGCTCACCGCGCTGGGCCGCCGGGTCGCCGAGCGGCTGCTGGCGCTCATTCACTGCGTGGAGGGCGCGATGGACGACGTCCTCACCTCCCGCGCGCGTTACGACGAGACGCGCGGGGCCCTCTGACACGTCGGGCAGAAGTAGCTGGAGCGGTTCATCCAGGGCCGGCGGCGCATGGGGGTGCCGCACCGCTTGCAGGGCAGGCCCTCGCGGCCGTACGCGTCGAGGGAGCGGTCGAAGTAGCCCGACTCGCCGTTGACGTTGACGTACAGGCTGTCGAAGCTGGTGCCGCCGACGGCGAGGGCCGCGTTCATCACGTCCCGTACGTGGCCGAGGAGTTCGGCCGTGACCGGGCGGGTGAAGTTCGCCGTCGGGCGTTCGTAGTGGATGCGGGAGCGCCAAAGGGCCTCGTCCGCGTAGATGTTGCCGACCCCGCTGATCAACGACTGGTCGAGCAGGGCCCGTTTGACGGTGGTGCGCTTGCGGCGCAGGGCCTGGTGGAAGCCCTCGTCGTCGAACAGCTCGTCGAGCGGGTCGCGGGCGATGTGCGCGATGACGTCGGGCAGTCCCTCGGGGGTGTTGTCGTGCAGCGACAGCCCGCCGAAGGTGCGCTGGTCCACGAAGCGCAGCTCGGTGCCGAGGGAGTCGGCGAACCGGACGCGGACCCGCAGATGCCTCTCGTCCGGCGTCTCGTGCGGCTGCACCAGCAGCTGGCCGCTCATCCCTAGGTGGGCGAGGACGGACTGGTTGGTCTCCTCCAGCGGCAGCCACAGGTACTTGCCGCGCCGGCTGGGGGTACCGATGTGGTGGCCCCTGAGCCGGTGCGCGAAGTCGTCGGGGCCCGCGAGGTGCCGGCGTACGGCGCGCGGGTGCAGCACCTCGACCTCGGCGACCGTGCGGTGGGCGACCCATCGCTCCAGGCCGCGCCGGACGACCTCTACTTCGGGCAACTCGGGCATCGGGACCCCCGTACGACAGCGGTGGATGAGCCGAGCGCCCGCCCCATCCGAAAACGGCGGGGCGGGCGCTCGGTGCTGCTTTCGTCAGGCGGTGGCGGACGACGGGTCGCCGTCCTTGGCGGCGACTTCCCTCGCCGCCTCGGCTCGCTCGTCCGCGGCGGCCCGGATGGACCGCCAGGCGGATTCCGCTGCCTGCTGCTCCGCCTCCTTCTTGCTGCGGCCGGTGCCGGTGCCGTACGAGACGCCTCCGACGCGGGCGGCAGCAGTGAAGGTCTTCTCGTGATCGGGCCCGGTCTCCGTGACCAGGTACTCGGGCACGCCGAGCCCCTCGATCGCGGTCAGCTCCTGGAGACTGGTCTTCCAGTCCAGGCCTGCTCCGAGGTTGGAGGACTTCTCGATCAGCGGGTCGAAGAGCCGGTGAACCAGCTCGGACGCCGCGTCGAGGCCCTGATCGAGATAGACCGCACCGATCACCGCTTCCAGCGTGTCGGCGAGGATGGACGCCTTGTCCCGGCCGCCCGTGCCCTCTTCACCACGGCCGAGCCGGATGAAGGAGCCCAGGTCGAGGCCACGCCCGACCTCCGCCAGCGCACGCGAGTTGACCACCGCGGCCCGCAACTTGGCCAGCTGGCCTTCGGGCAGGTCGGGGTGGGTGCGATACAGCGTGTCCGTGACGACGAGACCGAGCACGGAGTCCCCGAGGAACTCCAGCCGCTCGTTCGTCGGCAGACCGCCGTTCTCGTATGCGTAGGAACGGTGGGTCAGCGCGCGCACCAGAAGGGCGGACTCGAGCCGATACCCGAGCCGCCCTTCCAGAAGCGTGTGGGACGAGGCCTGATTGTCCAATTTCTTCTTGGCGGGTGCGTCCGCCTTGGCGTCTTCCGCCTTCTTGGGACTGGACACAGTGCCTCTCACCAGCCGGCTCAGACTTCGAGGACCTGGCGCTTGTTGTAGGTGCCGCAAGACGGGCACGCGATGTGCTGCTGCTTGGGCTCGTGGCAGCGCTCGCACGCAACCAGGGTGGGGACCGCAGCCTTCCACTGCGACCGGCGGTGGCGCGTGTTGCTGCGCGACATCTTCCGCTTCGGAACAGCCACGGCTACTTCTCCTGCTTCTCGTCGGCGCGTGCTGACTGAGGCGCGCCGCCGCTCATCTCGTCCTTCTCGCCGTCTTCGAGTGAACCGGCGAGTCCCTGCAATGCCGCCCAACGGATGTCGACGGCGTCGTGGTGGTGGTCCGGGTCGTCCGTGAGCCGCGCTCCGCATTCGGAGCACAGGCCCGCACAGTCTTCCTGGCACACCGGCTGCATCGGCAGTGCGAGCACCACCGCATCGCGCAGCAGAGGTTCGAGGTCGAAAAGTCCGTCCTCGAGGTAGAACCTGTCCTCGTCGTCCTCGGCGTCGTCGCCCGGTTCCGCGGTCACGCGGCCCCGGTCGTCGGCGTCAGGGTACGAGAACAGCTCCTGGAAGTCCGCTTCGAGCTGCTGCTCGACCGGCTCCAGACACCTTACGCACTCCCCCTCGGCCTGTGCACGGGCGGTGCCTGTGACGAGCACCCCTTCCATGACCGACTCGAGCCGGAGGTCGAGCTCGACCGGGGCGCCTGTCGGCACTCCGATCACTCCCGCGATACCGAGGTCCCCAGGAGCGTCGATCGTGCGGGTCAGGCGCTGCTGCGCGCCGGGCCGCCGCCCCAGCTCGTGTGTGTCGAACACGAGGGGGTTGCGGTGGTCGAGGCGCGCGTTGGAGGCCATTCCTGCTTTCGATCTTCGAGTTCGTGTGGGGCGCCGCCCGACGGTGTTCCGGGCAGCGGTGATCGCGGACATACACGCGACCGAAGAGCCAGGATACTGGACCATTCGCTCTGGGCCCAATCCGGTGCGGCTCGCGGTGTGCGGCTACAGCCCCCGGCCCTGTTCGTACGCCCTCAGCTGCTCCGCGCTGATTATGCCGGTGTCGAAGAGACTGGTCTCGTCGAGCGCGTAGCCCTGCTGGGTCTGCTGGGGCTCCTGCTGCTGGGGCTGGTGCGGCTGCTGGGCCTGCTGGCCCTGCTGGGTGTCGTACGCGGCCTGCTGGTCGTAGCCCTGATAGGCGTAGGGGTCGGCCTGCTGGTAGCCGTACGGGTCCTGCTGCTGGGCGTAGTCGGGCTGCTGGGGGAAGCCCGCGTACGGGTCCTGCTGCTGGTAGCCGTAGGCGGGCTGCGGCTCGTACGACGGCTGCTGCTGCGGCGGGGACTGCGCGGGGCGCTGCGGCGGCGCCGGGCGCTCGGCCGGGGCGTCGGCGAGGGCCGCGAGGTCGGCGAGGTAGTCGGCGTCGCTGGAGTGCTGGTAGGTCGTGGTGTCGTCGGCGAGGGCGCCGAGGTCGTCGGTGGCGATCCGGCCGTGCAGCTTCTGCCTGCCTCGGCCGACGGCGTCGAGGGTCTTGGCGAGGACCGCCTCGAAGGCACCGAGCTTGGCGTCGACGTAGGCGTCGGCGTTGTGGCGCAGGGTCTGCGGGTCCTGGCTGCGCTCGGGGGCGTCCTCGTCCTCGTAGCCGTTCTCGTCCGTGCCGGGCCCGGTGCCGAGGAGCTTCTCGCGGCCCCGGCCGACGGAGCCGAGGGTCTTGGTGAGGACGACCTCGAAGTTGGCGAGCTTGGAGTCGACGTAGTCGTCGGCCTCGGCGCGGATCTCCTCGGCCTCCTGGCGGGCCTCGGCGAGGATCCGGTCGCTCTCGGCCTGGGAGCGGCGGACGACCTCGGTGTCGGAGATCAGCGAGCCGCGTTCGGCGTGCGCGCTCTCGATGATCCGCTCGGCCTCCTGCCGGGCCTGCTCGACCATCTGCTCCCGGTCGCCGATCACCTCGCGCGCCTGCGCCAGGGAGCCGGGCAGGGCCTGACGTACCTCTTCCAGCATCGCGAGCAGCTCGGCGCGATTGATCACGCAGGACGCCGACATGGGCATGGCCCGGGCGCCGGCGACCGCGGCGACGATCTCGTCGAGCTTCTTCTGCACGTCCACCTGTGCTCGCCACTTCCTACTGCCGGGTTGGAGACGGACGGGACGACTGTAGCCCCATCAGTCCTTGCGCAGGCGCTTGTTCAGGGCCGCCAGGACCGGCGCGGGCACCAGGTGGGAGATGTCGCCGCCCCAGGCCGCGACCTCCTTCACCAGGGAGGAGGAGAGGAAGCTGTAGGTGGGGTTGGTGGGCACGAACAGCGTCTCGACCCCGGTGAGGCCGATGTTCATCTGGGCCATCTGCAGTTCGTAGTCGAAGTCGCTGACGGCGCGCAGGCCCTTGACGATGGCCGGGATGTCGCGCTGCTTGCAGAAGTCGACGAGCAGGCCGTGGAAGGCCTCCACGCGGACGTTGGCGTACTCGGCGGTGACCTCGCGGATCAGCTCGATCCGCTCGTCGATCTCGAACAGGCCCTTCTTCGACTTGTTGATCATCACCGCGACGTAGACCTCGTCGTACAGACGGGAGGCTCGGGCGATGATGTCGAGATGTCCGTTGGTGATCGGGTCGAACGACCCGGGACAGACGGCGCGGCGCACTTGTGATCCCTCGCTCTCCACTCCGGTCATCGTGCGTCTTCGCACGCAGAGGCGGCGCGACCGTACCAAAACGTTCCCTCGCCGTAGCGACGGGACCGGAGCGCCTCGAAGCCGTCCGGCCAGTGGAACTCACCGCCTCTGGTGCTGCGCTCCACGGTGACGAGGGCTTCCCCGGCGAGCCAGCCCCCCGTGCGGAGTGTGAGCAGGATCTCCCGAAGATCGTCGTCGCCGACGGCGTACGGGGGGTCGAGGAAGACCAGGTCGTACGGCTCGGCGGGGGGTGCGGTCCGGATGACCTGTTCCGCCTTGCCCGTCCGCACCTCGGCGCCGGGCAGGCCCAGGCCGCGCACGTTGTCCCGGACGGTCTTCGCCGCGCGGGTGTCCGCCTCGACCAGGAGGGTGTGGCTCGCGCCCCGGGACAGGGCCTCCAGGCCCACGGCGCCGGAGCCGGCGTAGAGGTCCAGGACGCGCTCTCCGTCCAGCGCGCCGCCGAGGAGGGACTGCCAGGTGGAGAAGAGGGCCTCGCGTGCGCGGTCCGAGGTCGGCCGGGTTCCGGTGCCGGGCGGCACCGAGAGGCGGCGTCCGCCGGCCACGCCGGCGATCACGCGGGTCATGTGGGGTCCTTCTTCCTGGGCGGCTTCACGGTTCATTGTGGCTGGTCGCGCCCGCACGGCGGTAGCCGCATACGGAGGTACGGCCCCCCGCCCCTCGGGCGCTCGCGCCTCAGCCCTTCTCCAGGTACTGCTCCCTGTCCTCGTCCAGCAGGGCGTCCAGGGCCGTGCGCAGGCCGGGCAGACCTGCCAGCTCCGGGTCGGCCGCCACGACCGCCGTCGCCTCCCGTCTCGCCTCCGCGATGACCTCCTCGTCCTCGATGACCTCGAGGACCCGCAGGCTGGAGCGGGCGCCGGACTGGGCCTGGCCGAGGACGTCCCCCTCGCGGCGCTGTTCGAGGTCGATACGGGACAGTTCGAAGCCGTCGAGGGTGGCGGCGACCGCGTTCAGGCGCTGGCGGGCGGCGCTCGCCTCGGGCATCTCGGAGACCAGCAGGCACAGACCGGGGGCCGAGCCGCGGCCGACCCGGCCGCGCAGCTGGTGGAGCTGGGAGACGCCGAAGCGGTCGGCGTCCATGATCACCATGGCGGTGGCGTTGGGGACGTTGACGCCGACCTCGATCACGGTGGTGGCGACCAGGACGTCCGTGTCGCCGGCCGCGAAGCGGCGCATCACGGCGTCCTTGTCGTCCGGGTGCATCCTGCCGTGCAGGACCTCGACCCGCAGGCCCTCGAGGGGGCCCTTGGCCAGCTGGTCGGCCACGTCGAGGACCGCGAGCGGGGGGCGCTTTTCGGCCTCGTCCTCGGCGGACTTCTTCTTGCCGGCCTTCTTCGGGTCGTCCTCCTCGTCGCCGATCCGCGGGCAGACCACGTACGCCTGGTGGCCGTTTTCGACCTCCTCGCGGACCCGCTCCCAGGCGCGGGCGAGGAAGTGGGGCTTGTCGGCGGCGGGGACGACATGGCTGGCGATCGGGGAACGGCCGGCCGGGAGCTGGTCCAGGACGGAGGTCTCCAGGTCGCCGAAGACCGTCATGGCCACCGTGCGGGGGATGGGGGTGGCCGTCATGACGAGGAGGTGCGGGGGCTGTTTGCCCTTGCCGCGCAGGGCGTCGCGCTGTTCGACGCCGAAGCGGTGCTGTTCGTCGACCACGACCAGGCCCAGGTCGTGGAACTGGACCTTGTCCTCGATCAGGGCGTGGGTGCCGATGACGAGGCCGGCCTCGCCGGTGACCAGGTCGAGCAGGGCGTGCCGGCGGGCGGCGGCGCCCATGGAGCCGGTGAGCAGCACCACCTTGGTGGCGTGCTCGGTGCCGCCCAGCATGCCGCCCTCGGCCAGCTCCCCCATCATCTCGGTGATCGAGCGGTGGTGTTGCTGGGCGAGGACCTCGGTGGGCGCGAGCAGCGCGGCCTGACCGCCCGCGTCGACCACGGCGAGCATGGCGCGCAGGGCCACCAACGTCTTGCCGCTGCCGACCTCGCCCTGGAGCAGGCGGTGCATGGGGTGGTCGGTGGCGAGGTCGTCGAAGATCTCCTTCGAGACCTTGCGCTGGCCCTCGGTCAGGGTGAAGGGCAGGCGGTCGTCGAAGGCCGCGAGGACGCCGTCGGGCCGGGGGGCGCGCGGTACGGCCGGGAGCTGGCTGTCGGCGTGGCGGCGGCGGGCCAGGGCGACCTGGAGGACGAAGGCCTCGTCCCATTTGAGGCGGGCGCGGGCGTCGGCGACGTCCGCCTTGGTGTGCGGACGGTGGATCTTGAGCAGGGCCTCGGGCAGCGGGAGCAGGCCCCGGCCTTCGCGCAGGGAGTCCGGCAGCGGGTCCAGGGCCTCCCCGGCGCTGGGCAGCACCGTCTGGACCGCCTTGCCGATCTTCCAGGACTCCAGCTTGGCGGTGGCGGGATAGATCGGGATGAGGGTGCCGGCCCAGGTCTCCACCGCCTCCTCGCTGTCGCCGCGCAGCAACTCGTAGGCGGGATGGGCCAGTTGGAGGCGTCGATTGAAGACGGAGACCTTGCCGGCGAACATCGCGCGCGTGCCCGGCAGCAGCTCCTTGTGGGGCTTGTGCACGCCGTTGCCGAAGAAGACCAGCTGGAGCCGCCCGCTGCCGTCGGTGATGGTGACCTCCAGGCGCTGGCCCTTGCCGCGGGGAGCCTTGGCCGAGGCGAAGGTGTGCAGGCGGGCGTCGGCGACCTGGGCGACCACGGTGACGTGCTCGTCCATGGGGAGGTCGGCGAGGTGGGTGAGCTGGCCGCGCTCCTCGTATCTGCGCGGGTAGTGGTGCAGGAGGTCGCCGGTGGTGCGCAGGCCGAGGTGCTCGGCCATCACCTTGGCGGTGGCGGGGCCGAGCACTGACTTCAGCGGCTGTTTCAGTGGTTCTTCCAGTGCGGGCACGAGATCCATTGCACACCACCGCACTGACAATGCCGTAGACGCTGCCTGCGGTTTCCCCGGACGCGGCCGCGCGCTCTGCGCCCGCGCCGCCGGACGGATCCGGGAAATACCTGGTCAGCCGCGCTGATCCGGCTCTAGGATGGCGCGCTCCTGCCATCCTTTCGCGGTCACCGCTCCAGCCGGGACCGCCCGACCCCGCGCCGTACGCTCCTCCCCCGCCGGCGCAGTGACGATGGACTCCCAGACTCCCCAGTCATCCCCCTCGCCCCATTCGCCTCATACGTTCCAGGTCGACCTGCGCGGTCTGGTGGACCTGCTCTCTCATCACCTCTACTCCAGCCCCCGGGTCTACCTGCGCGAACTGCTGCAGAACGCCGTCGACGCCGTCACCGCCCGGCGGGCCGTGGAACCGGGCGCCCCGGCGCTGGTGCGGCTGCACGCGGCGGACGGCGGGCTGCGGGTGGAGGACAGCGGCGTCGGGCTCACCGAGTCGGACGTGCACCAGCTGCTGGCGACCATCGGCCGCAGCTCCAAGCGGGCGGACGGGCTGCGGGAGGCCCGCTCCGGCTTCCTCGGCCAGTTCGGCATCGGGCTGCTCGCCTGTTTCGTGGTCGCCGAGCGGATCCGCGTGGTCAGCCGCAGCGCCCGTACGCCCGGCGCGCCGCCGGTGGAGTGGACGGCCCGGGACGACGGGTCCTACACCGTGCGCACGCTGCCCGACGGCGAGCGGCCCGAGCCGGGTACGACGGTGTACCTGACCGCGCGGGCGGGGGCGGCCGAGTGGCTGTCACCCGAGCGGGTGCGAGCCCTGGCCCGGGACTTCGGGTCGCTGCTGCCCTACGACGTCCGGGTCGACGAGGAGCCGGTCACCGATCTGCCGGCGCCCTGGGACCGTCCGTATCCCGGCCCCGCCGCCCGTCGCGTGGCGCTGGCCCGGCACTGTCACGAGCTGTTCGGGTTCACCCCGCTGGACTCGATCGGCCTGGACGTGCCGGTGGCCGGGATCCGCGGGGTGGCGTACGTGCTGCCGTCGGCGGTCAGCCCGGCCCAGCGGGCGACGCACCGCGTGCACCTGAAGGGCATGCTGCTCACCGAGCGGGCCGAACAGCTGCTGCCGGACTGGGCGTTCTTCGTGCGCTGCGTGATCGACACCGACAGTCTGCGGCCGACCGCCTCGCGCGAGTCGCTGTACGAGGACGAGACCCTCGCGGCGGTGCGGGAGGCGCTCGGCGAGCGGATCCGGTCCTGGCTGACCGGGCTCGCCGCCGGCGACCCGGAGCGGCTCGCGGCCTTCCTCGCCGTGCACCACCTCGGGGTGAAGTCCCTCGCCCGGCACGACGGCGACATGCTGCGCACGATGCTGCCGTGGCTGCCGTTCGAGACGACCGACGGACAGCTGTCCCTGGAGGAGTTCGCGCGCCGGCACCCGGTGGTGCACTTCACGCGGACCGTCGAGGAGTACCGGCAGGTCGCGCCGATCGCCTCCGCCCAGGGCGTCGGAGTCGTCAACGGCGGCTACACCTACGACGGCGAGCTGATCGAGGCGCTGCCCCGGGTGCGGCCGGGGACGGTGGTCGCCGAGCTGGACGCGGACACCGTGACCGCGCACCTGGACGCGGTGGACCCGGCCGAGGAGCTGGCGCTGTCGGGCTTCCTGGCGGCCGCGCGGGCGAGGCTCGACCCGCTGGGCTGCGACGTCGTACTGCGCGCCTTCCACCCGCTGTCCGTGCCCGCGCTGCACCTGGACGACCGGGCGGCACGGCACGAGCAGGCCCGGGCCGAGGCCGAGGAGCGGGCCGACGACCTGTGGGCGGGCATCCTGGGCTCGCTGCGCGGCAGCGCCCCGCGCGCGCGTCTGGTGCTCAACCACCTCAACCCGCTGATCCGGCGCATCGGTTCGCTGGGTGACCCGGAACTGATCGGCACCGCCACCGAGTCGCTGTACGGGCAGGCGCTGCTCATGGCGCAGCGCCCGCTGCGGCCGGCCGACTCGGCGCTGCTCAACCGGGCGTTCATCGGCCTGCTGGAGTGGGCCACGCATGGGGAGAACGGTCGCTGATGGATGAGATCACGGACCTCGACGCGCTGCGCCGGGCGATGGCGGAGAACGCCGAACAGCCGGAGGGGCCGGCACGCAACGCGCGCGCGGAGGCCCTGCTCGCCGAGGCGGAGCGGCTGGACGTCCCGCTCGCCGTGATCGAGGCGCTCGGACACCAGCTGAAGGTCTACAACTACAGCTCCGAGAAGGACAGGATGTTCGTCCCGTTCGCGCGGCTGCTGCGCCTGTGGGACGAACGGCCCGAGGACTTCGACGCCTACGAGACGCACACGCTGCACTGGGTCTTCAAGTGGATGTCGGCGGGCATGCTCGACCAGCCGCACATTCCGCTCGCCTCGATCGAGAAGTGGCTCGGCGAGATGGAGCACCGCTACCGGCTCGCCGGGCACTCCGAACGGGCCGTGCGCGGCGCGGAGTTCGGTGTGGCCGCGCACATCGGCGACCTGGAGCGGGCCGAGCGCGCCTACGCGGCGTGGCTGGCCGCCGACCGGGACCGGATGGCCGACTGCCACGCCTGCGAACTGCACGGGCAGGGCAGCTGGCAGGTCAGCCGCGGCCGGGACGCGCAGGCACTCGAACTGTGGGCGCCGGTGCTCGACGGCGAGTACAGCTGCGCGCACGAGCCGCACACCGTCCTGGCCTCCTCGCTGCTCCCGCTGCTGCGCCTCGGCCGTCTGGAGGAGGCCCGCGCACACCATCTGCGGGGCTTCAGGCTCGTGCGCCCCATGGAGAGCATGCGCGGCGCCTACGCGGACCACGTGGAGTTCTGCGCGCTGACCGGCAACGAGGCCCGGGGCCTTGAGCTGCTCGCCGAGCGGCCCGCGTACTTCACGGACACCGGGCATCCGCGCAGCCGGCTCGACTTCATGGCGGCCGTGGCGCTGCTGATGGACCGGCTGACCGGGCTGGGGCTCGGCGAGCAGCGGGTTCCGGGGCCCGCGGGGCGGACGTGGACCGCGCGGGAACTCGCCGTCCACGCGCGCGCGGAGGCGACGGAACTGGCCGGGCGGTTCGACCGCCGCAACGGCACCTCGTACGTCGGCGACCGGGTGCGGGCGCGCATGGCGCGCGGCCCGCTGGTGGAGCGGCTGCCGCTGGGCGTGCGCACCGCGCGTGCCGTACCGGCGGCGGCCGCTCCCGTGGCGCCGCGGGAGCCTGCCGGGCCGGACCCGGCGGCCCTGCTCGCCGAGGCGAGACGGCTGTCGGAAACCCTGCGGCCGCACGCCCTGGAGGCCTGGGCGGCGGTCGCCCGGGCGGCGCGGGAGGCCGACCTCGGGCCCCGCGACCGCGCGGAGATCGCCGACCACGAGGCGATGGCCCGCGGCCCCGAGGGTGTCGCGCTGTTCGAGCGGGCGGCCGCCCTGTACGCCGAGGCGGGCGACCCCGGCGAGGCCCTGGCGGCACGCGCGCGCGGGGCGTACGTCCACGCCCTGCACGGCGAGGTGGACGCGGCCCTCGCCACGGTGGCGGGCCTGTACGACGAGGTGCTCGCGCTCTACGCCGACGAGGCCACCGGGGTCCGGCAGACGGCCGCGGTGGTGATGAGCCGGGCCCGGATCCTGATGCGGCGGGTGCACGAGGGCTCCGCCCCGGCGGCCCCGGCGGCCCTCGCGGCGGCCGAGCGGGCGGTCCGCGAGGTGCTGGCGCTGGTCGAGGGGCGGGCCGGGGACGAGGTGCGGCTGGCGGCACGGGCGGCCGAGGCGCGGGCGATGCTCGCCGAGCTGGCCGCGCACGCCGGCGACGCCGGGCGGGCCGCGGAGCTGTTCCGCCGGGCCGCCGCCGAGTACGTGGCGGCGGGCGTGCCGTGGTTCGCGGTCGAGTACGAGGTGCAGGTCGCCGCGCTGGCCCACCAGGCCGGTGACCTGGCGGGGGCCGAACGGGCCCTGCGCGCGGCCGTGGAACACGGCGGCGGGTACGTGGAGCCGGTCGGGCGGGCGCAGCTGCACCTTCAGCTGGCCGAGGTGATCGGCGCCCGGGGCGAGGCCGCGGAGGCGGCGGAGCACGCGCTGGAGGCCGCGCACTGGGCCGACGAGGCCGGGGAGAGCGGCACGCTGGGCGCCTGGGCGCGGCAGCAGCTGGGCGGCTTCCTCCTGCGTCAGGGGCGGTTCGCCGAGGCCGCCGAGGTGCTGGAGTCGGCGCTGGCGGACCTGGCCGCCGGGACGCACGGCGAGGAGGCGGTGGTGCAGGCCCACTGGTGGCTCGGGGACTGCCTGGGCGAGCTGGGCGAGCACCGGGCGGCCGCCGAGCACCGGCTGCGGGCCGCCGACATCGCCCGGGGCTGGCCCGAGCAGCAGGACCACGCCACACTCGCCCACCTCGCCGCCGAGTCCCTGAGCAGCGCCGGGCTGACGGACGAGGCGGACCGGGCCTACGCGCGGGCGGGCGAGCTGTGGCGGGCGCTGGGCAACCCGCACTTCGTGGTGCGCTCGCTGCGTGCCCGGGGCTGGCTGGCGCTGCGCGGGGAGTCCGGCGCGGAGGGCGCGCGGGAGCTGATGACGGACGCGGTGCGCGCCTGCGAGGACGCGCTGGAGGCCGCGGCCGACCCGATGGCCCGGGAGCAGCTCACGTCCGAACTGGCCGACACGCACCGCCAGTTCGGCGATCTGCTGGCCCGCTCGGCGGCCGAGGAGGCCGAGGACGACGTGATCCGGGGCGCGTTCGAGGCGGCGCTGGTCCAGATGGACCGGGCGGCCGCGCTGTTCGGCACCCTCGGCGCCGACGGGCTGCACGGCCGTACCGGTGCCGAACTCGCCGCGGGATGGCTGGAGGCCGATCTCGGACGGCCCGCCGAGGCGACCGCACGCGCACAGGGTGTACTCGCGGCCTACCCGGCCACCGGGACCGACGACGAGACCGCCCAGGCCCGCCGCGCGGAAGCCGGACAACTCCTCCAGGCCACCCTCCCGGGGGCCTGAGCCCTCACTCCACTCACTCCACGCCGATGAGGAGCAGGGCGCCCTGGTGGCCGCCGGGGTAGGTCACCGTGTCGACGGCGAGGTAGGACTCGCGGACGCGTGCTTCCAGGTGGTCGGCGACGGCCCGGGCCTCGTCGCCGACGACCAGGGTGACCAGTTCGCCACCGGCCCGGAGCATGCGGTCCAGGACGGTCTCGGCGGTGGCGGTGACGTCCGGGCCGATGACCGCCACGTCGCCGTCGATCAGGCCCAGGACGTCACCGGCCTGGCAGATGCCGGCCGTCGTCCAGGACTGGCGTTCGGCGACGACGACCTCGGCGTACCGGGTGGCGCCCGCCGCCGAGGTCATCTGGACGACGTCCTCGTCGAACCGGCGCTCCGGGGCGTGCACCGCCAGCGCGGCGATGCCCTGGACCGCCGAGCGGGTGGGGATCAGGGCGACCCGGATGCCCTCGGTGCGGGCCTGCTCGGCAGCGGCGGCGGCCGTGTGGCGCAGCTCGGCGTCGTTGGGCAGCAGCACGACCTCGCGCGCGTGGGCGCGCCGGACGGCCTGCACCAGCTCCCCGCTGGCGGGCGGCTCCCCGGGGCGCGCGAGGACGGTGGTCGCGCCGGCCTCGGCGTACAGGGCCGCCAGGCCCTCGCCCGGGACGACGGCGACGACGGCCCGCTGGGCGCGCTCGCGCGGTGGCCGTTCGCCGCCGGTGTGGACGTCGCCGAGTCCGAAGTGCGTGATCCGGATCCGGTAGGGCCGCCCGGCCTCCACGCCCGCCTCGACGGCGGCGCCCGCGTCGTCGACGTGCACGTGGACGTTCCACAGCCCGTCGCCGCCGACCACCACGAGGGAGTCGCCGAGGGCGTCGAGCCGGGTGCGCAGCCGGGCCACGGCCGTGTCGTCGGCCTCCAGGAGGTAGATCACCTCGAAGGCGGGGCCGCCCGACCCCGCGCCGTCGGCGCACTCCGCGGCAGCGGCGGCGGCCTCGTGCGCGTGCGCGGCGGACGACGCGGCGAAGGCGGGGTCCGCGGCGGCCGGGACCTCTTGCGCGCAGTCCTCTCCCGTGCACGCCTCCACCAGCGCCCCCAGCACCGCCACCAGGCCCCGTCCGCCCGCGTCGACCACCCCGGCCCGGCCGAGCACGGCCAGCTGGCCGGGGGTCGCCGCCAGAGCCGTACGCGCGGCCTCGTAGGCGGCCCGCGCGACGGTCCCGCAGTCGCCCTCGGCCTCCTCGGCGGCGTCCGCCGCGGCGGACGCGACCGTCAGGACGGTGCCCTCGACGGGGTGGGCCACGGCCTGCCGGGCGGAGTCGGCGGCCCGCCGCAGGGCGAGCCGCAGTCCGGTGCCGTCGAGGTGGGGCCGCCCGGGGCCGGGGTCGCCGGCGAGCACCTCGGCCATGCCGCGCAGCAGCTGGGCCAGGATCGTCCCGGAGTTGCCCCGGGCCCCGATCAGCGCCCCGTGGGCCAGGGCGCGCGCCGTGTCCGCGAGGGACGGCTCCCCGGAGCCCGTCTCGTACCCGGCGAACACCGCCTCCACGGCCGTCGCCGCCGACTCCAGGGTCAGATAGAGGTTGGTCCCGGTGTCGCCGTCGGCCACCGGGTAGACGTTGATCGCGTCGATCTCCTCGCGGGCCCGCCCCAGTGCGCGCAGCGCCAGAGAGCACCAGGTGCGCACCGCGAGAGCATCGAGGAATGTCTGCGGCACCTGCGCCACCTGCGCCTCCCTGAGCCGGCCGGACGTGGGAGGCAGCGTAGACCCCGAGCCGGTGCGGACCGGAAGAGGGCGGGGAGTGGGGCCTGAGCTGCCATGGTAGTTTCGTTGTACGGACGCAGTCGTTGTATGCTGCTCCGGTTGCCCGATCTGATCGGGCCATTCCCCCTGGCAACGCCACTCAAGATCTCAGGTCCTAGGACCTTGATCCCGGCATGCCGGGTTCAACCGTAAGTGCATCTGAAGTCTTTGGAGTGACCCGTGGCTGCCAACTGCGACGTCTGTGGCAAGGGGCCGGGCTTCGGCAACAACATCTCGCACTCGCACCGCCGTACGCCCCGTCGCTGGAACCCGAACATCCAGCGCGTGCGTACCGTGGTCGGCGGGACGCCGAAGCGCGTGAACGCTTGCACCTCGTGCATCAAGGCCGGCAAGGTCTCGCGCTGACGCTACAGCTGAGCGCGCGGCCACTGCCTGGTTCGCTGCACTGAGCCGGTCCACCCTCGGGTGGGCCGGCTTTTTGCCGTACCCGCGTGCTCACTCGGGGGACCGGAACCGCCAGCCGTGATCCACCGGGCCGATGCCCTCGCCGAGCGCGAACCCGGCCGCGATCGCCCCGGTGACGTACTCCTTGGCCCGGGTGACCGCCTCCGGCACGGACAGGCCCGTCGCCAGCCCCGAGGCGATCGCGGAGGCCAGTGTGCAGCCGGTGCCGTGCGTGTGCCGGTTGTCGTGGCGCGGCGCCCGCAGCCAGTGCCGTGCGCGGCCGTCCGTGAGCAGGTCCACGGCGTCCCCGGACAGATGGCCGCCCTTGATCAGCACCCAGCGCGGCCCGTACTCCAGCACGGCCGCGGCGGCGCGGGGCAGATCGTCCGCGGACTCCACCCGCACCCCGGTGAGTTGGATCACCTCGTCCAGGTTGGGCGTCGCCACGGTCGCCACCGGCAGCAGCCTGGTGCGGACCGAGTCCAGCGCGGAGGCCGCGAGCAGCGAGTCGCCGTGCTTGGAGACGCCCACCGGGTCGACCACGGCCGGCGCGTCCGTGCCGGAGATCAACTCGGCGACCGCCTCGACCAGTTCCGCCGAGGCCAGCATGCCGGTCTTCACCGCCTGTACGCCGATGTCGTCCACGACGCTGCGGTACTGGGCGCGCACCGCCTCCACGGGCAGCTCCCAGGCGCCCTGGACGCCCAGGGAGTTCTGCGCGGTCACCGCGGTGATCACGCTCATCCCGTGCACGCCGAGCGCCAGCATCGTCTTCAGGTCGGCCTGGACGCCCGCGCCGCCGCCGGAGTCCGAGCCCGCGACGGTGAGTACACGCGGCGGCACCCCGCGCACGCTCATGACTCGATGTCCCCGAAGTGGTCCCAGCCGCCCTTGCTGGTCCAGGGCGCTCCGTCCACCGTCACCTGGGGCAGCGCCGAGGGGTTGAGGACCTCGCCGATGACCTTCCAGCGGGCCGGCAGCTTGGTGTCCGGCGGGAAGGTCGCCACGATCGCGTGGTCCTCTCCCCCGGTCAGCACCCACTGCAACGGGTCCACGCCGACGGCCTGCCCGATGTCGTTCATCTGCGTCGGGACGTCGATCGCGCCGGAACGGATGTCGATGCGGACCTTGCTGGCCTCGGCGATGTGCCCGAGGTCGGCGATCAGGCCATCGCTCACGTCGCACATGGCGGTGGCGCCGAGCCCGGCGGCGGCCGGACCCGCGTGGTAGGGCGGCTCGGGGCGCCGGTGGGCCTCGACGAAGGCGCGCGGCGAGCGGAAACCGCGGGAGAGCACCGCGAAGCCGGCCGCGGACCAGCCCAGCCAGCCCGTGACGGCCACCACGTCGCCGGGCTGGGCCCCGGCCCGGGTCACCGGCTCCTGGTTGCGCAGATCGCCGAGCGCGGTGATCGACACCATGATCGTGTCGCCGCGTACGACGTCGCCGCCGACCACGGAGGCGCCCGCGACCTGGCATTCGTCGCGCAGGCCGTCCATCAGCTCGCTGGGCCAGGTCACCGGGAGTTCGGCCGGGACGACCAGGCCGAGCAGCAGCGCGGTCGGTACGGCGCCCATGGCGGCGATGTCCGCGAGGTTCTGCGCGGCCGCCTTGCGGCCGACGTCGTAGGCCGTGGACCAGTCGCGGCGGAAGTGCCGCCCCTCCAGCAGGATGTCGGTACTCGCCACCACCCGGCGGTCGGGCGCGGCGACCACCGCGGCGTCGTCGCCGGGACCGACCCGGACCGCCGAAGTGGTGGTGAGGCGGGAGGTGAGCTCCCTGATGAGCCCGAACTCCCCGAGCTCACCAACAGTGCCCTTCATTTCCCTTGCTGCCCTTCTCTGCGTTGCCGTGCCCGTCGCGCGTCTCCCCGTCGCCGTGCCCGGTCGCGCTTCATCAGTGTCCCCGATACGGTCGATGTGACCGTCGCCGCGGTCGAGACGACCGTCAACCTCCGTCGTGCCGGCACCCTGGCGCGCAAGCCCGGTCCCCGCAGGTCTCCCCGTGGACAGCGGCGACGCGATACCGTGGCGTTCCCTTTCCCCACATGATCCTCGTGGCCGCCCTGGAGGTTCCGTGGTACAGGCGTACATCCTGATCCAGACAGAGGTCGGCAAGGCGTCGACCGTCGCGGAGACGATCGGCAAGCTTCCCGGAGTGATGCAGGCCGAGGACGTGACGGGTCCGTACGACGTCATCGTGCGCGCCCAGGCGGACACGGTCGACGACCTCGGTCGCATGGTCGTCGCCAAGGTCCAGCAGGTGGACGGCATCACCCGCACCCTGACCTGTCCGGTCGTGCATCTGTAGCCCCCGTCTACGCTTGGCCGGTGAACTTCTTCCGTCACCGGTCCCTCGGCCTGCTCGCGCCCGCGCTGCTGATCGCGGTCGCGGGCTGCTCCACGGCAGACGACAACGCCGCGGTGGCGGTTCCCAGCCCCGACGCGAAGACGGCGAAGGTGTGCCGGGAGCTGCACCGGGTGCTGCCGTCCAAGCTCGACGGACACGGCCGCAACGACCCCGAACCCCGGTCCGCCTACACGGCGGGCTGGGGAAACGCGGCGATCATACTGCGCTGCGGTGTCACACGGCCGCCGAAGATGATCGATCCCAAGGTGGCCGAGGGAGCGGACCCGGACGCCATCGCGGGCGGGGTCGACGGCGTCGACTGGCTGATGGAGAAGCAGGGCGACGGCAGCTGGCGGTTCACCACCGCCAACCGCACGGCGTATGTGCAGGTGAGCCTGGCGAAGGGGATGTCCGCGCAGGAGGAGGGCAGCACCGTGCTCACGGATCTCGCGGCCTCGGTCAGGAAGGCGATCCCCAAGGGGATCGCCTCCATGCGGTGAACGCCGGGTCCGGTCAGCGCAACCCGGTCGGGCGGCGCAGCGCCGCCTGCACCAGCCGGTCGATCAGCTCCGGGTAGCCAACACCGGTGGCCTGCCACATCTGCGGGTACATCGAGATCGGCGTGAAGCCGGGCATGGTGTTGATCTCGTTGATCACGAACTCGCCGTCCTCGTCGAGGAAGAAGTCGGCGCGCACCAGCCCCTCGCAGGAGGCCGCCTCGAACGCCTCGACCGCGAGCCGCCGCACCTCGGCGGTCTGCTCCTCGGTGAGCGGCGCCGGGACGATGCCGGGCGTGGAGTCGATGTACTTGGCCTCGAAGTCGTAGTACGCGTGCGCGTCCGGCGGCGGGATCTCGGCCGGGACGGAGGCGCGCGGGCCGTCCTCGAACTCCAGGACGCCGCACTCGATCTCGCGGCCCCGGATCGCCGCCTCGACGAGGATCTTCGGGTCGTGCGACCGGGCCTCGGCGATCGCCTCGTCCAGGCCGGAGAGGTCGTCGACCTTGGTGATGCCGATGGAGGAGCCCGCGCGCGCGGGCTTCACGAACAGCGGCCAGCCGTGGTCGCCGGCGAAGTCGACGATCTTCCTGCGAGCGGCGGCCTCGTCCCGGTCCCACTCACGGGGGCGGATCACCACGTAGGGGCCGACCTTGAGCCCGAAGGAGGTGAACACCCGCTTCATGTACTCCTTGTCCTGGCCGACGGCCGAGGCGAGCACACCGGCGCCCACGTAGGGCACGCCGGACAGCTCCAGGAGGCCCTGCAGGGTGCCGTCCTCGCCGTAGGGGCCGTGCAGCACCGGGAAGACCACGTCGACCTCGCCCAGCGCCTTGGGCACGGAGCCGGGCTCGCTGTAGACGACCTCGCGGTTGCCGGGGTCGACGGGGAGCACCACACCGCCCTCGACCGACTCGGCCAGCTCCGCGACCTCGGGGGTGCGGCGGTCGGTGATGGCCATGCGCTCCGGCTCGTCGGCCGTAAGCACCCAGCGGCCTTCCCGGGTGATGCCGATCGGCAGGACGTCGTACCTGGTCCGGTCGATGGCGCCCAGGACGGCGCCGGCGGTGACCGCGGAGATCCCGTGTTCGGAACTGCGTCCGCCGAACACGACGGCCACGCGCGGCTTGCGCCGCGGCTGCTCAGGGCTCTGGGGGAGGTTCTCGGTGCTCATATCGCGATGAGAGTACCCGGTGGTAGGGCCCCGAGACAGCGTTGACGCCGGGGGGTCGCTCAGCGTCGTTCGGGCTTCGCGCTGCGCGACATCAGCTCCTTGAGCGCGACCACGGGCGGCTTGCCCTCGTGCACGATGTCGACGACCGTCTCGGTGATCGGCATCTCCACGCCGTGCCGGCGGGCCAGATCCGCCACCGACTCGCAGGACTTGACGCCCTCGGCGGTCTGCCGGGTGACCGCGATGGTCTCCTGGAGGGTCATGCCCTTGCCGAGGTTGGTGCCGAAGGTGTGGTTGCGCGACAGCGGCGAGGAGCAGGTGGCCACCAGGTCGCCCAGGCCCGCCAGTCCGGAGAAGGTCAGCGGGTCGGCGCCGAGCGCCAGGCCGAGCCGCGCGGTCTCGGCGAGCCCCCGGGTGATGAGGGAACCCTTGGCGTTGTCCCCGAGCCCCATGCCGTCCGCGATGCCCACGGCCAGCCCGATGACGTTCTTGACGGCACCGCCCAGCTCGCAACCGACCACGTCGGTCTCCGTGTACGGGCGGAAGTACGGGGTGTGGCAGGCGGCCTGGAGCCGCTGGGCGACCCTCTCGTCGGCGCAGGCGACGACGGCCGCGGCGGGCATCCGGGCGGCGACCTCGCGGGCGAGGTTGGGCCCGGTGACGACCGCGACGCGGTCGGCGCCGACCTTGGCCACGTCCTCGATGACCTCGCTCATCCGCATGGTGGAGCCGAGTTCGACGCCCTTCATCAGGGAGACGAGGACGGTGCCGGGGGCGAGCAGCGGAGTCCAGTCGGCGAGGTTGGCGCGCAGGGTCTGGGAGGGGATCGTCAGGACGGTGAAGTCCGCGTCCCGCAGGGCCTCGGCGGCGTCCGAGGTGGCCCGCAGGTTCCTCGGGAGTTCGACGCCGGGCAGGTAGTCGGGGTTGGTCCGCGTGGAGTTGACCGCCTCGGCCAGCTCGGGCCGGCGGGCCCACAGGGTCACCTCGCAGCCCGCGTCGGCGAGGACCATGCCGAAGGCGGTGCCCCATGAGCCGGTGCCCATGACGGCCGCCCGGACAGGCTTGCTCACGTGCCGGTCTCCTGTTCCTTGCCGGTCCGCGCCTGCGCCTGGGTGCGGCGCCGCTGCTCGATGCGCTCGCGGCGCGGATCGTAGGGCCTCTCGGGCGCCTTCTCGCCCCGAATCTGCTCCAGCTGGCGGGTGATGGCCGCCATGATGACCTCGGTCGCCTCCTTCAGCAGGTCCGGGGTCATCTCCTTGCCGTAGAAGCGCGAGAGGTCCACCGGCGGGCCCGCCAGCACGTGGTGGGTCTTGCGCGGGAGGATGCTGGGCTTCCTGGCGTACGGCGGCAGCAGTTCGTTGGCGCCCCACTGGGCGACCGGCACGACCGGGCAACGGGTCTCCAGGGCCACGCGCGCGGCGCCGGTCTTGCCGGTCATGGGCCAGCCGTCCGGGTCGCGGGTGAGGGTGCCCTCGGGGTAGAAGGCGACGCACTCGCCCCGGTTCACGGCGTCGATCGCGGCCCGGAAGGCGCTGAGCGCGTCCGTGCTCTCGCGGTAGACGGGGATCTGTCCGGTACCGCGCATGGCGGCTCCGACGAAGCCCTTCTTGAAAAGGCCGCTCTTCGCCAGGAATCTCGGAACCCGGCCCGTGTTGTACTGATAGTGCGCGTATGCGAAGGGGTCCACGTGTGAATTGTGGTTCACCACCGTGATAAAGCCGCCCTCGGCCGGAATGTGCTCCATTCCACGCCAGTCCCGCTTGATCAGAACCACCAGCGGCGGTTTGCAGAGCACCGCGGCGAAGCGGTACCAGAAGCCGATTCTGCGGCGGGGCACAAGGACACCTTCCTCTAGGGCTGCCACCTTCGGCGGGGGGCCGCACAAGTGTGGCCCCGGGGCGCCGGTCTGTCGAGAACACCGTACGCCCGCCGTTCCCCGGCCATCGCCCCCGCTCGGCGCTGCGCACACCTCCCGGATACCCGGGCCGCCGCGGGCGCCGGGTGACAATGTGCGGGACGAGAGAGGGGCGGTACGCCGGTGCAGTGGACCTTGGTCATCCCCCTGAAGCCCTTGACGCGGGCGAAGAGCAGGCTCGCGGACACCGCGGCGGACGGGGTCCGCCCGGGGCTGGCCCTGGCGTTCGCGCAGGACACGGTGGCCGCGGCGCTGGCCTGCGCGGCGGTGGCGGATGTGGCGGTCGTCACGGACGACGAGCGGGCCTCCCGCGCGCTGGGGGCACTTGGCGCGCGAATCGTCCCGGACACCCCGGCGGACGGGCTGAACGCGGCGCTGGCGCACGGCGCGGCCGTCGTACGGCGAAAGCGTCCCGGTGCGCCGGTGGCGACCCTGAACGCCGATCTGCCGGCCTTGCGGGCAAGGGAACTGGCGCGGGTACTGCACGCCGCGGCGGAATTCCCGCGCGCTTTCCTGCCGGATGCGGCGGCGTTCGGCACCACGCTGCTCGCGGCGGCGCCCGAACGGGAATTGCGACCGGCCTTCGGCATCGATTCCCGGGCCCGGCACCGCGCCTCGGGGGCGGCGGAACTCGTGCTGGCGGGCGTCGATTCGGTGCGGCAGGACGTGGACACCGGGGACGACCTGCGGGCGGCACTGGCGCTGGGGGTGGGACCGCATACGGCGGCCGTCTCGGCGGGGTTGCTGATCCCGGGATCCTGAGCGGCGGGAATCGCGCCCCCCGCGCCGAAAGACATTACGCTGGCCCCATGCAGGCGACCGCGTACACCTACGACCCGGACACGCGCAGCGGCCAGGTGCTCCTCGACGACGGCACTCCCCTGCCGTTCGACACCGCGGCGTTCGACGCGGGCGGCCTGCGGCTGCTGCGGCCCGGACAGCGGGTGCGGATCGAGACGACGGAGGGCGCCGGGAGCGCCCCGCGGATCACGCTGGTGACCCTGCAGACCCTGTGACGGGCCTGAACGCGCCGCGGGCCGGGCTCCCGAGGGGAGTCCGGCCCGGCGCGTGAGTGCCCTGCTGTACCTCAGGACGCCTTGCGGGCGGTGGCCTTCTTCGCGGTGGTCTTGCGGGCGGTCGACTTCTTCGCGGGGGCCTTCTTGGCGGTGACCTTCTTCGCCGGGGCCTTCTGGGCCGTCGCCTTCTTCGCGGTGGTCTTCTTCGCCGCGGTGGTCTTGGCGGCCGGGGTGGCCTTCTTGGCGGTGGTCTTCTTCGCCGCGGCGGTGGTCTTCTTCGCCGGCGTGGCCTTCTTGGCCGTGGTCTTCTTCGCGGTCGCCTTGGTCGCCTTCTTGGCGGCGGCCTTCTTCACGGTGGCGGAAGCGGCGCCGGTCAGGCTGCCCTTGGGCGCCTTCTTGACGGAGACCTCGCCGCCGCGCGGCAGCTTCTTCGAGCCGCTCACCAGGTCCTTGAAGCCCTGACCGGCGCGGAAGCGCGGCACGGAGGTCTTCTTGACCCGAACCCGCTCGCCCGTCTGGGGATTGCGGGCGTAGCGGGCGGGGCGGTCCACCTTCTCGAAGGACCCGAAGCCGGTGACCGAGACCCGGTCACCGCCGACCACCGCGCGGACGATGGCGTCCAGGACCGCGTCGACGGCATCGGCGGCCTGCTGGCGACCGCCCATCTTGTCGGCAATCGCTTCTACGAGCTGCGCCTTGTTCACGTCTTCCCCTTCGGAGACATCGCCAGAACGAAAGTGTTCAAGCTTTTTCGCACGTTAGGCAGATATATACCGCAAATCAAACACGAAACGGGCTTATCACCCTTGTGCCGCAACGGACTCGGTTGTCCCGGGCTGTTCAGCGGTCCTCGTCGGGGATCCGACCCTCGTCGAGGTCCGTGGTGAACCGCTCGAGCCGCCTTGCCGCACCGGCGAGATCGTGCTTGGCCGCGGCCGTAATGACCAGCAGCTTCCGGGTCAGCGCCATCCGTACGCCCTCCGGGACTTGCAGTGCGCGCACTCTTGCGTGCGCTTCCTTGAGCTGGTTCGCGACCGCCGTATACAGCTGGAGTTGGCCGTCGTGTCCCATGCACAGATTGTGCCATCTGGGGCGAGTTGTCGCCTGCGCAGGGTGCAACTGCCGCCTCAAATGGCCTTCCAGGCACTTGCGGAGACCGCGAACACAGCACTCACCTACCCGATCAACGACGCTGATAACACGGGGAGTTGACTGGCCAGGGCCGACGCCTCAGGGCCGTTCGGGTGCAGACATGGCTGTACCCCCAATCGTGGCGATCGGGGGTACAGAGGGGACGTTGAGGTGGCCGAAACCCGCCCCGCGGGGCGGGGCGGATCAGACCGGGAGGGTCCGCGGCTTGTGTCCGGGCCGCTTGGCCTCGTAGGCGGCGATGTCGCCCTCGTCGCGCAGCGTGAGGGAGATGTCGTCCAGGCCGTTCAGCAGCCGCCAGCGGGAGTTCTCGTCCAGCTCGAAGGCGGCGGTGATGTCCCCGGCGCGCACCTCACGGGCCTGGAGGTCCACCGTGACCTCGGCCGTGGGGTCCTGCTCGGTCAGCTCCCACAGCGCGTCCACGGTCTTCTGCTCCAGAACCACCGTGAGCAGGCCGTTCTTCAGCGAGTTGCCCCGGAAGATGTCCGCGAAGCGGGAGGAGATCACGGTCTTGAAGCCGTAGTTCTGCAGCGCCCAGACGGCGTGCTCACGGGAGGAGCCGGTGCCGAAGTCGGGGCCGGCGACCAGGACCGTGGCGCCCTGCCGCTCGGGGCGGTTGAGCACGAACTCCGGGTCCGTGCGCCAGGCCTCGAACAGCCCGTCCTCGAAACCGTCCCGCGTGACCTTCTTGAGCCAGTGAGCAGGGATGATCTGGTCGGTGTCGACGTTGCTGCGGCGCAGCGGGACGGCCCGGCCGGTGTGGGTGGTGAAGGCTTCCATGGTTCTCAGACTCCAGCGGGCGCGGGGGCGTCGGACAGATCGGCGGGCGAGGCCAGGTGACCCAGGACGGCGGTGGCCGCCGCGACCTGCGGCGACACCAGGTGCGTACGACCGCCCTTGCCCTGCCGGCCCTCGAAGTTGCGGTTGGAGGTGGAGGCGGAGCGCTCACCCGGGGCCAGCTGGTCGGGGTTCATGCCCAGGCACATCGAGCAGCCCGCGTGCCGCCATTCGGCGCCGGCCTCCTTGAAGACCACGTCCAGACCCTCGGAGACGGCCTGCAGACCGACCCGCGCGGAGCCCGGGACGACCAGCATCCGTACGCCGTCGGCGACTTTGCGGTCCCGCACGATCTCGGCGGCGGCGCGCAGGTCCTCGATGCGCCCGTTGGTGCACGAGCCTACGAAGACGGTGTCCACGCGGATGGAGCGCAGCGGCTGGCCGGCCTCCAACCCCATGTACTCCAGGGCCTTTTCGGCGGCGAAGCGCTCCGATGCGTCTTCGTACGAAGCCGGGTCGGGGACGTCCGCCGAAAGGGGTGCGCCCTGACCGGGGTTGGTACCCCAGGTGACGAACGGCGACAGGGCGTCGGCGTCGATGACGACCTCGGCGTCGAAGACGGCGTCCTCGTCCGTCCGCAGCGTCTTCCAGTACGCGACGGCCTCGTCCCAGTCGGCGCCCTCGGGGGCGTGCGCCCGGCCCTTGAGGTAGGCGAAGGTCGTCTCGTCGGGGGCGATCATGCCCGCGCGGGCGCCGGCCTCGATCGACATGTTGCAGATGGTCATCCGGGCCTCCATCGAGAGCTTCTCGATGGCCGGGCCGCGGTACTCCAGGATGTAGCCCTGGCCGCCGCCGGTGCCGATCCGGGCGATGATCGCCAGGATCAGGTCCTTGGCGGTGACGCCCTCGGGCAGCTCGCCCTCGACGGTGATCGCCATGGTCTTGGGGCGGGCCATGGGCAGCGTCTGGGTGGCCAGCACGTGCTCGACCTGCGAGGTGCCGATGCCGAACGCCAGCGCGCCGAAGGCGCCGTGCGTGGAGGTGTGGGAGTCACCGCAGACGACGGTGGTGCCGGGCTGGGTCAGGCCCAGCTGCGGGCCGACGACGTGCACGACGCCCTGCTCGACGTCGCCCAGCGGGTGCAGGCGCACCCCGAAGTCGGCGCAGTTCTTGCGCAGCGTCTCCAGCTGGGCGCGGGAGACCGGGTCGGCGATGGGCTTGTCGATGTCGAGGGTCGGGGTGTTGTGGTCTTCGGTCGCGATGGTGAGGTCGAGGCGACGCACCTGCCGGCCGTTCTTGCGCAGACCGTCGAAGGCCTGGGGGCTGGTCACCTCGTGCAGCAGGTGCAGATCGATGAAGAGGAGGTCGGGCTCGCCCTCGGCGCGCCGGACGACATGGTCGTCCCAGACCTTCTCCGCGAGTGTCCTACCCATCGCTTTCCCTCCGGCCGGCACACGTCCACCGGCACAACTAGAGATCTTGAAGAAGCGGCGACTGCCCTGTGAGGGCCCCATGAAGTCGTGATTCCGGGCGTCCGCCGCCGGGCCCGTTGGTCTGCGGGCCGCTGTCTGATACCAGGGTGGCGCGTTCCACGGAAAATTGAACTTGCGTTTCACAGAGTGAGACGTGAGTATCGTTGCATGGACAACAGTAGCGGCGTCGGCGTTCTGGACAAGGCGGCCCTCGTCCTGAGCGCTCTGGAGTCCGGTCCGGCCACCCTCGCGGGTCTGGTCGGGGCCACCGGACTGGCACGACCCACGGCCCACCGCCTGGCCGTGGCTCTGGAACACCACCGCATGGTGGCACGCGACATGCAGGGGCGGTTCATCCTCGGACCGCGCCTCGCCGAGCTCGCCGCGGCCGCGGGCGAGGACCGCCTGCTGGCGACGGCGGGACCCGTCCTCACCCACCTGCGCGATGTCACCGGCGAGAGCGCGCAGCTCTACCGGCGCCAGGGGGAGATGCGGATCTGTGTGGCCGCGGCGGAGCGGCTGTCCGGTCTGCGGGACACCGTCCCGGTCGGCTCCACGCTGACGATGAAGGCGGGCTCCTCGGCGCAGATCCTGATGGCCTGGGAGGAGCCGGAGCGTCTGCACCGCGGCCTCCAGGGCGCCCGCTTCACGGCGACGGCCCTGTCGGGCGTACGGCGGCGCGGCTGGGCCCAGTCGATCGGCGAGCGCGAGCCGGGCGTCGCGTCGGTCTCGGCGCCCGTGCGCGGCCCCTCCAACCGCGTGGTGGCCGCCGTGTCTGTTTCCGGCCCCATCGAGCGCCTGACGCGCCACCCGGGCCGTATGCACGCCCAGGCGGTCATCGACGCCGCGGGCCGCCTCTCGGAGGCCCTGCGCCGTTCGGGCTGAGCCGGCGCCGGTCAGCGCGGAGCGCGCGGACAACACAGAGCACGGAGTACGACACGGAAGGGCCTGCCCCGACGCCGCGGCAGGCCCTTCGCGCGGTCGCGGGGCCGCGGCGGCCGACCGGGACGACGCCGGTGGCGGCGCCCAGCCCGTACCCGGGCATGTCCATGTAGATGGAGGCAGCTGGGTCGATGGTGGTCGATGGATTCATGGGCTCCGGCGGCCACGACGTAGCTCTCGCACCAGGAGCCGACCCGCGCGAGGCCACCGGGTCCGCCCGGCGCGCCACCGGCGAGCCGCTCGGTCGCTCGGATACCCGTACACCACGGAGGATTTGGCGAGACCCGGACATGCGAAAGGGCCCTCCCGAGGGAGGGCCCTTTTTGTCGCGTACCCCCGACCGGATTCGAACCGGCGCTACCGCCTTGAGAGGGCGGCGTGCTAGGCCGCTACACAACGGGGGCCTGGAGCCTGCGTTTCCGCAGGTCCGAGCTGGTCTACCTGGACTCGAACCAAGACTAACTGAACCAGAATCAGTCGTGCTGCCAATTACACCATAGACCAATGATGGTTTAGACCAGTCAGTACCCCCGACCGGATTCGAACCGGCGCTACCGCCTTGAGAGGGCGGCGTGCTAGGCCGCTACACAACGGGGGCCCTAGCGATCCCGACAAGATCAGGATCAGTACCCCCGACCGGATTCGAACCGGCGCTACTGCCTTGAGAGGGCAGCGTGCTAGGCCGCTACACAACGGGGGCTTTGCAGATGAGCTCTGCGAGCTGGCCTACCTGGACTCGAACCAAGACTAACTGAACCAGAATCAGTCGTGCTGCCAATTACACCATAGGCCACTGGAACTCAAGCCCCTGCGGGGATCTCGTTCTAGTTTGCTCCTCGGGGCTCCGGCCTTTCGGCCCGCTTCCCTCGGCGCAGGAAGAACATTACCTGAAGGTGGACGGGGCTCCAAAACGGGTATGCGCGCGGACCGGTGACCACCGTGCCGCCGACGCGCCCGAGGGGGCGGCACCCGGGACCTCCGGGCGCCGCCCCCTCGGGCGCGTCGTGCGTTACGCGGCGAGCTTCGCCAGGGCCGCGTCGATCCGGGCCAGCGTCCGCTCCTCGCCCAGGATCTCCAGGGACTCGAAGAGGGGCAGGCCGACCGTGCGGCCGGTGACGGCGACGCGCACCGGGGCCTGGGCCTTGCCCAGCTTGAGGCCGTGCGCCTCGCCGGCCGCCAGCACCGCCTCCTTGAGGGACTCCGCGGAGGTCCAGTCGGCGGACTGGAGCTTCTCGCGGGCGGTGCGCAGGAGGGCGTCGGACCCCTCCTTCATCGCCTTGGCCCAGGACGTCTCGTCGATGACCGGCTCCGGCAGGAACAGGAAGTCGACGTTGTCGGTGATCTCCGACAGGACCTTCAGCCGCGTCTGGGCGTGCGGCGCGATCGCCTGCCACTTGGCCTCGTCGAAGTCCTCCGGCGCCCAGGGGGCGAACGGGGCGCGCAGCCAGGGGCGGCAGCGCTCGGTGAAGTCCTTCACCTCCAGCAGGCGGATGTGGTCGGCGTTGATCGCCTCGCACTTCTTCAGGTCGAAGCGCGCCGGGTTGGGGTTCACGTCGGAGATGTCGAAGGCGGCGACCATCTCGTCGATGGTGAAGATGTCCTGGTCGGCCGAGAGCGACCAGCCGAGGAGGGACAGGTAGTTGAGCAGCCCCTCGGGCAGGAAGCCCCGCTCGCGGTAGAGGTTCAGGGAGGCCTGCGGGTCGCGCTTGGAGAGCTTCTTGTTGCCCTCGCCCATCACGTACGGCAGGTGGCCGAAGGCGGGGACCCGCTGGGCGATGCCCAGCTCGATCAGCGCCTTGTAGAGGGCGATCTGGCGCGGGGTGGAGGACAGCAGGTCCTCGCCGCGCAGGACGTGGGTGATCTCCATCAGGGCGTCGTCGACCGGGTTCACCAGCGTGTACAGCGGGGCGCCGTTCGCGCGGACGATGCCGTAGTCCGGCACGTTCTCCGGGGTGAAGGTCAGCTCGCCGCGCACCAGGTCGTTGAAGGTGATCGGCTCGTCCGGCATGCGGAAGCGGACGATCGGGGTGCGCCCCTGGGCCTCGTACTGCTCGACCTGCTCGGCGGACAGGTCGCGGCAGTGGCCGTCGTAGCCGGAGGGCTTGCCGGCGGCGCGGGCGGCCTCGCGGCGGCTGTCCAGCTCCTCCTGGGAGCAGTAGCAGCGGTAGGCGTGGCCGGCGTCCAGCAGCTTGCGCGCGACGTCCCGGTAGATGTCCATGCGCTGGGACTGGCGGTAGGGCGCGTGCGGGCCGCCGATCTCGGGGCCCTCGTCCCAGTCGAAGCCGAGCCAGCGCATCGCCTCGAGCAGCTGGCCGTAGGACTCCTCCGAGTCGCGGGCCGCGTCGGTGTCCTCGATGCGGAACACGAGGGTGCCCTGGTGGTGCCGGGCGAACGCCCAGTTGAACAGGGCGGTGCGGACCAGGCCCACATGGGGGTTACCGGTGGGCGAGGGGCAGAAACGGACGCGTACGGAGGAGCCGGATGCGCTAGCCACGCTTGACAACCTTGTTGGTGAGAGTGCCGATGCCTTCGATGGTGACGGCGACCTCGTCGCCGACGTTCAGGGGGCCGACGCCCGCGGGGGTGCCGGTGAGGATGACGTCGCCCGGGAGCAGGGTCATGGCCTCGGAGATGTTGACGACCAGGTCCTCGATGGAGTGGATCATCTCGCTGGTGCGGCCCAGCTGGCGCTGTTCGCCGTTCACGGTCAGCTGGATGGTCAGGTCGTTCGCGCGCTCCAGGCCGAGGCCGGTCTCCACCCAGGGGCCGAGCGGGCAGGAGGTGTCGAAGCCCTTGGCCCGGGCCCACTGCTTCTCGCGGCGCTGCACGTCACGGGCGGTGACGTCGTTGGCGCAGGTGTAGCCGAGGATCACGTCCTTGACGCGCTCGCGCGGCACCTCGCGGCACATGCGGCCGATCACGACGGCCAGCTCGGCCTCGTGGTGCAGCTCCTCGGAGAACGGCGGGTACTGGATGTCGTCGCCCGGACCGATCACCGAGGTGGAGGGCTTGAAGAAGGCGAAGGGCGCGTCGGGCACCTCGTTGCCCAGCTCGCGCGCGTGCTCGGCGTAGTTCCGGCCGAACGCGACGACCTTGTTAGGCAGGACCGGCGGGAGCAGCCTGACCTTGCCGAGCGGCACCTTCGTACCGGACAGCTCGTGGTCGGCGAACGGGATGCCCTTGATGATGTCGAGGACGAGTTCGTCCGGCTGGTCACCCTCGACCGCGCCGAAGGCTACGTTCCCGTCGATGGAGAATCTGGCGATGCGCACGGGATCCTTGCGCCCCTCACTGAGAACCGGCGTACTGACGACCCAGGTTAACCGGTCGGGTCCCGCGACGTCGGGGCGGTATGGCCGCCGGTCAGGTGTTTTGGGCGCCCGGGGCGGACGGGCGGGAGTGCCGCTCCCCCGCGCGCACGCCCCCGGAAAAGGGGCGAGCGCGGCCGGGAGGGGCACGGTATGACCTGTGCTCCTCCCGGCCGCGCTCGTCACCGCGGCCGCCGTCGCGTGGCGGCGTACCGCCCGCCGGCCTACTCGCCGGCCGGGGCCGCGGCGCCGACCGGGATCTCCATCAGAACGGTGCGCCTGGGGTTGGCCGTCTGGGCCGGGAGGTCGACGGACTGCTCCGGCAGCTCCGGCGTCTGCAGTTCGCCGGCGTCGTCGAGGTGCGCCAGGGTCGTGCGTCGCGGATTGGCTATGTTGCGGAACATCATCGTCGTCTTCACCGTTGTCGTCCTGTGCCCTCTGGTCGGGTGGGTTGGCAGAGCCGCCGCTCCTGTAAAGCGCCAGGCTAAACATCCACTTCCCCGGCGAAGACGCCAACTGACCACGGTGAGCATGTGAGTTTGCTCACGAACTCACGGGCAAAGCGGTCAATTCCGACCCCCAATCCGCTTCGCCGAAACGGACATTGAGCGCCTGAAGCCATCATTCCGCTCCTGATCATGGCGACTGGGACACGGCCCACCGGGCGAAGACTCGCACGGAAACGTCCGGTTCACCCCGGATCGACCTCCACGGCATGTCATGCGACACTCACAGCCCGTCACGGAGGTCACAGCTCGGTCCACGGCCCTTGTTGGAGATCCGGCACTGTGCTGGAATTCCACGGACCGCCGCGGGATCGAGCCGGCGCACTGGGGGCGCGACGCAGCGCCTGGTGGCGGTGGGACAGGGGGGAACCAGCGCCGGTCACTCAAGACCACCGGATGGCGTGTTCAGGACGCCTTCCACAACGCCGACACCGTGTCTCTCCGTTCGCGCGGAGGGGTGCCTGGTCCAGAGGTTGCGACGCTAGTGCAGGGACGTTTCAAGAGGGATGGCAGCGCTTCGGCGGAGCCGGAGCCGCACGACGGGACTGGCCCGATGAAAGGCAGCTCCTCGCCCCAGCACGCCCAGAACCCGGGCCCGGCCCCGTCCGGAGACGGCGGTGAACGCGCAGGCCGCCCCGGCGCGTCGGCGTCGACGGCCGCGACGAAGACGGCCGGCGCCAAGAACCCCAAGCCGTCCGGGAAGGCCACCCCCGGCCCCACCGGCCCCGGCTCCCGGATGGCCCTGCGCAACTGGCGTATCTCCACGCGCCTGGTGTCGCTGCTCGCGCTGCCCGTGGTCGCGGCGACCACGCTGGGCGGGCTGCGCATCAACTCGTCCATGGACGACATCCAGCAGCTCGACAACATGAAGCTGCTGACGGACATGACCAAGCAGGCCACCGAGCTGGCCGCCGCGCTCCAGGAGGAGCGCGACCAGTCGGCCGGCCCGCTGGCGCACGGCGGCGCGAACGACTACACGGTCAAGGGCTTCCAGCAGAAGACCGACCGGGCCCGCGAGAACTTCCTCAACGCCTCCGAGCAGATCGACGCGGCCAGCAAGGGCGGCAACCTCCAGGGCGTGCGCGACGCGCTCGTCGGTCTCGCCAACCAGCTGGACGACCTGGCCAAGATCCGCCGGTCCGCCTACAAGTCGAAGGACAACGCGACCCAGACGGTCGAGTCCTACCACCGGCTCATCACCCAGCTGATCGGTCTGTCCCAGGACATGGCCGAGGCGTCCAGCAACCCGGAGATGATCTCGCGCACCCGCGCCCTGGCGGCCTTCTCCACCGCCAAGGAGTACGCCTCCGTACAGCGCGCCATGATCGCCGCCGCGCTGCCCGCGACCACCTCCACCAAGGGCCACCTCGCCGAGAACGACCGCCTCTACGGCCAGTCGGCCTACGAGAGCGAGGGCTCCGAACTCGCGATCTTCCGCAAGATCTACGCGGCCGAGAACGCCGAGGAACTCCTCAAGCCGATCGACGAGGGCAACCCGACGATCGAGACGGCCGACACCTACGCCAAGCGCTCCTTCGAGTCGCGCAACGGCATCGAGGGCCTGCCGGCGCGTTCGTACCGCGACTGGGTGGACACCAGCTCGACCAAGATCGAGCAGATGAAGAAGATCGAGCACACGCTGCTCGAGGACATGGAGCAGAAGGCCCGCGAGCTGCGCAACGCCTCCGAGCGCGAGGCGATCATCTCCGGTGCGCTGATCCTGCTCGTGCTCGGTGTGTCGCTGGTCGGCGCCTTCGTCGTGGCCCGCTCCATGATCCGCTCGCTGCGCCGGCTGCAGGAGACGGCGACCAAGGTCGCCCAGGACCGGCTGCCCGAGCTGGTCAAGCAGCTGTCGGAGTCCGACCCGCAGGACGTCGACACCTCCGTGGAGTCGGTCGGTGTGCACTCCCGGGACGAGATCGGCCAGGTGGCCGCGGCCTTCGACGACGTGCACCGCGAGGCGGTCCGCCTCGCCGCCGAGCAGGCCCTGCTGCGGGGCAACGTCAACGCGATGTTCACCAACCTCTCGCGCCGCTCCCAGGGTCTGATCCAGCGCCAGCTGTCCCTCATCTCGGAGCTGGAGTCCCGCGAGGCCGACCCGGACCAGCTGTCCTCCCTGTTCAAGCTTGACCACCTCGCGACCCGTATGCGCCGTAACGGTGAGAACCTGCTCGTCCTCGCGGGTGAGGAGCCCGGCCGCCGCTGGACGCGTCCGGTGCCGCTGGTCGACGTGCTCCGCGCCGCCGCGTCCGAGGTGGAGCAGTACGAGCGCATCGAGCTGTCCTCGGTCCCGACCACCGAGGTCGCCGGCCGGGTCGTCAACGACCTCGTGCACCTGCTCGCCGAGCTGCTGGAGAACGCCACCTCGTTCTCCTCCCCGCAGACCAAGGTCAAGGTCACCGGTCACGCGCTGCCCGACGGCCGCGTACTGATCGAGATCCACGACACCGGCATCGGCCTCTCCCCCGAGGACCTCGCCGCGATCAACGAGCGGCTCGCCTCGCCGCCCACCGTGGACGTCTCCGTCTCCCGCCGCATGGGCCTCTTCGTGGTCGGCCGGCTGTCGCAGCGCCACGGCATCCGCATCCAGCTGCGCCCCTCCGACTCCGGTGGTACGACCGCGCTGGTCATGCTGCCCGTGGACGTCGCCCAGGGTGGCAAGAAGCCCGCTCCGGGCAAGTCGGGCGCGCCCGTCTCGACCGGTGGCCCCGCCGCCGCGCAGGCCGCGGCGGGTGCCGCTGCGGCGCGGCGCGGCAACGGCCAGGGCGGTGCCCTCGGCGGTGCCCCGGCCGGTGGCGGTCTGCTCGGTGCCGGTCCCGGCCCGCGCGGCCAGGTCGGCTCCGGCCACGGTCCCCGGGCCGCGCTGCCCGGCACGGGCCAGGGCGGCCGTCCCGGTGCGCCGGGCGGAGCGCGCGGTCCGCAGGGCGGTCCCGGTGCCCAGCAGGGCCGGCCGGCGCCGTCGGGTTCCGGCGCGGGCGGCTTCGGCGGTCAGACGCCGGGGGCCCGCCAGGGGCTCCAGGCCGCGAACCCGGGCGGCCCGCAGCAGGACGCCTTCGGTGGACGTGGTCCGCAGCAGGACGCCTTCGGCGGTCGTGGCCCGCAGCGGCCCGCCGCCCCCGCCGACCAGGGCCGTCAGCCCCAGCTGCCGCCGCGCGGTGGCCCGCGGGCCGAGCTGCCCGGCGGTGACCCGCAGCAGCGCACCCCGGACTGGGGCGACAGCCGTTCCCCGAGGTCGCGCTCCTCGATGGACGCCCCGCGCGGCCACGACGAGCAGGACCCGTCGCAGACCGCGCGCATGCCGCGCGTCGACGACCGCCAGGGTCCGGGCTCGACCTCGGAGATACCCCGGATCGACACGCGCGGACCGGCCGCCACGGGTGAGTACCCGCGCGCCGAGCTGGACCGCCCGGGCGGCGCCCAGAGCACCGGCCAGTTCGCCCTCCCGGACAACGGCGGGCAGACCGGCCAGTACCCGAGCCCCAACGCCCCGCAGCAGGACCCGTACGCGGCGCTCCCCGGCGATCAGCAGGGTTCCGGTTCGTTCGTCCGCCCCGACGTCTTCGGTACGCCGGCCCCCGGCCGGCCGGACGACAGCGCCCAGCACCCGGGCCAGAACACGGGCCAGACCACAGGCCAATTCGCGGCTCCGCAGGCCTACGACGGCGGTTACGGCAACGGCTCCACCGGGCAGCACGCCCTGCCCGGCCGCCCGAACCCGGCGCAGACCGGCCAGTTCGAGCGCCCGCAGCCGGCCGGCCGCGAGGGCTTCGCCCCGCAGGGCGGCCCGGCCGACTTCGGCGCCCCGCGTCCGCCGGCCGCGCAGCAGCAGCGTCCGGCCCGTCCCGAGCCCGACCACCGCGGCGCCGCACAGCGGCCCGACGAGGGCCGTGCTCCGGGCGACGGCTGGGCACTGCCCCCGGCCAGCGGCCCGGGTGACGGCCGTACCCCGCTGTACGACACCCTGGAGACCAACTGGTTCCATGGTCAGCAGCAGGGCGGCGCACCGGCGCCCCAGCAGCCGCAGCAGCAGTCACAGCCGCAGCAGCCGCAGGCACCCGCGGCCCCGGCGCCGCGGCGCTCCCCCACAGACAGCGGCTCCTGGCGCACCTCGCCGAACGACGAACTCGTCCGGCAGGCAGAACGCGTCCGGCAGCCCGCGGCCGGCGGTATCACCACCTCCGGTCTGCCGCGCCGAGTACCCCGGGCGAACCTGGTCCCGGGCACGGCGCAGCAGCAACAGCACCAAGCCGGTCCCCAGGTCTCGCGTGCGCCTGACGACGTACGCGGACGGTTGACCAATCTTCGTCGGGGCATCGCTCAGGGCCGTCAGGCCGGCAGCGGCCAGACCGGCAGCTTCCCGAGCCCCACTCACCAGCAGGAGCGTTAGTTGAGTCCGATGAGCCAGGCGGCACAGAACCTGAACTGGTTGATCACCAACTTCGTGGACAACACCCCTGGGGTGTCCCACACCGTGGTGGTCTCCGCCGATGGCCTTCTGCTGGCGATGTCCGAAGGCTTCCCGCGGGACCGCGCCGACCAGCTGGCGGCCGTCGCGTCCGGGTTGACCTCCCTCACGGCCGGGGCGTCCCGGATCTTCGAGGGCGGCAGCGTGGCGCAGACGGTCGTCGAGATGGAGCGCGGTTTCCTCTTCCTCATGTCCATCTCGGACGGGTCGTCCCTCGCGGTCCTGGCCCACCCCGATGCGGACATCGGCCTCGTCGGCTACGAGATGGCACTGCTCGTCGACCGCGCGGGTGCGGTACTCACCCCGGATCTGCGCGCCGAACTCCAGGGCAGTCTGCTTCACTGACCGCCCCCGGCACCACCCACCTCACAAAAACACCGTCCGGCCGCCACAATCCCCCCACCGGCCCCGTCAGACGGCTTGACTGACCGACTTGCTGTCCCGCCCGGAGGATTCATGACCCCGCCCACCGCCCATCATGATCCGTACGCGGAGCCGTACGGGGACGAGGGCGATCAGCCGCTGGTGCGTCCGTACGCGATGACCGGCGGCCGGACCCGGCCCCGCTACCAGCTCGCGATCGAGGCGCTGATCAGCACCACGGCCGATCCGGCAGCGCTCATGGGACTGCTCCCTGAGCACCAGCGCATCTGCCACCTGTGCCGGGAGGTCAAGTCGGTCGCGGAGGTCTCCGCGCTGCTGGCCATGCCTCTCGGGGTGGCCCGGATCCTGGTGGCCGACCTCGCCGAGGCCGGCCTGGTCGCCATCCACCAGCCGGGTGGCGACGAGAACAACGGTGGCGCTCCGGACGTGACGCTGCTCGAAAGGGTGCTCAGTGGACTTCGCAAGCTCTGACGGGGGCCGGGCCACCACCTCCGCGAAGATCGTGGTGGCGGGCGGCTTCGGCGTGGGCAAGACCACGTTCGTCGGCGCCGTCTCGGAGATCAACCCGCTGCGCACCGAGGCCGTGATGACGTCCGCGTCGGCCGGCATCGACGACCTCACCCACACCGGGGACAAGACCACCACCACGGTGGCCATGGACTTCGGCCGCATCACCCTCGACCAGGACCTGATCCTGTACCTCTTCGGTACCCCGGGCCAGGACCGTTTCTGGTTCATGTGGGACGACCTGGTGCGCGGCGCCATCGGTGCCGTCGTGCTGGTGGACACCCGCCGCCTGGCCGACTGCTTCCCCGCGGTCGACTACTTCGAGAACTCCGGCCTGCCCTTCGTCATCGCCCTCAACGGCTTCGACGGCCAGCAGCCCTACAACCCCGACGAAGTCCGCGAAGCCCTCCAGATCGGACCCGACACCCCGATCATCACCACCGACGCCCGCCACCGCGCCGACGCCAAGAGCGCGCTGATCACGCTGGTCGAGCACGCCCTGATGGCCCGCCTGCGGTAGCACTCAAGTACGACGTGCCTCACGGCAGTTGCCGTAGGGGTTCCGGAGCCGACTGTGGCCTTAGACACGGTCGGCTCCGGTGTTCATAACAGTTCGGCAGAGGAATGGGCCGATGTCGCCACGCGACGCGGTCGCGTGGTGTCTGTGCGCGCACGAACGCCCCGCCTTTTGGCGGGGCTCGCTCTGTATGACCGTTTTATCTGCGGTTTACAACGGTGCCGTCACAAGGTTTCCACTGTTTGGAAGTGCGCTGGTCCACGTGCTGGAATGCCTGAACTGCCCAATGGTCGAAGACGTACTCCACAGTGGTCTGTGGCGAACCGGGCTCTGAGAGACTGCGGCACGACGTAGGTGCCGACCGCCGAGAGGTTGTTGGTCGAGTGAGGCGAAGCAAGAACGGTCCCGAGCCGTCGGCACGGGGCAACTTCACCCCGCCGCCGCGCGCTGTGGCGCCCAGCCCCGTGCCCAGCGCGGAACCGGCGTCCGCCGCCGCGTCGGGCGGCGGCCGTTTCTCCCCGCGCAACTGGCGGGTGCCGACGCGTCTGAACGCCATCCTTCTCATACCCGTGATGGTCGGTCTCGTCATGGGCGGCTTCCAGGTGAAGAGCTCCATCGACACCTGGCAGCAGGCCCGCGACGCCGAGAACACCGCCCGTCTGGTGCGCGCCGCGCTGGGTTACGCCGACGCGCTGGAGAACGAGCGTGACGTCACGGCGGCCCCGCTGCTGAGCAAGGCCCCCAACGGCAAGGCGGTCGTCGACGGTGCCCGCAAGGCGACGGACCAGGCGGCCGACGCCTTCGACCAGGCCGCGAAGAACATGCCGCAGAAGTCGGGCCTGGAGCGCCGGCTGAAGCTGTTCCGCGAGGCGGAGCCCAAACTCGCGCAGCTGCGCCAGGTCGCCTACACCTCCAAGGTGCACGGTGTG
Source organism: Streptomyces sp. NPDC051452 (assembly GCF_044454765.1). Lineage (NCBI taxonomy): Bacteria > Bacillati > Actinomycetota > Actinomycetes > Kitasatosporales > Streptomycetaceae > Streptomyces > Streptomyces sp. NPDC051452. The sequence continues at coordinate 131,986 of NZ_JBITEB010000021.1, forward strand.
CAGACCGAGGAGAGCTACGTCGAGCTCGCCCACCCCCTGATGGAGTTCGCCAACGAACTCGGTCTGGGCACCGGCAACATCACCTCCTACGGCCGTACCGTCTACGCCATCTCGCTGACCAAGGCCGCGCTGTCGCTGGAGCGGTCGATCGGCACGCATCTGCTGGTCAACCCGGGCCCGGACACCGGGAACCTGGCGACCCAGCGGGTGTCGCTGTCCTCGTACGCCTACCTGGAGCGCATCGCGCTGGAGGAGTACCTCGGCGGTGGCACCGAGGCCGACGCGCAGAAGCTGACCGACGCGGAGGCGAAGATCAAGGCGGACGGGGCCGCCCTGGTCGAGAAGGCCAAGGGTGAGGACCCGAAGTACATCGCCCCGCCGTCGGACCCGACCAAGATGGTCACGGCGCTCGCCTTCATGAAGGACACCAGCACGCTCACCCGTGAGCAGCTGGCGGGCAACGGCATCACCGCCCAGAACTGGTGGGCGCTCAACACGCTCAAGTACAAGGCGTACCGGCAGATCGAGGCGAACCTCGCGGACAAGGCCGTGAACGAGGCCTCCTCCATCGCCGACGACGCCAAGACCTCCGCGTTCATCACCGGTGCCGCGGTCGTGGTGGCCCTGCTGCTCGCGTTCATCCTGGCCGGTGCCGTGGCCCGGCAGATGAGCCGCGCGATGCGCCAGCTGCGCAACGCCGCCTTCGGGATCGCCGAACAGCGTCTGCCGATGCTGGTCGATCAGCTCTCGCGCACCGATCCCGGCCGGGTCGACACCCGGGTCGCCCCGATCCCGATCACCACCAAGGACGAGATCGGCGAGGTCGCCCGCGCCTTCGACCAGGTCCACCGCGAAGCGGTCCGGCTCGCCGCCGAGCAGGCCCTGCTGCGGGGCAACATCAACGCGATCTTCACCAACCTCTCGCGCCGCAACCAGTCGCTGATCGAGGGCCAGCTGACCCTGATCACCGACCTGGAGAACAACGAGGCCGACCCGGACCAGCTGGAGAACCTCTTCCGGCTGGACCACCTCGCGACCCGTATGCGCCGCAACGGCGAGAACCTGCTGGTCCTCGCCGGCGAGGAGCCCGGCCGCCGCTGGGACCAGCCGGTCCCGCTGGTCGACGTGCTGCGCGCCGCCTCCTCCGAGGTGGAGCAGTACGAGCGCGTCGAGCTGTCCGGGGTGCCGGAGGCCGAGATCCACGGCCGCGCGGTCACCGACCTCGTGCACCTGCTGGCCGAGCTGCTGGAGAACGCCACCACGTTCTCCTCCCCGCAGACCAAGGTCCGCGTGACCGCGACCCGGCTGCCCGACGGCCGCGTCATGATCGAGATCCATGACAAGGGCATCGGTCTGACCGCCGAGGACTTCGCGGACATCAACCACAAGCTGGCCAACCCGCCGACCGTGGACGCCGCGATCTCCCAGCGCATGGGTCTGTTCGTGGTCGGCCGGCTGTCCGACCGGCACGGCATCCGGGTCCAGCTGCGCCCCTCGGGCGAGCAGGCCGGAACCACCTCGCTGGTCATGCTGCCGGACGCGATCACGCACGGCGGTGGCGGCGAGACCCCGCTGGACCGCGAGGAGTTCACCGTCTCGCAGATCATCCCGGAGCAGCAGTTCCGGGGTGAGAGCTTCGCTCAGCAGCAGCAGCCTCCGCTGCGCACCGCCGCCGAACTCGGCTTCGACGACAGCGCGTACACCCAGGTCCCCGACGACATCCGCGACCTGGATCCCGTCGGCCGCTCCCTGATGCGGGAGGAGCGGCGCGCGGCCCTGGAGGGGCAGTCCCACGGGCAGCAGGGCGAGCAGCCGCAGCCGGAGGCGGCCGACGCCTCCGCCGGTTACCGCAACGACTTCGACGCGGCCCAGGGTTCAAATGGCGGCACGGGCTGGCCCGAGCAGCCGTACCAGGAGCAGCGGCAGCCCTCGTACGAGGAGCAGCAGCCCACCGGGTACCAGGAGTCCTACGAGCAGCCGTACGAGAAGCCGTACGACGAGCAGTACTACGCGCCGAACGGCGGGCTGCCGCGGGACAACGGTTTCCCGGCCGGTGGCGGCTACCAGGAGTCGGCGTATGCGGAACCGGCTCAGGAGGAGCAGGCGTCCGCGCACGGCCAGGCCGCCGACGGCTTCGGCGGCTACGACACCCCGTCCTACCAGGACGACTGGCCCCAGCAGGACAGCTATCAGAACGGCTACCCGGCCCAGTACGCTCCGGAAGCGGAATCTGCGCAGGCCGCTGACGCGAGTGCGCGCGACCACGTAGGCTTCGACCGTCCGGGACCGGCCACTCCGGCCGCTCCGGCCGCTCCGGCCGGCCACGGGCTGACCGGTGCCGGACTGCCGCGTCGCGGAGCACCCGCGAGCGGTGCGAACGGCACCGGCGGTTCCCATGGCGCCGGCGGCGCGAACGGCCAGGCCCGCGCGGAGCGGGAAGCGCCTGCCGCGCCCGCTGCGGACGGGACGGCCGGCGGCCGTGACGACGACTGGCGTTCGGCGAACGACCAGCGCTGGCAGCAGGCCGCGCAGCTCAAGAAGCCCAAGGCGGGCGGGGTCACCGCCTCCGGTCTGCCGCGGCGGGTACCCAAGGCCAACCTGGTCGAGGGCACCGCCGAGAGCACCCCCCAGGGGGGTCCTCAGGTCTCCCGCGCCCCGGAGGACGTCCGGGGCAGGCTGAGCAACCTGCGCCGGGGCGTCCAGCGCGGACGCAGCGCGGGCAGTGAAACGAACGGCCAGGCAACCACCCATCAGCACGGTGGTCCTGACAGCACCTACAACCAGGAGCGTTAGTGTGAGCCCGATGAGCCAGGCGGCACAGAACCTGAACTGGTTGATCACCAACTTCGTGGACAACACCCCGGGGGTGTCCCACACGGTGGTGGTCTCCGCCGACGGACTCCTTCTGGCGATGTCCGAAGGCTTCCCCCGTGACCGCGCCGACCAGCTCGCCGCCGTCGCCTCCGGTCTGACCTCGCTGACCGCCGGTGCCTCGCGCATCTTCGAGGGCGGCAGCGTGAACCAGACGGTTGTGGAGATGGAGCGGGGATTTCTCTTCCTGATGTCCATTTCCGACGGTTCGTCGCTCGCGGTACTGGCCCACCCGGAGGCGGACATCGGCCTCATCGGGTACGAGATGGCCCTTCTGGTGGACCGCGCGGGCACGGTTCTCACCCCGGATCTCCGCGCGGAGCTCCAGGGAAGCCTTCTCAACTAGTAATCGGACGGTGCGTATTCGTGTCCCGGGGCCGTAAGGTTTCGGGACGCGGCTCCACAGTTTTTGGCGCCCGGCGCAGTCGGAGGAGGAGAAAGTGGCAACACCCCCAGGCGGTTCGTCTTCGGGTAACTGGTCGTACGGCCCGGGTCAGGGTCAGGGCGACGGTTCGGCGAACCGGTACAACTTCCCCTCCGCTCCCCGCCACCGGCAGCCGTACGCCCCGCAGGGCCCCGGCCCGTCGCCGTACGACCAGCCTCCGACGCCACGTATCCAGCCGGTGCAGCCGCAGCGCCGCCAGGATCCGGCACCGGCGGCGAACAACCCCTTGGTGCGTCCGTACGCCATGACCGGCGGCCGGACCCGCCCGCGCTACCAGCTCGCCATCGAGGCGCTGGTGCACACCACCGCCGCTCCGCACCAGATGCAGGGTCAGTTGCCCGAGCATCAGCGGATCTGCAACCTGTGCCGGGAGATCAAGTCGGTGGCCGAGGTCTCGGCCCTGCTGACGATTCCTCTCGGCGTCGCCAGGATCCTCGTCGCCGACTTGGCGGAGGCGGGCCTGGTCGCCATCCATCAGCCCGGCGGCGACGAGAACGCCGGTGGACAGCCAGACGTGACACTGCTCGAAAGGGTGCTCAGTGGACTTCGCAAGCTCTAGCGGCGGTCCTTCCCGCTCCACCACCTCCGCGAAGATCGTGGTGGCGGGCGGCTTCGGCGTGGGCAAGACCACGTTCGTCGGCGCCGTCTCGGAGATCAACCCGCTGCGCACCGAGGCCGTGATGACGTCCGCGTCGGCCGGCATCGACGACCTCACCCACACCGGGGACAAGACCACCACCACGGTGGCCATGGACTTCGGCCGCATCACCCTCGACCAGGACCTGATCCTGTACCTCTTCGGTACCCCGGGCCAGGACCGCTTCTGGTTCATGTGGGACGACCTGGTGCGCGGCGCCATCGGCGCGATCGTGCTGGTGGACACCCGCCGCCTGGCCGACTGCTTCCCCGCGGTCGACTACTTCGAGAACTCCGGCCTGCCCTTCGTCATCGCCCTCAACGGC
>NZ_JBITEB010000022.1:0-133814 GCF_044454765.1 Streptomyces sp. NPDC051452
CATGTTGTGGGGGCCCCCCCCGCACGGCCCCGGGGGGGGCGGGGCTTTTTCCCCCTACAAACCGCCCCCCCCCGCGCCCCGCGCGGGGGGGCTTTTTTCCCCTAAAAACACCGCCCCTCTCTGTTTCTGTCCCGCTGTCGCTCGAAGCGGTACAGCCCGGTGGCGACCGCGGCGTAGATCACGGCAACCAGTGCCACCAGAGCGGTCGAACGGCCGTCCGGTGGAAGTATCAGCGCCGCCACTCCCGCCGCGCCGACGAACGCGATGTTGAAGAGGACGTCGTACACGGAGAAGATCCGGCCGCGGAAGCCGTCATCGACGCCCGCCTGGACGATCGTGTCCGTGGCGATCTTGGCCCCCTGGGTGATCAGCCCGAGGAAGAAGGTCGCCGCGAGGAGCGGCCCGGTGGTGAACGTCAGGCCGAGGGCGGGCACCAGCACCGCCGCCAGGGTGGAGCACGCCACGATCCATCGGCCGGGGCCGAGGCGTCCCACCACCCAGGGGGTCAGCACGGCGGCCGCGAAGAACCCGGCGCCGGACAAGGCGAGTGTCAGCCCCAGCAGTCGGAGACCCTCCTCGGCACTGCCGGAGAGGGCGTAGCGGCACAGCATGAGCATCAGGACCAGGAGCGCGCCGTAGCAGAATCGCATCCACGTCATCGCGGCCAGCGCCCAGGCGGCTTCCCTGCGGCGGGAGGCGGCCAGATGCCGTACGGCCGCGAACAGATCACGGGCGGTGCCGGCGAGCGCGGCACCCAGGTGCGGCCGGGCCGGGCACCGGTCGGGGCCGAGGAGTGCCGGCGCCATGCTCAGGGAGGCGAGGGCCGCACACAGATACAGAAACGCGCCCAGCAGCACCACCGCGGCGTCGGAGCCCGCCGTCGCGAGCCGGACGACGAAGGCGAGTCCTCCGCCCGCGGTCGCGGCGAGCGTTCCGGCCGTCGGCGACAGAGAGTTGGCCAGCACCAGGCGGTCGACGTCGACCACACGGGGCAGGGAGGCGGACAGACCGGCGAGGACGAAGCGGTTGACCGCCGTGACGCACAGCGCTGAGGCGTAGAAGAGTCGGCCCGGGACGTGACCGAGCACGAGGACGGCGGTGGCGGTGGCCAGCAGGGCACGCAGCAGATTGCCGTATACGAAGACCTGCCGACGACGCCAGCGGTCCAGCAGGACACCCGCGAACGGGCCGACCAGTGAGTAGGGGAGCAGCAGGACCGCCATCGCGGAGGCGACGGCGGTGGCGGAGGTCTGCTTCTCCGGGGAGAAAACGACGTAGGCGGCGAGCGCGACCTGGTAGACGCCGTCGGCGCCCTGGGACAGCAGGCGGACGTACAGCAGCCGCCGGAAGTTCCGCAGGCGCAGCAGGACGCGCAGGTCACGGACGACGGGCATGGATCACACCCTCACACATGCGGAAGGTCCCCGGGGCCAACCCGGGGACCTTCACAGCCCTGGCAGGAGCGTTGTCGCGCGAGCGCAGACCGTGGGCGCTTTAGCGCTCGACCTCGCCGCTGATGAACTTCTCGACGTTCTCACGGGCCTCGTCGTCGAAGTACTGCACCGGCGGGGACTTCATGAAGTACGAGGACGCCGAGAGGATCGGGCCGCCGATGCCGCGGTCCTTGGCGATCTTCGCGGCGCGCAGGGCGTCGATGATGACACCCGCGGAGTTCGGGGAGTCCCAGACCTCGAGCTTGTACTCCAGGTTCAGCGGGACGTCACCGAAGGCGCGGCCCTCGAGACGGACGTAGGCCCACTTGCGGTCGTCCAGCCAGGCCACGTAGTCGGACGGGCCGATGTGGACGTTCTTCTCGCCGAGGTCCCGGTCGGGGATCTGGGAGGTGACGGCCTGCGTCTTGGAGATCTTCTTGGACTCCAGGCGCTCACGCTCGAGCATGTTCTTGAAGTCCATGTTGCCGCCGACGTTCAGCTGCATCGTGCGGTCGAGGACGACACCGCGGTCCTCGAACAGCTTCGCCATGACGCGGTGCGTGATGGTGGCGCCGACCTGGGACTTGATGTCGTCACCGACGATCGGCACACCGGCCTCGGTGAACTTGTCCGCCCACTCCTTGGTACCGGCGATGAAGACCGGGAGGGCGTTGACGAAGGCGACCTTGGCGTCGATGGCGGCCTGGGCGTAGAACTTCGCCGCGTCCTCGGAGCCGACGGGGAGGTAGCAGACCAGAACGTCGACCTGCCTGTCCTTCAGGATCTGCACGACGTCCACCGGCTCGGCGTCGGACTCCTCGATGGTCTGGCGGTAGTACTTGCCGAGACCGTCCAGGGTGTGGCCGCGCTGCACGGTGATACCGGTGCTGGGCACGTCGCAGATCTTGATGGTGTTGTTCTCGGAGGCGCCGATCGCGTCCGCGAGGTCGAGGCCGACCTTCTTGGCGTCGACGTCGAACGCGGCGACGAACTCGACGTCGCGCACGTGGTAGTCACCGAACTGCACGTGCATCAGGCCGGGGACCTTGGACGCCGGGTCGGCGTCCTTGTAGTACTCGACTCCCTGCACCAGCGACGCCGCGCAGTTGCCCACGCCGACGATGGCTACGCGAACCGAACCCATTCCGGTTGCTCCCTGTGTGTACGAGTGAGGCCCTGACCGGGTCTCACGTGGCGGTGTCTTCGGGCGAATCCGTCCGAGGGGTGTCCCCGGCACGGGGCAGGTCGCCCGTCGATCCAGTGGTGGTGTCCTGCTGAGCGGGCCCCCCGGACACGGACCCTTTCAGGTCCCGCCCGATCCGCTCGCTCTCGATGAGCTCGTTCAGCCAGCGCACTTCGCGCTCCACGGATTCCATCCCGTGGCGCTGGAGCTCGAGTGTGTAGTCGTCGAGGCGCTCCCGGGTGCGTGCCAGTGAGGCGCGCATCTTCTCCAGGCGTTCCTCCAGGCGGCTGCGCCGGCCCTCCAGCACGCGCATGCGCACATCGCGCGAGGTCTGGCCGAAGAAGGCGAAGCGAGCGGCGAAGTGCTCGTCCTCGTACGCGTCGGGGCCGGCCTGCGAGAGCAGCTCCTCGAAGTGCTCCTTACCTTCCGCCGTCAACCGGTAGACGATCTTGGCGCGGCGGCCGGTGAGGGGCGCGGCGAGGGCGTCCTCGTGGGTGCTTCCGGGTTCCTCGATCAACCAGCCGTTGGTGACCAGCGTCTTGAGGCAGGGGTAGAGGGTCCCGTAGCTGAACGCACGGAACACACCCAGCGACGTGTTGAGCCGCTTGCGCAGCTCGTAGCCGTGCATCGGGGACTCGCGGAGCAGGCCGAGCACGGCGAACTCGAGGATGCCGGAGCGCCGGCTCATCGTCGCCTCCTCTCGTCCAGCAGGTCTGTCCCGCAGGTCTCGCAGTGCACTCAGCGTCTTTATCTCGTGCTGATGTATCGACTCGATACATCAGCACGATAGAACGGCCTTGCGCGAGCGACAAGAGGTGAAGTGGTGAACGGGATCACATCACCGATTCGTAGGAGGCAACTTGCCTGTTTTGGGGTGAACTTCGGGACTCGGCAGGTTTTGGCGGTGCGTAGTCTGTGCGGCATGCACACCACCGGGAACCAAGTGATGCCCGGGGAGCGTCGTGGTCCTCGGTGCGGTACGGGTGAATGCAGGACCGACCACATCCGTACTTCGGGGGGACCGGAAATCAGCCGCCGTTCCAGGCGCGCACGGGTGCGCCTGCCCGAGGAGTAATCGTTCGATGAGCGAGCACCGTCGCAAACCGCCGCAGCCGCAGGGAGGCGGACGTGCCGCGGCCCGACGCGGCCAGTCCGGCCCGACCTCCGGCCGCCGTGCGGCACCGCGAGGCGCCACCGGGTCTCCTTCCGACTCCTACGAGTCCGACTCCTACGAATCGGACTCGTACGACTCGGGAGCCGAAGAGCGCCCCTATAGCGGCCGTGCCGAGGCCCGCCGGGCGGCGCAGAAGGGCGGCCGGCGCAGAACGGCCGACAACGCCGGCTCCGGCGGCGGCCGCCGTGGCGGCCCCGGCGGCCCGGGGGGTCCAGGCGGCCCCGGTGGTCCGGGCGGCCCGACCGGCCCCGGACGCGGCAGGGGCCGCGCGACCACGGCGCCCGGCAAGAAGCGGTTCATCGACTACCCGAGGGCCGGCAAGTACGGGTGGCACCGCTGGGTGCCCTCCTGGAAGCTCGTCTCCGGGATGTTCGTCGGCTTCGTCGGAAGCCTGGTGGCACTGGTCGGCATCAGCTACGCGATGGTCACCATCCCCAACGAGAACGACGCCGCCCGGTCGCAGAACAACGTCTACTACTGGGCCGACGGGAGCCAGATGGTGGCCACGGGCACCGGTGTCAACCGGCAGAACGTCACCATCGACAAGATTCCGCCGGCCATGCGGTGGGCCGTGATCTCGGCCGAGAACAAGAGCTTCTACCAGGACTCGGGCGTCGACCCCATGGGCATCGCACGGGCCGTGGCCAACATGGCTCGGGGCGGCCAGACGCAGGGCGGCTCGACGATCACCCAGCAGTACGTGAAGAACACGTACCTGAGCCAGGACCAGACGGTCACCCGTAAGTTCAAGGAGATGTTCATCTCCATCAAGGTGGGGACGAAGCTCAAGAAGGACCAGATCCTGCAGGGTTACCTGAACACGTCGTACTACGGCCGTGGGGCCTACGGCATCCAGGCAGCCGCGCAGACCTACTACGGCGTCGACGCCTTCGACCTCAAGCCGAGTCAGTGCGCCTTCCTCGCGGCCCTGCTGAAGGGCCCGACCTACTACGACCCGGCCGGTAACGCCGACCTCGACCCCGCGGCCACCGCCACGGCCAACGAGCAGCGCTCGGAGGCCCGCTGGGGATGGATCCTCGGCGAGATGCGCAAGGACGGGCATCTGTCCGACGCCGACTACCAGAAGGCGCACGCGAAGTACCCGACGCCTCAGGGCCGCAAGGCGACCAAGGGCATGACCGGTCAGATCAGCTACCTCGCCGACACCGCGAAGAAGTACGTCCTCGCGCACTCCGACATCACCGAGGCGCGGTTCGACCAGGGCGGCTACCAGATCTACACGACCTTCGACAAGGCCAAGGTCGCCGCGCTGACCAGGGCGGTCAAGAAGGTCCAGAAGGACCGGCTCGATCCCAAGCGGCGCGATCTGGACAAGTACGTCCAGTTCGGGGCGGCCTCCGTGAAGCCGAAGGACGGCGCGATCGTCGCCCTGTACGGCGGTGACGGTTACGAGAACGGCCACTTCACCAACAACGCCGACACCTCCGGCGTGCCCGTCGGCTCGACGTGGAAGCCGTTCGTGCTGGCCGCGGCCATGCAGTACGGCACGTACAAGTCGGAAGGGGGGGTGTCGCCGCTGAGCAAGTACAACGGAAACGATCACCTGAAGGTCTTCAAGCCGGACGGCACGTTCTACCTCAACAAGGACAACTCGCCCTTCTACCAGAAGAACGAGAGCCCACGTGCGTGGGGCTACATCACCCTGCGCAAGGCGATGGAGCAGTCCATCAACACGCCCTTCGTGCAGCTCGGCGTCGATGTGGGCATGACGCACGTCCGCGACATGGCCAAGGCAGCGGGCATTCTCCCGTCGAGCATGTCGCAGGACCTCAATCCGTCCTTCGCCATCGGTACCTCGACCCCCAGCGCGATCCGCATGGCCGATGCCTACGCCACGTTCGCCGCGTCCGGGCAGCAGGTGGACCCCTACTCCGTGACGGCCGTCAAGTTCAACGGCGCGGATGCCCCCAGCTTCGCCAAGCCCAAGCCGCAGCCCAAGGAGGCGATGGACCCCAACATCGCCAACAACGTCACGGACGTCCTGCAGAACGTGATCCAGAACGGCACGGCCATCAAGGCCAAGGCCCTCGGCCGCACCGCTGCCGGCAAGACGGGTACCACCGACCAGAACAAGTCGGCATGGTTCGTGGGCTACACGCAGCAGCTGTCGACCTCGGTGGCGATGTTCCGTGAGAACCCCAAGGACCACAAGCTGCTGTCCATGAACGGCACGGCGAACACCGACTCCATCCACGGTGGTGACATCCCGACCCTGGTGTGGACGGCGTACATGCAGGACGCGCTCAAGGGCAGCAACGACCCCGGCTTCCCGGACGCCACGCAGATCGGCAAGATCCAGGACGAGGCCGGCGCCCCGTCGCCGAAGCCGTCCGTCACCATCACCCCGTCCCCGACGCACAGCGACACGCCGACCCCGACGCCTACGCCGACGACTTCCTCGCCGACTCCGACGCCGAGCGATACGTGTCAGTCGTGGGGCTGGGGCAACAAGTGCGACAACAACGCCAACGGCGGAACCGACACGGGCGGCACGGACGGAGGCACCACTCCGACGCCGAGCATCACGGACACGCCGGGTGACGGCAATCCCCGGGGCAATGGCAACGGGGGCGGCATCTTCGGAGGCCAGAACGGGTAACTGCCGGACCTGACCGGTTGGCGGTCATATCGCCCGCCGCGGGTGTTTCACGTGAAACATGGGCCGCCGCACCGACGAGGTGCGGCGGCCCTCGGCGTATCCCTGGGCGGGTACGGCAGGATGTGGGCCATGCCCAGTGCAGAGATGACGCCCGCGAGCATGCCCGAGTCCGAGGCCGAGCCGGCGCGGACCGCCCCGGTGGAAGCGGTGTGCCCTACCCGGGAGGACGAGGTCGCCGCGGCCGGCAGTGAGCTGATCGGTGGCCCCCTCGGCCGGTTTGCCCTGCCCCGGGCCTCCTGGTGGACTCCGGTGCGGGTCGTCGCGCTCGTCGCGATCGGAATGTTCGCCCTCGGCCTGGTCCAGAAGGTCCCCTGCTACGACAGCGCCTGGTTCTTCGGCGCGAGCAGCCAGTACACGCACGCCTGCTACTCGGACATCCCGCACCTCTACCAGGGGCGCGGCTTCGCCGACCATCTCGTGCCGTACTTCGACAGGCTGCCGGGCGACATGGACTACCTCGAATACCCGGTGCTGACCGGAGTGTTCATGGAGGTGGCCTCCTGGCTGACCCCGCACAGCGGAGGCATCCAGCGCCAGGAGCAGTGGTACTGGTTCGTCAACGCCGGGATGCTGATGGTGTGCGCGGCCGTCATCGCCGTCTGCGTGGCTCGCACCCATCGCCGGCGCCCCTGGGACGGCCTGCTGGTCGCTCTGGCACCCGCCTTCGCGCTGACCGCCACCATCAACTGGGACCTCTTCGCAGTCGCTCTCACGGCCGCGGCGATGCTGATGTGGTCGCGGGGACGGGCGCTCGCCTTCGGCATCCTGCTGGGGCTGGCCACGGCGGCCAAGCTCTACCCTGTCCTGCTGCTGGGCCCGCTGCTCCCGCTGTGCTGGCGGGCCGGCAAATGGCGGGAGTTCTTCCAGGCCGCGGCCGGCGCGGCGGGTGCCTGGGTCGTGGTGAACCTGCCGGTGATGCTCACGCATGACCCGACCGGCTTCCACATCCGGGAGGGCTGGGCGAAGTTCTACACCTTCAGCAAGGAGCGCGGCGTCGACTTCGGCTCCTTCTGGCTGATCTGGGCGCAGAACTCCAGCAACCCGCCCACCACCGCCTTCGTGAACACCGCCGCCTCGGTGCTGGTGGTGCTCTGCTTCCTCGGTATCGTGGCCCTGACGTTCACCGCCCCGCGCCGTCCGCGCTTCGCGCAGCTGGCCTTCCTGATCGTGGCGGCGTTCATCCTCACCAACAAGGTCTACTCCCCGCAGTACGTCCTGTGGCTGGTGCCCCTCGCCGTCCTGGCCCGGCCCAAGTGGCGGGACTTCCTGATCTGGCAGGCGGGCGAGATCGCGTACTTCCTGGGCATCTGGATGTACCTCGCCTACACGACCAGCGGAGACGCCCACAAGGGCCTGCCGACGCACGGCTACCAGTGGGCGATCGTGCTGCACCTGGCGGGGACGCTGTACCTGTGCGCCGTCGTCGTCCGGGACATCCTCATGCCGGAGCGCGACGTGGTCCGCCGCTCGGGCGACGACGACCCCTCGGGTGGGGTCCTCGACGGTGCGGCGGACGCCTTCGTACTCGGCGCTGCCGCCCATCCGGCGCGGCACGCGGCCCCATTCGAGGGGCCTGCGGTCGACTGGGGCAGGCCCGAACTACTGACCCACGAGGACCGTTCGCTCTGAGCGAACAGCCCCTCAGGCGAGAGTCTCCGGGACGGGAGTCCCTGAGGAGGGTGTGAAGAAGGCCGTACACGCACGCTGCGTGTACGGCCTTCTTCACTTCGCGGTAGCGCGTCCGACGGGGCCTAGCGGTCCACGATCCGGTCGAACTGGGTGGTGGTGTGCCGCAGATGGGCGATCAGCTCGTCACCGACCTTCGGCTCCGGAGCGTCCGACGGGACGAAGAGGATCGACACCTGCATGTGCGGCGGCTCGGCGAACCAGCGCTGCTTGCCGCCCCAGACGAACGGAGAAAGGTTCCGGTTGACCGTGGCGAGGCCGGCCCGTGCGACGCCCTTGGCGCGCGGCATGACGCCGTGCAGGGCCTTCGGAGCCTCCAGGCCCACCCCGTGCGACGTACCGCCCGCCACGACCACCAGGTAGCCGTCGGAGGCCGCCTTCTGCTGGCGGTAGCCGAAGCGGTCGCCCTTGGTCACATGCGTGACGTCCAGGACCGCACCGCGGTACTCGGTGGCGTCGTGGTCGCCCAGCCACAGCCGCGTGCCGATGCGGGCACGGAACCGGGTCTGCGGGAACTGCTGCTGGAGCCGGGCGAGGTCGTCGGCCTTGAGGTGGCTGACGAACATCGTGTGCAGCGGCAGCCGGGCCGCGCGCAGCCGGTCCATCCAGCCGATGACCTCCTCGACGGCGTCCGAGCCGTCGGTGCGGTCCAGCGGCAGATGGATGGCGAAGCCCTCCAGGCGGACGTTCTCTATGGCCTGGTGCAGCTGCGGCAGGTCCTGCTCGCTGATGCCGTGCCGCTTCATCGAGGACATCACCTCGATGACGACACGGGCGCCGACGAGCCCGTACACCCCGTCGATCGACGACACCGAACGGACGACCCGGTCGGGCAGCGGCACGGGCTCCTCGCCCCGCCGGTACGGCGTCAGGACCAGCAGGTCGCCGCCGAAGAAGTCCTTGATGCGCGCGGCCTCGTACGTCGTACCGACGGCGAGCAGGTCGGACCCGAGCCGCGTGGCTTCCTCCGCCAGCCGCTCGTGCCCGAAGCCGTAGCCGTTGCCCTTGCAGACCGGGACCAGACCCGGGAACTGCTCCTGCACATGCTTGTGGTGCGCCCGCCAGCGCGCGGTGTCGACGGAAAGCGTGAGCGCCATGGCCGGACCCGGGACCTTTCTCGTGGCTGCGGTGTCAGAGATGTGAAGCGATGAGGCCTATGCAGGCTATGGGATCGAAGCCTCGCGGCTCAGCGGCGCGACATATAGATGTCGAGCGCCTTGTGGAGCAGCTTGTTCAGCGGGAAGTCCCACTCGCCGAGGTACTCCGCGGCCTGTCCGCCCGTGCCGACCTTGAACTGGATCAGGCCGAACAGGTGGTCCGTCTCGTCCAGGGAGTCGGAGATGCCACGCAGGTCGTACGCGGTGGCGCCGAGGGCGTACGCGTCGCACAGCATCCGCCACTGCATCGCGTTCGACGGCCTGACCTCGCGGCCGATGTTGTCGGAGGCGCCGTAGGAGTACCAGACGTGGCCACCGACGATCAGCATCGTCGCCGCGGAGAGGTTCACACCGTTGTGGCGGGCGAAGTACAGCCGCATGCGGTTGGGGTCCTCGGTGTTGAGGGCCGTCCACATGCGCTGGAAGTACGACAGCGGACGGGGCCGGAAGTGGTCCCGCACAGCCGTGATCTCATACAGCCGCTGCCACTCGGCGAGGTCCTGGTAGCCGCCCTGGACGACCTCGACACCGGCCTTCTCGGCCTTCTTGATGTTGCGGCGCCACAGCTGGTTGAAGTTCTTGTGGACCTCTTCCAGGGAGCGGTTGGCGAGCGGCACCTGGAAGACGTAGCGAGGCTGCACGTCACCGAAGCCGGCACCGCCGTCCTCACCCTGCTGCCAGCCCATACGGCGCAGCTTGTCGGACACCTCGAACGCGCGCGGCTCGATGAAGTCGGCCTCCAGGTCGCGCAGGCGCTTCACGTCCTGGTCCTGGATGCCCCTCTTGATGGTCTCCGCGTTCCAGCGCCGGATGATCACGGGCGGGCCCATCTTCACCGAGAACGCGCCCTGCTGCTTCAGGTGCGCCAACATCGGCTGGATCCAGTCGTCCAGGTTCGGCGCGAACCAGTTGATGACCGGGCCCTCGGGGAGATAGGCGAGATAGCGCTTGATCTTGGGCAGCTGGCGGTAGAGGACCAGGCCGGCGCCGACCATCTCACCGGTGCGGTCGTCGAACCAGCCGAGGTTCTCCGAACGCCACTCAGCCTTCACGTCGGCCCAGGCCGGGACCTGCATGTGGCTCGCCGAAGGCAGGCTCTGGATGTAAGCCAGATGTTGCTCTCGGCTGATGGTCCTCAGGGTCAGGCTCATGTCGGGGCGCTCCTCGGGCTGGTGTGTCCCCATGGGTACAGGGGCTCCGGCTCTCGCGCCGAAGCCTACTGCGCCCTTGGGAGCGCCCCGACTGGGACCAGGGACTCAGCTCCCGAGAAGCCCGCCGAACAGTCCGCCGTGCGCCATGCCGATCAGGAATCCGACCCCCGCGGCACCGAGGCCCAGGATCAGGCCGAAGCGCTCCCGCGTGGTCACCGAGATCCACTGTCCGTAGACGCCGACGAGGAGAGCGACCAGACCGGCCCAGGACGTCAGCAGATGGAGGCCGTGGAAGAACGACGTGATGAAGGACAGCAGGCCCAGGAACAGTGTCACCGCCATGAGGGTGTCCTGGAGCGGATGGGGCTTGCCGTCCGTGGCGAAGAGAGAACCGGCTGTATTGGGCTGCAATGCCTGTGCCATGGGCACCTCCTGCGGAAGGCGGCGCAACGTAGCGCCGTACACACCCGACGTGTACAGAGTGACGGTCCTCCCGGCCGGATTTCAACCGGAAGCGGTGTGCAGGTAGTCTGTACCGTCTGCACCGGTGTCTGCCCAGGCCTGTCGGTTTCACACCGCGGCCATGCTGCGGGATCCCCTTCGGGACCCCTCGTTGTCAGTGGCGGCCGATACCGTTGCGTACGCATCACGACCCTCCTGCCACGGAACGACCGTGGCCGCTGAGTCCAAAGGAGGTGGGTTCCACATGCGTCACTACGAGGTGATGGTCATCCTCGACCCCGATCTCGAGGAGCGTTCGGTCTCCCCGCTGATCGAGAACTTCCTGTCTGTCGTCCGTGACGGCGGCGGAAAGGTTGAGAAGGTCGACACCTGGGGCCGTCGTCGTCTCGCCTACGAGATCAAGAAGAAGCCCGAGGGCATCTACTCGGTCATCGACCTGCAGGCCGAGCCTGCGGTCGTCAAGGAGCTCGACCGCCAGATGAACCTGAACGAGTCGGTCCTCCGGACCAAGGTCCTCCGCCCCGAGACCCACTGAGCTTCCCCGCTCAGCTGATCTCGGGATCCGAGTAGCAGCAACCAAGCAGCCAGACCAGCAAACCCGCCGAGAGGTTCCCCCATGGCAGGCGAGACCGTCATCACGGTCATCGGCAATCTTGTCGATGACCCCGAGCTGCGCTTCACCCCGTCCGGTGCGGCGGTCGCGAAGTTCCGTGTCGCGTCCACCCCCCGCACCTTCGACCGCCAGACGAACGAGTGGAAGGACGGCGAGAGCCTCTTCCTCACCTGCTCGGTCTGGCGCCAGGCGGCGGAGAACGTCGCGGAGTCGCTCCAGCGAGGCATGCGCGTCATCGTGCAGGGCCGGCTGAAGCAGCGGTCCTACGAGGACCGTGAGGGCGTCAAGCGCACGGTCTACGAACTGGACGTCGACGAGGTCGGCCCCAGTCTGCGAAACGCCACGGCGAAGGTCACCAAGACCGCCGGTGGCGCTCGCGGTGGCCAGGGCGGTTACGGCGGCGGTGGTCAGGGCGGCGGCCAGGGTGGCGGCAGCTGGGGCGGAAGCCCCGGTGGCGGCCAGCAGGGCGGCGGCGCTCCGGCCGACGACCCGTGGGCGACCGGCGGTGCTCCCGCCGGCGGCAACCAGGGCGGCGGCGGCTGGGGCGGAGGCTCCGGCAGCGGTAGCGGTGGCGGCTACTCGGACGAGCCCCCCTTCTAGGCCCTCGGGCCGAGGGTGGGTCGTACCCCAACTTCTTGATCACACAGGAGAAACACCATGGCGAAGCCGCCTGTGCGCAAGCCTAAGAAGAAGGTCTGCGCTTTCTGCAAGGACAAGGTCACGTACGTGGACTACAAGGACACGAACATGCTGCGGAAGTTCATTTCCGACCGCGGCAAGATCCGTGCCCGCCGCGTGACCGGCAACTGCACGCAGCACCAGCGTGACGTCGCCACGGCCGTCAAGAACAGCCGTGAGATGGCGCTGCTGCCCTACACGTCCACCGCGCGATAAGGGAAGGGTGACCGAAACATGAAGATCATCCTCACCCACGAGGTCTCCGGCCTCGGTGCCGCGGGCGACGTCGTCGACGTCAAGGACGGTTACGCTCGCAACTACCTGATCCCGCGGAACTTCGCTATCCGCTGGACCAAGGGTGGCGAGAAGGACGTCGAGCAGATCCGTCGTGCTCGCAAGATCCACGAGATCCAGACCATCGAGCAGGCCAACGCTGTGAAGGCCCAGCTCGAAGGCGTCAAGGTCCGCCTGGCCGTTCGCTCCGGCGACGCCGGTCGTCTCTTCGGTTCCGTCACCCCGGCCGACGTCGCCTCGGCGATCAAGGCTTCCGGTGGCCCCGAGGTCGACAAGCGCCGCATCGAGCTGACCGCTCCGATCAAGACCCTGGGCGCCCACGAGACGTCCGTGCGTCTGCACCCCGAGGTTGCCGCCAAGGTCAACGTCGAGGTCGTCGCGGCCTGATCGCCGCATGATCGCTGTGCTCGTCTGAGTACACGGAAGGGGCCGCACCCGTAAGGGTGCGGCCCCTTTCCGATGCCCGCAGGGCTTCGGCGGCATGTTTCACGTGAAACGGTCAACGGGTCGCGCCCGTCACGATCCAGCGGCCCGAGCGGGTGCGCAGCCGCAGGGTCAGCATGCGGACCGCCATCATCAGCATCATCGCTGCCCAGAGGGCGGTGAGCCCGCCGCCGAAGGTGGGGACGAGCAGTGCCACCGGCGTGAACACCGCGAGCGTGACGACCATGGCCCAGGCGAGATACGGTCCGTCGCCCGCCCCCATCAACACACCGTCCAGGACGAAGACGATCCCGCAGATGGGCTGGGACAACGCCACCATCAGCAGCGCGGGCAACGCCGTGTCCGTCACCGCCGAATCGCTGGTGAACAACGGCAGGAAGAGCGGCCGGCTGGCCACCACGAGCAGACCGAGCACGATCCCGGTCGCGATGCCCCACTGGATCATGCGGCGGCAGGCCTCGCGCGCTCCCTGGGCATCGCCCGCGCCGAGATACCGGCCGATGATCGCCTGTCCCGCGATCGCGATCGCGTCGAGAGCGAAGGCCAGCAGGCTCCACAGGGAGAGGATGATCTGGTGGGCGGCGATGTCGGCGTCACCGAGACGGGCCGCGACCGCCGTGGCGATCATGAGAATCGCCCGCAGCGAGAGGGTGCGCACCAGGAGGGGTACACCTGCCTGCGCCGAGGCCCGGATACCCGCGGCGTCGGGCCGCAGGGAAGCGCCGTGCCGACGGGCGCCGCGCACGACCACCGTCAGATAGACGGCTGCCATGGCGCACTGGGCGATGACAGTGCCCCAGGCCGAGCCGGCGATGCCGAGCCCGGCGCCGTAGACCAGCCCTCCGTTGAGGGCGCCGTTGGCGATGAACCCGGCGATGGCGACGTAGAGCGGGGTCCGGGTGTCCTGCAGACCGCGCAGCACGCCCGTCGAGGCCAGGACGACGAGCATGGCCGGAATGCCCAGCGAGGAGATACGCAAGTAGGTCGTCGCATAGGGGGCCGCGGTCGTGGAGGCACCGAAGAGGTTCACGATGTCAGGAGCCAGCGGAAGGACGACGGCGATGACGGCGCCGCCGATCAGCAGGGCCAGCCAGATGCCGTCCATGCCCTGCCGGATGGCCGCCTGGAGATCACCGGCGCCTACCCTGCGGGCGACGGCGGCTGTCGTGGCGTAGGCGAGGAAGACGAAGACGCTCACGGCGGTGGTGAGGAGAGCCGAGGCGACACCGAGGCCGGCGAGTTGAGCGGTCCCGAGGTGGCCGACGATCGCACTGTCCGCCATGACGAAGAGAGGCTCGGCGATCAGGGCGCCGAAGGCCGGCAGGGCGAGCGCCACGATCTCGCGGTCGTGTCGCCGGGGGGTGGCCTTCGGTGGAGCGGGAGCCTGGGACATGAGCGCTAATCTAATCGTCCACAGGTAAGAGATGCAACAAGCTGATGCCTATTACATCGCATCCTGGGCCGTGTCCTTTCGCGTGGCGTTCGAAGGGATCTTGGCCCGACCGGGAAACTTTTTCTTCTGCACAGCCGGTGGACGGTAAAGGCGCAGGTCAGAGCGGGGTGGCCGAGAAGAGCGAGGGCTTGTTCACAGGGCTGTCCACCGGCTCGTGCACAGGTTTCGGCGAGTTCTCCACAGCATCGGAGCCGTCGTCCACATGGCCTGTGGATAACCAGATTGGCTGACGGTGCCGACAGGCCTACCGTGGTCCGGCGCCCACTCCTTTCCCGGGCCCGGAAAGTGCCTCTTCCGCGGCCTCGGAACCGTCACAAATCCGACGCGTGTGAACCGGAGTTGGGCCTCTCGATTTGTCAGTGTCGTGCCGTACAAATAAGGACACGGCGAGGTCCGCTGTGCGGACGGGAGGAGGTGGCTCGGTGAGCATTTCCGAGCCCTTGGACGATCCGTGGGCCGACAGCGGGCCCAGTGATCGTCTGCCGGCCTCCCGTCGGAGGAGCGACGGTGGCCGGGGTCGTGACGAACAGCACGACCGGGGCCGGGAGAACGGCGGCTGGGAGGGCGGGGGTGCCTCCTTCGAGCGGGTCCCGCCGCAGGACCTGGACGCGGAGCAGTCGGTGTTGGGCGGCATGCTGCTGTCCAAGGACGCCATCGCCGACGTCGTCGAGGTCCTCAAGGGACACGACTTCTACAAGCCCGCGCACGAGACGATCTACCAGGCGATCCTGGACATCTACGCCAAGGGCGAGCCGGCCGACCCCATCACCATCGCCGCCGAGCTCACCAAGCGCGGTGAGATCACCAAGGTCGGCGGCGCGTCCTACCTCCACACCCTCGTGCAGACGGTGCCGACGGCGGCGAACGCCGAGTACTACGCGGAGATCGTCCACGAGCGGGCGGTCCTGCGGCGCCTGGTCGAGGCCGGCACCCGCATCACGCAGATGGGATACGCGGCCGACGACGACGTCGACGAGATCGTCAACCGCGCCCAGGCCGAGATCTACGCCGTCACCGAGCAGCGCACCAGCGAGGACTATCTGCCGCTCGGCGACATCATGGAGGGCGCCCTCGACGAGATCGAGGCGATCGGTTCCCGCAGCGGTGAGATGACGGGTGTGCCCACGGGCTTCACCGACTTCGACTCGCTGACCAACGGCCTGCATCCGGGCCAGATGATCGTCATCGCGGCCCGGCCCGCCATGGGTAAGTCGACGCTGGCCCTGGACTTCGCGCGAGCGGCTTCGATCAAGAACAACCTGCCGAGCGTCATCTTCTCGCTCGAAATGGGTCGCAACGAGATCGCGATGCGTCTGCTGTCCGCAGAGGCCAGAGTCGCCCTGCATCACATGCGGTCCGGCACCATGACCGACGAGGACTGGACCCGGCTCGCCCGCCGTATGCCGGACGTGTCGGCCGCCCCGCTCTACATCGACGACTCCCCGAACCTGTCGATGATGGAGATCCGCGCCAAGTGCCGTCGCCTCAAGCAGCGCAACGATCTGCGGCTGGTCGTCATCGACTACCTGCAGCTGATGCAGTCCGGCGGCTCCAAGCGCGCCGAGAGCCGTCAGCAGGAGGTCTCGGACATGTCCCGTAACCTCAAGCTGCTGGCGAAGGAGCTGGAGGTTCCGGTCATCGCGCTCTCCCAGCTCAACCGTGGTCCCGAGCAGCGCACCGACAAGAAGCCGATGGTCTCCGACCTGCGAGAGTCCGGTTCCATCGAGCAGGACGCCGACATGGTCATCCTGCTGCACCGTGAGGACGCCTACGAGAAGGAGTCCCCGCGCGCGGGCGAGGCCGACCTGATCGTGGCCAAGCACCGAAACGGCCCGACGGCCACGATCACGGTCGCCTTCCAGGGCCACTACTCCCGCTTCGTGGACATGGCCCAGACCTGAGCACTCGCGGAGAAACGGATTCGACGCCCGCCGCGGCAACCGGTGGACTGGGCTCATGACATCTCAGGAATCGCTGCTTCCCGGTACTCGACGTGCCTTGCTGCACCGGATCGCCGTGGCTCAGGCCGAGGGACGGGCACCGTCGCTGGTCGCGGCCGTCGCCCGGGACGGACAGGCTGTGTGGCACGGGGCGCGTACCTCGGTCGAGGGACACGGTTCGGACGAGGACGTGCAGTACCGGATCGGGTCCATCACCAAGACCTTCACCGCCGTACTGGTGATGCGGCTGCGTGACGAGGGTCTGATCGATCTCGGTGATCCGCTGGAGAAGCATCTGCCGGGTACCGGGGTGGGGGAGGCGACGGTCGCCGAACTGCTCGCCCACACCGCCGGCTTGGCGGCCGAGTCACCCGCTCCCTGGTGGGAGCGGACCCCCGGCAGCCTGCGGCCCGAGTTGAGCGACGTGCTCGGTGATGAGCCCCTTCGGCATCCTGTCGGTCGACGGCACCACTACTCCAACCCCGGCTATACCGTCCTCGGTGCGCTGGTGGAGGAGGTGCGCGGTGTTCCCTGGGAGGAGGCACTGCGCGAGGGGATCCTCGAACCGCTCGGCCTGCACCGTACGAGTGCGCAGCCCCAGGCCCCGTACGCGGGCGGCTGGGCCGTCCATCCCTGGGCCGACGCCATGCTTCCCGAGCCACTGGAGGACCTGGGACGGATGGCCGCGGCCGGACAGCTGTGGTCGACCACGGGCGACTTGGCGCGGTTCGCCGCCTTCCTGGTCCGCGGGGACGACCGGGTCCTCGGTGCGGAGTCCCTACGGGAGATGCGCACCCCGGCGGCACCCGCCGAGGCCGCGGATGTGATGGACGGGACCGCCTACGGCCTGGGGATGCAGATCCAGCGCCGGGACGGCAGGCTGCTCGTCGGTCACTCCGGTTCGCTGCCCGGCTTTCTGGCGAACCTCACCATCAGCGTGGAAGACGACGTGGCCGCGGTCGTGCTCGCCAACTGCACCAGTGGCCCGCTGCTGGGCGCGGTGGGCGCCGATCTGGTGCGGATCGTCGCCGAGGCCGAACCTCGGATCCCGCAGCCCTGGCAGCCGCTGCGCGAGGTCGACCCGGCGGTGCTCGAGCTGGCGGGGCAGTGGTACTGGGGGACTCAAACCTTCGGCCTGCGGGTGAGTGCCGACGGCCTGATCGCCCTGGGCCCGCTGACCGGCGGCGGACGCCGGGCCCGCTTCCGCGTCAACGGCGACGGCACCTGGACGGGACTGGAGGGCTACTACGCCGGCGAGCTGCTACGGCCCGTACGCCGTCCGGACGGGTCCGTGAGCCATCTCGACCTGGGCTCGTTCGTGTTCACCCGGCAGCCGTACGACGACGAGGATGTCGTGCCGGGCGGAGTAGACCCTCAGGGCTGGCGGGGGATCCGCTAACAGAAGCGCCAACGCGGTGTGTTTCACGTGAAACGCACCGCACGTCGTGTTCGCCCTGATATGTCGTCACAGCTTCAGCTTGAACCCCTCGTGTGAGGCCGTGAAGCCCAGCCGCTCGTAGAAACGGTGAGCGTCGGTACGTGACTTGTCGGAGGTCAGCTGCACCATCCGGCAGTCGAGACGGCGGGCGGTGTCGATGGCCCATTGGATGAGCCGGCTGCCGAGGCCGCTGCCCCGCTCGTCTCCATGGACGCGTACGGCCTCGATGAGGGCGCGGGTCGCTCCCTGGTGGGAAAGGCCCGGGATGATCGTGAGCTGGAGGGTTCCGATCACACGGCCTTCGCGCACGGCGACGACGAGATGCTGGTTCTCATCGGCGGAGAGCCGCCGCAACGCGGTCCGATAGGGAGTCAGATCGTGCGGTGACTCGCGCTGGGCCCCCAGCGGATCGTCGGCGAGCATCCCGACGATTTCCGGCAGGTCCTCGGCGGTCGCCTGGCGTATTTCAAGATCTCCCATGTGCCCGCACCCTACGCGGGTACGTGCAACGACTCCACGACCCGGACCAAGGGCGCCAGCTCGGGATGGGCGGACGCCTCGTCCAACGCCTCGCGCAGGGCGGCGTCATTGGTGGGTCGCGCTTCCTCGAGCAGTCGCAGGCCCGCCTCGGTGACGTTGGTGTAGATGCCGCGCCGGTCGGTGGGGCACAGATAGCGCTCCAGCAGGCCGCGGTCCTCCAGGCGGGTCACCAGGCGCGTGGTGGCGCTCTGGCTCAGTACGACCGCGTCGGCGACCTGCTTCATCTGCAGATGTCCGCCCTCGCCGTCGTGCTGTCGGCTGAGGACGTCGAGCAGCGAGTACTCGCGCACGCTCAGATCGTGGCCGGTCTGCAGAGCGCGTTCGATGTGCGCCTCGATCTTTCCGTGCAGCGCAGAGAGGGCGCACCACCCCTGTGCAAGGGCGGTGAGCGCGGGATCCGTCGCTGTCATGGCGTTCTCCTCCATCCCGGAGCGGCTGAAACAAGGGTAGAGCACTCTCGCAATAGTCGGCGGTTGCAAGTAGCCCGCGTCTGCAATTATTGTGAACGCACGCAAAGCGCTCCTGCAATCGTTTGGGAAGGTGTACCCCCCCTCATGCCTCTCGCGCTTCTGGCCCTCGCGATCGGGGCCTTCGGAATCGGCACGACCGAGTTCGTGATCATGGGCTTGTTGCCCGACGTCGCGGGCGATTTCGGGGTCTCCATCCCCACGGCAGGCCTGCTGGTGACCGGCTACGCCCTCGGCGTGGTGATCGGGGCTCCGCTGATGACCGTCCTGGGCACCAAGATCTCGCGCAAGCGGATGCTGATGCTGCTGATGGGCCTCTTCATCGCCGGAAACCTGCTCTCCGCGGTGGCTCCGTCCTTCGCGGTCATGTTGATCGGACGCGTGGTCGCCTCACTCGCCCATGGAGCGTTCTTCGGTATCGGCTCGGTCGTCGCCGCCGAACTGGTGGCCCCCCACAAGAAGGCCGGGGCCATCGCCATGATGTTCACGGGCCTGACCGTCGCCAACGTCGTCGGTGTCCCCCTGGGCACCCTCATCGGGCAGCACGTCGGCTGGCGCGTCACCTTCGGCGTCGTCGCCGCCCTCGGCCTCGTCGGTCTCGCCGGTATCGCCAAGCTGGTGCCCGACATGCCGCGGCCGGAGGGTGTGCACCTGCGGCACGAACTGGCCGCCTTCAAGAACGCACAGGTCCTGCTCGCCATGGCGATGACCGTCCTCGGATTCGGCGGTGTCTTCGCGGCCATCACCTACATCGCGCCGATGATGACCCACATCGCGGGCTTCGCCCACGGCTCGGTCACCGGTCTGCTGGTCCTGTTCGGCCTCGGCATGGTCGGTGGCAACCTGATCGGCGGGAAGTTCGCCGACCGCGCCCTGATGCCGATGCTGTACATCTCCCTGGGCGCCCTGGCGGTCGTCCTGGCGCTCTTCACGGTCACCGCCCACAACAAAATCGCGGCCGCGGTGACCATCACCCTGATCGGCGCCCTGGGCTTCGCCACCGTCCCGCCCCTGCAGAAGCGCGTCCTCGACCAGGCACACGGCGCCCCGACGCTTGCCTCGGCCGTGAACATCGGCGCCTTCAACCTGGGCAACGCCCTGTCCGCCTGGCTCGGCGGCATCGTGATCGCGGCCGGCTTCGGTTACACCGCCCCCAACTGGGTCGGTGCCGCCCTCGCCGCTGCCGCTCTGGTCCTCGCCGTCCTCTCCGCCGCCCTGGAGCGCCGTCAGGGCACTTCCGGACGGGCGACCGCCTCCGGTACGCCCACCGGGCAGCGGACGCCCGTCCACCACTGAGCCGGACCCAACCCCGACAGACGCCCGCACCGGGGTGCGCTCCGGTGCGGCAAGCACTCACCCCGGTACCACCAAGGAGAAGCTCCATGAGCACCACCGTCGTCGCTCCGCTCACCATTGAAGACGCCGAGCTCCTGGTCGACGCGGCCCGCCGTGCGGCCGAGGACGCCGGAGTCACCGTCAGCGTCACCGTCCTGGACGCCGGCGGTCATCTGCTCGCCTTCCGCCGGGACGACCGGGCCGTGCTGATCTCCGGTGAGACCAGCACCCGCAAGGCCTACACGGCGCTCCAGCTGAACGCGCCCACCGCCGACCTGGTCGACGCGGTGCAGCCGGGTGGTCTCTTCCACACGCTGCCCACGGCTCTCGACCGGCCTCTGCTGTTCATCGCGGGAGGTGTACCCCTCCACCGTGACGGCCGGCTGATCGGCGCCATCGGTGTCGGCGGCGGTGCGCCGGAGCAGGACCACGGCTTCGCCAACGCGGCTGTGCAGACGCTCGCCTGACCACACGGCTACCAGGGACGACAGAGCCGGCCCCACCGCTTCGAGCGGTTGGGCCGGCGTGCGTCGTACGACGGTTCAGCCCGCGGCCACCGTCAGCGGCGCGAACCGGCGCGTCCAGTCGCCCGGCAGTTCCGTGATGCCGTAGCTCATCACGGAGTTGAAGGCCACGGAGGCCAGTCCCCGCGCCTTCGCCCACGCCAGCAGTTCCTCGTGGCGTACGTCGATGTCGGTCCGCAGCGGACGGTCCGTGCCGGCGGCCAGCGCGACGACCAGAGCCTTGGCGGTACTGGTGTCCCGGGCGATCAGCGGGCCGATGACATGGGTGTCCATATTGGGCCATGCGGCTGTGTAGCCGATGATCCGGCCGTCCTCCTCGGCCACCCGCAGCTGGTCGGCAAAGGCGGGCAGCCGGGTGATGAGCGGGGTGCGGTCGGCGCCGAAGACCTCTTCGTCGAGCCGCAGGATCGCGGGAAGGTCCTCTGCGGTCGCCGCCCGCGTCGGCACCCCGTACTCCGTTGTGTCGGGCGTGAAGGTGCCGGTCAGCATCTCCGCCCGGCCCGTCACCTTGAAGCCCAGCTCCTCGTACAGAGGCCGGCCGTAGGGGGTGGCGTGCAGCGTCAGCGGGGTTGTGCCCATGACGGAGACCACGTGCCGCATCAGTCGCCGTCCGACTCCCTGACGGGCATGACGTTCGGCCACCAGGACCATGCCGACGGCGCCGAGTTCCGGCCGCTCCCACGAGCCGTACTCGGTGACCACGCAGGCGGCGACGAGGCCGCCCCGGGGGTCGTCGATGCCGTAACCCTTCCCGGCCGTGAGCAGGAACCCCCACTTGTGCTCTTCGCGTTCCCACCCCCGGTCCTCGGACAAGTCGGCGCACGCGCGGAGATCGCGAAGCGTCAGTCGGCGAATGGGCAGAGCGGCGAGGGAAGGTGTCGGCACGCAGGTCAGGCTGTCCGACGGGCACCCCCGGCGTCCACCCGTTTCGAGGGATACGTACGTGCTTTTGGCCATGCCGTAGTCCTCCGCACAGCCCATGGACGGCGGTACGTGTTTCACGTGAAACATCGGCAGGCGATCAGCCGCATGCCATGGCGAACGATCGCCCTCGCTCGTGCCGGCTGCCGTCGCCGAAGCCGTGGTGGGTCAGCCGACGGGTTCCTCGTCCGCCGCACGATGGCCGAGATCGGCCGTCGGTTTCCGAGCGCTATCCAAGGTCGGGAGCGTGCATGGCCCGCACGCCTTCGATGTTGCCGTCCAGATAGTGACGCAGCGACATCGGCACCAGGTGGACAGAGGCGATGCCGACGCGGGTGAACGGGATGCGGACGATCTCATACTCGCCGGCCGGCTCTTCCACTTCGGGGCCGTGTCGCAGGGCGGGGTCCATGGATCCCAGCCGGCATACGAAGAAGTGCTGCACCTTCACACCGGTGGCGCCCCCGTCCTGGCCGATGTGCTCCACCGTGTCCACGAAGCACGGCACCACATCGGTGATCTTGGCGCCGAGCTCCTCGTACACCTCCCGGTGCAGGGCGTCCACGACGGTCGGGTCCTCGGGCTCGACCCCGCCACCGGGGGTGACCCAGTAGGGATCGACACCGGGCTTGGTGCGCTTGATCAGGATCAGGTCGTCACCGTCCAGCAGAACGGCGCGGGCGGTGCGCTTGACCACGGGTCGGACGGTCATGGGAGAAATGTGGCCCGGCTGGTTCCACGTGAAACATCGCACCACGCCAGCATGCGACAGCACCTGGACGTCATGTCGATCAACAACCTTTGGCCGAACCACGAGGGGAAGGCTCGGACCGTCGTGCGCCATCAGCCGGCGGATACATCCCGGCTCATCCCGCCGACGCGTCCAAGGCGCGCAGCAGGTCGGCCACCAGGTCCTCGGGGTCCTCGGCGCCGACGGACAGACGGATGAAGCCCTCGGATACCGCGTCCCCGCCCCAGCGGCCACGGCGCTCGGCGGTGGAGCGCACCCCGCCGAAGCTCGTCGCGTCCTCCACCAGACGCAGGGCTTCGAGGAACCGCTCGGCGTGCACGCGCGAGGGCAGCGTGAAGGAGACGACGCAGCCGTAACGGCTCATCTGCCGCGAGGCGATCTTGTGAGAGGGGTCGTCGGGCAGGCCGGGGTAACGCAGGCCGGACACCTCGGGCCGTTCGCGCAGCGCCTCGGCGACCCGTAGGGCGGTGGCACTCTGCCGGTCGACACGCAGGTGGAGCGTGGCGATGGACCGGTGCGCGAGCCAGGCCTCCATGGGGCCGGAGATCGCCCCGACGACCTTGCGCCAGCGGCGTACGGCGGCCATGGCCTCAGCGTCGCGTCCGGCGACGTAGCCCAGGAGGACGTCCCCGTGCCCGGTGAGCTGCTTGGTGCCGCTGGCCACGGAGAAATCGGCGCCCAGCTCCAGCGGACGCTGGCCGAGCGGTGTGGCGAGGGTGTTGTCGACGGCCACCAGCGTGCCGCCCGCGTGCGCCGCCTCCACCAGCCGACGGATGTCGCACACGTCCAGGCCGGGATTGGACGGGGACTCGAGCCACAGCAGCCGGGCGCCCGCGAGGACCTCCAGCTGGGCGTCGCCGCCGGTGGGCGCGGTCCGTACCTCGACGCCGTAGGCCTCCAGCTGGGCCCGGACCAGAGGGAGTACCTGGTAGCCGTCGGAGGGCAGCACGACCACGTCGCCGGCCCGTACCTGGGAGAAGAGCACCGCGGAGATCGCGGCCATGCCGGAGGCGAACACCAGCGTCTCGACGTCCTCCCGCCCGGGCGCCTCCAGCTCGCCCACAGCGCGTTCGAGCAGTGTCCAGGTGGGATTGTCGTCCCGGCCGTAGGTGTACGGCCCCGTCACCTCGCCGGGCAGATGGAAGTGGGCCGCGAACACCGGTCCCGGGAGGGTCGGCTCGTGTTTGACCGGCTCGGGCAGTCCGGCCCGTACCGCGCGCGTGCCGTCGCCGACGCGGCCCTCGTACTCGGTGGCGTCGCTCATGCGGCCCGTCCCTCCAGTTGCTCACGTATGGCGGCGAGCAGACCCGTGCTCGCCGTTTCCACCATCTCAAGACACTCCTCGAAGCCGTCCCGGGCCCCGTAGTACGGGTCCGGTACGTCGAGGTCGTCGTGGGCGGCCGGGTCGTAGGAGCGCAGCAGGCGGATCTTGCTCGCGTGGGACTCGGTGGGTGCGAGGCGGCGCAGGGCCTTGAGGTGGCCGGTGTCGAGTGCGATCACGAGGTCGAGCCGGTCGAACCAGGACGGCTCGAAACGGCGGGCGACGTGCTCGGTGCCGTAGCCGTGTTCGGCGAGCACCGAGGCGGCGCGCGAGTCCGCCGCCTCGCCCTCATGCCAGCCTCCGGTCCCGGCGCTGTCGACCTCGACCAGGCCCTCCAGCCCGGCCTCCGCCACGCGCGCGCGGAAAACGGATGCGGCCATCGGGGACCGGCAGATGTTGCCCGTGCACACGAAGCAGACGCGGTACGTCATGGCGGGCTCAGTCCTCGTCGGGCAGGACGACGTGCAGCGCCCAGGAGACCACCGAGATGATCAGGCCGCCCAGGACGGCGGTCCAGAATCCCTGCACGTGGAAACTCAGGTCGAGCTTGTCGCACACCCACGACGTCAACAGCAGCATCAGCGCGTTCACGATCAGGGTGATGAGCCCCAGGGTCAGAATGAACAGCGGGAAGGTGAGCACTTTCACGATCGGCTTGACCAGCCAGTTCACCAAGCCGAAGATCAGTGCCACGACGATCAGCGTGCCGGCCTTCTTGGCCGTGTTGTCACCGGTCAGGGTGATTTTGTCGAGCAGCCACACGGCGACCGCGAGGGCGCCCGCGTTGACGATCGTCTTGACTACGAAATTCTTCATGTGTCTGATCGTGGCAGAGACCTGATCGGAAGTGCGCAGTGAGGCGAGGGTGGCAGCGGCGATGAAGGCATTCCGGCTGGACGAACTGGAGGCGGAGCGCGCCGCGAACGACGGGGCCTATCTGCAATTCCTGCGGGAGCGGAACATGTCGGTCGGGCTATACGCCCTAGACGCGGGCGAACCCGACCCGCAGAACCCGCACCGTCAGGACGAGGTGTACTTCGTCGTCAGCGGCCGGGCGTCGATCACCGTGGGGCTGGAGACGACCGAGGTCTCGCGGGGCAGCGTCGTGTACGTGCCCGCCGAGGTGACCCACAAGTTCCACCACATCAGCGAGGACCTGAGGGTTCTCGTCGTCTTCTCTCCGCCCGAGGCGTGATCCCGGCCCTCGCATTCCCTAGGGGACAGCTCAGGGGACGGCAAGGGGCACGGAGGCCCCGCGAGTGCCCTCGGCGGCCCTAGCATCGAGTGCAACATCGACAACGCACGAGAACGCAAAGGACGAGGGCGATGCGAGAGATCTTCGCGGGGCTGCCGTGGTGGGTGAAGTGGGTCGCGGTGCCGGTCATCGCCTTGGTCGTGTTCGGCGGCCTGATAGTGGCTGTGCTCGGCATCGTGATCAAGCTGCTGTTCAAGCTGCTGATCTTCGTCGCCCTGGTCGGTGGAGTGATCTACCTGGTACGCAAGTTCATGTCGAACTCATCGTCGCGCAGCGACTGGTGAGAAGGTGGGGGATGTGACCGGTCACCGGTGACGGGACCGGTTCCCTCGGGGGAGGGAAGTTTCCCCGCGAGACCGTCGGCGCGCGGTGGCTGACGATTAGAGTCCGGAACTCCCCACGGGGGTCTGCCCCGTGGCGGCGCAGACGCCCCTTCCGTGCTCTTCTCCGCACGGGCTGCCCCCTCGCGCTTCGGGAGTGACCCTTGGCCACGGTTGACACCGCACCGGCAGAACCTCACGCACCCCCCACCGCACCCCCTACCCCACCGCGTTCCTGCCCACCCGCCCAGCGCGCGCCCGCCGCGATGGTCCCCGGGCAGCCGCGAGCGGCGGACCACTTGGAACACTCACCCCCGGCGAGCCGCGCGGAGCGCCCGGCCACCGCGCGCCCTTCCGGGCCGTCGGTCCCCGCGCACCCCTCCGGCCCGTCCGGCGCCGCGACACTCATCGGGTCCGTGCAGCGCGCCATGCGGCTGCTGGAGAGCGTCGCCGAGCACCCTTACGGTGCCCCCGCCAAACTCCTCGCCCGCCAGACCGGCCTCGCCCTGCCCACGACGTACCACCTGCTGCGCACCCTGGTGCACGAGGGCTATCTACGCCGCGAGAAGGGGCTGTTCTTCCTCGGCGCCGCGGTGGAGCGGCTGAGCAGCAGCGGGGCACAGCAGAAACGTCGCAGCGTGGTGGCGGACACCCTCGCGCACTGGCGTGATTCGCTCGGTGTGCCGGTGTACTACGCGCTTTACCGGGAGGGCGAGATCGAGGTCGTGTGTGTCTCGGAATCCCCGGAGGCCCCCGCGGTCGAGGAGTGGGCCGTCTTCCGCGAGACCGGTCACGCGCACGCGATCGGGCAGTGCCTGCTCGCACAGTTGGACGAGGACGCCAGGCGCGACCATCTCGTCCGCCATCCCGTGCAGGCCCTCACGCCCTACACCGTGCGAGACGGCGGCGCCCTGCTGCGTCGCCTGACCCGGACGCGTCCCATGCAGACGGTGGTGGAGCGGCAGGAGTACGCGCTGGGCACGGTCTGCGCGGCCGTTCCGATCACCGCCGGCACCACCGCGGCCGCGATTGCCATCTCCGTGCCGGTCCGTCACGCCGATCGGCTGCTCCCCACGGCGCACCGGCTACAGACGGAGATCGGGCGCCACTTGGGGTCCTTGAGCCTCTCTATCAGTATCTGAAAACCTACTCCTTGTGATCTGTCGTGTACTTTAAGCAAGATTTGACCACGGTCGAGGGATGAATCCCGGCCAGTCAATGTCATATGACGGGGTAGGCGATGCGCGAGTCCGTACAGGCAGAGGTCATGATGAGCTTTCTCGTCTCGGAGGAGCTCTCCTTCCGCATTCCGGTGGAGTTGCGCTATGAGACCCGGGATCCCTATGCGGTGCGCCTCACCTTCCACCTGCCCGGCGATGCCCCGGTGACCTGGGCCTTCGGACGGGAGCTCCTGATCGACGGAGTCGGCCGGCCGTGCGGGGAGGGGGACGTGCGTATCGCGCCCGCCGATACGGAGGTGCTGGGCGAGGTGCTGATCCGGCTTCAGGTCGGATGCGACCAGGCCCTGTTCCGCTCGTCCACACCACCGCTCGTGGCCTTCCTCGACCGGACGGACAAGCTCGTGCCGCTCGGTCAGGAGGGTGCGCTGGCCGACTTCGACGCTCATCTCGACGAGGCCCTGGACCGCATCCTGGCCGAGGAGCAGAGCGCCGGCTGAAGCGTCGCGAGCTGGAGCGCCGAGTACTCCGGCCCGTACGTCGAACCGCGTGCAGGAACGCTTCTGCACCGGAAGGGCCCATGCGGGCGGCGAGGCGCGTCCTAGAGCCGGAGCCGGCCCGGAGCCAGGCCCGGCGCCTGTACCCGAACCCGAGTTCGCGCCCGAGCTGACGACGGGCCCCGCCGGGGGTCACCGCTTACGGCGGTGGCCTCTGCCGGTACGAGCCGGAAGGGGCTGTGCCGCGCCGGCCCCCGGCCTGCCTGTGCCGGGCCGGTCGGCCGACACCACCAACGCGGCGAGCGCGGTGGTGAGCGGGACCGAGGCCACCAGGCCGATCGATCCCACCAGCGTCCGCACGATCTCCTCGGCGACCAGTTCACTGTTGGCCACGGCCCCCACGCTGCTCTGTGCGATGGAGAACAGCAGCAGCAACGGCAGCGCGGCACCGGCGTAGGCGAGCACGAGCGTGTTGACGACGGACGCGATGTGGTCACGGCCGATGCGGATGCCCGCCCGGTACAGCCCGCGCCAGCCCATCGAGGGATTGGCCTCGTGCAACTCCCAGACGGCCGACGTCTGCGTCACCGTCACATCGTCTAGGACGCCGAGGGAACCGATGATGACGCCGGCCAGCAGCAGGCCGCTCATGTCGATCGATGGATACAGGCCATGGATCAGGCCGGTGTTGTCGTCCGTGTTTCCGGTGAGGGCGGCCCAGTCGATGAACTCCGAGCCGAGGAAGCCGATCAGTAGGAGGGAGGCCAGTGTGCCGAGCACCGCGACCGAGGTGCGGGCCGACAGCCCGTGGCACATGTAGAGCGCGATGAGCATGATCGCACTCGCCCCGACGACGGCCACCAGCAGCGGATTCGCCCCCTGAAGGATCGCGGGCAGGATGAACAGGGTCAGCACCAGAAAGCTCACGGCCAGCGCGATCAACGCCATCAGTCCCCGCAGCCGCCCGACCACGACGACCGCGACCGCGAAGATCCCCGCGAGCAGCGCCATGGGGAACTTCCGGTTCACATCGGTCACCGAATACTGCAACTCCCGTGGCGCCGAGGGCTCGTAGGCGACCACGACCTGCTCGCCCTGGTGCAACTGCCGCGGCTGGTCGGGCTGCACGATCTCGGTGAACGTACGGCCCTTGTCCTTGCCGGTGTCGACCCGGACGGTCGCCCTCTTGCAGGTGCCGCCCGCTTTCCGTGCCGCCGGATCGCCCTGAACGGCGGTGGGGTCACCGGTGGTCGTCCCGCCGGAGGCGTTCACCGACTTGCAGCTCACCTCGACGACTTTGGTGACCGTCGCCTGCTGGGTCTGGCGGTCGAAACCGACGCCCGTGCGCTTGTGGGACGGCGCTCCCCCGGGCCAGAGCACCACCAGACCGACCAGGACCGCCGCGGTGAACGGCACCAGGATCGCGGCGATGACCTTGCGCAGATGCTTGGAGACGGGCGCGGCGGGCCCATGGCTGTGACTGTGGCCGTGTGAGTGCCCACTCCTCTGGCCGCCGCCGGAGCCAAGCTCCTGCCTGCTGCCGTCGCCGGAACCGTGCTCGTGCGTGCTGCCGTCGCCGGAGCCATGCCCTTGTCCGTTGTCGCCGGGGGAACCGTGGCCCGCGTGACCGCGTTCACCGTCGTACGCACCGGCCGGCCCCGAGGCGCCGCGGCGGCGCGGCTCGGGTGGCTGGTAGGGGTACTGCTCCATTCTGGTCACCACCCGATCATCGCAAGAAGGGCCGGGGCCCACTGTTCACCGCACCACACATGACGCTAGCGTGGAGGCACCTTTGCACACGCGGGAGCTCGGAGCACCGGGCTGAGAGGGCGCTGACCTCCGTACACGCGATGTTTCACGTGGAACGAACGACGTTCCGCGGGAAGCGTCGTCAGACGGACACCGCTGCGTCGACCGCCGAACCTGTTACCGGGTAATGCCGGCGTAGGGAGTAGGTCTCATGACCAACAAGGACGCACGCACGCCTGTCTCCGTCCAGGACGAAAAGTCCGAGGAGGCCGGAACGTCCATCGGCTGGCACAAGGCGTATGTCGAGGGCTCGCGTCCCGACCTGCGCGTGCCGGTCCGTCAGGTGCACCTCACCAACGGGCAGTCGGTCACGTTGTACGACACCTCGGGCCCGTACACCGATCCGCTCGTGGACACCGATGTCCGCAGGGGCTTGGCCCCCTTGCGGGAGAACTGGATCATCACTCGCGGCGACACCGAGGAGTACGCGGGCCGGCCCGTCCGTCCCGAGGACGACGGAATCAAGCACACCTCACCGCGCGGCGGCCTGCGAAACCTGGACGCGGTGTTCCCCGGCCGCGCGCGTCAGCCGCGCCGGGGCCGGGCCGGCACGGCGGTGACCCAACTCGCCTATGCGCTAAGGGGCGAGATCACGCCGGAGATGGAGTATGTGGCCATCCGGGAGAACGTGGCGCCGGAAGTGGTCCGTGAGGAGATCGCCGCAGGTCGTGCGGTGCTGCCGGCCAACGTCAACCATCCCGAGATCGAGCCGATGATCATCGGCAAGCGGTTCCTGGTGAAGGTGAACGCCAACATCGGCAACTCCGCGGTGACCTCCTCCATCGAGGAGGAGGTCGAGAAGATGACCTGGGCCACCCGCTGGGGCGCCGACACGGTCATGGACCTCTCCACCGGCCGCAACATTCACACGACCCGGGAGTGGGTGCTGCGCAACTCCCCCGTCCCCATCGGCACGGTGCCGCTCTACCAGGCCCTGGAGAAGGTCGACGGCCGGGCCGAGGAGCTGACCTGGGAGATCTACAAGGACACCGTCATCGAGCAGGCCGAGCAGGGCGTGGACTACATGACCGTCCACGCCGGCGTGCGCCTCGCCTACGTACCGCTGACGGCCAACCGCAAGACGGGCATCGTCTCGCGCGGCGGCTCGATCATGGCCGCGTGGTGTCTGGCGCACCACAAGGAATCGTTCCTGTACGAGAACTTCGAGGAACTGTGCGAGATCCTCGCCGCCTACGACGTCACGTACTCGCTGGGCGACGGTCTCAGGCCGGGGTCGATCGCGGACGCCAACGACGAGGCGCAGTTCGCGGAGTTGCGCACGCTCGGGGAACTCAACCGGATCGCCAAGCGTTTTCACGTACAGACCATGATCGAGGGCCCGGGCCACGTCCCGATGCACAAGATCAAGGAGAACATCGACCTTCAGCAGGAGATCTGCGATGAGGCTCCGTTCTATACGCTCGGCCCGCTGACCACCGACGTCGCACCGGCCTACGACCACATCACCTCCGGTATCGGTGCGGCGATGATCGCCTGGTGGGGCACGGCGATGCTCTGCTACGTCACGCCCAAGGAGCACCTGGGCCTCCCGAACCGGGACGACGTCAAGACGGGCGTCATCACCTACAAGATCGCCGCGCACGCGGCCGACCTCGCCAAGGGCCACCCGGGCGCCCAGGAGTGGGACGACGCGCTGTCCGACGCCCGCTTCGAGTTCCGGTGGGAGGACCAGTTCAACCTCGCTCTGGACCCGGACACGGCACGCGAGTTCCACGACGAGACCCTCCCGGCGGAGCCCGCCAAGACGGCCCACTTCTGCTCCATGTGCGGCCCGAAGTTCTGCAGCATGAAGATCTCGCAGGACATCCGCCGGGAGCACGGCGGCAGCCGGACCGAGATCGAGGAGGGGATGGCTCAGAAGTCGAAGGAGTTCGCGGCCGCGGGCAACCGGGTGTATCTGCCGCTCGCTGACGGGTAGTCGACGGGGGCGGGTGCCCTCACTCCGGCTGGTGCTCGGGGCCGCCGAAGTCCGGGCTCGTGTAGTCGGGGCTGGTGAATCTCGGGCGGCCGGGGGCGGCGCCGTCGTCGGGGCTGCTGAAGCCGGGGCGGTCGTAGCCGAGGCGTGGCATGCGGCCGCTCGGCCCGGGCGGGGTCGTGCGGCGCACGGGCGGCGACCCGGGCTCGGCGAGGGCCTCTCGCAGGAACGGCAGGACGCCCCGCTCCAGGAGGGCGTCCCGCCAGGCCGCTCTGGCCCTTTCCAGGTCCTCCTGTGCGGCGTCCCGTGCCCGGGCCTCCGCGGAGTTGCCGTTGCGCAGCGCGGTGATCAGCAGTCCGGCGCCCGCGATGAGGATCGCCGCAGCGGTCACCGCGCCGAACACCCAGCCGGCGGTGAGCATGGTCCGGGCGATGGTCTGCCCGGGGTCGAGCGCTCTGAGGATGTACCCGACCAGCAGGAAGAGCGCCGAGGCGGTTCCGGACAAGACGGGTGCGAGGACGGCGATGACCGCGATGGCGCCCGCGCCGGTGGTCTCGGCGGCCTCGCCGAGCGTGGCGGCGAGGTCCGCCGCGGCCGCGGCCGGCTCGGGACCCGCGCTGGTGGTGTCGCCGGGGGGCGAGGCACCGGACAGCGCCGGGTGGCGCAGTTCGTCGCGGACCCTTACGTAGTGCTGGTACTCGGCCGCCGCGGCCGCGGTGATCAGGGCGGTGGCGTCGAGTGCCATGGTGCGCAGTTGTTCGGGGTTGAGCCGCTGTCCGACGGCGGCCAGATCCGGTCGGTGTGGTGCGGAGCGCAGCGCCTCATCGAGGATCCGCTCGAACTCCTGGCGGTCCTCGTTCTGCAGGTGCTGCGGAACGCTGTTCATGTGCATCCCCCGATGCTCCGTAGGGCTTGGGGCTCGCACGCCGGCGAGCCGTCGGGCAGAAACGGAGGGGAGCCTGCTACGGATAAGCCGATGGTAGAGCCGTGGCGGTCCACGGTGACAGGGGGTTGCCGGAAATTGCCCTTCCGGTCCGCGCGTACTCCGCCGGCGGACACCGGCCCGAGGAACCGTCAGCCGCCCAGGGGAAGTTGCTGGACCAGCAGCTTTCCGGCCATGGTCACTCCGCCGTCCATGGCGATGGCGAGCCCGTCGGCGTAGACGTGCGGTCCTTCGACGACCGGGCCGCCGCCCTCGTCGTCGTCCTCGGACCCGACGTCGCCCAGGAGGTAGGGAATGGGGCTGTGGCCGTGAACCACCCGGGTGCCCCCGTACGTATCGAGGAGGGAGCGGACGGCGTCGGCGCCGCCCTCGTCGCGGAAGGAGAAGCGTTTGGTCAACTTGCGGAACAGGTCCCAGCACTCGTCCGCGTCATTACGGGTGAGGGTCTCGCGGACGGTGTCGTTGACCGCCTCGATCGAGTCGCCGTAGTCGAGATAGGCGGTGGTGTCGGAGTGGAGGAGCAGATAGCCGTCGACCTCCTCCACCGCGTCGAGTCGGGCCATCCACTGCAGGTGGTGGTCCTGGAGACGGTCCATGTCGGTCTTCTGGCCGCCGTTGAGCAGCCAGGCGGCCTGGAAGGTGGCCGTTCCCGCGCCGGAGTTGACGGGGGTGTCGGCGAACCGCTTGGCGCCCAGCAGCAGCAGTTCGTGGTTGCCCAGGAGTGCCTTGCAGTAGCCGCCGGCCGCGGCCGCCTCGGCGGACAGCCGCATCACCAGGTCGATGACGCCGATGCCGTCCGGCCCGCGGTCGGTGAAGTCGCCGAGGAACCACAGCCGGGCGGTGCCGGCGCACCACTGGCCCTCGGTGTCGATCAGTCCCTGACCCCGGAGGGCGGACATCAGTTCGTCGAGGTATCCGTGGACGTCACCGACGACGAACAGCGGTCCGGGCCCTGCCGTCGGCTGCGGTGCGGCCGCGGCGGGGGCGGGGTCCGCGGGCACCTGGACGGTGTCGCCGCGGTTGATGACCGGCAGGTCGCGCTGGGTGGGCGTGTATCCCTCGGGATACGCCTCGTCGACCGGCGGGAGGGTGTCTCCCGGGTGGACGCTTCCGGCGAACGGACCGGTTTCATGGACGTACGCGGGCACCCGGAAGTCGCGTAGCGTCGCCGTCCGCTCCACCTCGGGTCCCTGACCGGCCCCCTGAGTCATCAGACCCCTCCACCATCGCGCCGCATCTGCACCGCTTCGGACTGCCTGGTCGCAGCGGTCCACGGTGTCGTGCGCCCATCATAGGAATGCGCGTAGCGCCGTGTGATGACCCAGGGGTGCTGAATCGGAACAAGACTCCAGTTCACCGCGGCTTTCGCCCCCTTTGGCCGGTGTTCGGCTGGCCCGCACCGGGCGGCGGGCCCACGATCACGGCCCGCGGTCGCTATGTGTCGTCCGGTGTCCGCGGCGGACTGACCGTCGTGCGCGGGGGACGACGCTGTGAGGAGGCGCGCACGATCATCTCGGTCGGTATCACCTGCTCCACCGGCCGGTCCGTCTCGACGCCCTCGATGGCGTCGATGAGCAGTTGGACGACGGCGGTGCCGATGCGGCGGGGCTTGAGGGAGAGCGTGGTGACGGGCGGCTCGGTGTTGGCGTAGACCATGGACTCGCTGCAGCACACCAGCAGCAGGTCGTCGGGGACCCGCAGGCCGTAGCGGCGGGCGGCGGCGAGCAGGTCGGTGCCGTTGGGGTCGAACAGGCCGTAGACGGCGTCGGGCCGGTCGGGGCGGGCGAGCAGGCGGTCGGCGGCGACGGCGCCCGCGCGCGGGTCGTGTGCCGGGTAGGCCTCGTAGACGGGATCCTGGCCGACGCGCTCGCACCAGCGCAGATAGGCGGTGGTCGACAGATGGGTGTAGGTGTCCGTCGAGGTGCCGGTGAGCAGGCCGATGCGGCGGGCGCCGGCGTCGGCGAGGTGGTCGAGGATGTCCAGTACGGCGGCCTCGTGGTCGTTGTCGACCCAGGCGGTGACCGGGAGCGAACCGGCCGGGCGGCCGTCGGAGACGACCGGCAGGCCCTGCCGGACGAGCTCGCTGACGACCGGGTCCTGGTCGGAGGGGTCGATGACGACCGTGCCGTCCAGAGCGACGTTGGACCACACGTCGTGGCGTGAGGTCGCGGGCAGGATGACGAGGGCGTAGCCGCGGGCGAGCGCGGCGGAGGTGGCGGCCCGGGCCATCTCGGCGAAGTACGCGAACTCCGTGAAGGTGAAAGGTTCATCCCCGTACGTCGTCACGGTCAGGCCGATCAGTCCCGACTTGCCGGTACGGAGGGTGCGGGCGGCGGCAGAGGGGCGGTACCCCAGCCGGTCGGCGACCTCGCGGACATGGCGCCGGGTGGCATCCGGGAGTCGGCCCTTGCCGTTGAGGGCGTCGGAGACGGTCGTGATGGAGACGCCGGCGGCGGCGGCCACGTCTCTGATGCCCGCCCGGCCCGGCCGGCTGCCTCGCCGTGAGGTTTCCGCGCGGCTCACCTGGTGCTTCCCTGCTGCTGTCATGGCGAGCCGATAGTAGGGCTCATGCGGTGGGGTAGTGCGGACGCATATGCACGCGTTGACAGGCACGTTTCTGCATGGTCGTACAGCCCCAACTGCCTTTGAAACCAAGGTACTTGATGAATCCTATGCCAAGACGTGACTTGTTGACGCGGATGGACCTGCCAACTCCTCGATGTCTCGAAGAGGTCTCAACTCACCTTCACGAGGGATGCGCGCCAGGGCGCGAGCTACCGGCGCGTAGATATATGTACGGCGCGCCCCCTGAAACGTACGCCTTCGTACGGTGATGCCCCTGATGCCGGTCGGATCCGACGGGCTTCACCTCTCGCTGTCACGCACCTGTACGCAGCGGCGCCGAATCCTCATAAGGTGAGGAGTATTGGAAGCCGGCGGCGTCGACGGTCCGCCGGTGCCTGTGAGGAGGACTGCGTGAGCGAGACGAGCCCCAAGCTGCGCGCCGAGCTGGAGGGTATCCCCACCTATAAGCCGGGCAGGCCCGCCACGGCCGGCGGCCCGGTCGCCTACAAGCTGTCCTCCAACGAGAACCCGTACCCGCCTCTGCCGGGGGTGTTGGAGAGCGTGACCTCGGCGGCCCACGACTTCAACCGCTACCCGGACATGGCTTGCAGCGGGCTGATGGCGGAGCTGTCGGAGCGGTTCGGTGTTCCGCTCGCGCATCTGGCCACCGGCACCGGCTCGGTCGGGGTCGCCCAGCAGCTGATCCAGGCCACCAGCGGCCCCGGTGACGAGGTGATGTACGCCTGGCGGTCCTTCGAGGCGTACCCGATCATCACGCGGATCAGCGGTGCCCGGCCGGTGCAGGTCCCGCTCACACCGGGCGATGTGCACGACCT
This sequence comes from Streptomyces sp. NPDC051452, assembly GCF_044454765.1. Classification (NCBI taxonomy): domain Bacteria; kingdom Bacillati; phylum Actinomycetota; class Actinomycetes; order Kitasatosporales; family Streptomycetaceae; genus Streptomyces; species Streptomyces sp. NPDC051452. The sequence goes on from NZ_JBITEB010000022.1 coordinate 34,985, forward strand.
GGACGCGATGGCGGAGGCGATCACCGACCGCACCCGACTGATCTTCGTCTGCAATCCCAACAACCCGACCGGAACGGTGGTGCGGCGGGCCGAGCTGGAACGATTCCTCGACCGGGTGCCGCGCGATGTGCTGGTGGTACTGGACGAGGCCTACCGCGAGTTCATCCGGGACCCCGAGGTGCCCGACGGTGTCGAGCTGTACCGGGAGCGCCCCAACGTCTGTGTGCTGCGGACCTTCTCCAAGGCGTACGGCCTGGCAGGGCTGCGCGTCGGTTTCGCGATCGCCCATGAGCCGGTGGCCGCGGCCCTGCATAAGACGGCGGTCCCGTTCGGGGTGAGCCAGCTCGCGCAGGAGGCTGCGGTCGCCTCGCTACGCGCGGAGGACGAACTGCTGGGCCGGGTCGGGTCGCTGGTCTGTGAGCGCACGCGCGTGGTCGACGCGCTGCGCGCCCAGGGCTGGACGGTGCCGGAGACGCAGGCCAACTTCGTGTGGCTGCGGCTGGGGGACCGGACGGCCGCGTTCGCGCAGGCCTGTGAGCAGCATGGTGTGGTGGTCCGGCCGTTCCCGGGCGAGGGTGTGCGGGTGACGGTCGGGGAGACCGAGGCGAACGACATCTTCCTGAAGGCGGCGGAGGGCTTCCGCAGGGAGCTCTAGCCGCTCCGGCGGCGCTCCGGCCGTCGATCAGTCCTCGTCGATCAGTTCCACCCGCACGGGGTCACCGTGCCGGACGGTCGCCAGCGCACGGGCGTCCGCGTCCAGCGTGCCGAGGACATTGCACGGGCTCGCGAGGCGGCATTCGCCGCCTCGCGAGATCGGCGTGGGGCCGTAGGGGAGGGCGAGCGCGTCGCCGTCCGTCCAGAAGGCCACCGTGCCCGGCTCCACGACCTCCCGGGCGTCCGTTTCACGTGAAACGGAGACTCCTGTATCGAAATACACCTCCTCGCCCCATGTGTACGCGGTGGAGGTCAGCGGCAGTGCCTTGGCGAGGGCCTGTGCGGTCGGGGTGTGCCCGACGAGCGTCGCGGTGATGTTGCCCGCGGGCCAGGAAACGCGTATCTGCATGGCGCGCAATTCAACAAGATGTTGAAGTCGCTGCCAAGGGGTCGACGTCGGGGCAGAGGAGGGACCCCCCCTCGATTGTGGAAAATCAGTGCGTCATAATGGCTTGTGAATGTGAACGCGTTCACAAGCGCGTCCCGATTGCTCCTGTATGCGTGCGGCAAAAGGGGCAAACCGCCGCTTCATCACGGCGTAGTAAGGAGAGTGACGACGTGGACCTGGCTCTGGCGCCGGAAACGCTGGCGCGCTGGCAGTTCGGCATCACCACCGTCTACCACTTCCTGTTCGTCCCGCTGACGATCTCCCTGGCCGCCCTCACGGCCGGGCTACAGACGGCCTGGGTGCGCACGGAGAAGGAGAAGTACCTCAGGGCGACGAAGTTCTGGGGGAAGCTCTTCCTGATCAACATCGCGATGGGCGTGGTCACCGGCATCGTGCAGGAGTTCCAGTTCGGCATGAACTGGTCCGACTACTCGCGCTTCGTCGGGGACATCTTCGGCGCCCCACTCGCCTTCGAGGCCCTGATCGCGTTCTTCTTCGAGTCGACCTTCATCGGCCTGTGGATCTTCGGCTGGGACAAGTTGCCCAAGAGGATCCACCTGGCCTGCATCTGGATGGTCTCGATCGGCACGATCCTGTCGGCCTACTTCATCCTCGCGGCCAACTCCTGGATGCAGCACCCCGTCGGCTACAAGATCGACAAGGTGAAGGGGCGCGCCGAGCTGACCGACTTCTGGGCGGTGCTGACCCAGAACACCGCGCTCAGCCAGGCCTTCCACACCCTCTCGGCGGCCTTCCTGACCGGTGGCGCCTTCATGGTGGGCATCTCCGCCTACCACCTGACCCGCAAGAAGCACATACGCGAGATGAAGACCTCGCTGCGGCTCGGCTTGATCACCGTGGTCATCGCCGGCATGCTCACGGCGGTCAGCGGCGACACCCTCGGCAAGGTCATGTTCAAGCAGCAGCCGATGAAGATGGCCGCCGCCGAGGCGCTGTGGGACGGCCAGAAGCCGGCCCCGTTCTCGATCTTCGCCTATGGCGACGTGGAGAAGGGCCACAACTCCGTCGCCATCGAGATCCCGGGCCTGCTGTCCTTCCTGGCCGACGACAACTTCACCTCGTACGTCCCCGGCATCAACGACGTCAACAAGGCGGAGCAGCAGAAGTTCGGACCGGGCGACTACCGGCCCAACATCCCCGTCGCCTTCTGGGGATTCCGCTGGATGATCGGGTTCGGCATGGCCTCCTTCGCGATCGGCCTGGCCGGGCTCTGGCTGACCCGCAAGAAGTTCCTGCTGCCCGGGCACCTGAGGGTCGGTGACGACGAGGTGCCGCACCTGGTGCTGTTCAAGAACAAGGCGCTCAGCCCGAAGCTCACCCACTGGTACTGGCGTATCGCGGTGTGGACCCTGGCCTTCCCGCTGATCGCCAACTCCTGGGGATGGATCTTCACGGAGATGGGCCGCCAGCCCTGGGTGGTCTACGGCGTCCTGCAGACCCGGCACGCGGTCTCCCCCGGCGTCTCGCAGGGCGAGGTCCTCACCTCGATGTTCGTCTTCACGGCGCTGTACGCGGTCCTGGCCGTCGTCGAGGTCAAGCTGCTCGCCAAGTACGTCAAGGCCGGTCCGCCCGAGCTGACGGAAGCCGACCTCAACCCGCCCACGAAGATCGGCGGCGACACCCGTGACGCCGACAAGCCGATGGCCTTCTCGTACTAGGCCGAGGGAACAGTCATGGAACTTCACGACGTCTGGTTCGTCCTGATCGCCGTCCTGTGGACCGGCTACTTCTTCCTGGAGGGGTTCGACTTCGGGGTCGGCATCCTCACCAAGCTGCTGGCCCGCGACCGGCCGGAGCGCCGGGTGCTGATCAACACCATCGGGCCCGTCTGGGACGGCAACGAGGTGTGGCTGCTCACGGCGGGAGGCGCGACCTTCGCCGCCTTCCCGGAGTGGTACGCCACACTCTTCTCCGGGTTCTATCTGCCCCTGCTTCTGATCCTGGTCTGTCTGATCGTCCGGGGCGTCGCCTTCGAATACCGGGCGAAGCGGCCAGAGGAGAACTGGCAGCGCAACTGGGAGACGGCGATCTTCTGGACCTCGCTGCTCCCGGCGTTCCTGTGGGGCGTGGCCTTCGGCAACATCGCGTGGGGCGTGAAGATCGACCGGCACTTCGAGTACGTCGGCACCGTCGGGGACCTGTTCAACCCCTACGCGCTGCTCGGCGGCCTGGTGACGCTCACCCTGTTCACCTTCCACGGGGCGGTGTTCACCGCGCTCAAGACCGTCGGCGACATCCGGCTCCGGGCACGGAGACTGGCCCGGTGGGTCGGTGTCGTGGCTGCCGTCGTGGCGCTCGCCTTCTTGCTGTGGACACAGGCCCACAGTGGTGACGGCAAGAGCATGGTGGCCCTGATCGTGGCGGTCGGTGCCCTGGTGATCGCCCTCATCGCCAATCAACTCGGCCGCGAGGGATGGTCGTTCGCGCTGTCGGGGATCACCATCGTGGCAACCGTGGCGATGATCTTCCTGTCGCTCTTCCCGAACGTCATGCCCTCCACGCTCGACGGGGAGTGGAGCCTGACGGTCACCAACGCCTCGTCGAGCCCGTACACCCTGAAGATCATGACCTGGTGCGCGGCCGTCGCCACGCCGATCGTCATGCTCTACCAGGGCTGGACCTACTGGGTGTTCCGCAAGCGGATCGGCATACAGCACATCGCGCCTGACGCCGGGGCCGGCAGCGCACACTGAGTCCGCCGAGGGTGTGTTTCACGTGAAACACACCCTCTGGACCGAAGGGCATGTTTCACGTGAAACCAATCGATCCACGCCTTCTGCGGTACGCCCGCGCCACCCGGCTCTTCCTGGCGGCCGTCATCGGTCTGGGCGCCGTCGGCTCGGGGCTTCTCATCGCCCAGGCGATGCTCATCGCCGACGTCGTCGTCGGAGCCTTCCAGCGCGGGCAGTCGGTCGCCGACCTGCGTACTCTCCTGCTCCTGCTGGCGGCCGTGGCCGTGGGCCGGTCGGTGGTGGCGTGGCTCACCGAGCTTGCCGCGCACCGCGCGAGCGCGGCGGTGAAGTCGGAGCTGCGGGGACGGCTTGTGGACCATGCGGGCGCGCTGGGTCCCGGATGGCTGAGCGGACAGCGGACCGGCTCCCTGATCACCCTGGCCACGCGCGGTGTGGACGCCCTGGACGACTACTTCTCCCGCTACCTTCCCCAGTTGGGCCTCGCGGTCGTCGTGCCGGTGGCGGTGCTGGCGCGGATCGTCACCGAGGACTGGGTGTCGGCGGCGATCATCGTCGGTACGCTGCCGCTGATCCCGCTCTTCATGATGCTGATCGGCTGGGCGACCCAGTCCCGGATGGACCGGCAGTGGCGGTTGCTCTCCCGGCTGTCCGGCCACTTCCTGGACGTCGTCGCGGGCCTGCCCACGCTGAAGGTGTTCGGTCGGGCCAAGGCGCAGGCCGAGTCGATCCGCCGGATCACCGGCGAGTACCGCCAAGCCACGCTGCGGACTCTGCGTATCGCCTTTCTCTCCTCCTTCGCCCTGGAGTTGCTGGCCACGCTGTCGGTCGCGCTGGTCGCCGTGACGATCGGTATGCGGCTCGTCCACGGCGACATGGACCTCTCTGTCGGCCTGGTGGTCCTGGTGCTGGCGCCCGAGGCCTATCTGCCGTTGCGGCAGGTGGGTGCGCAGTATCACGCGGCGGCCGAGGGGCTCGCTGCCGCGGAGGAGATCTTCACCGTGCTGGAGACGCCGGTTCCGGCGTCCGGTACCGGGGCGTTGCCCGCGGCCGTGGGTGGGATGTCGTTCGAGGGGATCACCGTCCGCTACCCGGGTCGCTCGGTGGATGCGGTGGCCGATGTGTCCTTCAGCGTCGAGCCCGGGGAGACCGTGGCGCTCGTCGGACCCAGTGGCGTGGGCAAGTCGACGCTGCTGGACGTACTGCTGGGATTCGTACGGCCCGCCGAGGGCCGGGTGCGGATCGGGGGCGCCGATCTCGCCGGGCTCGACCTCGCGGAGTGGCACTCACGGATCGCGTGGGTACCGCAGCGGCCCCACCTGTACGCGGGGACCATCGCGGAGAACGTGCGGCTGGCCCGGCCCGACGCGGACGACACCGCCGTACGTCGGGCGCTTCGGGACGCGGGAGCGCTGGACTTCGTGGACGCCCTGCCCGGCGGTGCCGGCACGGTGCTCGGGGAGGACGGGGCGGGTCTGTCGGCAGGGCAGCGGCAGCGGCTCGCACTCGCCCGGGCCTTTCTCGCGGACCGGCCCGTGCTGTTGCTGGACGAGCCGACGGCCTCGCTGGACGGGGTGACGGAGGCCGAGGTCGTGGCGGCGGTGCGGCGGCTCGCGGTGGGGCGGACGGTGTTGCTGGTGGTGCACCGGCCGGCCCTGCTGGAGGTGGCGGACCGGGTGGTACGGCTGGAGGGCACCGAGGCGGTGGGGCACCCGGGCGATGCTCGGCCCACCGGGGAACTCCACCCCCTGGACTCCCGTCCCCTGGACTCCGGCCCTCGCCTCTCCGAGGCCCGACTCGGCCGACGGGAAGGTGGAGTGGAGGCGGCTCGGCCAGGCCCGCCGGGCGATGGGCCGCGGAAGGCTCGGTCGGGGGGTCGCGGCGAGAGCGTTTCGGGGGGCCGGGCGCGGCCCCGGGTGCTGGGCAGGGTTCGGGGGGTTGCCGGGCAGCGGCGAGGGCGGCTTCTGCTGGCGTTGCTGCTCGGTGCCCTGGCGCTCGGCAGCGCCGTCGGGCTGATGGCCACCTCGGGCTGGCTCATCTCGCGGGCCTCGCAGCAGCCGCCGGTGCTGTATCTGATGGTGGCCGTGACGGCGACGCGGGCGTTCGGAATCGGGCGGGCCGTCTTCCGCTACGCCGAGCGGCTGGTGTCGCACGACGCCGTGCTGCGGATGCTGGCCGACACCCGGGTGGCGGTCTACCGCCGCCTGGAACGCCTCGCACCGGCCGGGTTGCGCACCACCCGCCGCGGGGACCTGCTCACCAGGCTGGTAGCCGACGTGGACGCGCTACAGGACTACTGGCTGCGCTGGCTGCTGCCCGCCGGTGTCGCCGTGGCCGTGTCCGTCGCCTCCGTCGGCTTCACGGCCTGGCTGCTGCCCGAGGCGGGGGCAGCTCTCGCCATAGGGCTCGTGGCGGCCGGAGTCGGTGTCCCGCTGGTGACCGCGACCGCGGCCCGGCAGGCCGAGCGGCGGCTGGCGCCGGCCCGCGGCGCGTTGGCGACCCGTGTGGCCGACCTCCTCACCGGCACCGCCGAGCTGACCGTCGCGGGTGCGCTGCCGTCCCGTACCGACGCCGCGCGGCGGGCCGACGGTGTCCTCACCCGCATCGCCACCCGCGGCGCCGCCGTCACCGCGCTCGGGGACGGGCTCACCGCGCTGATCTCCGGCCTGACCGTCACGGCCACCGCGCTGTTCGGCGCCCAGGCGGTGGCGGCCGGCCGGCTCGGCGGCGTGGCCATGGCGGTGGTCGTCCTCACCCCGCTCGCCGTCTTCGAGGCCGTCTTGGGGCTGCCGCTCGCCGTGCGCTACCGGCAGCGGGTACGGCGGAGCGCGGAGCGCGTGTACGAGGTCCTGGACGCCCCGGAGCCCGTGGCCGAGCCCGAGCGGCCCCGGCAGGTACCCGCCTCGCCGTTCCCGCTGGTGGTCAGGGAACTGACCGCACGCTATGAGGGGCGGCCGGACACGGCGCTGACCGGCCTCGACCTCACCTTGGAGCGGGGACGCCGGATCGCCGTCGTCGGTACGTCGGGCGCCGGCAAGACGACCCTCGCCCAGGTGCTGCTGCGCTTCCTCGACCCGGAGGCGGGCTCCTACACGCTCGCCGGTGTGGACGCGTGCGAGCTGGCCGGTGACGACGTACGGCGGCTCGTCGGGCTGTGCGCACAGGACGCGCACCTCTTCGACAGCTCGGTGCGCGAGAACCTGCTGCTGGCCAGGAAGGATGCCACCGAGGCCGATCTGCGCGGCGCGCTGGCCCGGGCCCGTTTGCTGGACTGGGTGGAGGGGCTGCCCGACGGGCTGGACACGCTCGTGGGCGAGCACGGTGCCCGGATGTCCGGCGGTCAGCGGCAGCGGCTGGCGCTGGCCCGTGCGCTGCTGGCCGACTTTCCGGTCCTGGTGCTCGACGAACCGGCCGAGCATCTGGATCTGGCGACGGCCGACGCGCTCACCGCCGATCTGCTGGCCGCCACCCGGGGTCGTACGACGCTGCTCATCACCCATCGGCTGGCCGGACTGGACGTGGTCGACGAGGTGATCGCACTGGAGGCGGGCCGGGTGGTGCAGCGGGGCCCGTACGCGGAACTGGTCGCGGTGGACGGCCCGGTGCGGGCGATGGCGCGACGGGAGGCGGCGGCGGAGTCGCTCGTGGGAGCGCGCTGAAGCGGCCGTCGGCTGTTCGCTGTTTCGGATGAACAGGGCCCATTGCCCTCTGGGGGCGACGCCGACCTGGCGGGGCGCGCGGTAGGCGGCGATCGGAGGCGTCGCCGAGGAGGGCGACCGGCCCACCGACTGCGTGCCGTCGCCCGCCACGGTCATCCGCCCACGGCCGCTAGCCGTGCTCCGCGAGCAGCTGCTCGATCACGACCGCCACGCCGTCGTCGTTGTTGGCGACCGTGCGTCCCGACGCGGCGGCGAGGACGTCCGGGTGGGCGTTGCCCATCGCGTACGACCGGCCGGCCCAGGTGAGCATCTCGACGTCGTTGGGCATGTCGCCGAAGGCCACGACCTGATCGTGCGAGATGCCGCGCTCGGCGCAGCACAGGGCGAGGGTGCTGGCCTTGGAGACGCCGGGGCCGCTGAGTTCCAGCAGGGCGCTGGGGCTGGAACGGGTGACGGTGGCGTGGTCGCCGACCGCCAGGCGGGCGAGCGTGAGGAAGGCGTCGGGGTCGAGAGTGGGGTGGAAGGCCAGGATCTTGAGCACGGGCTGGTCGGCGTCCGGGCCGTCGGGCGCGAGCAGCTTCTCGGCCGGCTGGAGGTGGTCGGGCTTCTCCAGGTGCAGCTTGGGATAGTCCGGCTCTTGGTGGAAGCCGTATGTCTGCTCCACCGCGAACATCGTGCCGGGCGCCGCCTCGCGCAACAGCCGTACGGCGTCCAGGGCGTTGCGCCGGGTCAGTTCACGCACCTTGACGAAGCGGTGGGCGCCGGGGCCGCCGTGCAGGTCGACCACGGCGGCGCCGTTGCCGCAGATCGCCAGTCCGTGGCCGTGGACATGGTCGCTGACGACGTCCATCCAGCGGGCCGGGCGGCCGGTGACGAAGAAGACTTCGATACCGGCCTCCTCGGCGGCGGCCAGTGCGGCGACCGTCCGGGGGGAGACCGACTTGTCGTCGCGCAGCAGCGTGCCGTCGAGGTCGGTGGCGATCAGCCGCGCGGGTGTGGCGGCGGCAGGGGTCCCGGGCTGTCTGGTCGCTGAGGTCACCCGGTCATTCTCGCGCATATGCCTGCACGGTCGGGCGGGAGTCCGCACGTATGAGACATAGATGACCCTGGGCGCGGGGCGGCGCAACGCGCCCGGGCCGGACGGAGCCGCGCCTCCGCCCGGTTCGGTAGGACTCCGCCCGGTTCCGCGCCCGCTCAGCCCAGTTCGGCGAGGGCCTCCAGGGCGATCCGCTCGAACACCTTCTGGTCCGCCGCGAAGTCGGAGTCCGGGATGGGCCAGTGGAGCACGATCTCGGTGAAGCCCAGCTCCCGGTGCCGGCCGGCGAAGTCCACGAAGGCGTCAAGGGACTCCAGTGGCCGGCCGCGGTCCGGGGTGAATCCGGTGAGCAGGATCTTGTCCAGTTCCGCCACGTCCCGTCCGACGGCCTCGCACGCCTGGGTCAGCTTGCCGACCTGTCCGCGCAGGGCTTCCACGGACTGCTCCGGCGTCCCGGTCTCGTAGAGCTTCGGGTCGCCGGTGGTCACCCATGCCTGGCCGTGCCGGGCGGCGAGCGCGAGGCCGCGCGGCCCGGTGGCCGCCACCGCGAACGGCAGCCGGGGCCGCTGGACACAGCCGGGGATGTTGCGGGCCTCGTGCGCCGAGTAGTACCGGCCCGTGAAGGACACCGCGTCCTCGGTGAGGAGCCGGTCGAGCAGCGGCACGAACTCGGCGAGCCGGTCGGCGCGCTCACGCGGGCTCCAGGGCTCCTGGCCGAGGGCGGTGGCGTCGAAGCCCGTGCCACCGGCGCCGATGCCCAGGGTGACCCGGCCGCCGGAGACGTCGTCGAGGGAGATCAGTTCCTTGGCGAGCGTCACCGGGTGCCGGAAGTTGGGCGAGGTGACCAGGGTGCCGAGCCGGAGCCGGTCGGTGACGGACGCGGCGGCGGTCAGTGTCGGGATCGCGCCGAACCACGGGCCGTCACGGAAGGTGCGCCAGGACAGGTGGTCGTAGGTGTACGCGGTGTGGAAGCCGAGCTCTTCGGCCCGTGTCCAGGCCGAGCGGCCACCTTCGTTCCAGCGGCGGTACGGCAGGATCACGGTGCTCAGGCGCAGACTCATGCGTCCGAGCGTAAACGGACCCGGACAGGGGGAGAAACGGCCACCGCACGGGGGGCCGGAGAGGCGGCGGGGTGGTCACCGTACGCGGCCGCTCAGCCACGGGCCGAGCAGGAAGCCGGGGACGTGTTCCTTGTGGGCGCGATCGCCGGGCAGCGGGACGACCAGGCGGTAGCCGGGCGGGAAGCGGCGGGTCGTGACGTGCGCGAGGCCTTCGAAGACGGAGCGCAGGAAGGCGGGCACGTCGTCGCGCGGGATGTCGGGGCATTCCACGTTCTCGACGGTGATCAGCGCGTCGCCCTCCGGGTAGAGGCGCACGGACACCCGGGGCACGCCGCCGAACTCGACGTACGCCTCGTGCGGCAGGGAGCCGTCCGGGTCCGTGGTCACACCGGTGCCCGCGGCGGCGCGGCGGGAGGTCCGGTCGGCGCCGATGTCGTGGCTCACCTCGATCTCGCGCGCGTAGTGCGCGGCGAGTGAGCGCAGGACGGTGACGGCGGCCTCGGTGGTCGGCAGATGTCCGGGCGAGCGGTCCATACCGCCGATCATGACCCGTGGGTCAGCGCCCGTCGTCAGTGGGGCCGGGAAAGCGCAGGTAGCGCGGGGGTACCGCCTTCGTCAGCCAGACTCCGTTGGCGCTGACGTGGAAGACGTGGCCGTCGCGGTGCATGGCGCCGGCGTCGACGCCGAGTACCACGGGACGCCCGCGCCGGGCGCCGACACGGGTGGCGGTCTCCCGGTCGGCCGAGAGATGGACGTCGTGCCGGTTCATGGGCTTGAGGCCCTCGGCCCGGATCGCGTCCAGGCTACGGGCCACGGTTCCGTGGAAGAGGTACGGCGGCGGGGTCACCGGGGGAAGCCCCAGGTCCACCTCGATGCTGTGGCCCTGGCTGGCGCGGATCCGGGTGCCGTCGATCACGAAGCGCTGTTTGTCGTTGGCGGCCACCACCCGGTCCAGTTCCTCGCGGGTGAACGGGAATCCGTGCGCGCCGGCCGCGGCGATCAGCGCCCCGATCTCCACCCAGCCGCCCGAGTCCGGTGTGAGACCGATGCGCTCCGGTTGGTGGCGCAGGTGTCTGGAGAGATACTTGGACACCTTGACGGTGCGTCTTTCGTCCATGCCTCCAGCGTGCGGCAGAGACATGGATCACGCAGGTTGTTTTTCGTGCGTAGGTTTGATCCACAACCAAGTCGGGTTATCCACAGGCTCGTTGGCGAAAGTGTGGACAACCAGCGGTCATTTCAAGGTGATTCGCGAACTTCCCCTGCCGCAGGCGCGGGTGGAGCGAGGGCGTCCAACGTTCTTGCGTGCACCTCGCGTTCGGCGGACACGGCGATGAACCGTGCGGCGTGCTCCTGGCCAACGAGCCGCTCCACGGCCTCGATCGTGTCGGTCGGGAGGTTGACGGCGCGGACGTCCTGGCGCTGGGTCGCGGGCGTTTCGGCGCCCAGCCGCTCCCGCAGGTGCCGGGTGGCGAACGCCCTCATGGCGCGGGCGAGTTCGGCGTCCACCGTCTGCTGGGCGAGAGGGCGCAGTCGGCGCACGAGCGAGGCGGCTTCGGCCGCGTGCGCGTCGGTGCGGTGCCCGGGGTCCTCCAGATAGCGAGCGAAGACGTGTTCCGAGGTGAACTCCAGGAAACGGGCGGCGATGTGCTCCACCTGCGACCTCAACTCCCGCAGATGAGCGGAGATCGCGGTCAGCGGCACCCCGGCAGCGTGCAACTCCACCGCCACGGACAGTTCTTGGGGGCTCGGTACGAGGAAGGTGTCGGGATCGCCGTCGATCCGCTCCAGCACGCCCAGTTCGACCGCCTCGGTCACGGCATCCTCGTCGGGGGATCCACCGAAGCGGGCGTCGAGTTCGGCGCGGGTGACGCGGTCGGGCCGCTCGTCCGTCCAGGGGCCCTCGACCTCGGTGACCAGGCCGAGGACGCCTCCCAGGCCGCGGCCGGTGTCCCAGGCGTCCAGCAGCTCCTTGATCGAGGCGAGGGTGTAGCCGCGGTCGAGGAGGTGGGCGATCTGGTGGAGCCGGGTGACGTGGGCCGGTGCGTAGAGGTTGGCCCGGCCCCGGCGTTCGGGGCGCGGGAGGAGGCCTCGGTCCTGATAGGCGCGGATGGTGCGCACGGTGGTGCCGGTCCGGTGGGCCAGTTCTTCGATGCGGTAGGACCTGGGGGGCGTGGCGTCCGTCATGGCCGGGTTCCTCGGTCGATCGGTGGAGTGGGGACGGGAGGGGCACTGGGCCGCGCGTCGGCACGGGCGCACGCCTGCCCTCCCGGTCCACGCGCCCTCACAACCGGGGTTCCACCCGGGCCAGCCGGCGCAACGCCCCGGGCAGGAAACGGGACATGAGGTGGGCGCCCCGGGCCTCCGGCGTCACCGGCACCACCGCCCGGTTGCGGATCACCGCGTCCAGGATCGCCGAGGCCACCTTCTCTGGCGGGTAGTTGCGCATGCCGTACAGGCGGGCCGAGCTCTTCTGCCGACGCCGCTCCTCGGCCGCGTCGACTCCGGCGAAGCGGGCCGTGGAGGTGATGTTGGTGTTGACGAAACCGGGGCAGATCGCACTCACCCCGATTCCCTGACCGGCGAGTTCGGCGCGCAGGCACTCGGAGAGCATCAGCACGGCGGCCTTGGAGGTGCTGTAGGCGGGAAGGGACCGGGAGGGCTGGTAGGCCGCCGCGGACGCGGTGTTGACGATGTGGCCGCCTTGTCCGCGCTCGGCCATGCGCGCCCCGAACAGCCGGCAGCCGTGGATCACGCCCCACAGGTTGACGTCGAGGACCTTGCGCCAGTCCTCGGAGGTGGTGGCGAAGAAGGAGCCCGACAGACCGATGCCCGCGTTGTTGACCAGCACGTCCAGCACGCCGTACTCGCGGTGGACCTTCTCCGCGAGCTTCTCCATGGCGTGCTCGTCGGAGACGTCGGCCGTCTCGGCCCAGGCCTCGGGGGCGCCGACCAGCCGGGACAGCTCAGCGGTGCGGGCCGCCGCCTCCGCGTCGCGGTCGACGGCCACCACGCGGGCGCCGGCCTCGGCGAACGCGAACGCCGTCGCCCGGCCGATGCCGCTGCCCGCGCCGGTGACCAGCACCAACTGCCCGCCGAACCGCTCTGCGTGGCGGCCGGTGGCCTTCGGGGCGGGGCGGCCGCCTTCCACGGACATGACGAATTCCTCGATCCACGCGGACAGTTGGTCGGGGCGGGTGCGCGGGATCCAGTGCTTGGCCGGGAGCGTGCGGCGGGTCAGGCGCGGTGCCCACTGCTCCAGGTCGTCGTAGAGACGCTCCGAGAGGAACGCGTCGCCCTGGGGCGTGATGAGTTGCACGGGCGCGTGCGCGTAGGCGTCCGCGCGGGGCCTGCGCAACCGGGCGCGGACGTTGTCCCGGTACAGCCAGGCGCCGTGTGCCGCGTCCGACGGCAGGGAGGACGTCGGGTAGTCCCCGCCCGGGACCTGCTCGACCCGCTCCAGGATCCTCGGCCAGCGCTTGCCGAGCGGCCCGCGCCAGGCCAGCTCCGGCAGAGCGGGGGTGTGCAGCAGGTAGACGTACCAGGACTTGGCTCCCTGGCCGAGGAGCTGGCCGACCCGGCGGGGCGTCGGACGCTTCACGCGCGCGTCGATCCAGTGACCGAAGTGGTCCAGGGACGGCCCGGACATCGAGGTGAAGGAAGCGATACGACCCTCGGTGCGGCCGACGGTGACGAACTCCCACGACTGCACCGAACCCCAGTCGTGCCCGACGAGGTGCACCGGCCGGTCAGGGCTGACCGCGTCGGCGACGGCCAGGAAGTCGTCGGTGAGCTTGGCGAGCGTGAAGCCGCCGCGCAGCGGTTTGGGCGCCGAGGAACGGCCGTGTCCCCGGACGTCGTACAGGACCACGTGGAAGCGGTCCGCCAGACGGGCGGCGACCTGCGACCACACCTCCTTGCTGTCGGGGTAGCCGTGCACCAGCACCACGGTCGGCTGCTCCGGGTCGCCCAGCTCGGCCACGCACAGCTCGACCCCACCGGTCCGCACCCAGCGCTCGCGCGCGCCTTCCAGTGTCACTTGTCCTCCGCCCAACGCCGCACGTGCGGCAGATCGTCGTCCAGCCAGAACGCGCTCTCCTCGGGGTCCCGGGAGTCGGTGACCACGAGGATCTCCTCGAACTTCGCGCCCGTACCCCGGAAGCCGAGGTGTGGTTCGACCGCCCACAGGCCCGGCCGCGGCGGGTGGTCGGAGAAGCGGTACGGCGACCACAGCGGCGACCAGCCGTCACGGTGGCCGTGCAGCGCGTCGGAGACCAGGCCCTTCAGGGACTGAGTGCCGAAGCCGAAGAGGTGGGGCGAGAAACGGCGCTGCCGTACCCGGCCCACCTTGTGGGCGATCACCCCGAAGGGGTAGGCGCGATGCCGGTTGGCGTACCCCTGGCGGACCATGAGCCGGTCCACGTCCTCGTAGATCTCCCGCAGCGGGCGCTTCTCGCGCACCTCGCGCAGGATCAATTCCCGGTGTGCCTCCAGATCGGCCATCAGCCGGTCCTGCACCGGGTTGACGCCGAGCGAGCCCGAGTAGCCGATGTCGGCCGTGCACCCCTCGTAGACCGGGGCCATGTCCAGGATGAAGGGCATCCCGGGCTCCAGCGCGCGGTCGGTGGGGAAGAACTGCAGCGGGACGCGGAAGTTCACGAACGCCGTGCGGTCCCCGAACCAGGCGAACGGCAGGTGGAACCAGTCCCGCACCCCGCGCTCGCGCAGCCATTCGCGCTGCATCCGCGCGGCCTCGCGCTCGGTCACGCCCGGCTCCAGCCGCGCGGCGACCGCCTCCGCGCACTCGTAGGCGAGGCGTTGCACCCGCCTGAACCCCCGCAGTTCCACGGAGGGTTCGCTGCTCACTGCCGTCGTCATGCCGCCCCGTCCCGTTGATCGCGGTACGCGTCCGTAACTTGACACTGGTGAATGTGACAGTTGTTAGAGGCTGCGTCAATAGGAGGGTGGGGGCTGTGGACGACGCCCGGCGCGCGGGCCGCCCCTCACTCCCCTGCAGGGGGCTTCTCAGGGGTTCGTAATACTCGAGGCTGATGGGAAGACGGCTCTGAGGTCTGACGACCGGGGTGGTCCGGATCACTACTGTCGTCCACGTGACTGTGATCGCGACCGAAAGCCTGAGCAAGCGGTTCCCCCGGGTGACCGCGCTCGACCGGCTGTCCATGGACATCGGACCCGGTGTGACCGGACTCGTCGGAGCCAACGGCGCCGGCAAGTCCACCCTGATCAAGATCCTGTTGGGTCTGTCCCCCGCCACGGAGGGCCGCGCCGAGGTGCTCGGCCTCGACGTCGCCACCCAGGGCGCCACCATCCGTGAGCGCGTCGGGTACATGCCGGAGCACGACTGCCTGCCGCCGGACGTCTCGGCCACCGAGTTCGTCGTCCACATGGCGCGCATGTCCGGTCTGCCGCCCGCCGCCGCGCGCGAGCGCACCGCGGACACCCTGCGCCACGTCGGCCTGTACGAGGAGCGCTACCGCCCAATCGGCGGCTACTCGACCGGCATGAAGCAGCGGGTGAAGCTGGCCCAGGCGCTGGTGCACGACCCGCGGCTGGTCTTCCTGGACGAGCCGACCAACGGCCTCGACCCGGTCGGCCGGGACGAGATGCTGGGCCTGATCCGCCGCGTCCACACCGACTTCGGTATCTCGGTGCTGGTCACCTCCCACCTGCTCGGCGAGCTGGAGCGCACCTGCGACCACGTCGTCGTCGTCGACGGCGGCAAGCTGCTGCGCTCCAGCTCCACCACCGACTTCACGCAGACCACCACCACCCTGGCGATCGAGGTCACCGACAGCGACACCCACCCCGACGGCACCCGCGCGGTCCGTGAGGCGCTCCGCGCGCGCGGGATCGACACCCACGACAGCAGCGGGCTTCCCGGTGCCGGGCACATCCTGCTGCTCACCGCGCAGGGCGAACAGACGTACGACCTGGTGCGCGACCTCGTCGCCGACCTGGGACTCGGCCTGGTGCGCATGGAACAGCGCCGGCACCACATCTCCGAGGTGTTCACCACCGGCGACGAGCAGCGCAAGGAGGCCGTCGGACATGGCGGTTGAGCATCCCCTGGCAACGCCCCCGGGCGACCAGACCCGCATCCACGACATCGGCTACCGCGGCTACGACGGCCCGCGCCTCGGCCGCTCCTACGCCACCCGCTCCCTCTACTCGCAGTCCCTGCGCGGCTCCTACGGCCTCGGCCGCTCGGTCAAGTCCAAGGTGCTGCCGATGCTGCTGTTCGTGGTGATGTGCGTGCCCGCGGCCATCATGGTCGCCGTCGCGGTCGCCACCAAGGCGAAGGACCTGCCCCTCGACTACACCCGCTACGCGATCGTCATGCAGGCCGTCATCAGCCTGTACGTCGCCTCGCAGGCGCCCCAGTCGGTCTCGCGCGACCTGCGCTTCAAGACCGTGCCGCTCTACTTCTCGCGGCCGATCGAGACCGCCGACTACGTACGCGCGAAGTACGCGGCGCTTGCCTCCGCGCTGCTCGTGCTCACCGCGGCCCCGCTGCTGGTGCTCTACATCGGCGCGCTGCTCGCCAAGCTCGACTTCGCCGACCAGACCGAGGGATTCGCCCAGGGACTGGTGTCCGTGATCCTGCTGTCGCTGCTCTTCGCCGGAATCGGCCTGGTCATCGCCTCGGTCACCCCGCGGCGCGGCTTCGGCATCGCGGCCGTCATCGCCGTCATGACCATCTCCTACGGCGCGGTCTCCACGCTCCAGGCCATCGCGGAGGCGCAGAACAGCGCCTCCGCCATCCCCTGGATCGGCCTCTTCTCGCCCGTCACGCTCATCGACGGCGTCCAGTCCGCGTTCCTCGGCGCCACCTCGGCGTTCCCCGGCGCGGCCGGCCCGTCGCACGGGCAGGGCGTGGTCTACGTCCTCGTCGTCCTGGGCCTGATCGCCGCCGCCTACGGCCTCCTCGTGCGCCGCTACCGGAAGGTGGGACTGTGACCACGCTCTCCATCGACCACGTCTCCCGCTGGTTCGGCAACGTGGTCGCCGTCAACGACATCAGCATGACCGTCGGCCCCGGCGTCACGGGCCTGCTCGGCCCCAACGGCGCCGGGAAGTCCACCCTGATCAACATGATGGGCGGCTTCCTGGCCCCCTCCACCGGCTCGGTCACCCTGGACGGGCAGCCGGTGTGGCGCAACGAGACCATCTACCGGCACATCGGCATCGTCCCCGAACGCGAGGCGATGTACGACTTCCTCACCGGCCGGGAGTTCGTCGTCGCCAACGCCGAGCTGCACGGCCTGGGCGCCAAGGCGGCCGCGCGGGCCCTCGCCACGGTGGAGATGGAGTACGCGCAGGACCGGAAGATCTCCACGTACTCCAAGGGCATGCGCCAGCGCGTGAAGATGGCGAGCGCCCTGGTGCACGACCCGTCGTTGCTCCTGCTGGACGAGCCCTTCAACGGCATGGACCCGCGCCAGCGCATGCAGCTGATGGACCTGCTGCGGCGGATGGGCGACGAGGGCCGCACCGTGCTGTTCTCGTCCCACATCCTCGAAGAGGTCGAGCAGCTCGCCCGGCACATCGAGGTCGTCGTCGCCGGCCGGCACGCGGCCAGCGGTGACTTCCGCAAGATCCGCCGTCTGATGACCGACCGCCCGCACCGGTATCTGGTCCGCTCCAGCGACGACCGCGCGCTCGCGGCCGCGCTGATCGCCGACCCGTCCACGGCCGGCATCGAGGTCGACCAGGCCGAGGGCGCGCTGCGCGTCCAGGCCGTCGACTTCGGCCGCTTCACGGCCCTGCTGCCGAAGGTCGCCCGCGACCACGGCATCCGGCTGCTCACGGTCTCGCCGTCCGACGAGTCCCTCGAGTCCGTGTTCTCTTACCTGGTCACGGCGTAGGAGGCCGAAAAGATGTACGACCCCACAGTCGCCCGGCTCACCTACCGGGCCCTGCTCGGCCGTCGCCGGGCCCTCATCCTGGGCGCCCTGCCCCTGCTGCTGATCGCGATCTCCATCGTCGTCCGCGGCCTCGCGGGAGCCGACGACCAGACCGCCTCCGACCTGCTCGGCGGGCTCGCTCTCGCCACGATGGTCCCGATCATCGGCGTCATCGCAGGCACCGGTGCGATCGGGCCGGAGATCGACGACGGCTCGGTGGTGTATCTGCTGGCCAAGCCGGTGAAACGACCGACGATCATCTTCACCAAGCTGATCGTGGCGATCGCCGTGACGATGGTGTTCTCCGCCCTGCCGACACTGATCGCGGGCCTCATCCTCAACGGCAACGGGCAGCAGATCGCCGTCGCCTACACGGTGGCCGCGCTGGTCGCGTCGATCGCCTACGCGTCGATGTTCCTGCTGCTCGGCACGGTGTCCCGGCACGCGGTGGTGTTCGGTCTCGTCTACGCCCTCGTCTGGGAGGCCCTGTTCGGCTCCCTGGTGTCCGGCGCCCGCACCCTGAGCGTCCAGCAGTGGGCACTCGCCGTCGCCCACAAGGTGACGGGCGGGGACCTGGTGACCTCGGACGTCGGGTTGCCCACGGCGGTGGTGCTGCTGGTCGCGGTCACCGTGCTCGCCACCTGGTACGCCGGCCGGAAGCTGCGCACGCTGACGCTCGCCGGCGAGGAATGACAGGTCCCGGTCCTGACGGGGGCTTCATCCGCCTCCCGGCACACTGGACCGTGCGGAAGCAGGGCTGGGAGGCCGTGGATGACCGAGGAGATACCGCAGGGCGACGACTGGGACGAGCCGGTGCTGGACGAGGACTTCGTGCGGTCCGCCGAGACCCGCGAACCGTCCGCCCGGGCCCGGATGCTCGCCGCCCGCTGGCGTGCCGAGGAACCACAGCCCGGCCCCTGGCGCTCCGACGAGCCACCGGCGGGCTGGTTCTTCAGCAAGGCACGCAGACGCAGATGGCGCCGACGGTAGCGGCGCCCTCTCGGGGCGGGAGCGGCTTCCCTTCCCGGGCGGGTGCCGTGTGCGTCCACTGCCGGGCGGCGCCTTTATTCGGTGGCGTCGAGGCCTGCGGGCGGAGCAGAGTGAGGGGGCCCCGTTCGCCGGGATCGTCCTGGTGTGCGTGCTGGGAGAGGAGGCGGGCGATGGTGCCGTACGGCATGGCGCCCGGCTTCCGACAGGGCGGCCCGAGGCCGGCTCCGGAGTGATCGTCACCGCTCCGTGGAGCCACGGGCGCTGCCCGGGGCGGCCGCTTCGAGCACGCAGGCGCCGCGCTTGCGTGGGCCGCCCTCCCTGTCACCGCCCCGCGCGGGGGGGCAAGGAGCCGGGGCGGAACGGGAAGGTCGCGTGACCCGGCGCCGTGAGGTGCCACCGCGCGCCCGTCCGCCCCGGTGTCAGGAGACCTGGAGGACCCCGCACGGCGGATCCGCAACCCGGTGATGGACCCGCCGATGGACCCGGAGCCGCTACGCCAGCAACCGCTCCAGCACCACCGCGATGCCGTCCTCCTCGTTGGAGGCCGTCACCTCGTCGGCCACGGTCTTCAGCTCCCGGTGGGCGTTGGCCATGGCCACGCCGCGGGACGCCCAGGCGAACATCGGGATGTCGTTGGGCATGTCGCCGAAGGCGATCGTGTCGGCGGCCTTCAGCCCCAGCCGGCGGGCGGCGAGCGACAGCCCCGTGGCCTTGGACAGCCCGAGGGGCAACAGTTCCACGATGCCCTCGCCCGCCATGGCCACCGTGACGAACCCGCCGGCCGCCTGCCGGGCCGCCTCCGCCAGCTCGTCGTCGCCCAGGGTCGGATGCTGGACGTAGATCTTGTTCAGCGGCGCGGTCCACAGGTCGGACGCGTCGGTGAACGGCGTGGCGGGCAGCTTGCCGGTGACCGCGTATCCCGGCCCCACCAGCACCTCGCCGTCGAGGCCGTCCCGGCTGGCCGCCAGGTACAGCGGACCCACCTCGGCCTCGATCTTGGCCAGGGCCACGCCCGCCAGCTGCCGGTCCAGGGTCACGGACGTCAGCAGGCGGTGCGCCCCGGCGTCGTAGACCTGCGCGCCCTGGCCGCACACGGCGAGGCCGTCGTAGCCGAGGTCGTCCAGGATGTGCCGGGTCCAGGGAACGGCCCGGCCGGTGACGACGATGTGCGCGGCGCCCGCCGCCGTGGCCGCGGCGAGCGCGTCGCGGGTGCGCCGCGAGACCGATTCGTCGGAGCGCAGCAGGGTTCCGTCCAGGTCGGTGGCGACCAGCCCGTACGGGAAACTCACCGGGACACCGGCTCCAGGACCTCCCGGCCGCCCAGGTACGGGCGCAGGATCTCGGGGACCCAGACCGAGCCGTCGGCCTGCTGGTGGTTCTCGAGGATCGCCACGATGGTGCGCGGCACGGCGCACAGCGTGCCGTTGAGGGTGGCCAGCGGGCGCACCTGCTTGCCGTCGCGGTAGCGGATGGACAGCCGGCGGGACTGGAACTCGGTGCAGTCCGAGGTCGAGGTCAGCTCGCGGTACTTGCCCTGGGTCGGGATCCACGCTTCGCAGTCGAACTTGCGGGCGGCGGACGCGCCGAGGTCACCGGTGGCGACGTCGATGACGCGGAACGGCAGCTCCAGCGACTCCAGCCACTGCTTCTCCCACGCCAGCAGGCGCTGGTGCTCGGCGGCGGACTCCTCGGGAGTGACGTAGGTGAACATCTCCACCTTGTCGAACTGGTGGACGCGGAAGATGCCCTTGGTGTCCTTGCCGTGCGAGCCGGCCTCGCGGCGGAAGCAGGGCGAGAAGCCCGCGTAGCGCAGCGGCAGCCGGTCGACGTCGATGATCTCGTCCATGTGGTAGGCCGCCAGCGGGACCTCGGAGGTGCCGACCAGGTAGAGGTCGTCTTTGTCGAGGTGGTAGACGTCCTGGGCCGCCTGGCCGAGGAAACCGGTGCCCGCCATGGACTGCGGGCGGACCAGCGCCGGGGTGAGCATGGGCGTGAACCCGGCGGCGGTCGCCTGCGCGATCGCCGCGTTCACCAGGGCCAGCTCCAGCAGGGCGCCGACGCCGGTGAGGAAGTAGAAGCGGGAGCCGGAGACCTTGGCGCCGCGCTCGACGTCGATCGCGCCGAGCAGCTGGCCGAGCTCCAGGTGGTCCTTGGGCTCGAAGCCCTCGGCGCCGAAGTCGCGGATGGTGCCGTGCGTCTCCAGCGTGACGAAGTCCTCCTCGCCGCCGACGGGCACGTCGGGGTGGACGAGGTTGCCGAGCCGGAGCAGCAGTTCCTGGGTCTCGGCGTCGGCCGCGTCGCGCTCGGCGTCGGCGGCCTTGACCTCGGCCTTCAGCTGCTCGGCGCGCTTGAGCAGCTCGGCCTTCTCGTCGCCGGAGGCCTTGGGGATCAGCTTGCCGAGCTGCTTCTGCTCGGCGCGCAGTTCGTCGAAGCGGACGCCGGAGGACCTGCGCCGCTCGTCGGCAGACAGGAGGGAGTCGACGAGCGCGACGTCCTCTCCACGGGCGCGCTGGGACGCGCGCACACGGTCGGGGTCCTCACGGAGCAGGCGAAGGTCAATCACGGGGCCAAGGCTACCGGTGCGGGGTTGCCGCCCACGAATCACTATTCCGGGGTGTTGGGATTCGCGGCTTACGTTCCGTTATGCGCTAATTGCCGAGCGTGTCAAGGAAAAGTGTCTCATTCCCTGGGACGGGGCACGCCTCAAGTGCCCGGTTGACCGGATTCCCTTGTCGGGGAAGGGACTTGGGCATCCCGTTGTCCACAGAAATCCACACGGCGCGAAAAGTTATCCACAGGCTGTGTGGAAGGTCTGTGGACTTCGGAATTGATCACTCCGCACGTCGTGGACGGACGGAAGAATTCCCCGGTCAAACCCCATCGACACCCACTTTCGGGTGGAAAACGGTCGCCCTGGGAGATGAACCGCAGGAAACAGGTGGACGAAGGGTGACTCATGCGACGGTCGTCCCGTCTGGGGCCTGGAGGGCGATTTGTCGACCAGGTGGCACTCCTGTGTCGACTTGTCCCCAGGTCGAGAAGGGCACCTGTGGATAACTTCTGTGGATAACGATGAACCGCTGGTACGACCGGCTAGGGACGGCCGTCCTGGCAGCGCGCCAGCCAGTCCGCCGCCGCCACGAACTCCTCGTCCGACGTCCCGGGCGGCGTCGGCCGGGCCTCGCCCGGCACGATGTCGGCACGCGGATAGGAACCGAGGAAGCGCACCTGCAGACAGATCCGCTTCAGCCCCATCAGCGCCTCCGCCACCCGGCGGTCCGAGATATGGCCCTCGGCGTCGATGCAGAAGCAGTAATTGCCGATACCGGCCCCCGTCGGCCGGGACTGCAGCAGCATGAGGTTGATGCCACGGGAGACGAACTCGCCGAGCAGGTCGCGCAGCGTGCCGGGGTGGTCGTCGCGCTGCCACAGCACCACCGAGGTCTTGTCGGCGCCGGTCGGCGCGGCGGGCCGGGCGGGGCGGCCGACCAGCACGAACCGGGTCTGCGCGTTCTCCGCGTCGTGGATCCCGGTCTCCAGGGCCGTCAGGCCGTACAGCGCGGCGGCGAACTCGCCGGCGAAGGCGGCGTCGTAGCGGCCCTCCTGGACCTGGCGGGCGGCGTCCGCGTTGGAGGCGGCCGACTCCCAGACGGCGTCCGGCAGATGACGGCGCAGCCAGTTGCGTACCTGGGGCTGGGCCGCCGGATGCGCGGAGACCGTCTTGATGTCCGCGAGCTTCGTGCCCGGCCGGACCAGCAGAGCGAAGGTGATCGACAGCAGCACCTCGCGGTAGATCATCAGCGGTTCGCCCGCGACCAGTTCGTCGAGGGTGGTGGTGATACCGCCCTCGACGGAGTTCTCGATCGGCACGAACGCCGCCTCGGCCTCGCCGGCGCGCACCGCGTCCAGCGCGGACTGCACCGACACGTAGGGGATCAGCTCCCGGGTGGCCGTCTCCGGAAGCGTCCGCAGGGCCACTTCGGTGAAGGTGCCCTCGGGACCGAGATACGCATAGCTCGCTGGCATGCCCTCACCCTAATGGCGGCAGGACGCGCCGTCCCTTCTGTCTCACGACAGCCACTCGACCGGGTGGTTTGAACCCGGATCAGCTCTCCAGGAGCCGCTGTCCCACGTATTCGCCCCGCGCCGCCCCGCCGGGCACGGCGAACAGACCGCTGGACTCGTGGCGGATGAACCTCGACAGGGCGTCCCCCCGGTCGAGCTTGCGCTGCACCGGCACGAACCCGCGCAGCGGATCCGCCTGCCAGCAGACGAAGAGCAGCCCGGCGTCCGGCGTGCCGTCCGCGTCGATGCCGTCGTGGTAGGAGAACGGGCGCCGCAGCATCGCCGCGCCGCCGTTCTCGTCGGGCCGGGTGATCCGGGCGTGCGCGTTGAGCGGGACGACGTACTCGCCCCCGGCGTCGGTCTTCTCCAGGTCCATCGCGGTCGACTCGCCACCGCCGGACAGCGGCGCCCCGTCGGCCTTGCGGCGGCCGATGACCTGCTCCTGAGCGGAGAGCGACAGCCGCTCCCAGTCGTCCAGGAGCATCCGGATACGGCGGACGACGGCGTAGGAGCCGTTCGCCATCCACGCGGGCTCGCCCGAGGACGGCACGAAGATCCGCTGGTCGAAGTCGGCGTCGGCCGGCTTGGGATTGCGGGTGCCGTCGATCTGGCCCATGAGGTTGCGGGCCGTCATGGGGCGGGCCGTGGCACCCGGAGTGCGGTTGAAACCGTTCATCTGCCAGCGCACCCGCGCGGCCTGCCCGGCGTCCTTCTGGATCGCGCGCAGGGCGTGGAAGGCCACCAGGGCGTCGTTCGCGCCGATCTGCACCCACAGATCGCCGTCGCTGCGCGCCTTGTCGAGGTGGTCGGAGGAGAAGTCCGGCAGCGGGGCCAGGGCGCTGGGCCGCTGCTTCTCCAGGCCGGTCCTGGTGAAGAAGCCGTACCCGAAGCCGAAGGTGATCGTCAGTGAGGAAGGGCCGGCGTCCCGGGCCACGCCGGTGTCGTCGTGCGGGGCGGCCTCGCCCGCCATCAGCCGCTCGGCCGTCGCCGACCAGCGGCGCAGCAGGGCCGCCGCCCCTTTGCGGCCCGCGCCCGCCGCCAGGTCGAAGGCGACGAGATGGCCACGCGCCTGCAGCCCGTCGGTGATGCCGGGCTGATGTTTCCCGTGAAACATCGACCGGTCGGCGCCCACCGAGGTCAACGGGGTGGCCTGGGCGGGCGCGGCGGCGTAGCCCGCGGCTCCGCCGGCCGCGCCGAGCACGAGTCCGGTGGCACCCGCGGTGCCGAGCAGCGCGCGCCGGGAGACGCCCCGGCCGCCGTCGGGGCCGGGTGCAGGCGCCGCGGACTCGGGCGTACGGGTCTGGGGGAGGGAGGGGTCGGGCATGGTGTGGGTCAGCCGATCTGGGCGTTCTTGGAGACGGTCACCTGGTCGATGTCGGAGGTGCGCACGGTGACGGCGATCTTCCAGTCGCCGGCCATCGGGATCTGCACCTCGTTCGCCGACCAGTGGCCGGTGGTGATGTGGTCGGGGTCGACGGTGAGCGGGCCGATCTTCTTCGCCTCCAGGGTGAAGGAGACCTTCACCTCGGGGATGTCGAAGGCCCGGCCGTTGGGCCGCTGGACGTAGACGTGCATGGTGTTGCCGCCCACGCGCGCGGGGTCGAGGTCGATGCTGACGACGCCCTTGCCGTCGGCGCCGCCGGTGTCGAAGGGCATGTCCAGGGTCAGCGCACCGGACGGGGAGGACGACGAGGACGAGGAGCTGGTGGAGGCGGACGTGGCCGCCTTGGCCTCCTGCTCGGTGCGGCCCGGTTCGGTCTGCGTCAGCGCGGTGGTGACTGCGAGCAGGACGACCGCGATGCCGGCCTCGGCGAATACCGAGCGGCGCAGTCCGAAGCGGTTCGGGTCGGCCTCGCGCAGCCGCTTCTGCCGGGCCGCGTCCACCGCGGCCCGCTGCCGGGCGAGCTGGGCGGCACGCTCGGAGCCCTCGCCACCGGCTGCCTTGCCGTTTCCGGAAGCCGTGCCGTTCCCCGGATCCTCGCCGCCCCCGGTGGCCTTGGCCGTGCCGTCTCGGGCGGCCTCGCCACCCCGCGCGACCGCTTCCGCTTCCTGGTCCGACCCGGCGGCCTGCCCGGCCGCGGCCGAGGTCACCCGCTCCTTCCGTTCCCGCTTGCCCTCGCCGGTCACGACCGCGTCGGCGAGCCGTCCCGTCCACCGCCGCGAGGTGAAGGCGACACCGACCAGCACCGCCACCAGCGCGATCTTCGCCAGCAGCAGTTGCCCGTACCCGGTGTCGGTGAACGCCGACCAGGAGCCGAGCTGCCGCCAGGACTGGTAGACACCGGTGGCGACGAGCGCGACGACCGAGCCGAACGCAAGCCGGGAGAAGCGGTGTACGGCGGTCGTCTCGATCGGGGTCTCGGCGGGCGCCCGGTACAAGGCGACCAGCAGGGCGGTGAGCCCGCCGAGCCAGGCGGCGACGGCGAGCAGATGAAGGACGTCGACCGGCATGGCGATGGTCGGCTGGAGCCCGACCGAGGCGTGCTCGGCCATCGCCCAGGTGGAGGCGAGCCCGGCCGCGACGACCACTCCACCGACGGCGAGCCCGAAGGTCAGGTCGCGTTTCTCCGCGCCCTCCTCGCGCCGGTGGTAGGCGCCGAACAGGACGGCGACGAACAGCGCGGCGGCGGCCAGCAGCAGCAGCCGGGAGACCAGCGCGGCACCGGTCTTGGTCTGCAGCACCTGGCCGAGCAGATCGAGGTCGAAGACGTCGGCGAACGTGCCGGAGGTGGTGTACGAGCCGCGCAGGAGCAGCAGCCACAGCGTGGCCGAGGTCAGCGCCAGCCAGCCGCCGACGACCAGCCGCTGCAGGGCCCGTACCCCCGCGCCGCGCTGCCAGCAGGCGAGCACGAAGGCCGCGCCGCCGGCGAGCACGATGAAGCCGGCGTAGGACACGTACCGCCCGAAGGCGTAGAGCACGCCCACGACTCCGCCGCCCGCGGCCGGCGTGGCCCCCGAGACGACGGTCTGCGAGGGCGCCCCGATGGAGAAGGTGTAGGCGCCGGAGACGGGATGGCTGTCGGCGGAGACGACCTGATAGGTGACCGTGTAGGTGCCCTTCGCCAGACCGTCGGTGAGCCGCACGGCGTACGTCGTCCCGCTCACGTTGGCGGGCGCGCCCTTCTGCACCGGCTTGCCCCTGGGGTCGAGCACGCGCAGCGAGTCGCCGTTCATCGCCACCTTCTCGGAGAAGGTGAGCGACACCTGGGTGGGTGCCTTGGTGACCACCACCCCCTGCGCGGGGTCGCTGCCGGTCAGCGCCGCGTGCGCGGAGGCCGGTGCGGCGCCCGCCAGCAGCGCGCCGGTGACGGCGAGGAGCAGCAGCAACAGGGTCCGCAGGCGTGGGGTGATGGTCCGCGTCAAGGTGGTCCCTCCCTCAGTGGCCGGTCGACGGGTTGTACGTGGCGGACTTCACCGGCATCTCGACGGTGAGCGGCCCGGACTTGGCAAAGGTCAGCTTCACGGTGACGGACTGGCCCTGCCGCGGCTTGCGCTTCAGCATCTCGAACATCAGATGGTTGCCACCGCTTCTGAACACGAGCCGGCCGTGGGCCGGTATGGCGAAGGAGTTCTCCTCCGTCATGGCGCCGCCGTTGGTGCTGTGCATGGTGACCTCGCCGGCGACGTCACTGGTGACCGAGGTCAGTTCGTCCTTGGCCCCGCCCTTGTTGGCGATCGTCAGGAAACCGGCGGCCATGTCGGCGGAGACCGGCTGGGGCATGTACGAGGAGCTGACGGACAGGTCCGCCTTCCCGGAGCCGGAGCCGGAGCCGTCGGAGCCGGAGTCCGGGGCCGCCCCGGCGCAGCCCGCGAGGGCGAGGGCGAGGGCGGAGGTGAGGGTGGCGGCGGTGAGCCCTGCGCGCCTCACGGCTTCGCTCCCTTCACGAGCTTGGGCAGGTCCTTGGCGTAGTCGTCGACCGTGGCGGACTCGCCGTAGAGGACGTAACCGGCGTCGGTCTTCGGCGAGAACGCGATGACCTGCGTGCCGTGCACCGAGACGAGCTTGCCGTGCTTGTCCTTCCTCGTCGGCTCGATGGAGATGCCCAGGGAGCGGGCGCCGGCCTGGACGGTGCGGAAGTCGCCGGTCAGGCCGATGAACCCGGGGTCGATGCTCTTGAGCCACTTGCCCAGCTCGGCCGGGGTGTCACGGCCGGGGTCGGTGGTGACGAAGACGACCCTGAGGTCGTTTCGCTCCGCCTTGGGCAGCTTCTGCGTGGCGACGGCGAGGTTGCTCATCGTCGTCGGGCAGACGTCGGGGCAGTGTGTGTAGCCGAAGTAGACCAGGGTCGGGTGGCCCTTGGTCTCCTTGCGGAGGTCGTACTTCTCGCCGTGGGTGTCGGTGAGCACCAGGTCAGGCTTGGCGAAGGGCTGGTCGAGGACCGTGGCGGCCTTGCCCGAGCCGGATCCGCCGGAGACCACGGCGGCCGACGAGTCGCCGTCGTTGCCACTGCCGCAGGCGGTGAGGGTCAGGGTGGCGGCGGCGAGCAGCGCGGCCGCGGCGAACGTGTTCTTGCGCATAGAGAAATGTCCCAGATGTGAGAACTCCGGCGCGCACCGGGGGGTCGTACGACAGCGTCGCACGGCCCCCCGTGCGCGAACGGTATGTGGGCTCAGCCGGTGGTCCGGCGACGACCTGCGACGACGCCGTAGCCGACGCCCGCGAGGCCGACGACGATGCCGACCACGCCGAGGACGCGCGCGGTGGTGTCACTGCCGTCGTCGGAGCCGGAGTCGGCGGCGGCCGTGTGCTCCGTCTTGTCGGAGGCGTCCTTGGCGGCGGCCGATCCGTGGTGGCCGTCGGTGGAGGCGGTCAGCTCCAGCACGGGAGCCGGGTTCTCCGGCTCGTCCTGGCCCTTTCGCTGCACCTCGATCCAGCGCACGACCTCCTTGTCGGAGTACGTCTGGATCGCCTTGAAGACGAGCTGGTCGGCGTCCTCGGGCAGGGCGCCGACGGAGAGCGGGAACTTCTGGAAGTAGCCGGGCTGGACGCCCTTGCCGTCGGCGGTCCAGGTGACCTTGGAGACGGCCTCGTCGATCTTCTCGCCGTGCATGGTCAGCGGCTTGTCCAGCTTGGACTTGGTGACCTGCACGGTCCAGCCGGGGATCGGCTCGGGCATCACCGAGGCGATCGGGTGGTCGGTCGGGAGGCTGACCTCGAGCTTCGTGGTCGAGGCGTTGTCGCGCTCGTTGGGGACCTTGAAGTCGACGACCGCGTACCCGCCCTTGGCCGCGGACCCTTCGGGCTGCACGGTGACGTGCGCGAAGGCGGGGGCCGACAGGGTCAGCACGGCGGCACCCGCGACGGCACCGGCGGCGGCGACACGGGAGGCGATACGACGGGAGGCGGTACGAGAAGCCTGCATGGCAGGGCACTCCACTCTGGATGAGTTCCGGTGATGACGGTGTTGCCGAGAGGCACGCGTGCGCGTGGACGTCCCACCAGGGGCGTTCACCGTGCGCACGCGCGTGGACCGCGCGACGGCGGCCCCTCTCCCACCGGCGGTGTGGAGTGGCGCGGTCGCGTCAGGCGGCCAGGAGGAAGGCGGCGGCGGGCGGGCCGCGCCGGATCACCGTGTGCTGGAGTGCGGTGGTGCGGGGGGCGGGTGCCTCGTCCTGGACGGGCCGGCGGCCGCGCGGACCGGGCTCGGCGGCGGGCAGCAGCCCGGCGCACAGGGCGCGCGTCAGCGCGAGGGCCCCGCGCAGGGAGCGTACGAGCGCCCCCTCGGCGATGGTGTGCGCCGACGGCGCGGACAGTTCGATCAGCCGCAGCACGGCGAGATCGCCCCGGCGCAGCAGCCAGCCCGTGACGAGGGCCGCGAGGAGGTGGCCCAGCAGCATCGGCAGGGAGGGCAGCAGCGAGGCCGGGGAGCCGGCGCCGGCGGCCATGTCCGGCATGGGCGGCATCGCGCCCTCCGGCCGGCCGGAGGGGTGGATGAGGTGTGCGTCGAGCAGCAGACGGTAGGCGTGCCCGGGGGTGAGCACCGACGGGCCGGAACCGCACACGAGCCGCGCGGCCCGCTCGACGAGCGCGGTGTCGCTCAGCGCCCCGTTCGCCGCCGTCGGCATGCCGGCGGAGGCCACGGCCGCGGTCCCGTGCTGGCCCAGCCCGAACAGCGTGTGCAGCACGAGCTGGCCGAGCGCGAGGAGGGCGGCGATGCCCGGCAGCGAGCGCACTCGCCCGGTGAGCGGTGCCACGAGCAGCAGGGTGCCGAGGAAGCCCGCGCCGAGCGTCCACAGTGGCACGCTCGCGCAGGAGGCCAGTGCGTGCCCCGCCGCGGCCAACACGACACAGGCCGCGGCGAACACCGCGGCCCGCAGGGTCCGGAGCCCGGCTCCGGGACGCGCCGGGCGCGGGTGGGGGGCAGTCATGGCGGGCTCATCATCGCATCGACCGCTCCGGAGGCGTACGGCAGGTCGTCGAACGCGCCCCTCATACACCGTTTCCTCCCCCAGCGCATCGGCCGTATGGGCGGAGTCACGTCGACGGAGTGCTTACGAGCGCCTACGGGCGGCAATAGGTAACGGTATGTCGAGCCGCGGCCTGGAGGCTGGAGCATGAGCATCTGGTGGTCACTCCATCTGCGCCGCGAAGCCGCGAGCGTGCCCCTGGCCCGGCGCCTGCTGATCGGCACCATGGAGACGGCCGGTGTCGACCCGGAGGTCTCCTACGACCTTTCGGTCGCCCTGAGCGAGGCCTGCGCCAACGCCGTGGAGCACGGGGGGCGGACGCTCTCCGGCGGCACCCCGGAGGCGTACCGGGTGACCGCCTACCTCGACGGTGAGAAATGCCGGATCGAAGTGGCCGATTCCGGTCCCGGCATCACCCCGGCCCACGACATCCGACCGGCCCGCCCGGACGCCGAGCACGGCCGCGGGCTCTGTCTCATCCGGGAGTTGGCCGACCACGTGCACATCGGTGCCAGGTCGGGCCGGGGCGGGACGGTGGTCAGCTTCGACAAGATGCTCAAGTGGCGCGGGGACGTGCCGCCCGTGGCGGTGTGAGAGCCTCAGCGCGGGCGGACGCGTCCGGGTCACGCTGCGGCCGCTCGCGCGCGGTGACGTGGACGAGCTGTGCGCGGCCTACGTGGCCAACCGCAGGCACCTCCGACCCTGGGAGCCGGTCCGGCCGGAGTCCTTCTTCACCGCCCGCTCGCGCGGGGTGCCGTAGCCGACGGCCAGGTCCTGCGGCCGGCCGGGCCCCGGGGTGTGCCAGTGGTCGCCCGGGGCGCCGAGCGCCAGGGCCGCCGCCTCCGCACGCGGCAGACCCCGGCCTCGTCGGGCACGTCGATCGCACCCGTGAAGCGCTCGCGCGTGTACGGACACGCCGATGGCCGGGCACCTTCCCGGTGCCCGGCCATCCGTGTCCCGTCAGCCCTTCAGCGACGCCATCCACGCCTCGACCTCGTCGGAGCGGCGCGGGAGGCCCGCCGAGAGGTTCCGGTTGCCGTCCTGCGTGACGAGGATGTCGTCCTCGATGCGCACGCCGATGCCCCGGTACTCCTCCGGGACCGTCAGGTCGTCGGCCTGGAAGTACAGGCCGGGCTCGACGGTGAGTACCATGCCCGGCTCCAGCGTGCTGTCGACGTAGGTCTCCACGCGCGCGGCAGCGCAGTCGTGGACGTCCATGCCGAGCATGTGGCCGGTGCCGTGCAGGGTCCAGCGGCGCTGGAGGCCCAGCTCCAGGACGCGCTCGACGGGGCCCTCGACCAGGCCCCACTCGACGAGCCGCTCGGCCAGCACGCGCTGGGCGGCGTCGTGGAAGTCGCGGTACTTGGCGCCCGGCTTGACGGCCGCGATACCGGCCTCCTGGGCCTCGTACACGGCGTCGTAGATCTTCTTCTGGATCTCGTTGTACCTGCCGTTGACCGGCAGCGTGCGCGTGACGTCGGCCGTGTACAGCGTGTGCGTCTCGACGCCCGCGTCGAGCAGGAGCAGGTCGCCGGAGCGGACCGGGCCGTCGTTGCGGACCCAGTGCAGGGTGCAGGCGTGCGGGCCGGCCGCGCAGATGGAGCCGTAGCCGACGTCGTTGCCCTCCACGCGCGCGCGGAGGAAGAAGGTGCCCTCGATGTAGCGCTCGCTGGTCGCCTCGGCCTTGTCCAGGACCTTCACGACGTCCTCGAAGCCGCGGACGGTGGAGTCGACGGCCTTCTGCAGCTCGCCCACCTCGAACTCGTCCTTGAGCAGCCGGGCCTCGGAGAGGAAGACGCGCAGCTCCTCGTCGCGCTCGGCGGTGACCTTGTCGGTCAGGGCCGCCTCGATCCCCGCGTCGTGGCCGCGCACGACCCGCACCGGGCCGGTGGCCTCGCGCAGCCGGTCGGCCAGCTCGCGCACGTCGGACGCCGGGATGCCGTACAGCGCCTCGGACTCGGTGAGGGAGTGCCGGCGGCCGACCCACAGCTCGCCCTGGCCGGAGAGCCAGAACTCGCCGTTCTCGCGGTCCGAGCGGGGCAGCAGGTAGATCGTCGCCTCGTGGCCGTCGCCTCGGGGCTCCAGCACCAGGACGCCGTCCTCGGTCTGGTCGCCGGTGAGGTAGGCGTACTCGACCGAGGCGCGGAAGGGGTACTCGGTGTCGTTCGAGCGGGTCTTCAGGTTGCCCGCCGGGATCACCAGGCGCTCGCCCGGGAAGCGGGCGGAGAGCGCGGCACGGCGGTCGGCGGTGTGCCCGGCCTGTGCGATCGGCTCCAGGTCCCGCAGCTCGGTGTCGGCCCAGCCGGACTGCATGTTCTCGGCCAGCTCGTCGGAGACGCCCGGGTACAGGCCGTTCTTCCGCTGCTTGATGGGCTCCTCGGACTCGGCTTCCGGGGTCTCCGGGTTGAGCTCGTCGGACACGTGAACCTCCTCGGTACGGCTTGTGATCTCCCCCGGGGCCCGCGACACCCGGGCCGGTGGCCGAGCGGGGGGACCTCCATCATCGTACGGTCGTACCGGAAGCGGACCAGGACCGATGAGCTGTTATGCCCGGTCATCGCAGCGCGGACGCGTGCGGCCCGGGAGGTTGTGGGTCCAGGCGGGGCGGCGGTTGCGGTCAGTCGAAGCGGGCCGCCAGCAGGACCACGTCCTCCTCGCTGTCGGCCCCGCAGGAGCCGTCCGGCAGGACGGCGCGCAGGACGTGGTCGGCGACGGCGCCCGGATCCAGGCGCAGCGCGCGCGGCACGCCCGCGGCGGCCGCGTGCAGCCGAGCGAAGGCGCGGTCCATCGGTTCGCCGGTACGGTGCAGCAGCCCGTCGGTGTAGAGCAGGACCGTGTCCCCGGCCTCCGCCTGGATCTCCACGCTGGGCGCCTCCCAGCAGGCGAGCATGCCGAGCGGCGCGGAGACGGAGGTCTCGGCGAACTCCGTGCGCCGCTCGCCGAGCAGCAGCGGCGGACTGTGCCCGGCGCCGGCCAGCGTGATCTTGCGCAGCGCCGGCTCGCAATAGGCGAACAGGGCCGTGGCGGAGCGGGCGGGCTCGGTGAGCCGCAGCAGCAGTTCCAGGTCGGACAGGACGGCGACCGGGTCCTCCCCCTCCATCACGGCGTAGGCCCGCAGGGAGGCGCGCAGCCGGCCCATGGCGGCGACGGCGCTCGGCCCGGAACCGGTGACCGAGCCGACGGAGAGGCCGAGGGCCGCGTCCGGCAGGGGCAGCGCGTCGTACCAGTCGCCGCCGCCGCGCGGGCCGGTGCGGTGCCGCGCGGCGAGCTGGACGCCGGTCACCCGGGGCAGCCGGGAGGGCAGCAGTTCCTCCGTGATGGTCGCCATACGCGCGCGCGTGCGGTCCACTTCGACCAACCGGGCCAGGTGCTCGGTGGCGTGCCGGGCGTAGAGACCGGCCAGATGGCGCTGCCGCTCGTGCGGCTTCGCCGGCTCGTCGTAGAGCCAGACGGCGGCACCGAGCCGGCCGGCGAAGTCCGTGGCGAGGGGCAGGGCGTAGCTGGCGGCGTAGCCGAGCCGGCCGGCCACCTCGCGGTGGCGGGGGTCGAGGCCGTCCTCGGCGAGCAGGTCGGGACGGACGGCCTCGGTCTGCGTGCCGGGTTCCAGGAGGGCGCCGTGGGACAGCGAGCCGTGGGGGACGGTCTCGATGTGGCCGAGGTCGGCGGGGCCGAGACCGAGGCCGAGGGTGGTGCGGGGGCCGAGGCCGTCGCCGGGTTCCAGGACGACCAGGCCGCGGCGGGCGCCGACGAGGGCGGCTCCGGCGCGCAGCAGCTCGTGCAGGGCGGAGTCCAGCGTGTTCGCGCGGGAGAGCCGCTCGGTGAGTTCGTGCAGGGTGGTCAGGTCGGAGACCCAGCCGGCCAGCCGGTCCTGGAGGAGGGCGCCGGGTGCCGGGGCGTGCGGGAGGGGAGCGTTGCCTACGGGCGGGTGCGGGTCCGGCGCGGGTCCGGTGCCCGGGCCGGCGGGAGTGGGCGCGACAGTGTGTGCGGGTGTCGGAAGCGTTGGATCGATTCCAGCCACTTTAGGAGGGTGCGGGGCACTCATGGTGTCCGGCTTTCAGACCGGTGCGTATTGCTGAAAAGCATCGCAAACCCCCATGTCATTTTGCGCCGCTAGCAGTGTCTCCACATGTACACGCACTCGTAAGGGGATGTCCAGCATTGTCCTGCGAGGATTCCTGGTGTCCAGGGGTTGGCCGGGATTTCCTTCGAAGCCCTTGCCCTACTGCCAAGTTGGCTGAAAACTATCTCGGGTATCGGTTCATTGCGGTCGACTGGCCCTGCTCGACGGAGCGTCACAGCGGTCGTGATGGGTACGTACTCGGAGAAGGCCAGGGGTGGTTGGGGGCCACCCGGAACCTGGCGACGGACCCGGGCGTCATAACCACCGACGGCCGAGCCCCATCCTCCCGTGGCGGAGGCGGAGAGAAACACGCGCGACGGCAAAACGCCATACTTCGCCACCCCCACGCCCGCAGCCGTGCTCGTGACAGACGCACTACGGATGCGGACGCGGCCGATGCTCGACCCCCTGGGGGGTTCCCCCTGCCGTACGCAGGGGTGTGATGCGCCCATAGGTACGCACAGTGAAGTGATCGACACATGGTGTGATGAGGTCCTCGGTGTTGCCAGCGGTGCAACGGAAAGGAACGAGCGCTCATGCGCGAGATCCCCGGAAGGCGGCGCAGGCTCCTGTCCAGCAGGCTCCTGTCCAGGCGGAACGACGGGAGGCCTGAGCTGATCGGCGCGGCCCTGACCTTCGCGTCGCAGTGGCAGTGGCCCGTGCTCCCCGGCGTGGCCCCGGAATCACGCGGCCCCGCCCGCTGCGCCTGTCCCGACCCGGAGTGCACGGTGCCCGGCGCGCACCCCTTCGACCCCGGCCTGCTCGCGGCCACCACCGATCCGCGCATGGTGCGCTGGTGGTGGACCAACCGGCCGAGCGCGCCGATCATCCTCGCGACGGGCGGCCGGGCACCCTGCGCGGTGAGCCTGCCGGCGCTGGCCGCCTCCCGCGCCCTCGCCCTGCTGGACCGGCGGGGCATGCGCCTCGGACCGGTGATCGCCTCGCCCACCCGCTGGTCGCTGCTGGTGCGCCCGTACTCCCTGGAGCAGCTGGGCGAGCTGCTGTACGCCAAGGACTTCGTGCCCGGCTCGCTGCGTTTCCACGGCGAGGGCGGCTATGTCGCGCTGCCCCCGTCCGAGACCGGCCAGGGCGCCGTCCGCTGGGAGCGTGCCCCGCTGCCCGGTTCGGCCTCGCCCTGGGTGCCCGGCGTGGAGGCGGTGGTGGACGCCGTGGTCGACGCCCTCACCCGTACGGGTGTGAGCGCGCCCGAGTTGTAGGGATCTCGGGCGCGGACGGAGCGGAGCGGTCCCGGCGCTCGTTATCTTCCGCACATGGTGTGTTATTCCGGGGGTCGTCCCCCGGACCCCCGGAAGCTTCGCCTGCTCGCCCTCGTGGGTGTCGTGGCCGGCGCGGTCGCGCTGCCGCTGGCCGTGGCGTCCGCCGGGCAGGTGGGCGACGCGGGGCAGAAAGTCGTGCGCACGCCGTCGCGCGGCCAGGACCGCGGGGAACGCGTCGACGCCAAGGAGCCGTCCGCCGTTCCGAGCCGCTCACCGCTGATCCTCGGCCTGGGTCTGGCCACCGCGGCGCGCTGCGGCCCCGAACTCACCTCGCCCGAGGGCATCGAGGCGCAGACCTGTGTGCTGGTCCAGGGCACGGACACCTGGGCGCGCACCTACTACCGCAACGCCACCGGCAAATCGCTGGACTCCGTGCTGAGCCTGCTCGGCCCGGGGGGCCGCACCCTGCAGACGCGCTGTGTCACGGGCGCCGACGACGAGCCGGCCACCTGCGAGACGCCGCGCCGGCACAGCCGCGGCGGGCCCAGCGCCTACACCGCCGTCACCGAGTTCGCCGAGCGCGGGGCCGGCGGCGCGTTGCTGCTGCGTTCCGGCAGCAACTCCTGAGGCGCTCGGGGCGGTTCACGCGCGGGCGGCTCGGTCCTCACACGGGAGGCTCGGCGCACCGGGCGCAGATATGCAAAGACCCGGTTGCTGGCGACGGGGGATGCACCAGCAACCGGGCTATTAGACGGTAACAAGAGATCGGCGGTTCGCAAATTCGGCCCGGGGCATTCGGCCACCGATTTCCCTGCCACGAGGGGGAGTTGTGACAGGAGTCACCTGCTGGGGGAGCTGATGTCAGGACTGACCGACTGTTCAGTCCTGACGCGCGGTGCGGGCCGTCAGCTGAGCGTGACCTGCCGGTTGGTCAGGCCGCCGCGCGCCCGCCGCTCCTCCGGGGTCAGCGGCTCCTGGACGGCGAGAGCGGCGGAGAGACGCTCGGCGAACTCGGCGGCCGGCTTCTCCACGTCCTGCGCGCCGACCCCGCTCGGCAGGTCCCAGACCGGCACGGTGAGGCCGTGAGCGCGGAAGGAGCCCACGAGCCGGGTGCCCTCGCCGAGGCTGGTGCGCCCCGCCGCGTGCAGTCGGGCGAGAGCGTCCAGAAGCCGCTCCTCCGGATGGGGCATCACCCAGCGCAGGTGGTTCTTCTCCGGGGTCTCGCACCAATAGGCGGCGTCCACGCCGGCCAGTTTCACCGTCGGGATCGCGGCGGCGTTGGCCCGCTCCAGGGATGCGGTCACCTCCGGGGTGGCGTTCTCCACGTCCGGCACCCAGAACTCGAAACCGCTCTGCACGACCGGTTCGAACGGCGCCTCGGCGTCGAGCAGGTCCTGCAGCCGCGGTCCGTCGGCGGGGGCGCGGCGGCCCTGCACCGGGGTGCCGGGCTCCGCCTCCAGCGCGCGCAGGAGGGTGTCGGCGAGGTCGCGGCTGATGTCGCCGGAGGCGGTGTCGTTCTGCAGGCCGATCAGGATCGAGCCGTCGTCACGGCGCAGCGCCGGCCAGGCCATGGGCAGCACGGTGGCCAGGGTGACCGACGGGACGTCCTCGGGCAGGCCGTCCTTGACGGTCAGTTCGGCCGTCGCGGCCGGCACCAGCTCGCGCAGGGCCACCCAGTCGCACTCGCCCGGCAGCCCCTCGAACGGGCGCTGCACCAGCTCGGTCGCGGCGTGCGCCGCCGCCCGGCCGTGACAGGCCTTGTAGCGCCGGCCGCTGCCGCACGGGCAGGGTTCGCGGGCACCGACGACCGGAACCGGCGCGTCGGCTCCGGCGGCGCGGGCCTCGTCGCTGGGCCGGGGCCGCTTGGCCTTCGTCTGGGGTCGCTTCTTGGCCATCGTGGGATCTCCCGGTTACGGCTCTTCTCGTACGGGCGGGAGCCTAGCCGTTCAAACCCGTACCGACGGGAACCTGTGGACAACGCACGTGCGCTCGACGCCACCGGTGTGAACCCGGCGACGCCACGGGTGTGAACCCGGCGACGCAACGGTGCGCATCCGGCGCCACCGGGCGAACCCGTGCGCGCCGGGCGTTTCCTGACGCGACGGCGACGGCGACGGCGACGGCGGCGGTTCGGTCCGGGGCGCGGCGGATCAGTCCAGGTTCTCGAAGGCGTCCGCGAAGTCCAGGCAGGACACGTCCGCCAGCGCGGGCGTCGTGACGCGCGTAGCGAAGGCCTCGCGCGGGCAGCCCGCGTCGGGATCGTGGACGTCCCTGTGGACCACCGCCCAGACCGTCACCTCGCCGCTGACGTCGTCCCGGACACCCCAGTCGTCGGCGAGGGCGGTGATGATGTTCAGCCCCCGGCCGCCGTGCGCGGTCACCGAGGGTGTGGCCGGCGCCGGGCGGGTCGGGCCGCCGCCGTCCGTCACCTCGACGATGAGCCGGCCCCGCCGGTCGATCCGCCACGCGGCCCGGACGTCACCGTCACCGGCCGGCGCGTCGCCCAGGGGACGCCCGTGTCTGCACGCGTTGCTCAAGAGCTCCGACAGGATCAGTACGGCATCGTCGACGACCGATTCCGAGACGCCGCCGCCGCGCAGCTGAGCGCGCATCCGGTGCCGCGCCTCTCCCACGCCGGCAGGGCCATGGGGAACGGCCATGCTCGACGACGCGGGCACCTCCTGTGCCACCACCAACGCCACCCCCGAGACCTCCTTCGCCCCACGCCACGGTGTGGATGCCCCATTGGCCTGTACCGGAAACCGGCCAGTCCCCTTCCGCTGACGCATTCGAAACGCCCGGGCACGCGACGAACGCGCCGGAGCACACCCGGTGACCTCCGGTCGGGTGGTCAGCGGCCGAGGCGGTCCAGCACCGCGCGCGGGCGGTTGGTGATGATGGCGTCGAGGCCGAGCCCGACGCACAGGTCGACGTCCTCGGGCTCGTTCACGGTCCACACGTGCACCTGGTGACCGTTGCGCTTCAGCCGCTCCACGTACTGGGGGTGGCTGCGCACGATGCGGATGGAGGGGCCCGCGATCCGCACGCCCGCGGGCAGCCGGCCGTCCCGCAGCCGCGGTGAGACGAACTGCATCAGGTAGACCGTCGGCAGCGTCGGCGCGGCGGCACGCACGCGGTGCAGTGACCGCGCCGAGAAACTCATGACCCGCACCGGGGACTCGGCGGCGGTGGCCGGTGCGTCAAGGCCGAATCGCTTCAGCAGCATCAGTAGCCGCTCCTCCACCTGGCCCGCCCAGCGCGTGGGGTGCTTGGTCTCGATGGCCAGCTCCACCCGCCGGCCGGCGTCCGCGACCAGCTCCAGCAGGCGTTCCAGGGTGAGCACGGAGGTGTCCGCGGTGTCCTCCGGCCGGTGCTCCCAGTCGGGCTCCTCGTCCCTGCCGCGCCAGGCGTCGCGGTTCTTCCAGGAGCCGAAGTCGAGCGCGGCGAGATCGGCCAGTTCCAGCGCGGATACGGCGCCGCGGCCGTTGGAGGTACGGTTCACCCGCCGGTCGTGGACGCAGACAAGATGGCCGTCGGCGGTCAGCCGTACGTCGCACTCGAGGGCGTCCGCCCCGTCCTCGATGGCCTTCCGGTAGGCGGCGAGGGTGTGCTCGGGCGCGTCCTCGGAGGCGCCCCGGTGGGCGACGACCTGGATGGGGTGCTGTGGTGCGTGGGTCACCGCGTCATGGTGCCACCGTCGCCGGGTGTGTGTGGCGTCGTGTACACGACTGTGCGACGGCCGAGGTCGTACACCCTGCTCGTTTATGTAACTTTTGCCTAATAGATCCTATATAAAGAGTGGCCCCGGACCCACAGGCACCGCTTATGGTGCTCTGACGGCCCGTGGGAAAAGCTGACTGCAGACCGAATACGACCGACGACAACAGGCGTGGATCGAGGAGAAGAGCTGTGAGCACCGAGAACGAGGGCAACGCGGTACCCCCGGCCCCGTCCGCACCTCCCGTGCCGGTGGCCTCTCCCGACGTCGCCCCGGAAGGCCACGCGCCCCGGGGCGACGCGCCGACGGCTCCCCTGCCGCCGGCACCCCAGGGGCCCCCGGCCCCGGACGGCTCCTGGCCGCCCCCGCCGCCGTCCACCCCTTCCTACGCCGACGGCGGCGCCGGCACCGCCGGTGCCGGCGGCGGGTACGGCGGACCCGGCGGCTACGAGGGCGCGGGCGGTTACGGCGGCGCGGGCGGCGCGGCCGGTGCCGGCTGGGGAGCCGCCTACCAGCAGCCCGCTCCCAAGCCGCGCGGCGGACGCGGCGGACTGGTCGCCGCGGTGCTGGTGGCCGCGCTGGTCGCGGGTGGCCTGGGCGGCGGCCTCGGCTACACCCTGGCCAAGGACAACGACAGCGGCTCCACCACCGTCTCGGCCTCCGACAACGGCGCCTCGCAGATCAAGCGCGCGCCCGGCACGATCGCCAACGTCGCCTCCAGGGCGCTGCCCAGCACGGTCACCATCGAGGCCGAGAGCAGCAACGGCGAGGGCGGCACCGGCACCGGGTTCGTCTTCGACAAGCAGGGCCACATCGTCACCAACAACCATGTGGTGGCCGACGCGGTGGACGGCGGCAAGCTCACGGCGACCTTCCCCGACGGCAAGAAGTACAACGCGGAGGTCGTGGGCCACGCGCAGGGCTACGACGTCGCCGTCATCAAGCTCAAGAACGCCCCGTCCGACCTCAACCCGCTCGCCCTCGGCAACTCCGACAAGGTGGCCGTCGGCGACGAGACGATCGCCATCGGCGCCCCCTTCGGCCTGTCCAACACGGTGACGACCGGCATCATCAGCGCCAAGAACCGCCCCGTGGCCTCCAGCGACGGCAGCGCCAGCAGCAAGGCGTCGTACATGAGCGCCCTGCAGACCGACGCGTCGATCAACCCGGGCAACTCCGGCGGCCCGCTGCTGGACGCCTCCGGCGCGGTCATCGGCATCAACTCGGCGATCCAGTCCAGCAGCAGCGGTGGCTTCGGCTCCGGGCAGTCCGGCTCCATCGGCCTCGGCTTCGCGATCCCGATCAACCAGGCCAAGTACGTCGCCCAGCAGTTGATCAAGTCCGGCAAGCCGGTGTACGCCAAGATCGGCGCGTCCGTCTCCCTGGCGGACTCCACCGACGGGGCGAAGATCACCGACCAGGGCGCGAGCGGCGCCGCGGCGGTCGAGGCGGGCGGCCCCGCGGCCCAGGCCGGCCTCAAGCCCGGGGACGTGATCACCAAGCTCGACGACCACGTGATCGACAGCGGTCCGACCCTGATCGGCGAGATCTGGACCCACCAGCCCGGCGACAAGGTCGCGATCACCTACAAGCGCGGCGGCCAGGAGCACACGGTGAACCTGACCCTCGGCGCGCGCGACGGCGACGACTAACAAGGGTCGGCCCCCTCTCTCCGGCTCGCTCCGGAGAGAGGGGGCCTCGGACGCTCGTGTGATCAGGTGTTCTTCGTCCTGGAGCCGGTTCCTCCCGGCTCCTTGGGCGCCCAGCCGGGAGCCTGTGTGGCGTCCTTGAAATCGGTCGACTTCATCAGGACTCGCCAGTCCTCCTTGCCCGCGTCGCCATCCAGCCGCACGCTGAAGTCTTCGACCTGGCGGGTGTCGTGGAAGTACAGGACCACGACTTGGCGCTCTGAGCCGTCGTCGTAGAAGTCGCCTGTCACTTCACCACGGGCGCCGGCACCGAAGCCCTTGATCCAGTTCTCGGCGGTCTTCCGGGCGTCCGTCTCGCCGCTGTCGCTGGTCGCCAGCTTGCGAAGCTCGTCCGTCCTGCCGTCGGCGATGTCCCACACGAGCCTTTGCACCACCAGCAGAGAGCCGGTGGAGGGGTAGCCGACCACGTGCAACGGCTCGTGATCGGCGTACGCCTGCTCGTAAGACGCGCCCGGTCCGCCGGCATCGGCAGAGCCGCTGTCGAGGACAGCACATCCAGACGTCAGCAATACCGCCGCCGCTGCCGGCCATCCGGCCGTCGTACGGCTCCGCTTCAACCTTCGCATCTCAACGTCCCTGCTACCCGCGGTCCTTGGCCCTGACGATCGTGACCTTCTCGATCACGTCCGAGGTGTTCCCCCTCAAGAGGACGAGGTTCTCCGCCTCGGCGTTGTGCCCGTGCGGATCGGCGGTCAGCAGGCGGCGGGCCCCGTGCTCCATCCGTCGGGCCTTCTCCCCTTGACGGCACCCGGGCCGCGTGCCGTGTGGAGTGCTACGAGGAAGTGCCCCGAAACGGATCCAGTGCGCCCCGTAGGGACCACGAACCCCGCGCGCGGCCGGAGGCCGGTAGTCTGTACCCGCTCCGCCCCAGGTGGGCCGGGGCGCGGGTGGGTTGCCCGAGCGGCCTAAGGGAACGGTCTTGAAAACCGTCGTCGCAGCGATGTGACCGTGGGTTCAAATCCCACACCCACCGCAGCAGGTCAGAGCGTTGCAGGTCAGAAGGGGTGCCCTCTCCGGAGCGGCACCCCTTCTGCGTTCACCCTGTCTCACCCTGATTCGGCCGTATCCCACTTCTGACCAGTGCGTATGGCCAACCTGCGGCCAGGATTCACGGCCCCTCGGCGGTGCTTTCGTGCTCCGCCAACCCCTGCTCGATCAGAGCGTTCATCTTGGCCTCTTCACCGTCGAGCACCTTGGCGTAGTAGCGCTGGAGTACGGCGACGCTCTGTCCCGCGCGGCGGGCCGTCTCGGCGAGGCTCACCCCGGAGCGAAGCCAGAACGACACGGAGGCATGTCGCAGGCCGTACGGGATCGCTGTCAGCGGAGAGGCGACCTGCGCCGGGGTGAGCGCCTTCCGCCGGGTCTCCTTCCACACAGCGCCGTACTCCTGCGACCGAACCGGGCCGCCGCCTACGGCGCTGAACAGTCGGCCGTCAGCCGTAATCCCGAACGTGTCGATGTGCTCCCGGAGGATGGCGACCAGGACGGGCGGAATGGGTACGGGCCGCACCGCCCGCCGGGCCCGGTGTTTGAGTTGCCGCTCCTCGTATGGCTTGCCGTCATCAGTCCATGCGGACCCCCCGGCGGCCGGGCACCGGCGAGCATGAGCCGTCCCCAACCCTCCTCGGGTAGGTCGCACTGGTCGGCACTGAGCATGGACACCTGAATCTCAGCTAGCACCAGCAGGAGGGGGCACCCATAGAGCCATAGAGCATGTGACCTGCGCGAGCTTGCGTCATGGGTTAGGTCACGACGCAAGGCCAACCCGTCGCACACGCATAGCCCGTCCACCCTGAGTGGCTCTACATCTGGCTGGTCCTGGCGAACGGTAGCGATTAATCGCTCGGTCCCCGTTGGCGCCAGAGCACGCGGTAGGTTGCTGAGGAATCGGCTCTGTCGTGCCTAGACGCCTCGCTCGTCTTGGGCGGGGTCCGGCCTGGTTGGTGACTAACCCGGTCGAGAGCGACAACAGACAGGAGCCGAACGATGGTGCGACCCAAACAGAGGATGCGCCGCCAACGCCGCAAGCGGGACTGGGTGGAGTTGGCGGTAGTGACTCTTAGCGCGGTCACTGCCATCGCGGGGTGCGTCCAACACTTCTTGTGACGCACTTAGGGGGAGCCGGACGACTGGTTGGGCGAGCAGGCCCGACCGCCGATTACTCGGCCGGGCCCACCCTGTCCCGCGCACAGGCCTGGTTTGGGGATGCATCCCAAGCCAGGCCTTCTGCGTACGCGGGAGATCGAAGCGCCGGGAGGTTGCTCCCCATGGCTGGTACTACACGAGATAACCGCAAGTCATCAGCGTCCCACAAGAGATCAAGTTTCATTCCGCCGTAATTTGTCGACATTTCCCTGGCGAATGATCACGGCGATCGGTGGCGTTTCGGGGGTGGCGGACACAAACGTGCAGCTAGGAAGGTCGAGGGGGTGGCGAAACCTGGCGTATGTCAACTATCAACTTGGCTGTCACAGGGCATCACCGGCCACCGTTGCCGCGTAGGCCCTGACAAGGCATTCAACGGATCGGGGGGTACGCCAACCCGTACGCCAACAGCAGCGCACACCCACGGCTATGCGCCGTCACCGGCGACGTCTATGATCAAGCCGCGCCCCGCCACGACGCGGCCTGATAAGAGGCGACGCTGGCTCCAGGAGTCATTTTCGGACTTCTGAGGTAATCGAGAGAGGGAGCCACGTTCGGCGGGGGCTGCTGGCGTGCGAACGGCACAGGCTTCACATGCCTGAGCCAACCGAAACGTACAGGTGTGGCGGCATGACCGTTGATTGGTCAGTGATTGCGGATGCCGCTTGTCCGGCGGTGAACGATCGACTGGTGGATAGATCGGTGTAGAGCAGTCTGGCATCCGTCAGCGTCGCCTCGGACAGGTCGGCCCTCGTCAGCGTCGCGCCGTGCAGGTTGGCCCGCGTCAGGTTGGCCCGCGTCAGCGTCGCCTCGTGCAGGTCGGCATCCGTCAGCGTCGCCTCGCACAGATTGGCCGCCCTCATCTCCGCCCCTGACAGTTTGGCCGCCGTCAGCGTTGCCTTGATCAGGTCGGCCCGCGTCAGCGTCGCCTCGTGCAGGTCGGCATCCGTCAGCGTCGCGCCGTCCAGGTTGGCCCGCGTCAGCGTCGCCTCGTGCAGGTTGGCCCGCGTCAGCGTCGTCTCGTGCAGGTCGGCATCCGTAAGCGTCGCTCCATGCAGGTTGACCCTCGTCAGCGTTGCCTCGTGCAGTTTGGCCCTCGTCAGCGTTGCCTCGTGCAGGTCGGCATCCGTCAGCGTTGCCTCGTGCAGGTCGGCCCTCGTCAGCGTCGCGCCGTGCAGGTTGGCCCGCCTCAGGTCGGCCCTCGTCAGCGTCGCCTCGTGCAGGTTGGCCGCCGTCAGAGTCGCCGCGCACAGATTGGCCCCCGTCATCGTCGCCCCTGACAGGTTGGCCGCCGTCAGGGTCGCCGCGCACAGATTGGCGCCTGTCAGCGTCGTCTTGTACAGCTTGGCCCCCGTTAGTGTCGCCTCGTGGAGTTTGGCCCTCGTCAGAGTCGCCTCGTGCAGGTCGGCATCCGTCAGAGTCGCCGCGCACAGATTGGCCGCCGTCATCGCCGCCCCTGACAGGTTGGCCCTCGTCAGAGTCGCCTCGTGCAGGTCGGCTGCCGTCAGCGTCGCCTCGGACAGGTGGGCGCCCGTCAGCGTCGCCCCGCTTAGGTTGGCTTGAGTGAGATCGGCTTGGTTGAGGTTGGCGCCAGCGAGGTGGAGGCCGTGGAGGTCGAGTGGTTCGCGGGGGTCGACGTGGGTTCGTGATTCCGCTCGCGTGAGGGCGGTGAGGGCTGCCTGTACGTCAGCGGCGGGTTCATCCGGTAGTGGATCGAGGCCCGGTGTATTGGGGTCAAGTGGGGGCTCGGCTTTGGGGGCACGGTGGCGGATGAAGTGACCGAGGACGCGGGCGGCGTCGGTGGCGGCTTGTTCGGGTGCATCTTGCACGATTTGTTCGAGGGCGAGGATGCCGCCGATGCGTACATAGATCTCGGGTGAGCCGAGGCGCTCGAGGGCTTTGGTGAATCGGTCGGTGATCTGGCCTCGGTGGGTGAGGCGGTAGGTGCGGGCCGTGTAGAGCAGGGCAATGCCGGCGCCGAGGGCGGCGGTGAAAGCTACGACGGCGGTGCGCAGGCCGGTGACGAGGGCTGCGGATCCGCTGCCAAGGGCTTTGCGATCGATGTACTTGGCATCGAAGACGTAGGGCCCGCGCCAGACGAGCCAGGGAAGTCCGACCAATAATGCCAGGGCTCCGAAAACGAACAGGGCGATCACGCCCAAGCGTCGCGCCCGGTTCTTCCGCCGGACTCGACGGCGGCGCTGCTCAAGCCTGGTCAGGGCGTGCCAATCGGCCCTGCGCTGCTTGGACGGCCGCAGGAGGTAGCGCACAGGGTGAGGTTTCCTCATGCCCCGTACATGCCGGTCTAGCGGCATGCGGTTGCAGTCACTCCGTGATCAGCAAAGGATCGGACTGTTCTGTGCCATCAAACCCAGACCATCCGACGTACTTGAGGGACATGGCACAGAAGTGAGGCTTCAGGCTGCCCCGTGGCCATCTTCTGGCCAGAGTGCCACTTGCAGGCCAGGTATATCGGAGAAAAGGCCAGGTCACGGTTAGTTTGAGAGGCGAAG
Source organism: Streptomyces sp. NPDC051452 (assembly GCF_044454765.1). Lineage (NCBI taxonomy): Bacteria > Bacillati > Actinomycetota > Actinomycetes > Kitasatosporales > Streptomycetaceae > Streptomyces > Streptomyces sp. NPDC051452. Next base: position 79,364 of record NZ_JBITEB010000022.1, read on the forward strand.
GCTAGGCGGTCTTGAAAACCGTCGTCGCAGCGATGTGACCGTGGGTTCAAATCCCACACCCACCGCAGGTGAACGGCCTCCGACCAGATATCTCGGTCGGGGGCCGTTCTCGTGTGCGCGTTGTCCGCCGGCGGCTGCGGCTCCCCGCTCGCTCCCGACCGGGCGGCCACGGGAGGGGCACGTCGGCCGGCGGCCTCCAGATGTCCGGTGGGCCCTCAGGGGCGGTGTCCCGTCATGCGGGCTGCCGAGGCGATCGTCGCCCGGGCTTCGTGTTCGGGCAGTCCGGTGGTGCGGGCCGCCTCGGTCAGGGGGTCGGCCAGGGCCGGGCCGAGGCCGTTCTCGTAGGCGCGGCAGGCCGCCCAGAACAGGCGGGTGTTGCGCTGGCCCTCGTGGGCGGAGAGGACGAAGTGGACCAGGCCGCGGCCATGGTCGCCGGGGGTGGGCCGATGCGGGCGGCTGTCGTGGCGCGGCGGCAGGAGCAGGCGCAGCAGGGACGACGGACAGGCGGCGGGCGCCAGCCGGGCGGTGTCGGGGGCGGTGGCGTAGACGCCGTGGTCGGTGCGGGAGCCGGGGCCCACGAGGTAGCCGCCGGCCCCCCGGATGTCGATGCCGGGCGCGAGCCGGCCCGCGGAGTTGGGGACGACGACGTCCCGCGGCCCCGTCAGCCACAGGTGCCGGCCGCCGCTCGGGGTGAGGACGACGACCGTCTCCGGGATGCCGAACAGATGGCGCAGGGCCAGCTCGCGCAGGGCGACGGAGGCGTCCGTGCCGGTCTTGGTGTCCAGGTCGACACCGATCAGACGGTACGGCGGCAGCCCGCAGGCGATGCCGTAGCCGGTGGCCCAGGGCGCGGCGGCGAACAGCTCGCGGATGCGGACGGGGTCGGTGGAGGCGTCGTACACGCCGTGGCCGAAGCGGCCGCACTCGCCGTGGCAGCGCGGTCCGGCCGGTTCGGAGCCCGCGCGGTGGGGCGAGCGCAGGGCCGGGAGCTTCGTCCGGGACAGGGGGATGACGGCCAGACCGCGTTCGGCGGCTGACAGGGCGTGCGCGAGGGCCAGCGTCGTGGCCTGCCGGTCGATGGTGGCCATGGAATGATGGTCGTACATATGTTCGAAAAAGGGAAGAGGTGCCCGCCGTGGCGCGCCCCTGGCCGAGCGGGTTGGCCGGAAGGCGCCGGAACGATTCACCTCTTGTGCCGCTTGCCGCCTGAGCGGCCGCGCCGGTCCAGGCCCGGGTGCCGGCGAGCGAAAGGTGGCGTGAGGGGTTTATCGACTTGTCATCACGCTTGCGTGCTAATCGCTGGTTCTGGTCGGTTCGCCGGGGATTCGGTGGGCAACTCTGGAGGCGTGACGTCGTCCACCACGGTCAAGACGGTCGGCCAACTGCCTTGACACAAGCCGTAGTTCACAGACATCCGGCCCTCGGGTCGCAGAGTGTTTCGTTCTGGAGGAACAACATGGCAAGCATCCGTACCGCCCGCGTTTTCACCGCCGTCGCCGCGCTCCCGCTCGCAGCCGCTCTCTTCTCCGGCGTCGCGGCAGCGGACAACGGCTCCTTCGCGGGCGACGGATCGAACGCGGGAGTGGCGAGCATCATCGGCAGCGGGGTCGGCCACGACAACAACGGCAACCTGGCCACCACGCAGCAGAACGCGGTCGGCTCCGGTGCCTCGAACCAGAGCAACACCGCGCAGGTGAACCACTCCGCCTTCACGGCCATCCAGCAGGGCAACGAGAACGTCGCCATCCACTTCAGCCACCTCTGGTGACCCTCGGGCGGGGTTCCTCCTGACGAGGGCCCTCGCGGGGTGTGCTCAGGGGTCGCAACACGTTGGCGCGGCGGTACTCCGGTACCGCCGCGTCGGCGTTTTCCCCGGTGCGTCACGGTGACCTTGACACTCGTCATGATCTGACGGACAGTCAGAAACCGTTCTGCCGGGCAACCGCGACCGGCAGATCCGTCGTGCACCTCACCCCCCGGCGACGGGGTGAGCGAGGCGCGGCGGGAGATCTTCGCGACGACGCGGCTCGGACTCACGAGGGGGCGAAGGTGAGCGCCAAGGTGAGCGCGGAGGACAGGGGCGGCGGGGAGAGGGACGGCGGAGAGAGGAGCGGCGGGGCCGGGGGTAGGCCGGGGAAGGATGGGACCGGTCCGCGTTCCGCGGCCCACGAGCACGAGGGGACGGACGGGACCGAGTCGCGCCTCAAGGTCTACGAGGGGCTCCCGGCCGCCGTCGCCGCCGTGGGCCGGGACCCGGTGAACGCGCCGATGATCCGGCACTGGTGCGAGGCGATGGGCGACACCAACCCGGCCTACCGCGGCCCCGGTGCCATCGCCCCGCCCACCATGCTCCAGGCCTGGACGATGGGCGGCCTCTCCGGTCACCAGGGCCGCACCGGCGCCTACGACGAGCTGCTCGGCCTGCTCGACGCGGCCGGCTGCACGTCCGTGGTGGCCACCGACTGCGAGCAGGAGTACGTACGGCCGCTGCGCCCGGGCGATGAGGTCACCTTCGACACGGTGATCGAATCGGTCTCCGGCGCCAAGCGGACCAGGCTCGGCACGGGGCACTTCGTCACGACCCGCACGGACGTCCGGGTCGACGGCGCCCTGGTGGGCACGCACCGCTTCCGCGTCCTCAAGTACGCCCCCGTGCGCACCGGCCCCCGGCCGCGGCGCCCCCGTCCGGTGGTCAACCGGGACAATGCGGGCTTCTGGCAGGGTGTCGCCGAACACCGGCTCCTCGTCCAGCGCTGCACGGCCTGCGGCACCCCGCGCCATCCCTGGCTGCCGGGGTGCAACGCCTGCGGCGGCCTCGAATGGGACACCGTCGAGGCGAGCGGAGGGGGCACGGTCTACTCGTACGTGGTGGTGCACCACCCGCCCTCCCCGGCCTTCGCGGAGCCCGCCGACGCCCCCGACGCCCCCGAGGCGACCGGTGTAGGGGGCCCGTACGCCGTCGGGCTGATCGAACTCGCCGAGGGGGTGCGGATGGTGAGCAACGTGGTCGGGGTGCCGTACGACGAGGTGCGCGTCGGGCTGCCGGTGCGGGTCGAGTTCCGGACCTACGACGACGAGGAAGGCACCCAGGTCCTGCCGGTCTTCCGCGTCGTCGAAGGCGAGGGATGACATGGACGTCGGACGCGGTCACCCGGAACCGTGGAAGGCCCCGCGCGTGGCGGCCCAAGTCCGCCAGGAAATGGGCGCGTTGACGACGAATGGGAGGTAGGGCATGACGACGGCACTGACGGCGGGCGCCGAACTGCCCCCGCTGGAGATCCCGGTCACCCGCACGCTGATCGTGGCGGGCGCGATCGCGTCCCGGGACTACCAGGACGTGCACCATGACGCGGAACTCGCCCGGAGCAAGGGCGCACCGGACGTCTTCATGAACATCCTGACGACCAACGGCCTGGTCGGCAGGTACATCACGGACCACTTCGGCCCGACGGCGGTGCTCCGCAGGGTCGCCATCAGACTCGGGGCGCCCAACTACCCGGGGGACACGATGGTGTTGACGGGCAGGATCGAAGCGGTCGACGGCGACACCGCCACGGTGCGTGTCGTCGGCGCCAACGGCATCGGCGCACATGTGACGGGCACGGTCACCGTCACGGTCCCCGGGGGCGCCTCGTGAGCCTGCGCGCCCGCGACGGCCTGGGCGGCAGGGCCGCGATCGTGGGCATCGGCGCCACCGAGTTCTCCAAGGACTCCGGGCGCAGCGAACTGCGGCTGGCGGTGGAGGCGGTGCGGGCCGCCCTCGACGACGCGGGCCTCACCCCGGCCGACGTGGACGGGCTCGTGACCTTCACGATGGACACCAGCCCCGAGATCACGGTGGCCCAGGCCTGCGGGATGGGTGAGCTGTCCTTCTTCTCCCGGGTCCACTACGGCGGCGGGGCGGCCTGTGCCACCGTCCAGCAGGCGGCGCTCGCGGTGGCGACGGGCGTCGCGGAGGTGGTGGTCTGCTACCGCGCCTTCAACGAACGCTCGGGCCGCAGGTTCGGCGCCGGCGTACGGCACCGGGAACCCTCGGCGGAGGGCGTGGCACTGGGCTGGGCACTGCCGTTCGGGCTGCTCACACCCGCCTCCTGGGTGGCGATGACGGCCCGGCGGTATCTGCACGCGTACGGGCTGCCGCCGGAGGTGTTCGGGCATGTGGCCGTGGTGGACCGGCGGTACGCGGCGACCAATCCGGCGGCCTGGTTCCACGGCCGCCCGATCACGCTCGCCGAGCATGCGGCGTCCCGCTGGATCGTCGAGCCGCTCCGGCTGCTGGACTGCTGCCAGGAGACGGACGGCGGGCAGGCGGTGGTCGTCACGTCGCTGGAGCGGGCCCGTGCGCTGCCGCGTCCGCCGGCCGTGATCGCGGCCGCCGCGCAGGGGGCCGGCCGGGCCCAGGAACAGATGACCAGCTTCTACCGGGACGACCTGACCGGTCTGCCGGAGATGGGCGCGGTGGCCCGCCAGTTGTGGCGGACCTCCGGACTGCGCCCCGCCGACATCGACGTGGGGATCCTGTACGACCACTTCACGCCGTTCGTGCTGATGCAGCTGGAGGAGTTCGGGTTCTGCGGGCGCGGGGAGGCGGCGGACTTCGTGGCCGAGGAGCGGCTGCCGCTGAACACGCACGGCGGACAGCTCGGTGAGGCGTACCTGCACGGGATGAACGGCGTGGCCGAGGCGGTACGGCAACTGCGCGGCACGGCGGCGAACCAGATACCGGACGCGTCCCGGGCCCTGGTCACGGCCGGCACCGGGGTACCCACGTCGGGCCTGGTGCTGACGAGGGACGACTGAGCCACCGAGCCCGCGCACCCGTGCACCCGCGCACCCTCGGGCTCCAGACCCCCACGCACGTAAAGGCCCGCCCGGGCACTACCCGGCCCCGCCCCGCCCCGCCCCGCCCCGGCTCGGGGCCGACCCTCAGACCGGGTGGATGCGCCCTCCACCTTCAGGAGGTGGAGCGGGCCCCACCCCTACAACCTGAGGGGGACCCCCCTTCGGGACCTGCGGCCGATCCGCCGGGGCGGGGCCCGCTCCTAGCGTGGAGTCATGACCACACCCGTCTGCACCAGCGCCTCGGCCGCCGCCACACCAAGCCGGCAGACTCGCGCCCACTCCCGGCTGCTCCCGCACCCCCGGCCGCGTCCGAGCGAGGGGACCTCGGTGTACCCGTCGTTCGCGTCCTACGTGCGGGACCGCCAGCCGGTCCTGCTGCGTACCGCGCGCGCGCTGACCGCGAACCCGTGCGATGCCGAGGATCTGCTGCAGACCGCGCTGGCCAAGACCTACGTGGCCTGGGACCGGATCGAGGACCACCGGGCGCTCGACGGCTATGTGCGCCGTGCGCTGGTCAACACGCGCACCTCGCAGTGGCGCAAGCGCAGAGTGGACGAGTTCGCCTGCGAGGAACTGCCCGAGCCGGAGCCCGCGCCCGCCGCCGACGACCCGGCCGAACGCCAGGCGCTGCACGACGCCATGTGGCGGGCGGTCACGAGACTTCCCGCGCGGCAGCGGGCGATGGTCGTCCTGCGCTACTACGAGGACCTCAGCGAGGCGCAGACCGCCGAGGTGCTCGGAGTGTCGGTGGGCACGGTGAAGTCGGCGGTGTCCCGGGCGCTCGGCAAGCTGCGCGAGGACCCCGAGCTGGTGCCGGCCCGGTAGACCCGAATTTTCCCTCCGCTAGTGACATACCGCGCGGTATGTGCGCAGAATCAGCGCAGCCCTCTACCACCGCGTAGGCAATGTCGCCCGGGAGGACGCCGTGCTGAGCACGATGCAGGACGTACCGCTGTTGATCTCGAGGATCCTGACGCACGGATCCACGGTCCACGGCTCATCCCAGGTGACCACCTGGACCGGGGAGGCCGAGCCGCACCGGCGTGACTTCGCCGCGATCGGGGCCCGTTCCGCCCAGCTGGCCCACGCCCTGCACGACGAACTCGGCGTCCGGGACGACGACCGGGTGGCCACCCTGATGTGGAACAACGCCGAGCACGTCGAGGCGTACTTCGCGATCCCGTCCATGGGCGCGCTGCTGCACACGCTCAACCTGCGGCTGCCGGCCGAGCAGCTGGTGTGGATCGTCCACCACGCGGCCGACAGGGTCGTCCTCGTCAACGGCTCCCTGATCCCCATGCTCGCGCCCCTGCTGCCGAAGCTCACGGAGGTCGAACACGTCGTCGTCTCCGGACCGGGCGACCGTTCCCCGCTGCACGGCACGCACGCCCGGATCCACGAGTACGAGGAGCTGATCGCGGGCCGGTCCACCACCTACGACTGGCCCGAGCTGGACGAACGCCAGGCCGCCGCCATGTGCTACACCTCCGGCACCACCGGTGACCCCAAGGGCGTGGTGTACAGCCACCGTTCGATCTATCTGCACTCCATGCAGGTCAACATGGCCCAGTCGATGGGTCTGACCGACCAGGACACCTCGCTCGTCGTGGTGCCCCAGTTCCACGTCAACGCCTGGGGCCTGCCGCACGCCACCTTCATGACCGGCGTCAACATGCTGATGCCGGACCGCTTTCTGCAGCCCGCGCCGCTCGCCGAGATGATCGAGCGGGAGCGGCCGAGCCACGCCGCCGCCGTGCCGACCATCTGGCAGGGCCTGCTGGGCGAGCTGCTCGCCCGGCCGCGTGACGTCTCCTCCCTCACCCAGGTCACCATCGGCGGAGCGGCCTGTCCGCCCTCCCTCATGGAGGCCTTCGACCGGCTCGGCATGCGGGTGTGTCACGCCTGGGGCATGACGGAGACCTCCCCGCTGGGTACGGTGGCCCGGCCGCCGGCCCACGCCGCCGGCACCGACGAGGAGTTCGCCTACCGCCTCACCCAGGGCCGTTTCCCGGCCGGTGTCCAGGCCCGTCTCACCGGTCCCGACGGCGAGCGCCTGCCGTGGGACGGGGAGTCGGCGGGCGAGCTGGAGGTGCGCGGCCCATGGATCGCGGGCGCCTACTACAACGGGCCCGACGCCGAACCCCTGCGCCCCACCGACAAGTTCAGCGAGGACGGCTGGCTGAAGACGGGTGACGTCGGCACCATCTCCCCCGACGGCTTCCTCACCCTCACCGACCGCGCCAAGGACGTCATCAAGTCCGGCGGTGAGTGGATCTCCTCGGTCGAGCTGGAGAACGCGCTGATGTCCCACCCGGACGTGACCGAGGCCGCCGTGGTCGCCGTACCCGACGAGAAGTGGGGCGAGCGCCCGCTGGCCACGGTCGTCCTGCGGGAGGGCGCCACCGCCGACTTCGAGACCCTGCGCGTCTTCCTCGCCGAGGAGGGCCGCATCGCCAAGTGGCAGCTGCCCGAGCGCTGGACGGTGATCGAGTCGGTGCCGAAGACGAGCGTGGGCAAGTTCGACAAGAAGGTGCTGCGCAGGCGGTACGCGGACGGCCAGCTGGACGTCACCCGCCTCTGACCGCGCCTGCCCTACCGGTACTCGGGCGGCGCCCCCCTCCGCACTGCGGCGGGGGGCGCCGCCCGGTCAGTTGGTGCCGATCCGGGCCAGCAGGTCCACGATCCGCGCCTGCACCTCGGTGCTGGTGGACCGCTCGGCGAGGAACAGCACGGTCTCGCCCGACGCCAGCCGGGGCAGCTCGACCTGGTCGACGGCGGCGGTGTAGACGACCAGCGGGGTGCGGTTGAGCTGCCCGTTCGCCCGCAGCCAGTCCACGATCCCGGCCCGCCGCCGATGCACCTGCATCAGGTCCATCACCACCAGGTTCGGCCGGAACTGCCCCGCCAGCGTCACCGCGTCGTTGTCGTTCGCGGCCCGCGCCACCTGCATCCCGCGCCGCTCCAGCGTCGCGGTCAGGGCCAGCGCGATCTCCGCGTGCTCCTCGATGAGCAGCACCCGCGGCGGATGCTGCTCGCTGTCCCGGGGGGCCAGCGCCTTCAGCAGTACGGCGGGGTCGGCGCCGTACGCCGCCTCGCGCGTGGCCTGCCCGAGCCCGGCCGTGACCAGCACCGGCACCTCGGCGGCCACGGCTGCCTGGCGCAGCGACTGCAGGGCCGTCCGCGTGATGGGCCCGGTCAGCGGGTCCACGAACAGCGCGGCGGGGAAGGCCGCGATCTGGGCGTCGACCTCCTCGCGCGAGTGCACGATGACGGGCCGGTAGCCGCGGTCGCTCAGCGCCTGCTGGGTCGTCACGTCCGGCGCGGGCCACACCAGCAGCCGGCGCGGGTTGTCCAGCGGCTCGGGGGGCAGCTCGTCGTCCAGCGGCTGCGGCCGGGGCGTGTCCGCCACCTCGACGGCCCCGCCGGGACCGTCCAGCGGCTCGGGCCCCTCGGCGGCGTCGGGCTCCGGAGCGCCTATGGCGTACGACCGGCCGGCACCCTCGGTGCCCGGGACGGCCCGGGCCGGGCCGCCCGCCGCCGGCTGCGGCACGGCTGCCTGCCCCTCCGGCGACGGCTGCCCGGGCGCCGGGTCGGCGGCCTGCCCCGGCTGCGTCTCGCCGCGCCCGGCCGGGTCCGGGGGCGTGCCCAGCTTGCGCCTGCGGCCGGAACCACCGGGCGCGTGCGGGGGCGGGGTCGCCGTCGGCTGCTGCACCTGCGCGGCCTGCCGTGCGAACGGCACGCCCTGCCCCAGGGTCCGGACGCTGATCGCCCGCCCCTGCGTCGAGTTCGGGTCGTAGGCCGCTCCCGCCGCCTCGGCGGGCAACGGCTGCGCGGCCCGGCGGGGCCCGGCGCCGGGGTGCTCCGCGGGCGCCGTGGCGCGGGCCGGGGCCGTCTGCGGTACGGGCGTGCCCGCGCCCGAGGTGTCGTCGGCGCCGGGCCACTGCTGCGGGACGGTGGCCGTCGGCGGAACCTGGCCGGCGGCCGACTCCGCGGGCAACGGCTGCGCGGCCGGCGGCGCCACCGGTACCGGCCGGCCAGGGGCGCCCTGCGCGGGGACCCCGGGGTGAGAGGCGTTCACCGGCTGCCCGGGCACGGCGGCACCGGGCCGCACGCCGGCCTGCGCACCCGGTACGCCGGGCTGGACGCCGCCGGGGCCCGTGGGCGTGGTCCCGGAGGGCGTGGTGCCGGAAGCCGGGGCGGCCGGCTGGGCGCCGGGAGCGGCCTGGACGGGGGCGCCCTGTCCGGTCGTACCCTGCGCCGGAATGCCGGGAACGGCGTTCCCCCGGGCGGGAGTCGGCGGCACCGCCGGGCCCTGGGCGGCCTGCCCGGAAGCGGCCGGAACCGGCACGGCGGGCGGAACGGCGGACGAAGCGGGCGCGGGCACCGGGCCCGGCACGGAGCCCGGCGCGCCGGTCTGGGCGTCCCCGGCCGGCTGGGCCACGGCCCGACGGCGCCGACCGGTCGGAGCGCTGGTGGGATGCGGCTGCGGCGGCGTGTGGTCCTCGGCCTGGTCGAGCGGTACGGCGTCGTGCCGGCCGTCGGCACCGGGCACACCGGCACCGGCCAGGGGCATCCGGGCGGGCATCCGCACCTGACCGGGCAACACCTCGTCCTGCGGACCGGCGACGACACCGGCAGCCGGCACCTGCGGCACCGGCGGCACGACGGCTCCCGGAACCGGAGGTACGCCGGCCCCCGGGTTCGCGTTCGGGTTCACGTGCGCCGGTCCGGGCCGGCGGTCGGCCTCGGCCGGCGGCAGCGCGAAGACCGTACGGGCACCTTCCGCCTCCTGGGCCACGGCACGTTCCGCCGCTGCGGCCAACGCCCGGCGGCGCCGCCCGCCCGGCTGCGCGTCCTCGGCCGCGGCGGTCCGCGCGTCCGGCACCGGCTCCCCGCCCGCCACGGGCAGGGCCGGCGGCAGGGCGGCCTGCGGCACCTCGGAGCCACCGTGGGCGCGACGACCCGCGGGGACGGGCACGCCCTGCGGCGGCACCGTGCCACCGAGGCCCGTACCCGAGGCGGCGGCGCCCGCCGCGTGCTCGGCGGCGGTCACCACGGCACCCTCGGACACACCCTCGGCCATGCCGTCGGCCACGTCCTCGCCGTCGCCGTTCTCGGCGGCCCGGCCCCGGCGGCGCCCGGTACCGCCCGACGCGGCCTCCGCGCCGTCGGCCGGGTCGGTAGCGCCCACCGGGAGCGCCAGGGCGGCCTCCTCGGCGGGCGCGCCGGCCCTGCGGCGGCGCCGCCCGGTCGGCGCGACGGCCTCGGACTCACCGGCGGGCTCGGCCGCGCCGGCCACTTCGCTCTCCAGGAAGGCGTCCGTGGAGGCCCGCCGGGCCCGCCGCCGTCCGCCATGGGTGCCGGTCGCGACCTCCGGCGACGCCGGCTCGCCAGCGTCCGGGATCCCTGCTGCGGCCTGCGCGGCGAGCGCCCCGGCTCCACCGCCGAGCGGCACCTCCAGCACGTAGGCGCTGCCGCTCATCCCCGGCACGTCGTGCGTCTGGAGGACGCCGCCGTGGGCGCGCACGATGCCGCGCACGATCGGCTCGTGCACCGGGTCCCCGCCCGCGTACGGGCCGCGCACCTCGATCCGCGCGACCTCACCGCGCTGGGCGGCGGCGACCACGACGGTGTTGTCCAGGTAACCGCCCGCGGACACGGGCGTGTTGCCGGTCGCGTCGACCCCGGCCACATCGGCGACCAGGTGCGCGAGCGCGGTGGCGAGCCGCTGCGGGTCGACCTCGGCCTCGATGGGCGGCGCGTGCACGGCGAACTGCACGCGGCCCGGCCCGATCAGCTCGACGGCCCCGTCCACACCGGCGGCGACGACGGCGTCCAGCATCACCTTCGTACGGGTGATGTCCTCGATGCCCGCGTCCAGCCGCTGGTAGCCGAGGACGTTGTCGATGAGGTTGGTGATGCGCGAGTAGCCGGCGGACAGATGGTGCAGCACCTGGTTGGCCTCGGGCCACAGCTGCCCCGCGTCGTCGGCCGCGAGGGCCGACAGCTCGCGCCGCAGCTCGTCCAGCGGGCCGCGCAACGACTGCCCGAGCAGCGTGAGCAGCTGTTCGTGCCGCCCGGCCAGCGCCTCGTACCGGTCCTTCTCGCGCTCGGCGAGGGCCGCGTACCGCTCCTCGCCGGCGCCCAGCTCCTCCGCGTGCTTCTCGCCCAGCTCCTCGACCTCGGCGACGTGCCGCTGGCGCAGCGCGGTCAGGTCGGAGGCGTGCTCTTCGGCGAGCCGCTCCAGCTCCTCGGCGTGCGCCTTCTCCAGCGCGGCCTTCTCCTCGGCGAGGGCGTCGTAGGGCCGGCGGTCGGTGAAGGTCATGACGGCGCCGACGAGCTGATCGCCGTCGCGCACCGGAGCGGTGGTCAGGTCGACCGAGACCTCTTCGTCGCCCTTGGACCACAGCACCTGCCCGCGCACCCGGTGCTTGCGTCCGGAGCGCAGGGTGTCGGCGAGCGGGGACTCCTCGTAGGGGAAGGGGGAGCCGTCGGCGCGGGAGTGCAGCACGAGCGTGTGCAGCTCCTTGCCGCCCAGCTCACCCGCCCGGTATCCCAGTATCTGGGCGGCGGCCGGGTTGACGAGCACGATCCGCCCGTCGGTGTCGGTGCCGACGACACCCTCGGAGGCGGCCCGCAGGATCATCTCGGTCTGCCGCTGTGAGCGGGCCAGCTCCGCCTCGGTGTCCACGGTCCCGGACAGGTCCCGTACGACGATCATCAGCAGCTCGTCGCCGGTGTAGCCGTAACCGTCGTAGGCCTGCTGCCCGTTCTCCAGGTTCGCGCTGGTCACCTCGACCGGGAACTCGGTCCCGTCGGTGCGCCGCGCGATCATCCGCGTCGGCTTGGTCCGTCCGCGCGGGTCCATGTGATCGGGCCGCCGCATGGATCCGGGGATGAGCCGGGAGTCGAACTGCGGCAGCAGATCGAGCAGCCCGCGCCCGACGAGCGCGGTGCCTGGCGCCTCGAACGCCTCCAGCGCGATGGTGTTGGCGTTGACGACGGTGCCGTTGGCGTTGACCAGGACCAACGCGTCCGGCAGAGCGTCGAGTATGGCTGCGAGGCGAGCAGCGCCTCGGGATGGCCTGCTGCTCACGAGACGCTTCCCTCCTGTTACCGCACCTTGCCGACCGCTCGGGCCATCTTGCCAACCGGCCCGCGACGTGTCACGCGAGGGAGTCTAAGCGCACGGGTCGCGCTCACGGCGCCGGATGCGGGGGAGGTCCCACGTGGAAGTGACAGCGAACGCGTGACCTGACGCTTCCGGCGCCCGTGACTGCGCGAGACCTTCGCGGGGCCTTTACGGAACGACTGATTCCGTCGGGGCCCGCGGGCGGCGGGGACGCGACACCCGTGCGGGTGACCCCAGTCGCCGGCCCCGGGGGCCGGCGCTCTGGCTGCCGGGGGCTGGGAGCCGGGGTCTGGTTGCCGGTGCCCGGGGGGCAAAGCTTTCGGGCGCCGGGCCGCTATACGGGTGACCCCAGCTTCGGCAGGAGCGGCACCATCCGGTCCCAGCGCCCGATCTCGCACCCGTCGCCGCGGTTGTACGTGGCGTCGACCGGGCGCCCGGCCCAGGTGCCGGTGACATGGGCGGTGGCCGGGCCGCCGTAGAGCATGGTGCAGTTGCTGCCGGAGGGCACCGGGGCGAAGGGGTCCCGGCCCCAGCGGGTGTGCGAGTCGAGCGTCCGGCAGGCCCCCTCCACGTCCGGGTGATGGCCGGCACCGGGATGACACGACACATCGAAGGTGCCGTCCCGCTCGGTTCCGGCGTGCCGGACCACGACGGTCAGGTGATCGGCGCTCTGCCGCGGCGCCCGGTCCTCCGGCCGGACGGGGGGCGGCATGGCACCGGCCGCGACGGCGGGGGCGGCGGTGAGGGGGACGAGGGAGGCGACGGCGGCGACGGCGGCGAGGGACGACACGAGAAGGTGCCGCCCGGCGACCGGCAGATCGGAAACCATGCCCTGTCCAACGCCCGGGTCGGCCGGACGTTGCGCGCCACCCCTCCTGCACCACCCCTCTTATGCCGCCCCTCTTGCGCCGCCCCTGCGTGCCGAGGGGAAGCCCTTTGCCCTGCGACCCGCCTGCCTAGTACCGTGGGGGGCGGTTGGTGACACCGCACCTGACTGTGTCATCATTTGCACGCACCACTCGCGCGCTCGCGTGAGCGGTTGTGCTGGAGGCGTCGCCTAGTCCGGTCTATGGCGCCGCACTGCTAATGCGGTTTGGGTCTTAAAGCCCATCGAGGGTTCAAATCCCTCCGCCTCCGCACAGATCCCGAAGCCCCGGTCCTCCTGGACCGGGGCTTCGGCGTTCCCGGCCCCCGGCCCCAGACCGCCCCCGCTGGACGTTTCCGCAGGTCACAAGGGGTGCGCCTATCGGATTTCACATGACGGCGGCAGTCATGTAATGTTCTTCCTGTCGCCGGGAACGGGCCGAAAGGGCCGGGACCGGAGACGAAAAACAAAAAAACAAGCACTCGTAGCTTAACGGATAGAGCATCTGACTACGGATCAGAAGGTTGCAGGTTCGAATCCTGCCGAGTGCACAACAGACCAGAGGCCCTGTGGAGTGATCCACAGGGCCTCTGGCTTTTGCCTTGACGGCAGTGTTTGACGGCAACCGCCTCAGAAGGCGGGTGGGGCCGATCAGGGGTGTCAGGTCGATCATGGGACTCACCCGGGGCAGAGCTGAGTACTCCTACTCATGCGCCCGCCTCGCCCGCACGAGCAGGGTGGCGAGTATGAACTTACCCGTCGCCCCGCCAGCCTTCGACGCGACCACCGGCCCGGGACAGCACCGCCGTGCCGACCGGGGCGCCGACATCGGAGCAGGGTGCGGTCTGGTGTTCCTGGAGCTGCTCGCCTTGGCGGTGATCTTTGGACTCTGGCTCCTGTCCGGGTTCAACCTCGACCCGGGCAAGACCGTCACGACCGACTCCTTGTGGAACTACCTGGCCGCCGCTGGCGGGGTCGGAGTCCTCGCCATCGCGGCGGCCGCGATCGCCGCGCGGGCCGGGGCCGTCGTAGCGGTTGTCACCCAGGCCGTCATGGCTGCCCTGATCTGCGTCATCGTCTTTGGTGGGGCTGAGGCGCAGTCCCACCAGGATCAGTTGTGCCGTGACATGCCGTCAGCGGCGGGCTGTAAGGGCAACAGCTAGACGTGCTTCGAGAGCCAGCGGACCTTGCGGACGCCGGCACGGGCGCACAGGGTTCGGGTTGCGCGAAGGGTGACGATGGCACGGACCGAGTACTACGACGACCCGGCGGCACCTGAGCCGAACAGCTTGGTGGTCGCCGCGTCGGCCGTGGTGACCGACGACGAGGGGCGCGTGCTCCTTCAGCGCCGCCGTGACAACGATCTTTGGGCGCTCCCTGGTGGCGGCATGGAGATGACCGACTCACTTCCGGGAACGGCCGTCCGCGAGGTGAAGGAGGAAACCGGTCTGGAGGTGGAGATCACCGGGCTCGTCGGCACGTACACCGACCCTCGCCACGTCATTGCCTACTCGGACGGTGAGGTGCGCAGGCAGTTCAACGTCTGCTTCACCGCCCGGGTGGTCGGCGGCCGGCTCGCGATCTCGGACGAGTCCACGGAGCTGCGGTTCGTCCCGCCGGAGGAGATCGATCAACTGCCGATGCACCACACGCAGCGGCTCCGGATCCGTCACTTCCTGGAGCACCGGGAGCGGCCCTACCTCGGCTGATCGACGACCGCGTTAGGAGTTCGACCAACGGGCGCTACTGCATGCTGCGGTAAAGGGTGCGGTCGCGTAGCGGACCGCTGGAGACCGTGGGCGAACGCCGTCGTTGATGTCGGCTGTGGATGTCAGGCAGGCCGGGGCAAGATGCTCACCGCGCGGTAGTCGTACCCGTCCTGCTTGAAACCAGGGGCTTCCCATGTGAGGTCGACCTGCTGTCCGGGCGACAGCGTGCGGAAGCCGTCCGCCTGGATGTTGGAGTAATGGCCGAAGCAGCCGCCGGGGGTATCGGGGGAGTCGAGAACGCCCCACCCTTCCTCGTCGTCCCACTCGCGGACAGTCGCAGTCACCATGGACGGCACCCAGTCGATCGACTGCCTGGTCAGGCCCATGGCCTCACCACGCCGCAGGCCGAGGCAGAGGACCAGGACCCAGGCCGCGAAGAGCGGATCTTCCCGGGCGACCGAATCGGCCAGGAGACGGTCCACGCCATGGCCGCATCGAATGGAACCGGCCAGTCCCGTACCCCGGGAGCGCTGGCGTCGTCGAGAACGAGTTTTCCTGAAAATCGGGTTCAACCCGAGCGCAAGGTCCGTCGTACTGCACTGATCAGGTTCTGAGCGTCAACGCCGTACATGGCGGACTCCCGGAGCGTGTTCCAGACCCGCAGGTAGGTGGCCACGCTCTCGGCGTCGTCCAGCCACAGCTCTGCATGCCAGTCCTCGGTGATCACGAGTCTGTGGTCCAAGATCCAGAAGCCGTTCGCTGTCGGGATCTTGAGTGAGGCACCGAGCGGAATGATCCCCAGCTCCACGGTGTCCATGCCGACGATGCCCGCGAGTCGATCGAGTTGGCCGGCGAGGACAGACGGAGGACAGATCAGCGCGTGTAGGGCCGCCTCCCACACCAGGGCGTGGAACTTCCGGCCTGCCCCGTACAACCACTCCTGGCGCCGCATGCGGGCGCGGACGGCAGCATCTGTGTCGCGGACCGAACCCTGAAGGTCTGCGTACCGCAGGAAGATGTGCCGTGCGTAGTCGGCCGTCTGCAGCATTCCGGGGACGACAGACTCCTCCCAGCCGTAGATGGCCTGGGACCGCCCGACCTCAAGGTTCCAACCGTCCTGCACGGGCCGGTGCCCGGCGGCCAGTTGCCGGCGCCAGGAGCGTATGTGGGACTCGAAGCCCTTGAGCCGGGCATCCAGTTCATCGAAGACGTCCGGCTGGCTGACGCCTCCGGCCCAGGCCCGCAGGTCTTCGCTGGTGGCGGTCTGTTGGCCGTTCTCCAGCTTGTAGATCTTGGAGTGCGGCCAGCCGAGTCGCTGAGCCAGGTGCGTGCCGGTGAGCCGTCCTCCCGGGGCCGACAGCCGGAGTTCCCTCAAGCGCAGCCCGAGAGCCTCCCTGGCCTGCTGGAAGTCTGTGCTCACTGGTTTCGCTCGCTAGTGGTCGGCGCCGAGTTGCGCCGCGAACTCGTCGTACGGGACAGCCACGTGCACCGCTGCGTCGCGGACCTGGCAGTACCGCAAGACCTCGGCAGGCTCCGTGATGATCTCGACGTCATGGAAGGCGTCCTCGTCATCGAAGAGCAGCACGGCCACCAGCCGACTGTCGAAGATCCAGAAGTCCTCCGCGGGCAGCCGGAGCCGCTCCGCGTCCTCGCGCCACAGGTTCCGCACGTCCTCACCCGTCGCCGCGTTGCACTTCGCATAGTCGAGCAGGAACAACTGTCCCTCGGTCGGCGGGTTGTCGACGACGCGCACCCGCCCGACGTACTTGCCGCCGGCCGTCTGCTGGCGGATGTTCGCGCACCACTCGCTGTCGAGGTCGCACGGGGCCGTTCCGGTCGCAAGAAATTCCGCGTATCCGGGGTCTTCGCGGTCTGATGCGTAACCCCGCCGGGTCTCCAGATGCCAAGCCGAGTGCTCGAAGGTCTCAAAGAGCCTCCCGAAGTCCTCCAGGTCGATCAGCTTGGGCACGCGGGTGACCTCCTTGGGCCCGTGATTGACGAGGAGTTCACGCGGCACGACCACCGCAGCATCTCCAGGGCCGAAGTGCTGGAGCCGGGCGATGTCCTCGGGGTCAGTGAGCGGTGTTCCTTGGACGATGACCTCACCAGAGTCGAGATCCTCGTGAACGGCTGGGCAGCCACCGTTCTTGCTGTCGGTGCCGTTGAAGCGCAGTCGTCGTGCCACGGTCGCCTCCCATGGTGTGGGCCCTGTCGCCATCAGCATCACCGGCGCTGAAGCACCCGCACCACAGCGTGCACCCCCTCGCGTGAGACCACACGAGAACATTCAGCCAGACTCAGAGAACATTCGAGAACATCGCATCGCGGCCAGTAACTCCCCATCCTTAGCGTCCTGTCCATGGTCACAGCACGCGACGATGTTGATCCCCTCGCAGCCATGGAGTCCCTACGTGCCGCTCTCGATCAGGCACGAATCGTGCTGCCGTCGCTCGGAGTCGATGCCGGCTCGCCCGCTCTTGGGCTCGTGGAACTGGGGCGCGTACGCGCCGACGTGGCGATGCGACTGGCAGAGGCGCTCCGGCACGGCGGCGACGAGTGAGCGGCGCGGGTAAGCCCGGCGAGGACGGCGGTCTCCCGCCTCGGATGACCCTGCGGGTCTACACCGTGGATCGCAAAGGTCGCGTCACGAGCGACTCCGGCATCCACGGCTTCGAGGGCGCCGAAGCGGAGACGCCCACAAGCCTTGGGCAGGAGTTCCCTCCCTGTGCGTGCCCTCACCACCGGGCCATGAGAGCAGTGCGATGAGCCCCCCACCACCGACACCGCCTCGTGGTTGCAGGCTGGAATCCAGTCGAGTGCACAACAGACCAGAGGCCCTGTGGAGTGATCCACAGGGCCCCTGGCTTTTGCTTGACGGCAGTGTGCGACCGCGACCGTCGGCGCGAGGGAGCCGCCTACCCCTCGGGAGCGAACGGGCGGACGACGGTGTCGGGGCCGGGACTCATCAGCGTCTCGTGCCCGTCCTCGAAACGAACCCGGTAGGGAGGTCCTCCTTCAGCCCCGAGCACCTCGATGACCTCCACGGTGCGATCGTGCTGCCCCGCGATCCGGCCGTGAACCAGAAGTCTGTCACCAACACTCGCCCGCACAGTGGCCCCTTTCTGTCGATCTGTCCTCCTCTGTCCCTACCCCGTAGGCCACCGTGTCGGAACCGCTGGTGCCACCGGAAGGGTGAGTGAAGGGCCGATCGGGCGGCCTACAAGTACAGCGGCTATGCCATGCGCGGCGGACGCGATCCGGGTCAGCAGTCTTCCTGTGGGTCGTTCCGGTTCAGTTTCTCCAGGTATTCATGGGCCAGGGCCGTGGCGCGGGTGAACGAGTCCGCGATGGTCGCCAGTTCGGGTGCGGAGTAGGCGGCGAACAGGGCTGTCAGGCGGGCATGGTGGCCGGAGTAGACCGCCTCGACCCGGCTGACGGCGTCCGGTACGGCGGCCACCCGGACGCGGCGGCGGTCGTCGGGGTCGGGGCGGCGGGTGACGTATCCGGCGCGTTCCAGGCGGTTGAGGATGCCGGTCATCGCGCCGGTCGTGACGTGGACGCGAGCGGCGAGGTCGCCGGCCGTGAGCAGGTCGTCGCCCGCCTCCAGGACGAAGGCGAAGCACGTGAGGTCGGTGAGGTTCAGTCCCAGTCGCCGTGCCAGCTCCTGCCGGCCGATCAGATGGGCGGCGATGAGGTGTCCCCGGAGGGCCTGGAGGCGCTTCCATGAGTCTGTACGACGAGGGTCACACGATCGCCGGCTGGACCGGCGTCGGTATCGCGACCGCCGGGGGCGGCCTGGCTGGATGGGGGGTCTGCGTCTGCTCGCCGTCCCTGATCGTGGTCGGTCTGGCGCTCGTGGCCGTGAGCCCCCTGGTGGCCTGGGCGCTGCATCTGACGGGCCGGGGCAAGGCACCCGGAGTGCGGCCCCGGGAGGAATGGGGGATGCGGGTGCGGGACACGCGGGCCCGGGAAGGGCATCCGGGGTGTGTGGGGTGCAGGCTCGCGGGGCGCGGCCGGCGGGTGGCCACCACCCCCGTGACGACCTCGGGCAGCGGCGGCGCCGGTGCGGGGGCCGGGTCCAGGCCTCTGTCACCCGTCGAGTGACCTCTGGCACCCACGAACAGCAGCGTCCCTCCGGGACGGACCTTGTCACGCATCGGGGCCGAGGGGAGCTTGGCGGCTGACGTCCGCTGAGGGGGCGTCCGGCGGAGTCGGCCGGTGTGTGAGCGCGCTC
Organism: Streptomyces sp. NPDC051452; assembly: GCF_044454765.1. Classification (NCBI taxonomy): domain Bacteria; kingdom Bacillati; phylum Actinomycetota; class Actinomycetes; order Kitasatosporales; family Streptomycetaceae; genus Streptomyces; species Streptomyces sp. NPDC051452. The sequence continues at coordinate 98,146 of NZ_JBITEB010000022.1, forward strand.
GCCGGGCGTGCGGCCGGGCGCGTTGTCCGACCCGGTCAGTACCCTCGCCGGTGATGGAGCGGATGTGGAAGTGCTCGGGGCTGCGGTGGTCGGCGGACGGTCCCGTGCTGGTGTGGGACGGCGGCCGGCGCAGTGCGCTGGCCTGGGGGAAGCGGGTCGCCTTCGCGGTGCCGGAGCGCGGTGCGCGTACCTGCGTGGGGGCCCGGGGGAATGCCTGCCCGGTGCGGGCACCGGTGCCGGCGCGCGGTACGGGAGCCCGGTGCGAGGAGTGCGCGCGGCTGGACCGGGCGCACTCGGTGGCCGCCGACACCATCGCCGACGACCCCCGGCCGTACCACGTGTACCTGGCCTGGTTCGGGCCCGGCATGGTCAAGGTCGGCATCACCGCCGTGGAGCGGGGCCCGGCCCGGCTGCTCGAACAGGGCGCCGTCTGCTTCAGCTGGCTCGGCAGCGGTCCGCTGATGGCCGCGCGGCGCACCGAGGAACTGCTGCGGGCCGCGCTGAGCGTGCCGGACCGCATCCCCTACGCCGAGAAGCGGGCGGTGCGGTCGCAGCTGCCCGGGACGGAGGCGGAGCGCGCCGCCGAGGTGCGCGAGCTGCACGCGCGTGCCGCCGCGCTCGCCGGGTGGCCGGAGTCGCTGCGCCCCGAACCCTGCCATGTCACCGACCACATGCGGGTGTTCGGGCTGGAGGGGTGCCCGCCGGCGCTGGGCGAGGTCGTGGGGCTGGTGCCGGGCGGTGCCCTGAGCGGTGAGCTGGTCGCCGCCGCCGGGCCCGATCTCCATCTGGCGGTCGGCGGACGCGGGACCGTCGTCCTCGACACCCGGCTGATCACCGGCTGGGAGCTGTTGCCCGTCCCGGCCGGCGGGGACGGATCCACCGTGCCCGTAAGGGAGTTCCCGAGGGAGCAGGAGGGCTTGTTCTAGGGAGCGGGAGAGGCTGTTCCAGGGGGCCGGCCGGCCGGCTGGATACCGTGCGAGCGCGCTTCCCAGGGGTTCCCTGAGAGGCGCCTGTGTGTTTCTCAGGGAAATCACAGACGGGGAAAAGCGTCTTCTCAGAGGGCGCCGACAAGGTGTCCGCCATGACCACGATCTCGCCCCAGGGGCGCACCGAACTGCTGAGGCCGGACGGGAGCCCCGTCCGCGTGCTTGTGGTGGACGACGAGTTGTCGATCAGCGAACTGCTGAGCATGGCCCTGCGGTACGAGGGTTGGCAGATCAGGAGCGCGGGCGACGGGCAGGGCGCCATACAGGCGGCCCGCGAGTTCCGGCCCGACGCCGTCGTGCTCGACATGATGCTGCCCGACATGGACGGGCTGACCGTCCTTGGCCGGCTGCGCCGTGAACGGCCGGACGTGCCGGTCCTGTTCCTGACGGCGAAGGACGCCGTGGAGGACCGGATCGCGGGGCTGACGGCCGGCGGCGACGACTACGTCACCAAACCGTTCAGCCTGGAAGAGGTCGTGGCGCGGCTGCGGGGGCTCATCCGCCGGGCCGGCGCAGCCGATCGGAGGTCGGAATCCGTGTTGGTCGTAGGGGACTTGACGCTCGACGAGGACAGCCACGAGGTCTCGCGCGCGGGTGTCTCCATTCACCTCACCGCCACCGAGTTCGAGCTGCTGCGCTTCCTGATGCGCAACCCGCGGCGGGTGCTGAGCAAGGCGCAGATCCTGGACCGCGTGTGGTCGTACGACTTCGGCGGCCAGGCCAACGTCGTCGAGCTGTACATCTCCTATCTGCGACGGAAGATCGACGCCGGCCGGGAGCCGATGATCCACACCCGGCGGGGGGCCGGTTATCTGATCAAGCCCGCCGTCTCGTGAGCGGACGAGGGCGGCCGCGACCGCGCGGCCGGCGAGTGGGCCGGCCGCGCACCCTGCGGACCCGGCTCGTCGTCGCCTCGGTGGTGCTGATCGCCGTGGTCTGCGCGGTGATCGGCACGGTCACCGCGCTGGCCCTGCGCTCGCATCTGTACGCGCAGCTCGACGACCAGCTGGGCGAGCTCGGGGTCCGTGTCTCCGGCCGGTTCGCCCCACCCGGCGCGCTCGGCCCGGCCGCCCGGCAGGACGGGCGGGAGGTGCGGAACAACGACCTCGCGAACTTCGTCACGCACAGCCCGCAGCCCCAGTACACGGTCGCGGCCGAGGTCGACAACGGTGCCGCCATCCACGGCAAGGTGGGCAGCAAGTCCCACGACACGTACGCGATGAGCGCCAAGGCCCTCGACCACGGCCAGCTGGCCGCCCTCGCCACCGTCGCCCGGGACGGCGATTCGCACTCCGTGGACCTCCCCGGCCTCGGTTCCTACCGCGCGCGGTACGCCGAGGGGCCCAGCGGGGCCTACTACGTCGGCATCCCCACCAAGGAGACCGACGGCACCGTCAACACGCTGGTCCTCATCGAGGTCAGCGTCACCGTCGCCGGACTGGTCGCCGCCGGCATCGCCGGATACGTGCTCGTCGGCGTGGCCACACGCCCCCTGCGCAGGGTCGCCCGCACCGCCACCCGGGTCTCCGAACTCCCGCTGCACACCGGTGAGGTGAACCTCGGCGAGCGGGTGCCGGAGACGGAGTGCGACCCGCACACCGAGGTCGGCCGGGTTGGTGCCGCGCTCAACCGCATGCTCGACCATGTGCACGGCGCCCTGCACGCACGCCAGCAGAGCGAGACCCGGGTACGGCAGTTCGTCGCCGACGCCAGCCACGAGCTGCGGACGCCCCTCGCCTCCATCCGCGGCTACGCGGAGCTGACCCGGCGCGGGCGCGAGCGGGTCGGGCCCGACACCCGGCACGCGCTCGGGCGGATTGAGTCCGAGGCCGGACGGATGACCCTCCTGGTCGAGGACCTGCTGCTGCTCGCGCGGCTCGACGCGGGGCGGCCGCTGGAGTTCGAGCGGACCGATCTGGTCCCGCTCGTCGTGGACACCGTCAGCGACGCCCGCGCGGCCGGCCTGGACCACGACTGGCGGCTGGAGCTGCCCGACGAGCCGGCGCCGGTGTCCGCGGACGCCGCCCGGTTGCAGCAGGTGCTGGTCAACCTGCTGGGCAACGCGCGCACGCACACGCCCCCGGGTACGACCGTCACCGTGCGCGTGCGGTGGGAGGGGCCGTGGGCGTGCGTCGACGTGGCGGACGACGGGCCCGGCATCCCGCGCGACCTGCTGCCCCATGTCTTCGAGCGGTTCGCGCGGGGCGACTCCGCGCGCTCCCGGGCCACCGGGTCGACCGGCCTCGGGCTCGCCATCGTCTGGTCCGTCGTCACCGCGCACGGCGGTGCCGTGACCGTGGACAGCGAGCCGGGGCGGACGGTGTTCACGGTGCGCCTGCCCGCGCAAGCCGCGGCGCCCGCGCAAGCCGCGGCGCCCGCGCAAGCCGCGGCGCCCGCGCAAGCCGCGGTGCCCGCGCAAGCCACGCCCCCACAAGCCGCGCCCCCGCTCTCGGTGCCCGCGCCGCGCCCGGTGTCCGAGACCGGTCGGCCGGCGCACTCACAGGCCCGGCACAGCGCCACCACATCGGTGCGACAGGGCGGTTGAGAAGAGTCGGTCCCATGCGAACCGACTCTTCTCCCGGCGCCCTGCCGGCGCGGGAGCACCTCCCGGCCCAAGACGCCGGCAGCCCGGTCCTGGACGTGGTGATTCCCGTCTACAACGAGGAGAAGGACCTCCGGCCGTGCGTCCGCAGACTGCACGAGCACCTCACCCGGACCTTCCCGTACGCGTTCCGCATCACCATCGCGGACAACGCCTCCACGGACACCACCGCGCTGGTGGCGGCGCGCCTGGCGGCGGAACTCGCCGAGGTCACCGACGTGCGCCTGGAGCGGAAGGGCCGCGGTCGCGCCCTGCGGACCGTGTGGTCCGCGTCCGAGGCGCCGATCCTCGCCTATATGGACGTCGACCTGTCCACCGACCTCAACGCCCTGCTGCCGCTGGTGGCGCCGCTGATCTCGGGGCACTCGGACCTGGCGATCGGCTCCCGGCTGGCCCACGCCTCCCGGGTCGTACGGGGCCCCAAGCGGGAGTTCATCAGCCGGGCCTACAACCTGATCCTGCGCGGCTCCCTGCAGGCCCGTTTCTCGGACGCGCAGTGCGGGTTCAAGGCGATCCGGCGGGACGTGGCGCGGGTGCTGCTGCCGCTGGTGGAGGACACCGGCTGGTTCTTCGACACCGAGATGCTGGTGCTCGCCGAGCGGGCGGGGCTGCGCATCCACGAGGTGCCGGTCGACTGGGTCGACGACCCCGACTCCACCGTCCACATCGTGCGGACCGCCACCGACGACCTCAGGGGCGTGTGGCGCGTCGGCAAGGCGCTGGCCACCGGTTCGCTGCCACTGGACCGGCTGGCCCGGCCCTTCGGAGACGACCCGCGCGACCGCGAACTGTCCGACGTGCCGCGGGGGCTGGCCCGCCAGCTCGTCGGTTTCTGTGTGGTCGGCGCGCTGTCGACCCTGTTCTACCTGCTGCTGTACAGCCTCTTCCGGCAGTTCTCCGGCTCGCAGATCGCCAACGCGCTCGCGCTGCTGGTCTCCGCCCTGGGCAACACCGCCGCCAATCGCCGGCTCACCTTCGGGATCCGCGGTCGCGGCGGTGCCGTCCGCCACCAGGCGCAGGGGCTGGTCGTCTTCGGCATCGGACTCGCCCTGACCAGTGGCTCGCTTGCCGCTCTCGGCGCGGCCACCGCCGGCCCGGCGCACTCCACCGAGCTGGCCGTCCTCGTCGCCGCCAACCTCGCGGCGACGGTGCTGCGGTTCCTGCTCTTCCGCGCCTGGGTCTTCCCCGACCGGGACGCCCCACTCCACCGGACCCCGGTGCCGCACGAGCAGACGTACCAGCGGCCCTACGAGCAGGCGTACGAGCGGCCGTACCAGCGGCCGTACCGGCAGGACCACCAGACCACCCAGGCCCGCGCAGGCAAAGCCGCGGACGACACCGACCCGGGGGACACCCGATGACCACCCACCACGACCCGTCGGCACAGCGGGACGACACCACCGGCACCCCGCCCCCCTGGAGCCCGCCCCCGGCCACCACCCCCACGACCACCACCCCCACGACCACCACCCCCGCGACCGCTTCCGCTCGTGGACCGTGGCGTGGCCGGCCCGGGGATCCACGCTGGGCGCGCCCGGCCTTCCTCGGCCTGCTGGCCGGCACGCTGCTGCTGTACCTGTACAACCTGAGCGCCTCCGGTTACGCCAACTCCTTCTACGCCGCTGCCGTACAGGCGGGCAGCACGTCGTGGAAGGCGCTCTTCTTCGGCTCGCTGGACGCGGGCAACGCCATCACCGTCGACAAGCCCCCGGCCTCGCTGTGGCCGATGGAGCTGTCGGTGCGGATCTTCGGCCTCCACTCGTGGGCGATCCTCGCGCCCGAGGTGCTGATGGGCGTGGCGACCGTCGCCGTGGTGTACGCCGGTGTGCGCCGGCGGTTCAGCGCCGTGGCCGGGCTCGTCGCGGGCGTGGTGCTCGCGCTCACCCCCGTGGCGGCGCTGATGTTCCGGTTCGACAACCCGGACGCGATGCTGGCCCTGCTGATGGCCGTGGCCTGCTACCTCGTGGTCCGGGCCGTGGAGGACGGGCGGACGCGCTGGCTGGTGTGGGCCGGGGTCGCGATCGGCTTCGCGTTCCTCGCCAAGACGCTCCAGGCCTTCCTGATCCTGCCGCCGCTGGCGATCGTGTACGCGGTCTGCGCGCCGGTGCCGGTGCGCCGGCGGTTCGGACAGCTGGCCGCGGCGACGCTCGCCCTGGTCGTCTCGGGCGGCTGGTGGGTCGCGATCGTGGAGTTGTGGCCGGCCTCCTCCCGCCCGTACATCGGCGGTTCGCAGAACAACAGCTTCCTTGAACTGACGTTCGGCTACAACGGGTTCGGCCGGCTGAACGGCGACGAGACCGGCAGTGTCGGCGGCGGGGGACGCGGTGGCGGTGGCGGCACCGGCATGTGGGGCGAGACCGGCTGGAACCGGATGTTCGACTCCGAGGTCGGCGGCCAGATCTCCTGGCTGCTGCCCGCCGCGCTGATCCTGCTGGTCGCCGCTCTGGTGGCGACCCGCAAACTGAGGCGGACGTCCGTCACCCGTGCCTCGTTCCTGGTCTGGGGCGGCTCGCTGCTGATCACCATGGCCGTCTTCAGCTATATGGCGGGCATCTTCCACCAGTACTACACCGTGGCCCTGGCCCCCTACCTCGCGGCCGTCGTCGGCATGGGCGCCGGACTGCTGTGGGACAGGCGGCGCGAGCTGTGGGCGTCGATCACCCTCGCCGCCTCCGTGGTCGCGGCGGCGTCCTGGGGATACGTGCTGCTGCACCGCACCCCCGACTATCTGCCGTGGCTGCGCTGGCTGGTGCTGATCGGCGGACTGGCGGCGGCGCTCGGCCTGGTCTTCGCCGGCCGGATCCCGCGGCGACTGGCCCTCGTGGCGGCGGCGGTGGGCCTCGTGGCGGCGCTGGCGGGCCCGACCGCGTACACCCTCAGCACCCTTGGGCAGGGCCACACCGGTTCGATCGTCACGGCGGGACCGGCGGGCGCGAGCATGATGGGCGGGCGGGGCGGCGGCCCGGGCGGCGATGGCGGCCCGCGCGGCGGCTTCGGCGGCGGCGCTCCGGGCCGTCAGAACGGCAACGGATTCCCCGGCGGCGGCTTCGGCGGCGGTATGCCGGGCGGTCAGGGGCAGAACGGCACCGGCGGCACCCGCAACCAGCAGAACGGCAACGGCTTCCCCGGAGCCGGACCCGGAGCCGGACCCGGAGCCGGACCCGGAGCCGGAGCCGGAGCCGGCCGCGAGGGCGGACGGATGGGCGGCGGCGGTGGCGCCGGCGGCCTGCTGAACGGCGCGACCGTGTCCGCCGCGGCCGAGAAGCTGCTGGCGAAGAACGCGTCCGCCTACACCTGGGTCGCCGCGGCCGTCGGTTCCCAGAACGCGGCCGGCTACCAGCTCGCCACGGGTGACCCGGTGATGGCCCTCGGCGGCTTCAACGGCACCGACCCGTCCCCGACGCCGGCGCAGTTCAAGAAGTACGTGGCGGAAGGACGCATCCACTACTTCATCGTCGGCGGCGGCATGGGAGGCGGCGCGCGCGGCGGCGACAGCGGCACGTCCGCGCGGATCAGCACGTGGGTGCAGAGCAACTTCAAGAAGGTGACGGCCGGTTCGGTCACCTTCTACGACCTCACACGGAAGGTGACGACGAGCGGCTGACGCCCGACACCGTGTCGTACACCGGATGGCGATGGCCGCACGGTGTACGACATGCTGCGTCCCGCGCCCGGGGGTATGGGTATGCGTGCGGCCAGGGCTGCCATGGCGTCGGTGTTCCGGGCCGACGGCGGCCCTGGCATCGTGGTCGGGGGCCGGGAGTCGAGGAAGGTGCGCCGGTGACGAAGGCAGCGGATCGGGCGGCGCGCGGCAGCGTGTGGCTGGCGGGCAAGGGCCGCCGCGGCGGACGCGGCGGGCAGCCGTCCGGGCTGGACCGGGAGCGGATCACCGAGGTGTCGGTACGGCTGCTGGACGCCGAGGGGCTCGCGCGGTTCTCCATGCGGCGGCTGGCCGGCGAGCTGAACGTCACCGCGATGTCCCTGTACTGGTACGTCGACACCAAGGACGACCTGCTCGAACTCGCCCTGGACGCGGCCTTCGGCGAGCTGGCGCTGCCCGATCCGGACGACGCGGACGAGGACTGGCGGGAGCAGCTGCGGGCGCTGGCCACCGACTACCGGGCGCTGCTGGCGCGCCATCCGTGGCTGTCGCCGCTGGCCGGGCGCTACCTCAACATCGGCCCGCGCTCGCTCGCCTTCTCCCGTGTGGTCCAGCGGGTGGTGCGCCGGGCGGGGCTGCCCGCGCACGGGGTGACCGGGGCGATCGCGGCCGTCTTCCGGTTCGTGTACGGCTACGGCACGATCGAGGGCCACTTCTCGGCGCGGATCGAGAGCACCGGGCTGAGCCCCGAGGAGTACATGGAGCGGGCCATGACCATGGTGGCGGAGGATCCCGGCACCGCCGAGGTGATGGCGGAGTCCAAGGAGCTCATGGCGGCCCGGGGCGGGGACACCGTGGCCGAGATGCTCGACCGCGACTTCACCTTCGCCCTGGACCTGCTGATCGCCGGCATGGAGGCGATGGTGATCCGCGGCTGACCCCTCGGGGGCGGCTACCGGTCGCCCGCCAGGCGGGCCGGGAAGCCTCCCGTGGCCACGGGGCCCCAGCGTTGCGGTGTCACCCGGATGATGGACTTGCCCTGCTCGGCCATGGCCCGCCGGTACTCGTCCCAGTCGGGGTGTTCGCCGGCGATGTTGCGGTAGTACTCCACCAGCGGTTCCACGGAGTCGGGTGCGTCGACGACCTCGGCCGTGCCGTCGATCTGCACCCAGGGGCCGTTCCACTCGTCGCTCAGGACGACCAGGGCGACCCGGTCGTCCCGTTTGGCGTTGCGGGTCTTGGCGCGCTCGGGGTAGGTCGAGACGACGATCCGCCCCGAGTCGTCCACACCGCAGGTCAGCGGAGAGGCCTGGGGGCTGCCGTCGGCGCGGCGGGTGATCAGCAGGGCGCGGTGGCGGGGGCGGACGAACTCCAGCAGCTCGGCCAGCGATACCCGGGTGTTGCTCGCGATGTTCGGTGCCATGGACGCAGCCTAGGGCGCGAGGGCGGCGGCCTGCCTGCCCCTGCGAGGCTCAGGTTCGGCGCGCCGCCGCGCACCGACCCCCGAGGCACCGACCCCCGAGGCACCGGCCCTGAGGCGGCCCCGACGCACCGGCCCTGAGGGCCGACCCGCGAGGCACCGACCCGCGAGGCGCCGACCCGCGAGGCGCCGACCCGCGAGGCGCCGACCCGCGAGGCGCCGACCCGCGAGGCGCCGACCCGCGAGGCGCCGACCCGCGAGGCGCCGGCCCCGAGGCGCCGGCCCTGATGCGCCGCCCCCGAGGCGCCGGCCCCGACGCGCCGCATGAACGCGCGGACGCGGCGGACCGGGGGCCGGTCCGCCGCGTCGGGGGTGTGCGTGGTGGCTAGACGGCGGGCAGGGTGTCGCCCTGGACCGCCTGGATGTCCAGCTCGACCCGCAGGGTCGTGCCGATGGCGGCGATGCCCGCCTGCAGGACCTGGTTGTAGTTCATCGCGAAGTCCTCGCGGTGCAGTTCCGCGGTGGCTCGGAAGGCCGCTCGGGTGCCGCCCCACGGGTCGGCGCCGCTGCCGAGGTAGGACAGGTCCAGGTCGACCTGCCGCACCACTCCGTGCATCGCCAAGTCGCCGTGCACCGTCCAGCGGTCCGGTCCGGCCAGGGTCAGACCCGTCGAGCGGTAGGTGATCCGCGGGTGCCGTTCGACGTCCAGGAAGTCCCCGGACTTCAGGTGCGTGTCGCGCATGGCGTTGCCCGTGTCGATGGAAGCGGCCCCGATGACCGCTTCGACCCGGGACTTGGCGACGTCGTCCGGCGCGATCTCGATCGTGCCGCCGAACTCGGTGAACCGGCCGTGCACGCTGGAGATCCCCAGGTGCTGGGCGACCGCGGCGACGGAGGAGTGCACCGGGTCGATGGTCCACGGGCCGGGCGGCGGCAGCTCGGCGCCGCCCTGCCGGGCCAGCGTGACCGTGCCGATCTCGGCCCGGCCGCTCGCGGTGACGATCGCGCTGGAGGCGACGGGCGCGTACCCGACGGCCGTCACGATCACGGTGTACGCCCCCGGCGTCAGCTCGGTGGCATCCCGTACGGCACCCTCGGCGTCCGTCTCGGCCCGCAGTACCTGCGTACCGGTCATGTCGGTCACCGTGACGACCGCGTGCGAAACGGCCCACCCGTCCCGCGTGCGGATCTTCGCGGTCAGTCCCATCCCGTTTTCTCCCTGCGAGGCCTTGCAAAAATTCGGTCGTGTGCAACCGGCCCGTGGCGCGCGCCGCACCTTGAGGGGGCGGTGCGCGCCACGGGGCCGTGGTTCGAGCTACTCGCCGGGGTGGGCGAGGGTGATGTCGTGGCCGTCGGCGCCGATGCCGGAGACGGTCAGGGCCGTCGCCACCGGCGGGTAACCCGTCGCGATGACGGTGTACTCGCCGCTGTCCAGGTCGGTGAAGGCGTACGCCCCGTCCGAACCGGTGGTGGCGGTGCCGACCACGTTGCCCGCCTGGTCGACCAGCGTCACGCGGGCGTCGGCCAGCGGACCGTGCGGGGCCCGCACGACACCCTGCAGCCGGGCACCGGCGTCCAGGTCGACCTCGACCCGGGTGACCCCGGTGGCGCCGATCTCGACCGGCAGCGCGCGCGGCCGGAAGCCGCTCGCGTTGACCGCGAGGGTCACCACGCCCGGCACCAGCTCGGTGAAGGCGAACTCGCCCTGCTCGCCGGTGGCGACGGTGGCCAGCAGGTCACCGCGGACGTCGGTGACGATCACCATGGCGTCCTTGACCGGCAGCGCGCTGCCGACGGCCCGGACCACACCGGTCAGCCCGCTGGTGCCGCTGAGCAGGATGTCGTAGGACAGCGGCTCCTCGCCCACCACGATGGTGGAGGCCTGCGGCTGGTAGCCGTCGGCGGAGGCGATCAGGACGTACGAGCCCGTGCCCGGGGCGGCGAGCGCGTAGGAGCCGTCGGCCTGGGCGACCGAGCGGCCCAGCTGGCGGCCGGACAGCGAGATCAGGGTGACCGCGGCCTGCGGGACCGGGGCGCTCTCGGCGCCGCGGACGAAGCCGTGGACCGGGGTGCCGCCACCGGTGCCGGGCTCGGCGGCCGTGGCGACGGCCGTCATCGGCAGGGTGGCCGTGCCGTCGGACCGCGGACCGGCGGACAGCGGGGCGTCGGCGACCGCGGCCGGGACCGGCTCGGCGGCCGGGGCCTGCGCCTCGGCGACGACCGGAGCGGCGGCCGGGTCGGTCACGGGGGCCTCACTCTCGGCGGTCTGCGCGAGCGCGCCCTTGGTGCGCAGCGGGACCTCCTTGATGAACAGCGTGATCAGGAAGGCGAGGGCCGCGAGGCAGCCGGCGATGAAGAAGACGTCCGCGATGCCGTGGCCGTAGGCGCTCTCCAGCAGCGTCCGGATGGGTGCCGGCAGCTTGTTCATGTCCGGGATGCTGTCGGTGGAGCCGGAGCCCCCCGCCAGCGCGGCCTGGTACTTGGGGCTGAGGGCGGAGACGCCGTCCTTGACGTAGTCGGTGATCTTGTGGGACATCACGGCGCCGAGGGCGGAGACGCCGACCGCGCCACCGAGGGAACGGAAGAACGTGACCGTGGAGCTGGCCGAGCCGAGGTCGGAGGGCGCCACCTGGTTCTGCGTGGCGAGCACCAGGTTCTGCATCATCATGCCGATGCCGAGACCCAGCAGGGCCATGTAGATGGCCATCTTCCAGTAGTCGGTGTCGTACCGGATGCCGCCGAGCAGCAGCAGGCCGGCCGTCACCAGGACGCCACCGCTGACCAGCCACGCCTTCCAGCGGCCGGTGCGGGTGATGAACTGACCCGAGACGGTCGAGGAGACGAACAGACCACCGATCATCGGGATGGTCATGACGCCCGACATGGTCGGGGACTTGTCGCGGGCCAGCTGGAAGTACTGGCTGAAGAAGACGGTGCCGCTGAACATCGCGATACCGACGAACAGCGAGGCGAGCGACGCGAGCGTGATGGTGCGGTTCCTGAACAGGCGCAGCGGGATGATCGGCTCGCTCGCCTTGGACTCGACGAGCACGAACAGCGCGCCGAGGACGATCGAACCGCCGACCATCGCGTAGGTCTGCCAGGAGATCCAGTCGTACTTGTCACCGGCGAAGGTGACCCAGATCAGGAGCAGGGAGACGGCGGCGGCGATGAGGGTCGCGCCGCCCCAGTCGACCTTGACGTCCCGCTTGACCACGGGCAGGTGCAGGGTCTTCTGCAGCACGATCAGAGCGATGACCGCGAAGGGGACACCGACGTAGAAGCACCAGCGCCAGCCCAGCCAGGAGGTGTCGGTGATGACACCGCCGAGGAGCGGGCCGCCGACGGTGGCGACGGCGAAGGTGGCGCCCAGGTAGCCGGAGTACCGGCCGCGTTCGCGCGGGGAGATCATCGCCGCCATGACGATCTGCGCCAGGGCGGACAGACCGCCCACACCGATGCCCTGGAACACCCGGAAGGTGATCAGCATGCCCGGGTTCTGCGACAGACCGGCCGCCATCGAGGCGACGACGTAGATGATCAGGGCTATCTGTACGAGAGCCTTCTTGCTGTACAGGTCGGCGAGCTTGCCCCACAGGGGAGTGGCCGCCGTCATCGACAGCAGGGCGGCGGTGACCACCCAGGTGTAGGCGGACTGGCCGCCGCCGAGGTCACCGATGATGTGCGGCAGGGCGTTGGAGACGATCGTGGACGACAGGATCGCCACGAACATGCCGAGCAGCAGCCCGGACAGGGCCTCCATGATCTGCCGGTGCGTCATCGGGGCGTCGCCGTGGGAGCCTCCCCCGTGCTTGGCGTGAGCCCGCACACCGGCTGGTGTGGTCGTTGCCATGGGCTTCCTTTTCTTACGTGCTTGCGGGTGTACGGGTGGTCTCTTCGAATACGGGGGCGGCCGCGGGGACCGCCCTGACCGGGGCGGACCGGCAGTCGCCGAAGGACGCGCGCAGGCGTGACATCAGCCCGATCAGCTGGCCGACCTCGTCGTCGGTCCAGTCGCTCAGCCGCTCGGCGAGCAGATGCGTGGTCCGCCGGGACAGCTCGTCGAGTTGCTGGATCCCCTCGGGCGTCAGGCGCAGGATGCGCGAGCGCTTGTCGGCGGGGTCCGGGGACCGCTCGATCCAGCCGCGCGCCACGACGTGCGCGACATGCCGGCTGGTCACCGACATGTCCACGGCGAGCAGCTCCGCGAGCTTGCTCATGCGCATGTCGCCGTGGCGCCCGAGCAGGGTCAGCACGGCGGCCGAGCCGGCCGGGCAGTCGGGCGGCAGGATCCGCCCCATGTCCCGTTTCACGGCTCCGACGGCACTGAGCTGACGTGCCAGCTCTTCGAACTGCGCCTGCTCGGCCATCACACCTCCCGTATTCGTTGCTTGGGGCAACCATAGAGGTGATTGGTTGCTGCAGGCAAACAAGTAGGGGTCCATGGACGCAAAAACTTGGCAAAGGCAAGTATTGCTACTGTAAATACGCAGATGACCCCGGGTGACGTGCCCCTGTCTGTCCCGGTGGCCCCGCACTTGGGTCGGCCGACGGGATTCGCTAGTGTCTCGGGGCATGGCTAACACCCAGGGCCCCCAGGGCAATTACGACCCCGCCGGCAACACCCAGATGTTCCGCGCGTTCGTCGACGAGGCTCCCCCCGCGCGCCAGCAGCAGGCGGCCTCCTCGGGTCCCCGCATCGGCCTGATCGTCGGCATCGTCGTCGCGCTCCTCGTGGTGGCCGGAGTCGCGTGGCTGGCGCTCGGCTAGGAAGGCGCCGCGGGGCCTACTCCCACCGGACGGACACGTCCCGCGTCTCGATGTGCATCCCGAGCGGTACGCGCCAGGCGTCCACGCACACCGTCCAGGTGTGGTCCGCGCGCGTCCTCGCGCCGATCGGCACCGGCAGGTCCTCGTTCGACGCGACCGTGCCCCAGTCGATGCCCAGGCCGCCGATGATGTGCGTCCCGAACGTCACCGAGCCCGAACGCACCGCCGTGCCGCCCGAGTTGCGGAAGCCGACCGTCACCTTCTGACACCAGCGCCGGCCCGTTCCCTCGGTCGCCGGGGCGCCCCAGGAGAGGGCGGCCGGGGACGCGGGCGCGGTCGTGGTGCGGCCGGGCGCCGGGGTGGAGGAGGCGGGCGTCGGTTTCGTACGACCGGGCCCGTCGCCGTCCTGGCCGCCGGGAGGGTGCGCGGTGCCGGCGGGAGGGGCCGTGTCCGGCTCCGGAGTGTGCGCCCGCGGGGTGTCTGTCGCGCCTCCGGTACTCCGGTTCGCGCCCCCGGCGTCCGCGTCCGCGCCGCTCGTCCGCGCGCGCCCGCCGTCCGTACCCGGACCGGCCGTCGCGGAGGCGGGACCACCGCCTCGGCCGATTTTGTCGCCCCGCCCGCCGTCGAGCGGGACCAGTGTCACCGACCCGGTGGGAGCGACGGCCGCCGGACCGCCCCGCCCGGAACCCGTCGCCGCCCCGACGGCGGCGTAACCGCCGCCCTGCCCGGCACCCGCGCACCCGGCCAGGGCGCCGCCCAGACAGACGACGGCCGCCGACGCTGCCGTAACGGCGCCTCGGCGGCCACGCGTCCCTGTCGTACGCGTCGTCCCCGCGGCCCGGCCCGACCCTGTCGCTCGCAGCATCGGGTCAGTGTGGATGACGGGCCGTCAGAAGAGAAGCGTCAGTCGGAGATCAGGCCCTCCCGCAACTGGGACAGCGTCCGGGTCAGCAGCCGCGAGACGTGCATCTGGGAGATGCCGACCTCCTCGCCGATCTGCGACTGGGTCATGTTGGCGAAGAAGCGCAACATGATGATCCGGCGCTCCCGGGGCGGGAGTTTGGCCAGCAGCGGCTTGAGGGACTCGCGGTACTCCACACCCTCCAGCGCGGTGTCCTCGTAGCCGAGGCGGTCGGCCAGCGAGCCCTCGCCGCCGTCGTCCTCGGGGGCCGGGGAGTCGAGGGAGGAGGCGGTGTAGGCGTTGCCGACCGCGAGGCCGTCGACCACGTCCTCCTCGGAGACGCCCAGCACCGCGGCCAGTTCCGTCACCGTGGGGGAGCGGTCCAGCTTCTGGGAGAGTTCGTCGCTGGCCTTGGTGAGCGCCAGCCGCAACTCTTGGAGCCGGCGCGGGACGCGCACCGACCACGAGGTGTCGCGGAAGAACCGCTTGATCTCCCCGACCACCGTCGGCATCGCGAAGGTCGGGAACTCCACGCCCCGCTCGCAGTCGAAGCGGTCGATCGCCTTGATCAGGCCGATGGTGCCGACCTGGACGATGTCCTCCATCGGCTCGTTGCGGGAGCGGAAGCGCGCGGCCGCGTAGCGGACCAGCGGCAGGTTCAGCTCGATCAGGGTGTCCCGTACATAGGCCCGTTCGGGGCTGTCCTCGGCCAGGGCGGCGAGCCGCAGGAAGAGGGAGCGGGACAGGGTGCGGGTGTCGATGTCACCCGTGGCCGGCAAGGCCGGGACAGCCTCCTCGGGCACGGCGGCGGGGTCGGCCGGAGCCGGCACGGCCGCGAGGGCCGTGACGTCGTCGAGGACGTCGAGAGCGTCGAGCTCCTTGGGCGCTGCCTCGCTCAGCGTGGGCGTCAGCACCTTCGAGCTGCCCTGGTCTGCGGACATGCCACCCCCTTTGGGTCGCGAGACGGTCGCGGCGGTGCTGCCAGATCGAGCAACGCAGCCTTCACCTGAATACCGGCGCCGGAGCCCCGGCAAACGCTCTTCCCGCAGAATGTCACATGTCGGCAACGCGCTGTAGAGACATGTCGATACGTAAGATCCGAAACGGCCCTGGAAACACGGGCCCTGACGCCCTGTCGGAGCGTAATCGCCGGGAACGGCGCTGGTGAGCGATTCGCTCGTGCCGGTTACGGATCGATCGGGTATGCGATGCAATGCGGTTCGGGTCGTGCTTCCGTGCGCCTGCTGTGCATCGCCCGGACTCCCGCTGTGCGCGGGGCCGGCGGGGGCGGTGTCCGCAGTGGCTAGGCGTCGATCCGGTTCGCCGAGCGCAGCCGCTGGAAGCTGCGGGCGAGCAGCCGGGAGACGTGCATCTGGGAGACGCCGAGTTCCGCGCTGATCTGGGACTGGGTGAGGTTGCTGTAGTAGCGCAGCAGCAGGATGCGCTGTTCGCGCTCGGGGAGTTGGACGAGGAGGTGGCGGACCAGGTCGCGGTGCTCCACGCCGTCCAGGGCCGGGTCCTCGTAGCCGATCCGGTCCAGCAGCCCGGGCAGCCCGTCGCCCTCCTGCGCGGCCTCCAGCGAGGTGGCGTGGTACGACCGCCCCGCCTCGATGCAGGACAGCACCTCCTCCTCGCTGATCCGCAGCCGCTCGGCGATCTCGGCGGTCGACGGCGAGCGCCCGAAGGCGGTGGTGAGGTCCTCGGTCGCGCTGTTCACCTGCACCCACAGCTCGTGCAGCCGGCGGGGCACGTGGACGGTGCGGACGTTGTCCCGGAAGTATCGTTTGATCTCGCCGACCACGGTCGGCATCGCGAAGGTCGGGAACTGCACGCCCCGCTCCGGGTCGAAGCGGTCGATGGCGTTGATCAGTCCGATGGTGCCGACCTGGACGACGTCCTCCATCGGCTCGTTGCGGGAGCGGAAGCGGGCGGCCGCGTAGCGCACGAGCGGGAGGTTCGCCTCGATCAGCGCCCCCCGCACCCGGTTGTGCTCCGGCGTGCCCGGCTCGAGCTGCTGGAGCTCGGCGAAGAGCACCTGGGTCAGGGCTCTGGTGTCGGCGCCGCGGCGCTTCTCGGGAGCCGGAGGGGGCGGGGCGGGCGCCTCCTCCTGGGGCGGCGCAGTACTGGCCGACAAGGTCAACGCCACCTCTTCATCCGTCAATCATCCGTCAAAAGCGGTCATAGCATCACAAGACATGTGCACTGTGTGCAAGCACCGCATAACACCGTGTTGTGCTCAAACTCCAATAAGTTGGGGCCTAGGACGCGCAAAAGCCCCCCGCCTGAACGGCGGGGGGCTCCTGGGCGGAAGCGCTCAGAACTCGTAGTCGGCGATCACCCACGTGGCGAACTCGCGCCACAGCGCGACGCCCGCCTGGTGCGCCGGGTGCTCCAGGTAGCGCTTGAGGGCGTCCGGGTCCTCGACGGCCGAGTTGATCGCGAAGTCGTAGGCGATCGGGCGGTCGCTGATGTTCCAGGCGCACTCCCAGAAGCGCAGCTCCTCGATCCTGCCGCCGAGGGCGCGGAAGGCCTCCACGCCGGCCACGACCCGCGGATCGTCGCGCTTGACGCCCTCGTTGAGCTTGAACAGCACCAGGTGGCGGATCATGGGATGTACCTCAGCTCTTTCCTCCGTTGGCGGCCCACGTCATGAAGTCGCCGACGGCCTTGGCCGCGTCCGATATGCCCTCAAAGCCTATCTGGACATAGTCGGCCGCCTTGGCCGGGTCCGTGATGATCACGTACAGCGCGAAGACCACGAGCGCGTACACGGCGATCTTCTTCGCGTTCACCGCCACCGCGGCCTCCCCTGTGCCTGTGCCTCGTGGGCCCCTGTTGCCGGCGGCGAGTGTAACCTTCACGCCTTTTCCGGGGACCAACGGCCCGCCCCGGCGGGCCCTTTGCCCGCCGCGCGCTGTACGCAAGGGCATTCCCCCGCCGGGCGGCGCGGACTTGAGGACCGGGAACGCACGAAAGGCCCCGTCGTGAGACGGGGCCCTTTTTCGAGCGGTAGCGGAGGGATTTGAACCCTCGGTGACGGGTTACGCCACACTCGCTTTCGAGGCGAGCTCCTTCGGCCGCTCGGACACGCTACCGAGGGAGACCTTACAGCAAGGTGGGGCGTGCTTCGAAATCCGTATTCAGCGGTCCCGGAAGAACTCCGTGAGGAGTCGGGCGCAGTCCGCGGCGAGGACGCCCTCGACGACCTCGGGCCGGTGGTTGAGCCGACGGTCGCGGATCACGTCCCACAGGGAGCCGGCCGCGCCCGCCTTGTCGTCCCGGGCGCCGTAGACGACCCGGTCCACCCGTGACTGCACGATGGCGCCCGCGCACATCGTGCACGGCTCCAGGGTGACCACCAGCGTGCAGTCGGTCAGCCGCCATTCGCCGACCCGCGCGGCGGCCCGGCGGATCGCGAGGACCTCCGCGTGGGCCGTGGGGTCGCCGGTGGCCTCGCGCTCGTTGTGCGCGGCGGCGAGCACCGTCGTGCCGTCCGGGGACAGCACGACGGCGCCGACGGGTACGTCCCCGCCCCGGACGGCGCGCCCGGCCTCGTCCAGGGCGAGTCGCATCGCGTCCCGCCAGCGGTCGCGTACCGGGTCGGGACGGCCGGTGGGACCGGCGGTGTGCCGGGCGGTCAGCGGACGGTCTCCAGCACCTCCGAGGCGCCCAGGGCCTCGGCGATCGAACTCAGCGCGTCGTCTGCGTCCAGGGCGCGCAGTTCCTTCTGGCCGATGCCCAGGTCGTCGAGGATCTCGCTGTCGCCGACCGGGCTGTGCGGCACGGCGTCGGCGGAGCCGCCCTCCTCCTCGTCGTCGTCCTCGGAGTCGGACTCGCCGTCCTCCGTGCCGTCGAGGTCGAGGGCGTCCAGATCCGGTACGTCGTCGGCGCCGGGCTCCCGGCCGAGCAGTTCGTCGGTGAGCAGCAGCTCACCGTAGGCGCTGCGGGCGGCTGCGGCGGCGTCCGAGACGTAGATGCGAGGGTCCTCCTCGCCGTCCACGCGGACGACGCCGAACCAGGCGTCCTCCTGCTCGATCAGGACGAGCACCGTGTCGTCTTCGGGAGAGGCTTCCCGGGCCAGGTCGGCCAGATCCGACAGGGTTTCCACGTCATCGAGCTCTGTGTCGCTCGCTTCCCACCCGTCTTCGGTGCGCGCGAGCAGTGCGGCGAAGTACACCGTGACTCTCCCACTGGTCATAGGCGTGCCGGTTGGGGGTCCCCCCGGCGGAGGTGCGTGGGAGGGAAGAGCCTGGGCCCGAGCCCCACCCACTCGGAAATCGTGGCAGAAACAAGGCGTTCAGGGGACGTCTTCGGCTCCCTGTGTCTGGCTGTTTCGATCGTGGTTCCGATCGACCCAGCAGCGCACCCGTTGCCGCCACCTGCGGATCGTACGCGGCTTTTCCGGGCGCTCCCGCACCCCCACCCGGGGAACACCGGCGCGGGCGCGGATCTTCCGGATCGCCAACTTCCTTGCCCCGCCTTGCTCACGGCAGCGCTCCCTACCAGCGGAACGTGCGCATCCGCATCGCGTGGCGCATCCGTGCGGCCTTGGCGCGTCGCGGCTGGACCCGGGCGCGCAACGCGCGGGCCTCGGCCAGCTCCCGCAGGAACCGGGCGCGCCGGCGCCGGCGCTCGACGTCCGGCTCGGGGTCCGTCCCGGCGGGCCCGGGTTCGGGCGGCGCCGAGCCGGAGATGGAGGATCGGGCCGCGTCCCCGGTGTCCCGGCGCGCGTCCTCGGGAAGGTCAGGCAGGTCAGACACGTCACACCACCCCAGTCCGTCCCTCCCACCTTCCCTCGCACGGCGGGTTTGACGCCAGCGTCGGCGGGCTCGGAGCGCGGGTACGGTTATGGGCATGCGTCTCCACGTCGTCGACCACCCCCTGGTCGCCCATAAGCTCACCACGCTGCGCGACCGGCGCACGGACTCCCCGACCTTCCGCAGGCTCGCCGACGAACTGGTCACCCTGCTCGCCTACGAGGCCACGCGGGACGTGCGCACCGAAGCGGTCGACATCGAGACCCCGGTGGCCTCCACCACCGGTGTCAAGCTCGCCCGGCCCCGCCCGCTGGTGGTGCCCATCCTGCGCGCCGGACTCGGCATGCTGGACGGCATGGTGCGGCTGCTGCCGACCGCCGAGGTCGGCTTCATGGGCATGATCCGCGACGAGGAGACCCTGCAGGCCTCCACCTACGCAACCCGGATGCCCGAGGACCTCTCCGGCCGCCAGGTCTACGTCCTGGACCCGATGCTGGCCACGGGCGGCACGCTGGTCGCGGCGATCCGGGAGCTGATCAGGCGCGGCGCCGACGACGTGACGGCGGTGGTCCTGCTGGCCGCCCCCGAGGGCGTCGAGATCATGGAGCGCGAACTGGCGGGCACCCCGGTGACCGTGGTGACGGCGGCGGTCGACGACCACCTCAACGAGCACGGCTACATCATCCCGGGCCTCGGCGACGCGGGCGACCGGCTGTACGGCGCGGCGGAGTAACCGAGCCGTTCACCGGCCCAGGGGTCTCCCGTCGCCGTACCGGCAGGTCGGCGACGGGGGTCCGGGCGGGGGCTCGGACGGAGGCTCGGGCGGGGGCTCGGGCGGCGGTCGGCAGCCCTTCTCAGCAGCCCTTCTTCGCCGAGTCCGCCGACGGCGTGGGCGCCGGCGCGCTCAACGCGGTCAGCGCCCGGCCGGCGGCCGCCGGTTCGGTGAGCCCCTTGAACCCGTCGCCGAGGATCAGGTCGACATCGGCGCCCTTGCGCCCGGCGTCGGTGCGGCTCTCGGCCCCGGCCAGCTGGGTGGCGAGCACCGGCAGCGAGGTGGTGCCCGCCGCGGTGGGGCCGAGGAGCACCCCGGCTCCCTTGACCTTCTGGTCGAAGTCCTTGGACGCGTTGCCCACGGCGCCGATCCTGAAGCCGCGCTTCCTCAGCTCGTCCGCGGTCTGCTTGGCGAGTCCGCCGTGCTTCGTGGCGTTGTAGACGTTCACGGTGATCCGGCCCGGCGCGGGCACGTCCTTCACCCGGGCCGCGGGGGCGGCCTCGGTCCTGGGCCGGCAGTGCGCCTTGCGGCCGGCCGCCGTGGTCTTCATGCCGCCACCGGTGAAGACGTCGATGAGCTGCAGAGTGCCCCAGCCGACCAGGCCGAGGACGGCGACGGACGCCACCACGAGGGCCAGGAGCCTGGCCCGGCGCCGGGGTGGTCGCATCCGCGGATAGGTGTCCCCCGTGATCCGGTACTTACCGCCCATGCCCGGGGGAGTCAGCATGCTCATGGGCGCAGCGTAGTGCGCCCGAGCGTCGATGCCTATTAGATGATCAGTGGATGCCGCTCAGCGGAACCCGAAAGGCCCAACGGTCGTGCCGGCCGGGTCAGTCCAGCTCGAGCACGCGCGCGTGCAGCACCTGGCGCTGCTGGAGGGCCGCGCGGACGGCGCGGTGCAGACCGTCCTCCAGATACAGGTCGCCCTGCCACTTCACGACATGCGCGAAGAGGTCGCCGTAGAACGTCGAGTCCTCCGCCAGCAGGGTCTCCAGATCGAGCTGCTGCTTGGTGGTCACCAGCTGATCGAGGCGGACCGGGCGTGGCGCGACATCCGCCCACTGCCGGGTGCTTTCCCGGCCGTGGTCGGGGTACGGCCGGCCGTTTCCGATGCGCTTGAAGATCACACGGAAAGCCTACCGGCCCAGACGTTCCGGGCGCAGCCATGGTGGCGGAGTGCGACGCTTGAAAAGATGCCGCAAAACGGCCATATGGGCTACTACCGGAGACGGTGGTGGCCGCGACCGGGAACAGGGGCCGCAGATGAGTGACCGTGAGACCGTGCCGCCCGCCACCCCCGCCGGGGCCGACTCCCTGCCCGACGAGGCGCGGAGGATCGCCGCCGGGTACGACTTCACCGGCCCCGCCCTCGACCTCGGCGCCCTCCTGTGGGACGGGCGGTGCCAGGCCGGAGCGCCGGTCCGCGTCCCGCTGGCCATGCTCAACCGGCACGGACTGGTCGCGGGCGCCACCGGTACCGGCAAGACCAAGACCCTCCAGCTGATCGCCGAGCAGTTGTCGGCGCGGGGCGTGCCGGTCTTCCTCGCGGACGTCAAGGGGGACCTGTCCGGCATCGCGCGCCCCGGACAGCCGGACGACCGGGTGCGGCAACGGGCGGCCGAGGTGGGCCGGCAGTGGACGCCGGCCGGCTTCCCCGCGGAGTTCTTCGCGCTCGGCGGACTGGGCCACGGCATCCCGGTGCGCGCGACCGTCACCAGCTTCGGGCCGGTGCTGCTGTCGAAGGTGCTCCGGCTCAACCAGACCCAGGAGCAGTCGCTCGGCCTGATCTTCCACTACGCCGACACCAAGGGCCTGGAGCTGATCGACCTCAAGGACCTCAGGGCGGTCGTCGCCTTCCTGACCTCGGACGAGGGCAAGGGGGAGCTGAAGGGCATCGGCGGTCTGTCCAGCGCCACGGCCGGGGTGATCCTGCGCTCGCTCACGGCCTTCGAGGCGCAGGGCATGGCGGACTTCTTCGGCGAGCCGGAGTTCAACACGGCCGGCTTCCTGCGCACCGCCGAGGACAGCCGGGGGATCGTCTCCGTCCTCGAACTCCCTGCCGTGCAGGAGAAGCCGGGGCTGTTCTCCACGTTCCTGATGTGGCTGCTGGCCGACCTCTTCCACGACCTGCCCGAGGTCGGCGACGTCGACAAGCCCAAGCTGGTCTTCTTCCTCGACGAGGCGCATCTGCTGTTCGACGGCGCCTCCAGGGCGTTCCTGGACTCGATCACGCAGACCGTGCGGCTCATCCGCTCCAAGGGGGTCGGCGTCTTCTTCGTCACCCAGTCCCCGAAGGACGTGCCCGCCGAGGTGCTCGGTCAGCTCGGCAACCGCGTCCAGCACGCCCTGCGCGCCTTCACACCCGACGACGAGAAGGCCCTGGCGGCCACCGTGCGCACCTTCCCGAGGTCGGCCTACGACCTGGAGGAAGTGCTGACCGGCCTCGGCACCGGCGAGGCCGTGGTGACCGTGCTCGGCGAGAACGGCGCCCCCACCCCGGTCGCCGCCACCCGGCTGCGGGCCCCGGAGTCCCTGATGGGCCCGGTGGACGCGGCCGAACTGGACCAGGCGGTCCGGGCGTCCTCGCTCCACGACCGTTATGCACAGGCTGTGGACCGCGAGTCGGCGTACGAGCGGCTGAGCGCGCGGCCGTCCGAGGAGCGGGAGCCCGCTCGGCGGCAGTCCGGGGCCGGTGCGCCCGCCAAGGCGCCGAAGGAGGAGCCGTCCCTGGTCGAACAGGTCGTGAGCAGCGGGATGTTCAGGTCCCTGGCCCGCTCGGTCGGCACCCAGATCGGCCGTGAGATCACCCGTTCCCTGTTCGGCACGGCCCGGCGGAGGCGGTGACCCGTCCCCCGCCGGTGTGCGTGCCGGTTGCGGGTTCAGCGTTGCGGTTCCTCGGGGGGTCGCTGCGGTTCCGGTCGGCGCTGGTCCGGCTTGGCCGCCGTACCGCGCCGGGCCTCCGCGCGCAGCAGGGCGCGCAGGACGGCGTAGGGGTCCATGGGCATGGCTGTGCTCCTTGCGTCTGCCGGCTGACCTGTGCGGGGGCGCGGGTCTGTCAGCAGCGCAGGACCACCGTGCGCGGCAGGGAAGGGGCGTGCGGTGCCGGGAGCGCGGCGGCATGCGGACGGGCCGTGGACGGGGCGGGCGCCGGGTCCGGGAGGGGAGCGGGCCGCTCGGGTACGTCGGCCCGGTGCACGGCACGGGCGGGCGGCCGCAGGGCGGCCTCGAGGCCCTCGTGCTCGGCGTTCTCGGCGGCCGCCCAGAGCGCGGGCGCCACCTGGGCCTGGACGTGCGCGGTGGGCACCCACAGGGCGAGCAGCAGCACGAGCGCCCGCAGCCGGAGACGGCTACGACGCATGCCCCTGGTCCCGATCACGCCGGATTTCTGCCCGGGGCGGCCAGGGGCCGCTGCACCCCGGGCCCGAGATTCGCTGGCACGGCGTAGTCGCGGGGCGCCCGGTTGACGCCGGTGCCCGGTGGCCCGGCGGCGGGGTGCGGACCACGTCCGGCGCGGTGCGGTGCGGCCGGGGTTCACACCGTCCGCGGTACCTGCTTGGCGCGGCCGCGGATGCGGATCGCGGTGACGATCTCCACGACGCCCACCGCGACCAGCCAGATGCCGCTGACGAGGGTCAGCACCGCCACGGACCGGAAGGGCGAGTCGATGAGCACGATGCCGGCGATGAAGGTGACGATCCCGAGGAAGACCTGCCAGCCCCGGGCGGGCATCCGGGAGTCGTGGATCGCGGCCAGCGTCTGGGTGATCCCGCGGATCAGCCAGCCGATGCCGATCCACAGGGCGAGCAGCAGGATCGACTGCATGGGCCCGCGGAAGCAGAACAGGCCCAGCACGATCGACAGGGCGCCGCTGATGAAGGCCAGCACGCGCAGCGAGGTCGCGCGGTGCGTGCCGAACGCGGACGCCAGCTGGAAGACGCCGCTGATCACGAGATAGAGGCCGAACAGGACACCGGCCGTCAGGAGGGAGGCGCCGGGCCAGATCAGTACCAGGACCCCGAGGATCAGCGAGGCGATCCCGGTGACCAGTACGACCTGCCAGGCGGCCTGGGAGAGGGCGTGCAGGGGGCCTTCGAGCGGCTGCTCGGGCTCATGGCCGCCGCTCGGCGTGTGGCGCCGGACGCGTGGGCGGCTCCTTGTGGACGTGCCGGTCGTCGAACTCGCGGTCCCATCCGGGGCCGTGGTTGGGTGCCTCGGTCATGGTCCATGCTGGGATCGCGGCGCGTGGCCGCGCCACCCGGGTGGGCCACCCGGGGCACGCGTCCGCTATCCGCCCGCGGCCTTGGCGGCCTTCGCCGCCGCCTTCGTCTCCTGCTTGTGGGCCCGCACCCTGGCCAGCGACTCGGGCCCGGTGATGTCGGCGACGGACCGGAAGGACCTCGCCTCCCCGTACGCGCCCGCCGCCTCCCGCCAGCCCTCGGGTGTGACGCCGAGCCGTTTGCCGAGCAGCGCGAGGAAGATCTGTGCCTTCTGCTTGCCGAACCCGGGCAGGTCCTCCAGCCGCTTCAGCAGCTCGGCGCCGCTGCCGACGCCCCGCCAGACGGCCTCCGCGTCACCGTCGTAAGTCTCGACGAGGTACCGGCACAGTTGCTGGACGCGCTTGGCCATCGATCCCGGGTAGCGGTGTACGGCGGGTTTCACGGAGAGCAGCGCGGCGAAGGCCTCGGGGTCCATCGCGGCGATCTCGTGCGCGTCCAGGTCCTCGGCGCCGAGCCGGTCCGCGATGGTCCGGGGCCCCTTGAACGCCCATTCCATCGGCACCTGCTGGTCGAGCAGCATCCCCACCAGTGCGGCCAGCGGGGAGCGCCCGAGCAGCGCGTCGGCCTCGGGGTCCTGGGCGAGATGCAGGGTGACGTCCATACGTAGATGATCCCGCGCCCCCACTCACCCTGCGCCCCCACCCACCCCGCGCGCCCTCCCGACCCCGCGCCCTGCCGCCCCCGCGCCCTCCCGACCCCGTCCCTGGCCCATGGCCGCTCCCGGGTCGCGTACCATTCCCGCACATACACTTAGGCAAGGCTTACCTAAATCAGTCGAGGGGATTCCCCGGGTGACCACCGAGACCTACCGAGACGCCTGGGGCGTCCCCCATCTGCGCGCGTCCGGCGCCCGCGAACTCGCCCACGCCCAGGGCCGGGTGACCGCCCACGACCGGGCCTGGCAACTGGAGGTGGAGCGCCACCGCGCGCAGGGCACCTCCGCCGCCTTCCTCGGTGCCGGCGAACTCTCCTGGGACGTCCTGGCCCGCCAGGCCCGCCTCGACGACACCGCCCGTCGCTGCTTCGCCGCCCTCGAACACCGGGACCCCGAGACGGCCGACTGGGTCCGCGCGTACGTCGACGGAGTCAACGCCGGCCTGCCCGCCGGCGCCCGCCGCGCCCCCGAGTTCGCCCGCGCCGGCCTCACCCCCGGCCGCTGGCAGCCCTGGACGCCGCTCGGCGTCTGGCTCGCCACCCACATCCTCTTCGCCGGCTTCCCCGCCAAGCTCTGGCGCGAGCAGGTGATACGGCACCTCGGCCCCGACGCCGTGGGCCTGTTCGCCACCGACGGTCCCGGCACCGCCGGCAGCAACGGCTGGCTCGTCTCCGGCGACCGCACCGACACCGGCCAGGCCCTCATCGCGGGCGATCCGCACCGCTTCATCGAGGACCCGGGTGTCTACCAGCAGATCCGCCTGGCCTGCCCCGAGTTCGACGTCGTCGGCATCGCCGTGCCCGGGATCCCCGGCCTCGCCCACTTCGGCCACACCGGCACGGTCGCCTGGGCCATCACCAACGCCATGGCCGACTACCAGGACCTCTACCGGGAGCGGTTGCGCCGCACCGGCACCGGCGTCGAGGCCCTCGGCCCGGACGGCACCTGGCGGCGCGCCACGCGCCACACCGAGACCGTGGAGGTGGCGGGGGAGCCGGCCGCCGAGATCGAGATCATCGAGACGGACCGCGGCCCGGTGATCGCCGGCGGACCCGGGGGACCGGAGCCGGGCTTCGCCGAGGCCCTCGCCCTGCGCTACCCGCCGCGCGTCACCGGGGACCTGGGCTTCGGCGCGCTGCTCCCCCTCCTGCGCGCCCATACCGTCGCCGACGTCGACCGAGCCCTCGACGCCTGGGCCGAGCCGGTGAACGTCGTCCAGGCCGCCGACACCGAGGGCGGCCTGCTGCACCGCGTCGCCGGCCGCGTACCGGTGCGCGCGCGGGCCAACCGCCTGCGTCCCGTCCCCGCCTGGGAACCCGGCCACGAATGGGACGGCACGCACGCGACCCCGTACGCCGGCCTGACCGACGGGATCGCGGTCATGGCCAACCAGCGCGGCCCGGCGGCCCCCCTGGGCGCGGAGTTCGCCGCGCCGCACCGTGCCACCCGCATCCGCGCCCTCCTCGACACGCGCCCCACCTGGACCGCCGACGACATGGCCGCGATCCACACCGACACCCACCTCGGCTCCGCCGGCCCCCTCCTGGACCACCTCGCGGCCCTCGACGGACTCGGCCCCGAGGCGAGCGCCCTGCGCGACCACCTGTTCGCCTGGGACCGCCGCATGGACGCCGACAGCACCGGCGCGGCCGCCTACGCGGCGGTGCGCGGCGCCGTCGTACGCCACCTCGCCGCCCACCCGGCGTTCGCCCCGCTCGCCCGGACCCCGGCCTACCCGGATGTGCTGCGGCCGTGGCTGGCCCTCGTCCCGCGCATCGCCTACGCCCTCGAACACCTGCTGCGCGCCGAGGAGCTGTACGGCATCGACCGCCCGGCGATCGTCCGCGCGGCCCTGGAGGAAACGGCCGCCGAACCGCCCGCCGGCACCTAGTCCGACACCCATCGACTGGCCGCCTGGCGGGCCCTGCCGGACGAGCCGGGCCCGTCGTACGCCGCTCCCGGTCTGGGCGGCGACCACGACTGCGTGCTGTGCACCTCGGCCGTCCCCGGTCTCACCGACCGCGCCGCCCGCGGTCCGGCCGCCCGCTACGTCTGGGACCTGGCCGACCGCTCCCGCAGCCGCTGGGTGGTGCCCTTCGGCGCCGACGGCGTCCCGGACGCCCCGCACCACCACGACCAACTCCCGCTGTGGCTCGCGGGGGAACTGGTCCCCGTCGTCACCGACTGGACCCTGCTGGAACGCACCGAGGAAGTCCGATGACCGACCTGTACGAAGAGCGTGTCCCCGGTTACGGCACCGTCCGCGTGCGGCCCCTGGACCCGGAGGCGGACGCCGGCCTGATCCACACATGGGTGAGCGAGGAACGCGCCGTCTTCTGGGGGATGAACGGCCTCACCCGGGATCAGGTGTCCGAGGTGTACGTCCACTTGGCCACGCTCGACACCCACCACGCCCACCTGGTCACCCGCAACGGCGAGCCGGCCGCCCTGCTGCAGACGTACGAACCCGCCGCCGACCGGGTGGGCGAGTGCTACGAGGTACGCCCCGGCGACCTCGGCGTCCATCTGCTCCTCGCCCCAGCGGGCGACGGGGGCCGCCGCCCGGGCTGGACGGCCGACCTGCTGACGGCGATCGTCAGGTACACACGGGTGGCGCTGGGGCGGCGCCGGATCGTGGTCGACCCGGACGTCGACAACGTCAAGGCGATCGCCCGTTTCGAACGGCAGGGCTTCCGGTGCGGGCCGGTCGTCGTCCTGCCCGAGGTGGACCTCCCCGACGTCCACCTGCCGCCGAAGCGGGCCCAACTGGCCTTCCTGGACCTGGAGGTAGCCTTCCCGGGTGACAAGGCCCGACGCATCGACGCCTGAAGAGCCTGAAGCGACCGAAGAGCCGGGATCTCGGGGATCTCCGGGATCTCGGGGATCCTCTCAGGGGTTCGGCGAGGACCACGGGACGACGGCGCGGGAGCTGATCGCCCATTACGGGCTGGAACCCCTCCCGCGCGAGGGCGGCCTGTTCCGGCGCACCTGGGCGGGCCCCGAACGGCCGGACGGCCGGCCCGAGGGCTCCGCCATCGTCGTACTGCTCACCGCCGACGACTACTCCGCGCTGCACCGCCTGCCCACCGACGAGGTGTGGCACCACTACCTGGGCGATCCGCTCCACCTGCTGCTCCTGGCCCCCGACGGCACCACCCGTACCGCCGTCCTCGGCCCCGCCCCACGGCACGGCCAGCACCTCCAGCTGACCGTGCCGGCCCACACCTGGATGGGCGCGCGGGTGGCCCCGGGCGGTGCGTGGACGTTCTTCGGCTGCACGATGGCACCCGGATTCACCTACGCGGACTACGAACACGGCGACGCCGACGACCTCTCGGCGCGTTACCCGTCCCGGGCCGCCCTGATCAGGGAACTGTGCCGGCCATGAGCCTGCTCGACGGACGGACGGCGCTGGTGA
This sequence comes from Streptomyces sp. NPDC051452, assembly GCF_044454765.1. NCBI lineage: Bacteria > Bacillati > Actinomycetota > Actinomycetes > Kitasatosporales > Streptomycetaceae > Streptomyces > Streptomyces sp. NPDC051452. Next base: position 126,305 of record NZ_JBITEB010000022.1, read on the forward strand.
CCGGCGCGGGCGGCGGTATCGGCCGGGCCATCGCCCTGCGCTTCGCCGAGGAGGGCGCGGCGGTGGCCCTGCACTGCCGCACCGCGTTCGCCGCCGCCGGGGAGACCGCCGCGCGGATCAGGGACCTGGGCGGCGAGGCGGTCGTCCTGCGGGCGGACCTGGCCGACGAGGACGCCTGCCACCGCCTGATCGGCGAGACGACCGACTGGTCCGGCGGCCGGCTCACCACCCTCGTCAACAACGCGGCCGTCCAACCCGTCCAACCCCTGCCCGGGATGACGGCGGCCGCATGGCGCTCGGTGGTCGACACCGACCTCACCAGCGTCTTCGCCTGCACCCAGGCCGCCGCCGCGCACATGCGCGCACACGGGGGCGGCACCATCACCCACATCGCCTCCATCGAGGCCGGCCACCCCGCGCCGGGGCACGCCCACTACGGCGCCGCCAAGGCGGCGGTGGTCGCGCACGCCCGCGCGGCGGCCCTGGAGTACGGCCCGGACGGCATCCGCGTCAACACGGTCTCGCCCGGCCTCATCCAGCGGGAGGGGCTGGAGCGGGCCTGGCCGGACGGCGTACGCCGCTGGCTCGCCGCCGCCCCCACCGGCCGCCTCGGCCGCCCCGAGGACGTGGCCGACGCCTGCGTGTTCCTCGCCTCGCCGCTGGCCTCCTGGATCAGCGGTCACGACCTGGTGGTGGACGGCGGAGTAACGGCCCGCCCGACGTGGTGAGCGAAACGCCGGGACCGCGCGTACGTAGAGGGGGTTCGGCCTCCCGGAAGCGCGCGGAGGCCCGGACGGGTACGGCGGGACGGGCGGCGGTGGCGGGTGACGACGGGAGCGGCGGGGTTGCGCGACGGACACCGATGGTCAGGGCGGCGGCGCACGCCACCCCACGCGGACCGCTCGCCACGACGGCACACGCCGCGCGCCGGTAACCCGTGGCCGATGCGGCCGGCGCCGCGCGCCGGTGGCCCGTGGCCGAAGCGGCTGACGCTGGTCTGCGCGGGCCTCCTGCTGATGGTGCTGGGCGTTGCGGCCCCCGCCTCCGCGCACGCCGCCCTGCGCGGGGCCGACCCCGCCGACGGAACCGTCCTGCGGACGGCGCCCCGGCACATCACCCTCACCTTCACCGAATCGGTCGGCCTGCTCACCGATTCCTTCCGGATCTACGACCCCGGCAACCACCGCATCCGCACGGGCCCCGCCGACCACGCCCCCGGCCGCTCGGACACCGCCCGCGTCGCCCTCCCCGCCAAGCAGGCCCAGGGCACCTACACGGTCGCCTGGCGGGTCGTGTCCGCCGACAGCCACCCGGTGTCCGGCGCGCTCACCTTCTCGGTCGGCAAGCGCACGGCGACCGCGGCGGCTTCGGTGCCGGACCGCACCGAGAACCCCGCCACGGCGGCCCTCTACAACATCGCGCGCTACCTCGCCTACCTCTCCGTGGCCCTGCTGCTGGGCGCGGGGGCGTTCGTGGCGTACTGCCGTCCGCCCGCGCCGGGCCCGCTGCGCACCCCCGCCCTGATCGCCGTCGGCACGCTGCTCGCCGCGACGGTGGCACTCCTGCTGTTGCGGGCCCCGTACGAGGAGGGCACCTCCCCCGCGCACGCCCTGTCCTTGTCCTCCCTCGGCCACACGGCGACGACCCGCACCGGCGAACTCCTGCTGGTCCGGCTGACGGCGCTGCTGCCGGTCGCCGTCCTCCTGGTGCTCGCCCGGAACCGCCGCGCACCGCGCCGACGCCGCGCCGTCCTGCTGGCGGCCGCCGTCCACGCCGTGCTCCTCGCCCTGACCTGGGCGGCGGCCGAGCACGCCTCGGCGGGCATCCAGGTCCCGTCGGCGATCGTCTCGGCCACCCTCCATCTGCTGGCCATGGCGGCGTGGCTCGGCGGCCTGGCCGCCCTCCTGCGCATGCCGCACCGCACCGCACCGCTGCCGGTCACGGTCCTCACCCGCTTCTCCCGGCTCGCCTTCACCTCGGTGACGGTCCTGGTGCTGACCGGCGTCTACCAGTCCTGGCGGGGCCTGGGTTCCTGGCAGGCGCTCACGGACACGACGTACGGCCGTACCCTGCTGGCCAAGCTGGCCGCGGTGAGCGCGCTGCTGCTGGCCGCGGCCTGCTCGCGCACCTGGACGAACCGGCTGGCGAGGGCGGGCGCGGCCGCGGGGAAGGCTCCCGCGCGCGTGCCCGAGCCGGCCACCGGCCCGCCACTGCCCACGGAACCGTCCCCGCCCGCGCCGCCCCCCGCGGCCGCCCTGCACCTCCTGCGCCGCTCGGTGCTGGCCGAAGCGGCCGTGGGCGTGCTGGTCCTGGCCCTGTCGACGCTTCTGACCAACACCCTGCCCGGCCGGGTGGCCCTGGAGGCGGCGGACTCCGGCGCGCCGACGGCCGGCATCCCGGCGACGTCCGTCAGCACGGTCCCGTTCGACGTCGGCACCCCGGGCGGCCGCGGCAAGGTCCAGATCACCCTGGACCCGGGCCGGGTCGGCCGGAACTCCGTCCAGGCGGTCGTCTACGGTCCCGACGGCGGCCTGGCCGCGGTCCCCGAACTCCGGATCTCCCTCACCCTGCCCGCCCGGCGCCTCGGCCCCCTGGACACGAGGATCACCGACCGCGGCGGCTACTGGGCGGCCGACTCCTTCGACCTGCCGATCCCGGGCACCTGGACGATGAAGGTGACGGTCCGCGTCTCGGACGTGGACCAGGTGACGACGACGACACGGATCCGGGTCCCCCGCTAACCGGACAACGGCCCGCCCGCCCATGCACTCCGCGGAGTGTCGGGAGGTGTCCAGGGGAGACGGCAAGCAGGAGGGCGCCTTTCCACAGGTCGACAGGCCTGTCCGACGGGTCGCGTCACCGACCCCGCGTCCGACGGCGCTTTCACCCGAATGGCGCAACATGACGTGCCACCCACATGGGTGAAGATCAAGCTGATGAGTGCCCCAACCGAGGCAATCCGTGAAAGGGAAACCACATGCGCACTCGACGAATCCTCGCCGCCGTCATCGCTACGGCAGCCCTCGCCGGACTCGGCCTCACCGGCGCTGCCACCGCCACCGCCGCCGCACAGGGTGCCCACTCCTACGTCACCCCGTCCGAGTGCAGGCAGGGCGGCGGAATGGCCGATCTGAAGGACAACGTCTGCAAGGGCGGCACGCACGACGGCGAGCGGGTCGACTGAACCTCACGACAACGAGGGCCGAGAGATGTCGAAGGGCCCCGCTGCAAATCCCGCTGCAAAGCAGCGGGGCCCTTCGACATCGTGCCCGGTGAGGCACTGGCGGAGGATACGAGGCCAGACACCCGCGGGTGACTCGCCATGCTTGGGCCGACGGGTCACGCGCGATGGAAGACGTCGAGTGGGCCGTAAGCAGTCGACTTGCTGTTAGCCAGCTCAGGGTGGTTGCGAACGCGGTCCCGGAGGATGCCGACGGTGTCGGGCCACACGGTTGGCTGTGCTCCGGCGCCCGTCAGGATGCGGCCCCAGTCCTCGGCCGCGGAGACGCCGGTGCGGTCGATGACGAAACCGAGGCAGTGGTCCGAGTCCTGGTCGAGGGTGCGAACCAGGGCGGCGACTGCGTCCTCGCGGTCAGGAGCAGGGATATCGCTGATCTGGAAGACGAGCTTCTGGATATTGCCGTCCAGGCACTGCACGGTCACGGCAAGGGACTCGTCGCGCCCCATCCAGCCCTGAAACTCGACATTTCGGTACTCGTCCGAGGTCAGCGCTGAGAGGAGGGTGTGGACCCCGCCCACCAGCGGCTCTCGCTTGCCCTGGACCGTGTCGCGGAAGCCGAAGAGATTGTCCGTGAGCGGGTGTTGGACGAAGAGCCCCGAGGTCGCCAGCTGGTCGATCAGGTTCTGAGCGGAAGCGCGGGTAAGGGCGGTCCGATACCAGATGAAGAAGCCCTTGGCCGTGGCTGCGTCGGCCGCCGCGGTGGCTCTGGCATTCTCGCCGAGGCACTCTTCGAAGATCGCCAGGGCCTGTTCGCGGGGGACCGGGGGGCTGACGTAGTTCCTCGCCCGGATGTGGGCGGCGAACTCGGGGAGCAAAGCGACGTGGTGTCGCCGTACGTAGTAGGCGAGTTCGGTGGGCCACACGTAGGTGCCGTCCGTGATCAGGGAGCCGGCGCCGGTGATCCAGACGTCGTCGGCGATGACGTCGCGCTCGGCGCCCATGACCGTGTAGATCTCGTGGCTTGCTTCGAGGTAGGCGAGCAGTCGTTCTTCGTCCCGCTCGCCGGTGCTGCGCGCGGCGTCCCGGAGGGAGGGGGCCGCCGCTCCGTCGTCGGCTCCGCCGAGTTCTCGGTAGAACCCCGCCTGCTCGATCATGGTGTCTCCAGTCCTGCCTGCCACCTCCCGGCCCGGGTCATCGATCAGATCATGGAGGACATGACCTGGTGGCGCCTACCGGGCAGCGATGTGAGGCGCATGCGCCAGTGCGGGGTGCTGCCGGTTGCTTGGGTTGCTGTACCGCGCTGCTGTACCGCCGCCTGAGGTGCGAGCGGCCGTCCGGTACGTGACGCCGAACACGGACACGTGTGCGCAGAGCTCTCATGAGCTCTCATTAACACGCCATTCCAGATACGAGGCGTACAGCGGCGCAAGGCGGTGCCTGAGCCGATAGCGCGGGCCAACGGAGCGTTTGGACACTCGCTGCACCTCTAGCGCTAGGGCCTGTCCGACGGGTCGCGTCACCGGCCCCGCACCCGACAGCAATGTCACCCGAACGGCCTACCATGACGTGTCGCCCACATGGATGAACATCAAGCTGAGTGGTGTCCCAACCGAGGCAATCCGTGAAAGGCGAACCAAATGCGCATTCGACGAGTCCTCGCCGCCGTCATCGCCACGGCAGCCCTCGCCGGGGTCGGCCTCGCAGGCGCCCCCACCGCCACCGCCACAACCGCCACTGCCACAACCGCCGCCCCCGCCAGCCTCACCCCCGGTGAGTGCGAGCAGGGCGGCGGAACGGTCGATCGGTCGAACTTGTCCTCGGCCCATCTCCCGACCTGCAAGGGCGGCAAGTTCAACGGGCAGGAAGTCGACTAAACCCCACTAGGCGCCCCGCAGCCACGCGCTGCGGGGCGCGCTCCCACGCGAGCGTAGCCGGGAGAGCCGACGGCAGCCGGCGACGGGTCTGCTGGAAGGTGTCGATGCCGACGAGGTGCAGGACGCGGGGTGTGAACGGGGTAGTGAAGGCGGCCGTTATGGAATCAGCCCCTGTGGGCGAGGAGGGCACCACGCCAGGGGAACAGGCCATCCAGACCACAGTGGCCTTGGACGGGACCGGCACGGTCATTGCCGAGGCACGGCACCTGGCCGCCGGATTCCTGACCCGTGTCCAGGCCGACCACGGCCTGCCGGTCTCCCAGCGCGCCGTGGACGTGACCCAGCTGGTGGTGAGCGAGCTGGTCACCAACGCCCTCAAGTACGCTGCGGGACCACTGCTGCTGGACCTGCGGATCGCCGGTGAAACGGTCGAGGTCGTCGTGTGGGACTCCGACCCGGTACTGCCCATCGCCCGGGCCGCGGACGCCGGCCGGGTGGGCCAGCACGGCCTGGAGATCGTCATGGCCGTCGCCCAAGGCTTCGAAGCACAGCAGGAACCCGTCGGCAAACGCATCACCGTCCGCATCGCCCTGCTGAACGACCCAGGCGGTGCGGTCACCGGACGACGCCCCCTATGGGGGCACGGCGCCGAGCTCCACAGATCCGTCACCCAAGCAGCCTGGCAGCGAACGGGTACTCCAGCCTCCCTGGCGTTCCTAGCGGTTCCCGTACGAGCCGGCATCTGTCTGGCACGACCGCTTCGTCCCGAACTCTCGGCTGGGTGGTCATTGAGGTCTGGTGGGCTGGTCAGCCGACCATCGACGGCTTCTGACGGTCGGCTGCGGTCACGGTGGTTGCTGTACTTCGCTGCTGTACAGCAACCCACCGCCGTGCCGAGGGATACGGCTGACGGCGCTCTGGACGACGTGGCGCTGCCTCGTGCGGAACAGTCCTCAGGTGAGCTGGAGGAGCCGGGCGGCCGTCCCTCCCAGCACCATGTCCCGTACCTCACCTGGTGTGGTGACGCGCTCGACGGTCGCGCGAGTGAGGACCGGGTCTCCGTAGGGGGCGTCTGAGCCGAAGAGGGTCCGGTCCGGGAGCTCCTTGATGGCCAGCCGGACGGCAAAGATCAGGTGGGCCGTCGACAGTTCCAGGAACATGCTGGGGGTATCCCGGACCAACTCGATCGCGTCCATCCAGTTCAGCCCCCCGAGTTGGCTGATGACCAGGGGCGCGGTCGGATACCCGGCCGCCAGACGGGCCAGAGTCCGCAGGTCGTCCGCCGTGGTCGGTGCGAATCCGTGAACGACCACGGGCAGGCCGCCGTGGTCCGCCGCCGATCGCAACACCGGCTCGATGAGGTCTGCCCGTCCGGGAGGTGGTGTCAATTCCCCGATTCCTCGCAGGCCGTGCCCGACCACCTCCCGGTCGATTATCTCGGCGATCCGATCTGCCGGCAGGTCCAGCGGCACACTCCTGAAGCCGATGAAACGGTCAGGGTAGGCGGCCAATACCGTATCCAGCTCTCGCCACGCGGTCCGGTACCCCTCGACCCCGTTCGCCCGGCCTCCGATCGCCTTATCCAGAACAGCCATCTCGCGACGCAACATCTCCAGGTTCGTGGCCCGTTCCGGGTGCGGCCGTGTACTGAAGAGGACTGCGCGATCCACTCCGGCGTCGTCCAGCAGCGCGATGTGATCCTCAACCGGGTCGTGGACATGACTGTGCGCGTCAATGATCATCATTGTCTCCCTGTGCGAGGTGGCCGGCCCGGAATGTGACCGGCCCGAGCAGCGTTGCACCCTGACACCGTTGGAAGGTCAAGTGGAAGAGCAGACATGCTGATCGGGGAGCTCTCACGCCGCACGGGAGTCGGCGAACGCCTCCTGCGTTACTACGAGCGCGTCGAGTTGATCCGGTCGGAACGACGCGCGAACGGCTATCGCGACTACGCCGAGGAAACCGTCGAAACCGTGCGCCAGATCCGCGCCCTGCTCGCCGCCGGCCTTCCCACACGCATCATTCGCCGGGTCCTCCCCTGCACTGCCGACGACACCACCTTGCGCCCGTGCCCTGGTGTCCTCGACCAACTGCGTGCCCAACTCAACGACTTGGACCGTCGCGCCACCAGCCTGGCGGCGGCCCGAGAGCTGCTGCGCCGGACGATCACCGTCGCAGAGGAGCGCAGCGGCTGAACGGCGAAGACATCGTGAGGACGGCCGATGCCTATGTCCTGGCGTGCCGACTCCCGGCGAGGTGCTGGCGCTGAGCGACGCCAGGCATTCAGGTAGGGACATATTCGGGCCCGCTTACTTCTTCTTGCCCTGAGTCTTGCCGGGGATCTTGGTGAGCTGGGTTTTTGCTGGTCGTGTGTCACGAACGCTGAAGGAGGCGTCGATGTAGGAGCTTCTGGAAGCGGTGCTGTGCAGGAGATGGAGGTAGGTCCTCCGGGGTC